>JAHYJC010000082.1 GCA_019429275.1 Lentimicrobium sp. | reverse complement strand
ACCCCTGCCACGAATGTGCCAATAGTTGCCGCGTCAGCCATATCATACCCTGCTGCCAACGCTGATGCTGCTCCTGCAAGATAACTGTCGCCTGCTCCTACTGTGTCGACATTTGACATGATTAACAGACCAGGTATCTCAGTGATACCTTGCGAATCAACTGTTACAGATCCTCTGGCTCCTCTTGTAATAAAAAGAGGTTTCTGATAACGACCAAACAGTTCATCTGCAGATTGTTTCAATTCATCTATGGGAATCAGTTCATCCGGTTTCCTGATCTTACCGCAAAGTCTTAAAGCTTCCGTATCATTCATTTTACGGAGAGATCCCGTGAAAAAATCATTGAAATTACGGCTGTCGGCAATGAAAATTTTTTCGGGATATTTAAGGATCACCTCCACAACTCTTTTCTTAAAGTATTCTGTATGAATACCGGAAGGCACCTGCTGATTAATAATGATGATGTCAACATCACCAACTGAATTAATGAGTCGCGCAATTAAGTCGTCAGCTGTTTCTTTTGCCAGCCGGTTAAAGTTCCCGAAATCGACTCTGTTCAGTTCATTGCCCTCAATATAAGGTTTGGCATATGTATGAGTGGCCCAATTGTCTGATTGAACAAGAAGGTTATCAGTGTTTATCCCTGACTCTTTCAAAATCCCATCCATAGCAGTACCAAAAGGGTCATTGCCAATAACACCAAAAGCCATGACCTCCTTTACACCAATTGCTGCAAGGTTGTTTGCAACATTTCCGGCTCCGCCAGGGGTATATCTTTGCTGCGCGACAGGGCGTGTAGGCTGGTTGGTCTCAACCGATATTTCACTCATCGATTCATCAATGAACCAATAGGCATCAAGGCAGAAGTCACCAACAATAGCAACCTTTACAGACTTTATGTCATCAAGTAACCTTTGAAGTTTTTTCCGTGTCATAATTTTAGTCTGATGTACCTGATCTCATGCTTAAGGCATGACCGCTTCAACGAGGAACCGCTTTCCCGTAAACCTCAATCCAGTCGAGTCGTGAGCAGGCGTCACTGGCTCCTCCCGGCATAAGGTCAGTAAACCCTATTTCATCGACACGCGAAAGATCAGGATCCCTGACAGGTTTCATCTCGGCAACTGACTTTATATTAAGAGTATACCAGTTTAAATCCATTACATTAAACTCGGTAACACGCCAGTCCCTGGAGACACAATCACCCTGAGTTCCAACAAGCCATGTACCGTCGGCCAGTTTCAGCAAAGGGTAGAGGCATCTTAAACCGCTCTGTTTTGATCTCCATACTATTTTTGCATAACCTGTAAGATCAACATACGATTTTGGATTCTTTAATGTTACTGCCCAGTTTCCAACACAAAGTCCCGACCATATATAGTAAGGATCATCAACAGGGGCATCATGATTGCTTTTCTTAATGCTGTCGGCACCCGGACCATACAGCCCGAGAATAAGATCCTTGCTTGCAACATGATCCTGTGTTACAGGGATAGCCGCGGGTATTTCCTTCCAGTCTTCACGGAAAAACAGGTAGGGTCTGTACTGGGCCGTGCAATCAGCGAGGATTGACATGAAAATAATTGTTAAAACAGATACGGGAATAAACCTGCCTGTTCGATTATGAGAAAAATTCATGTTCATAACTAACTATTTTAATTACAATTAAAACTATTTTTCCAAAATCCCTTTGGATTTGTTAACTCGCTATCAAATATAGCAAATTTTGCATTGTCTCTTTTTGCCTGATCAAAAATAAAACGTTACGTGGTATTTTGGTTTCATCCTTTTTGGCATCCTGCATTTTTCTCATGACTTTCTGCTGGCTTATTTCTGCAAATGCATCTTCCAAAGACTTTTTGCCATCCAAAATAACATCCATATACTCTGGATTATCCAGGTTTTTCACCAAGGGAGTGTCTGCGATGATGGATTGCAGTTTTTTGCACATTGAGTTGTTACCTGTTGCTCTGCGGTATGACCGCCGCATGCCTCTGAAGAAATGTTCCAGAATGTTATTTGTTCTCTGCGGCTGAATAAAAGAATCACCCTTGGGAGTGGATATTTTTACCGGATCACAGAACAACTTTTCCCGGTATTTGTCAATCTGACTGGTTAATTTCTGATATGCAGTGCTTTTATGATAGCCCCTTGTTTTAACCAGGTTATCACTAAATTGATTTACCCTTTTCTTGATAGTGCTCATTGCAATATCTTCACCCGTATCATTGAGCCCTTTGGTGGTATTGGGCTGTGCAATGGAGAGCGCCTGTCGCAGATTGTCAAATACGCTTTGTTTTTTGGTAAGCCCCTGGAATGCAGTCATGCATTGCATATCATTAACCAATGGTGAGAGGTCGCCTATGATCCTTGTAACACATTTAAACAGTGGCTTATTTTTAGTGCATTTCCTCTGAAGATTGTTAAGTTTTTTCCACAACAGGTGCAAGCGCCTGTAAAACTCTGCATGCGGTCGGTCAAAAGGAAAACCCATCCCATCGCCGTGTTTTTTACCGTCCAGGGCCCAAAGCAACAGAACGTGGCACAGTTTTTTTATGGCTGCATTATCATGTGTATTAATTGGCTCCAGGCTTTGTGCAATTTTATTTATTTCACCAACATGTATGTTTTGTGGATTGTCTCCAAACTCATAACCCATCCGGTAGCGTAATTTGGCTGATATTTTGTGTTTTTTGAGCTTATTTCTAATAAGGGCATATTCTTTTTCCAGCAGGTCTTTACCAATGTCCCGTAAAAAGTGAAAATGACAAATAAAGTGTGGCACATTGGGGAAAACCTCTGCAATGCCGGTAAGCAACCCACGGCCCATATCACTGCTCACGGCGAGCGGATCACCATATTGTTCTTTTATATCTTTAAGAAACGGGACAACTTGCTCTTTGCTTTCACCAGGAACTTTCACGTTAGCCAGCACAAAATTGCTAACCTCGTCAATTGCACTGATCAAATGGGGACTATCCCCATCGCAGGTGCCGTCAACATGCAGGATATAGCCCCCCTTCCTAATGATGTGCATCTTTAGCAGTGATGTGGACTGTTGGTGCAGGATTGACAGGTAAACGATAAATCTTTGAGCCAGGTAAGCCACCTGGGAAGATGAGATATGGACATTACGTTTTTTTAATTCCAAAACCGTTTCATTGATCGTGTGGTGTTCACATAATAACAACCGGCCTGTCAGCACCATCACATCGTATCCCACGTTGGCATAGGGTGGTACCCATTTTTCAAAATCCTCACTGGGGAAAACACATTCACAGTCGGGACAATACATAAAGCTGCGATGCGCTTTACACTGGCCAATGTCCAGCAGGTAAATCTTCCTGGTGTCGGTATGATGCACCTTAAGCTTGGTGTGACATCGCGGGCAGAACTCCTTGCTGGTTTTAAAATGAAGCACCGGTGCAAAAGCAAATGCATTGGTAAGGTTCAGGCTTTTTACCGTATTGTCCAGGAGATCACGCAACAAATAAACTACTTTGAATCCGGCGTTTTTTTTTCAATGCCATAGAAAACAAAAAAATCTTCTATGATCCCCGGTTTGATCTTTATGCCTTGTTTACTTAAATGCTTTGAGAGTTGCTCAAAGGTAAAATCCGGATTTTTAATGGTTTCCACAAGTACACTTATGGCGGCAGTACCCTCCAATGGTGCCTGTACCATGGATACCAAACCCTGTTTCCTGTTTGATAATTGCTTCGAAAACTGCCCCGGTTCAGAGCTGAAATACACGTAATGGCTGCCAAATTTTTCCCTTTTAATACCACTGACATCTTTATATTGAAAAAGGAAGCTCCTGGTATCCATACCCAATACATCCTTTATCTGCGAGGTATCCATACCCTGGCTTGAGTTGTTAATGATAGCTACCAGGGTGTTTTTCAATGTTCCGAATTTCGAAAAATGGATGTTGCTATACTCCCAAATACCCATGGAATTAAACCTTGCCAGCTTTTCAAGTGAAAAATAACGCCCGTTATGATCGTAGCTCCTGATCGTGTCCAATGGGCTGATCATGCGCTGAACCGTACGCACGGAAACACTTAAAAACTGCGACAGGTTTTGGAGGGTTAGAACAATTTTTTCAATAAAATGATTCTCAATGCTTTGTAATGTGTCCATAAGGCTTTGTCGTATTATATGTTTTTGCGGTAAATATAAACATATATTATGACAAAACAAAATATTAAACCATTTTATCTTTTTTATTGATTTTCATATCTTTGTATAAGATTAAGTTGTTCGTAGGCACTATCTCGGGAACATATATTATGACACAATGATAGCTCGGGGGAAAATAGCATTGCTGATAATGAGGCAGTTATAAAATACAGTATAACAAAAACATCGGTTGTAACGTCTTATAAATCAACAAACAAAGGAATTTTGGAAAAATAGAGAATAAGACATGAAAAACAATTGCTTATGAAGTATCGTTTGTATGTTGATGAAGTAGGCAATCCGGATCTTAATAGTTCTGCGGATGAAAATCATAGATTTCTTTGCCTGACAGGAGTAATTTTCGAATTAAACTATGTTTCTGAAGTCTTATCTCCTGAATTAGAATCATTAAAAGTTAAATATTTTGGATCACATCCGGATGATCCCATTATACTTCATAGGAAGGAAATACTATATAAGAAACCGCCATTTGCAGTTTTGAGTAATCCGGAAACAGAGCGGAAATTTAATATGGAACTTTTAATGAAGTTAAAACAATGGAAATATTCAGTTATTACTGTTATTATTGATAAACGCGAACATGCAGAGAAATACTCAACATGGCGCTATGATCCGTATCACTATTGCCAGGAAGTATTGATAGAACGCTTCAGACTATTTCTGAATATTAAGAAATCAAAAGGTGATGTTATGTATGAATCCCGTGGCGGGAAAGAAGACATGAGGCTAAAGAGATCATTCAGAAATATTATGGAATCAGGAACTCATAATATTAATTCTGAAGATTTACAGTTACATCTGACTTCGCTTGAACTTAAAGTAAAATCAAAACAATCAAACATTGCCGGTCTGCAGGTCGCAGATCTTATTGCCCATCCGGCAAGAAGATGGTGTTTTAAGAATTTTTTTGACAGGTATGATTTAAAATCTACATTTGGAGACAAAGTAATCGAGATTCTGGAGAAAGAGAAGTTTTTCAGATATAATGGTGAAATACGATCCTATGGGGCAAAAAAACTCCCATAAAAAAACCCCGTTTCCGGGGCAAGGGCCTGTACAACCCTCCACCTCCACATAAGTGGATTAACACAAAGATAAGAATAAAAATTAATAAAAACAAATAAAAATATCTTGGGCTGAAAAGGGTGATCTGTAATCGGTGATCAGTAATCGGAGAGTGAGCAGATTTGTGATTTGTAATTTGTGAATTGTGATTTGAGATTTAACAAGAAAAATTATGACAACTAAAGAACTTGAAGAGCGGCTCATTCAATTTGCTTCGATGGTAATTGAGCTTACTGATTCGTTAAGAAAGAACAGAGCTGGACTGACATTGATTGATCAAATGTCCCGTTCAAGCATTTCTGCCGCTCTGAATTATGGTGAAGCAGCTGGTGCTGAATCACCAAAGGATTTTGTTCACAAGCTCCAGGTTGTATTGAAAGAGTTGCGGGAAACATGGATGGCCTTACGGATCACTGAAAAGTCAAAACTCTCTTCTAATACTGTATTGCTTAATAGTTGTACGAAAGAATGTAATGAGCTTGTTAGCATTTTCACCAAAAGTGTTACAACGAATAAAAAGAAAATAATGGATTCGTAAATTGTGCTTGTTGATTCGAAATTTGAGAATTAACTTTTAGAGATCAAATCACAAGTCTAGACTCTCAAATCACAAATCACAAATCAAGAGATACCGATTACAATCACCATTGCTTCAAACCATCTATCGTTCAATCTTCTGGTTCGGCTACCTCGCCGTCCTCATAACAACCTTCCTTCCTGTTGCAGGTGCATTGAACAGGACCCGCCTGGGTCCGGAGGCTTTCTCAATACGCCTCGACCATCTCCTGCATTTCCTCGCATACTTCCTTATCTGCATGTACTACCTTTTCGGTCAGATGAAAGGGTGGTCGTTGTTCAGGCAGAATTCCCATCTTAAATTTGTTGTTGTTGTTCTGGTTTTGGCCATTGTAACCGAACTGGTTCAGCTGTGGGTACCGGCAAGGGCGTTCAATGTGTTCGACCTGGTATCGAATGTGGCCGGGGTGAACATTGGAACAGGGGTTGTCTTAATGGCGCAGCGCCACCTTCGCCAAGGCTACGGTGGCCGAAGGGCATAGGGGCGTAGCGGCGTAGCGGCTAAAAAACTGTAATCGGTGATCGGTAATCGGTAATCGGTATTTAAGAAATTAAGGGATGTCAAA
>JAHYJC010000081.1 GCA_019429275.1 Lentimicrobium sp. | reverse complement strand
TCAACAAAGATTCCCTTTCTGTTTCCTCTATCAACCAGTATATCAGCGCCTATAAGCTGCTGCAGGTTGATGTGCTGGGGCGTGAATGGGAGCCGGTCAGGATCAAGCGGCCCAGACGGGTAAAAAAGCTCCCGGTGGTACTATCTGTTAGCGAAGTTGAACGGCTGATCGGGGTAACTCAGAACATTAAGCACAAGGCGATTCTGATGCTGGCATACTCCTCGGGGCTCAGGCGCCAGGAGTTACAGCAGATTTTGCCAACAGCCATTGATTCGGCCTTAATGCAGGTGCATGTGGTGCAGGGAAAAGGGAAAAAAGACCGCTACACCATTCTGTCATCCAAGGCCCTGGAGACCCTTAGGTGGTATTATAAGCACCAAAGACCCGCTCACTTCCTTTTCGAAGCCCAGGGACAGAAAGGCAAGTCGCTTTCTGACTCGACCCTGAACTCCATTGTGAAAAAAGCTGCTGTAAAAGCAGGTGTGAAGAAAGAAATATCCTTTCATACCCTCAGGCACTGCTTTGCAACCCATTTGCTTGAAAAGGGAGTCAACTTGCGCCTGATCCAGCAATTTATGGGGCATGTGTCGCTCAAAACAACTGCAGGCTACCTGCACCTGGTAACGGTTAACCCGGCAAGCGTGGTTTCTCCCCTGGATTCAATGAATGTTTGATGCCTGCCGCGCAATGGAGAATAAAAGACAGCCGATTGAGCTGGCTGAAATTTTCAGCCGGCATGCCAGTGATTTTTTGCAAGCCAACCACTTGCAGCCAAATCAGAAGAAAGCCTTCGATGCCATCAGGCAATGCCGCACTGCAACCCTGGGAGGACATACCGAGCATTGCGACCACTGTGGCTACACTCGCCCGGCATATAACTCATGCCGTAACCGGCACTGTCCTAAATGCCAACTAATAAAAAAAGTACAGTGGGTTGATAAGCTGGCTGCAAATCTTCCCCCGGTAAAGCATTACCACTTAGTCTTTACCATCCCCAGGGTACTCCACCAACTCTTTTACCTGAACCAGGCAAAGGCTTACAACCTGCTTTTTATGGCTGCTGGCAATGCATTGTTGCAGTGTGCGGCTAACCCTGCTTTTCTTGGTGCCCAAGCCGGGGCAGTGGCTATTTTGCATACCTGGGGTCAAACCCTTGTGTACCACCCCCACCTGCACATGATCGTGCCAGCCGGCGGCTTGTCTGACGACCAGCAGGAGTGGGTCAGGGCGGGCAAAAAGTTCTTCTTGCCGGTCAAAGCCCTCAGCGGGGTGTTCAGGGGCATACTCTGCAGGTTGTTGGAAAAGGCAGTTGAAAAAAATGAAATAAAAATACCCGACAGCATCAGCAACTTTAACCAACTCAAGAACCAGTGCTACAAGAATAAGTGGGTGGTATATTGCCAGAAACCATTCTCTAACGCCCAAAACCTGCTGCACTACCTGGGCAATTACACCCACCGGGTGGCCATATCCAATCACCGCATTTACACCCACACCAACAACAAGGTTTGTTTTGGCTATAAGGACTACAAAAGCGCGGGGGTAAAAAGAACCATTACCCTGGATGCCACTGAGTTCATTCGCCGATTCCTGCAACACGTGCTCCCTGATGGATTTTACAAAATCAGGTACTTTGGCTTTCTGGCCATGTGCAACGCACAATCAAAATTACAAGCTTGCTACGAACTGATTGATAAATCTGTATTCCTTCCTCAACTCCAGGGATTAACAGCAACAGAGGTTTGGAGAACCATAACAGGACAAGACCCCATTGTTTGCCCAAAATGCACCCTTGGAAGATTAAAACCAATGCCCCTGAAAAAGGAGCCGGAACCCGGATAAAGAAAAAACATAAAAACGCTCCTTGAAATAACCAATAATCATCTGCTGGCAAGGCCTTCATGGGCGTGCTATGCCCTTGACTAAAATAAAAAAAGGATTAAAGCTGTGTTTACAACCTAAAAGAGGCCTTAACATCACCTGAAAAATACGCCGAAATGAAAATATTAAAAAACAAAAGAATAGAAAACCCATAGCACGGCGGCTAAGTCCAACTCAATTTTATTAATCATTCCCAGTAATATTTACCCAACCATTCAGTAAATCGACATTTTTCAGGTTTATTCCTATATTTGCAAGGGAACGATTAATAAAATGCTATGATGTTGCCGTTCATTGTAAGAGCCGTAGTGCCAACATGATAAATTGGATTTGAATTGTATATTTGTAGAAATTGTAATGCGATTAGACAATATGACAAATAAAACTCAGATAGAAGTTGAAAATAAGCTTATTTCAATAGTTAAACAAGATGAACAAGACTATATCTGTCTGACAGATATGGTAAGAGATGAAGAAGGTACAGACCATATTCGCAATTGGATGAGAAATCGCAATACAGTCGAATTCATTGGATTATGGGAGACTTTGAATAACCCAAATTTTAAACATGTCGAATTCGACACCTTTAGAAAACAAGCCGGATTAAACAGTTTCAATTTGACACCGAAAAAGTGGATTGAAGCTACTAATGCAATAGGGTTGATTTCTAAATCCGGCAGATACGGTGGGACATATGCCCACAAAGATTTAGCATTTGAGTTTGGTTCGTGGATTAGTCCAATGTTTAAACTCTTGTTGATAAAGGAATATCAACGACTAAAGGAAATCGAGAGTAATCAATATAATCTTGAATGGAATGTTAAACGGATTTTGACCAAAACAAACTATCTGATTCATACTGATGCAGTAAGGGATTGCATTCTACCTAAAAAAAATTACGATAAAGATAAAGAGTGGTTGATTTATGCGGAGGAGGCTGATTTGTTGAATGTTGCATTATTCAATTGCACCGCGAAAGATTGGCGAGATGCAAACACAGATAAAGCCAAAAAGGGATTGAATATTCGTGATTTTGCAAGTATAAATGAGCTTGTTGTTTTATCAAACCTTGAGAATATTAATTCAATTCTCATTCGTAATCAGATAGATAAACATGAACGCTATAGACAGTTAAGAGAGATTGTTCAGATTCAATTAAAATCACTTGACGGACAAGATTTTATGAGAGCGTTGAAAAAAATTTCTGACGACATTTATATTGAAAACAAAAAGAAATTGGAATAAACAACGAAACGGCAACACACAATATAGCCAATAAGGGTTTCGGTGGTTTGCGAAGGGCTGTAGCCCGCTTAACTTTTCGTGTAACCTGATAAGAAATCGCCCGCAATCCCTTACTGGCCATATTGTCAAACGTTGTACGCAAGCCGAAAACTGAAGAGTATTAGCATGATTACGGATTAGAAACAATAAGAAACGAAAATGCCGACGCACAAATGCAAGAGTTTGACAGCCCATCCCTGCAACCATCCCAATTGCCAAACACTCGCATTTTTTAACTACTGCAACTGTTTTGTTGATAAGAAAATGGTATATTGAGAGACGAAATGATATACCAATAGATAAATGGAAGAATTAATAGGCAAATGAATAACGCAGAAATTATATTATACACAACACCCCAGGGAGATGTTAAACTTGAAGTAATTGTTCAGGACGAGACGGTTTGGTTAACACAAAAGGCGATGGGCGAATTGTTTGGTGTTGCAAAATCCACTATAAGCGAGCACCTGACAAATATTTATCAAAGTGGTGAACTTGATAAAGAAGCAACTGTTCGGAAAATCCGAACAGTTCAAAATGAAGCTGGTCGGGAAGTTGCCCGTAATATTGATTTTTATAACCTTGATGCCATCATTTCTGTCGGTTACAGGGTTAATTCTCAACAGGCCACACAATTTCGAATCTGGGCAACCAAAACCTTAAAAGAATTTATAATTAAAGGTTTTGTTCTTGATGATGATCGTTTGAAACAAGGGAAAAAGCTTTTCGGTAAGGATTATTTTAATGAATTACTCGAACGGATTCGCGAAATCCGTGCAAGCGAGCGCAGATTTTATCAAAAGATTACCGACATTTATTCAGAATGCAGTATTGATTACGATCCAAAAGCTGAAATAACTGAGACTTTTTATAAGACAGTCCAAAATAAACTGCATTGGGCTATTACAGGACAAACAGCAGCCGAAATAATTACATCAAGGGCCAAATCAGAATTGCCGAATATGGGATTGACAACATGGAAAAATTCTCCAAAAGGTAAAATTTTAAAATCTGATATTTCGATTGCAAAAAACTATCTGAATAAAAAGGAAATAGATGAACTCAACCGGATTGTAACAATGTATTTAGATTATGCTGAAAACCAAGCAGCACGACAAATTCCAATGAAGATGAAGGATTGGGTAGATAAATTGGATGCATTTCTACAATTTAATGATTATTCAGTACTTAAAAATGCAGGTTCAATATCTGCAGAAATTGCAAAGAAACTGGCAACTGAACAGTTTGAGAAATTCAGGATTAGACAAGACTCTGAATTTGAATCAGATTTTGATAAAGAGATAAAACGGTTAAAGGGAGAGGAATAATAAATACATCGCACACCATCGCTTCGCTGTCAGGCATATTGGAAAAACGCACAAGGCCACGCTATAACCAAATTTTTACCAAAAAGCCTTACAGCCCGTCCCGCTTCAAACACGGAATAAGAGCCAGTGTGTTATAAATGAGACAAGTAGACTTTAAACCAATAACGGCCAGCGTACAACACACGGTATATTTCATTCGGGTTTTGGCGCTCGTTGCAGCTCCAGGAATTTTGAGTATATTTATTTTGATAAAATGGAATATGGCACTTTGATATCCCGAACGAAAACATACCGTGGGAACGTTGTGCACCATAATATTAAGACCAACGACATGCAGAATTTGATAATAATTGCTCTGATTTCTTGCATTTTATCTTCATGTAACACAAGTGTGCAAAAGCAGATACATGAGATAAAAAATGAGCAAATAATAAATGTGATTGGACACAGTGGATTTTTGGAATTGCCCTTAATTTTTGACGCAAACAATGAAAACTCACTGAGAAACACATATAATGTTGATTTTAAAGGCAATGACACACTTTTGTTTGACACTGACATTTATAGCATAATTGGTTTTCTGCCAGACACGACAGACTATTATGGTTTTTTGTTTCACACCGTGGGAGACATGCTGTATCCGACACTAATGACCCTAGACAAGAAAGGGAATAAAATTGACCGACAAATTATAAACGCTACCGGATGTGCCGGACACTTTTCTCTTGATGTAACAAGCTGCTATGACAGCGTTTGGATACACAGAGACTTAACTATTAAATCAATTTCCAGAGTTATCGGGACAGTTGATAGCGAAGATATACCTGAACAAACTTTGAATATTTGCAATATGAGAAGGTTGGACGGACTGATTGAGAAAAACGGAAGAATTAAACTAACAAGGAGCGAAATAATTGACTGTAACGAAATGAATAACAAATAATTACGGTGTACAACATGGTATAGCCAACAATAGCGGGGCTTGGTGGTAGTTTTACGGTCTCTGCTCCGCGTGGGCTTCATCTCGGTGGACAGGGGAGCGGCCCGCAAATCCGCTACTGTGGCTATACCAGGAACGTTGAAACAATGCTACAAACAAAGCACCTGCATTTAATTAAATGGTATGATAATTTAAAACCAATGATATTATGATAAAAAACAGCTTTAAAATCCTTGTAATCTTTTCTGTATCAATTCTAATTATTGCTTGTGAAAAAGATAATAATGTTCCTGAAGTATTTGAATATTCCGAGAAAATTATCGGCAAATGGAAACAAATTAAATCGTTTGATTTAGTTGATGCTTCAGTTAATCCAACAGCATGGGATATGTTTGACGTTGAAAATGGCTTTACCTTGGAACTTTCAAAAGACAGTACATTTGTTTACACTAATTATGGTCCTTGTGTGACTGGGGTATATTCATTCAATGCAAATCTTTTGAAAATAGATTTTCACTTTGATTGCGATATAGAATTTTGGGGTGAAAATATCAATACTCTTACTGAGTTCTTTGATGAAGATAAAACTCAAAATACACGATTATTATTGGTTCATGCTGACGCTAGTTACACTGAAAAACAAGCCTATAGTATATTAGAGCGAATTGATTAAAACAACCTGAAATCAAAAATAAAAAGGAATATATTTGAACAGTGAAGACAGACAATGAAATAAATAAGCACTGTTTGCAACAAGGTATAGCCAACAATAGCGGGGCTAGGCGGTAGTTTGGTGTTCTCTGCTCCGTATGGGCTTTTGTCTCGGCGGATAGTGACGAAGCCCCCAAATCCGCTACTGTGGCTATACCAGGACCGTTACCAACAAGGCAAATAGCTGACTGCAAAATAGATACTAAAGTGAAAATTGACTATGACGAATAAATTAAAAAACATTAATATATCAATACCAAGACGCAGGTATTATAGTGACGAATGCAACTTGACTATTT
>JAHYJC010000037.1 GCA_019429275.1 Lentimicrobium sp. | reverse complement strand
TGAATGGCTCTCAAACACTCTTTCGGTAATAGCTGACTATCCCGCTAACCAACTGCACAAACTCCTACCCGGGCAAAATTAATTGATCCCATGAAAGTGGCAAAGATGCAGTTCACCGGAGGCTTACACAGAAACGATAAGCAACCATGTGCCTTCGTGCACAAATTGTTTCAGGTAACCTCCATCCCATTCAAAAAACAACCAAACGTGATAAATATCAAGAATATTCATCACCAATAATGTAATATTCAACAGAATAAGCAGGATAATCCCACTCTTAAATTCGGATTTCAGAAGCGTGCTCCGGCCTGAAAAAGGCTTTCGTGAGCGGACCATATCTTCGCCCCGGGTTTCATCAAAAACATTAAGACTATTGTTGTATGATCCAAAAATGTAAATAAAAAACATTAAAATCGCTGCAATGCCCATCCAGAAGGCTTCGGGTGAAATCCACGAAAAAAGGAACTTAAAAAACCGATTGAAATTGGCCAAAAAATCGCCGGTTAATCTGTTAAAATAAGGACTTGATGCTGAATAGAGCAGTATAAAAACAGCGAGTATCAGCAATGGAATGGCGACCAAACTGATTTTACGCAAAAGTTTTCCTGTTTCTGAACCCGACTCAGGTACTGAAAGAATAGCCTTCAGCCAGTTGAAAGGCCCACTGATGGCAGCAGAAGTAGAAGCAAGTGGGACATTTAAAGGAACAACAAGACCCGGGTAGGCTGCAATTCCAGATAAAATCAGAAGCGAAAGTACATTGCCAAAAAGTCCCACACCTGCCCCGAACAGAGCCACTGTACATCCACTGATTAGCAATCCTGAAACGACAAAAACATGAATTCGAATCCCGAAATCAATTCTTTTGTAGAAATACATGATTCCCAGAAGTAATATATTAAATATCAATATATTAAATCCAGCTTGTTGTTCATAAAAGAGATAGACAAAATTTACTGCAAATAAGAGCGGCAAAACAAACAATGGCTTTCTCATTTATATTGTTTTTCGGGATAACGAAATTCGAGGGAGTATAGTATTAAAACACCATATTTCTTAAAATAAATTAAGAATCGATTTATTGAATAGGTTACGAGTAAGAATCAACAATAAACAATATTCTTATAAAATATTATTTCACTGACTGCTCTCTCCACCTGGCAGCCATCCATTCTTCCTGTTTGATGGAATTCAAAAATGTCCATGCAAGAATACGGCTTATTTTATTGCCTTGTCCCATTGGAATGGTTTGAATTTCAACAGCATCAGCTTTTTTTAAGGCTTGATAAGCACTTTTAAGGTGGTTTTGTTTTGCAACCAGGGTTGAAAACCAGAAACAGGAATCAGAAAACTGCCTGCTCTGTCGGATCATGTTCAGGATAAACTTCTCCTCTCCTCCCGGGCACCAGAGTTCACCATTTTTTCCGCCAAAATTTTTCACCGGAATTTCAGTTTCAGGAAGATTGAGATTTTTCAGTTTTCTTACTGTAACAGCATCTGCTTCTGCAGCTGAAGCATGAAAAGGTGGATTACAAATGCTCAGGTCGATGGGTTCATCCTTAAACATTACCCCAAAAAAGGTTTCTTTGGAATTGGTCTGCAATCTGAGCTCAACTTTCCCGGTTAAAGCAAGGTTGGCATTAACAATTTTTTTTGCCGAAGAGAGAGAAACTGTGTCGATATCAGAACCAATGAACGACCATCCGTATTCTTTGATTCCAATGATAGGAAACACACAGTTGGCACCTACACCAACGTCGAAGCATTTTATATTTTCGCCAACCGGACTTTTTCCATAATTTTTGCGCTGCAACAAATCTGCCATGTAATGGATATAATCGGCCCTGCCAGGGATGGGCGGACAGAGAAAATCCTGCGGAATATCCCAGTAATCAATTTCATAATAATGCTTAAGCAGCGCTTTGTTAAGCATTTTTACCGCTTCAGGATTGGCAAAATCAATGGTCACATCCCCATAAACATTCTTTGTAACAAAGGATGCCAATTCAGGTAAAGTCTTTATCAAAATTGCAAAATCGTATCGCTCACGATGCTTGTTGCGGGGATGCAGCCGACTCTTTATCAGGGGATGTTCTTTCTTTTTTCCGGGCATGATGACTCAATTTGGTAAGCTGTTGAACTTTTGACAAAGGTAGGTTAAGTGGGCAATGACCTCATAAAAAGATTAAGGGTTCAGAAAAGCCTATAAATAAGTAGTCAGGATATCAATTTTAATTCATTGTGGCCGATCAAAACCCACAAAACATCAAATATTCAAAATCCCATCTTCCATATCTTATCCGAAACCGGCAAATATTCGGGTGATGCTGCAGAACCATACCAATGGTATAATTCGGCATCAAGCAGTTTTGAATTAATGGCAGGATCGGTTTGCAGCAGTTCCTCGGCTTTTTCTTTTGTGTCAACATTGAGAATGAAGATTCCACGGTAACTGTGGTCGTTTTTCCCAGGCGGTCCTGCTACAACAAGTTCACCGGTTTCGACCAGTCTTTCGATATTGCCTATATGCCCTGAAAAACTACTGACGATGAAAGCTTGGTTGGTGGTGGTATTGCTTCCGTTTGTCAACAAAACAAGTATGTATCTTTTCCTACCCCGGTCATCAGCCCCCCAGCGATTTTGCCAACACTGAATCGTAAACCGGATTGGTTTTCTGACCAAAGGCAATTATTGCCAATACTTGAAGTAAGGTCAAAAGCTATAATTTTTTCATTGAATTGACATTGAGTCTATTTTAAGAAATAGTCTAACCAGGCCAAAATATCATAATAAAGAAGCCCTAAAGCTTCTTTATTTGAGCGGAAAACGGGGATTGAACCCGCGACCTCAAGTTTGGGAAACTTGCGCTCTACCACTGAGCTATTTCCGCTTTATTAATTCTTACCCTGAGTTTGGGGTCTTGTTAACAAGTGACGAGACTACCTCCTGAGCTACTTCCTCTTTTGATACAGCAAATTTATGAAAAGTAAATGAGAGGCTATGATATTGTGAACATTTTTTAATTTTCTGTCAATAACTGAAAATTGCCGGAGAGAAAGTTTTTCCCTAATTTTACACGCATTAATAATTCTTTTTTATGACAAAGAAACCTCATCTGAGTTTCTGGCAGATTTGGAACATGAGTTTCGGGTTCCTGGGCATACAGTTCGGATTTGCCCTTCAAAATGCCAATGTGAGCCGTATATTTGAAACCCTTGGCGCCAAAGTTGACGAAATCCCCATCCTGTGGATTGCTGCCCCGGTTACCGGACTTATTATCCAGCCAATAATTGGCCACATGAGCGACAATACCTGGAACCGACTGGGAAGACGTCGCCCGTATTTCCTGGTCGGGGCAATTCTGGCTTCTTTGGCTTTAATTGTTATGCCCAACTCACCTGCCCTTTGGGTAGCTGCAGGAATGCTCTGGATTATGGATGCTTCTATCAATATCTCCATGGAGCCATTCCGTGCATTTGTTGGCGATATGTTGCCATCTGAGCAACGCACCAGGGGATTTGCCATGCAAAGTTTTTTTATCGGAACCGGTGCTGTGGTTGCTTCCGCACTGCCGTATATTCTAACGAACTGGTTTGGCATTGCCAATACGGCCCCCGAAGGCATAATACCACCTTCAGTACAGTATTCTTTCTATCTCGGAGCCGCTGCCTTTTTTCTTGCGGTTTTGTGGACGGTTATCAGAACAAAAGAGTATTCACCTGAAGAGTTGCGCGCACATGCCGAAGCCGATGCCCTGATAATGAACGAGAGCCATGGCGAAGAAATCTCTGAACCTGAAAAGGTGAGTAAGGTTTTTCTGAACCGAAGCATTCTGTGGATCGGAATTGGTGCACTCCTCTCTTACCTTATTTATCATTTCCAGCTTCATCCTGAACTCTATATTTTCAGCGTTGGAATTGGTTTTTACGGAGTTATGATGCTGATATCCGGCACACTGATAAAAAACGGGAATACAAAAAATGGCGTGGCCATTGTAATGCACGACCTTTACAGGATGCCAAAAACCATGGGTCAACTGGCTATTGTCCAGTTTTTCTCCTGGTTTGCGCTTTTTGCAATGTGGATTTACACTACCGCAGCCGTTACCAATCACATTTACGGAACCACCGATCCAACATCAGAACTTTTTAACAAAGGTGCCGATTGGGTAGGAATCAGTTTTGCGGTTTACAACGGAATTGCTGCTTTGGTAGCCTTCCTGCTGCCGGTAATTGCTAAAAGAACATCCCGTAAATTTACCCACATGTTGTCGCTGGTAGCAGGGGGGCTTGGCCTGATTTCCATTTATTTCATCAAAGATCCCAATCTGTTGCTGGTTTCAATGGTAGGAGTTGGTATGGCCTGGGCAAGTATCCTTTCGATGCCTTATGCCATTCTTGCAGGGGCACTTCCAAGTAATAAAATGGGAACTTACATGGGCATTTTTAACTTTTTTATTGTAATCCCTCAGATTCTGGCTGCAAGTATTCTCGGGTTTCTTACTCGTGACCTGTTTGGCGGGGAAGCCATTTATGCGCTGGTTCTTGGAGGTGTATCCATGTTCATAGCCGCTGCAACTGTAATGTTTGTTAACGACGATCACTAATTATGGAAATACAAAGACAAAGCGGCATATTGCTACACCCGACCTCACTTCCCAATGAATTCGGAATCGGCACATTTGGGCCTGAATCTTTTGCATTTGTCGATTTTCTTGAAAAAGCCGGCCAAAACCTCTGGCAGGTATTGCCCCTTGGTCCAACCGGCCCGGGAGATTCGCCCTATCAGAGTTATTCTGCCCATGCCCTGAATCCAATGATGATTGATCTTAACCACTTCGTTGTTAAGGGTTTGATAGGGAAAAAGGATTTGCTGGAAGCTCAGATGCCAAACACCGGAAAAGTGGATTATGCTTTTGTTAATGGTTCACGCGAAAATATTTTTAGCAAAGCATTTAAATCATTCTGTGCCCTGGCTCCCGAGTCTGATAAAAAAGCATTGTCAGAATTTGAAGACAATCATGGATACTGGCTGAATGATTATGCCATTTTCATGGCCATAAAAGAGCAAATGGGGGGCTTACCATGGTATGAATGGCCTGATGATATTCGGTTGCGCAGACCGGATGTTCTCAAAAAATACAGCGATGATATGGCGCCAAGGGCCGGATACCATAAGTTCTTGCAATTTGTAGCCAATTGCCAGTGGATGGCGCTGAAAAAATATTCCAACCAGAAAAGTATTAAGATCATTGGCGATATTCCTCTCTATGTTTCATTCGACAGCAGCGATGCCTGGGCAAATCCTGAGGTGTTTATGCTTGACGAAAATCTTGATCCTGAATTTGTTGCCGGCGTTCCGCCTGATTTTTTCAGCGAAGACGGACAGTTGTGGGGCAATGTGCTGTTTAAATGGGATTACCTCAAAGAAACCGGATTTGATTGGTGGATTAAACGCTTAAGTCATAATCTGGAGCTTGCAGACATCATTCGTATTGACCATTTCAGGGGCCTGGTTGCCTTCTGGGCTGTACCCTTCGGAGCCAAAACTGCCAAAGACGGCAACTGGATTGAAGCTCCTGCAAATGAACTTTTTGAAGCCATCAACAATAAATTAGGTGAGCTGCCCATAATAGCCGAAGATCTCGGTGTAATAACCTCTGATGTGGATGCGGTGCGCGAGAAATTCAACCTCCCGGGAATGAAAATTTTGCAGTTTGCTTTCGATGACAGCAAAGCCAACCCTTACCTTCCGCACTTCTACGATCAGAATTCAGTGGTTTACACCGGAACACACGACAACGACACCATTGTTGGCTGGTATGAAATGCTTGCAGATGAAATAAAATTGAAACTTCACAAATACAGCGCAAGCTCCGGAACCGATATTCACTGGACCATGATCAGGATGGCCTGGGCTTCAGTTTCAAAACTGGCAGTCATACCCCTTCAGGATGTTTTGGGATTGGGCACAAGGGCACGTATGAACGTTCCAGGAACACTTGTAAACAACTGGCAGTGGAGATTTCTCGAAGGGCAGTTGCTTGATGAGTATGGAATGAAGTTACTTGAGCTCAGCCAAATGTACAACCGGGTGACAGAAAGTAGCGATCAACCTCAGGAAGAGAATTCTGATCAACATTGAGGAGTTAAATTATCTTAAAGGAGTCTGTTAATAACACTTAAGCGAGCACTACCGCATATTCCTTGTTAATGAAAATATTGGCTTTGGTTCTCAGCGACTGAACTACCTGATGTTCACGTTCCAGCACCTGCATGCGATATTCATTCTGAGGCTCTTTGCCCCTGACCACCTGTGCTTTTTTGGTTTCATGATAGGTAAGCTCTATAAAAATACTTAAATCCACACTTTCTGTATTTATGGCGTATAATCCGTCAATGATAATCATATCCACCTCTTTGAAATCAGTGGTAAGATGATCAACTTGTTCTGTGACCAGATCGATGCATGGCATGGTTGAAACCCTGTCGTGCCTGAAGTCGTCAATATTTTTGTAAATGGTATCCCAATCGTACTCATCAAGTCCGACTGCCAACTGAATTCCATGCTGTTTGCGCCATTCAGTGCGTAGCAGAGGATGAATGCGATAATAGTTATCGATGTGGATGGGTTTACAGAATATGCCCTCTTTTCTGAGCATTTTTGCAATGACATGCGAAAGTTCAGTTTTACCTGAACCCGATTCTCCTGAAATTGCAATGATGAACTTATCCTTGCGATTTTTCAGAATATGAGGAAGAATTTCTCTGGCTGCATTTTCATGTTTTTCGGTGATCAATAAAACATCGCCTAACATAATTGAAAGTATTAATTGGTTTATAATTTTTTTTGGCGTCTGTAGCTGAAATAAATCAGGTAATGATACCGGCATTAAAAGTGAAAGATTTCGCTTGCTGTATCAAAATCAAGATAGAAATCGGCCAGCGGCTTTAGTGACTGAACCACTTTATGTTCCCTTTCAAGAATCAGCATTCTGAACTCATCCATTTCTTCTTTTCCTGATGCGAGTTGTGCATCGAAAGTATCCTTGTAAGTTTGCTCTATGAAAACTTTAAGGTTGGCTTCATCAATCTTTACTGAATACAATCCTTCAATGATAACAACATCAATTCCTGAAAAATTGGTAGTCAGCTGATCTATTTGCCCGGTAAACAAATCCACACAGGGAAGTGTAATAAGTTTACCTTCCTTAAAGCCAGTAAGGCTTCGCGAGATCACGTTCCAATCATATTCATCGTAACCCACACTTTCTATACCATGTCGTTTTCGCCATTCGGTGCGCTCGAGCGGTGGAATTTTATAGTAATTGTCCATGTGCAACACCTTGACCAGGATTCCCTCTTTTTTCATGAGTCGTCCCAAAGCATAGGCTACTTCACATTTTCCGGTTTCAACTTCTCCCGATATGGTGATGATGTATTTGCTGATGCGTTCGGCTTTAAACTTTTCAAATATGGTAAGCGCCGCATTTTCATGCTTTTTATTTAACAAAAGAAGATCATTTAACATTTTACTGAATTTTTGTGTTTTAACATGAGTAACCTAAATTTTCACTTCAAGAATCTGGCCGGACTTAAGGCAATACTCATTTCCTTTGACCTGGATCCTGATTTCGTGATCTATTTTTTCAAAGGTTTTAACAACTACAGAATCTTTTAAAACCTTAATATTCATTGTAATACCCCGAAAAGTAAAATTAAAACCCATTGAATTCCAGGCATCCGGAAGATTGGGATTTATTCTGATGACATCTCCCCGAAGGTTTAGTCCGGCATAAGCATACATGGCATTTAGTACAGTACCGGCCATAACACCCATGTGAATGCCTTCGGCAGTCGTACCTCCCTGAATATCATTATAATCGCTGCTTAAAGCATCCTGATAAAGCTCCCAGCTCAACTTTCTGTCGCCAATCATATTGGCCAGTAATGCATGAACAACCCTGCTCAAAGTGGAGCCATGTGAAGTCCGTTCAAGATAATAGGCAAGATTTTCCTTAAGAAAGTCATCATTAACTTTATATCCGAGTTCTTCAAGAATCAAACGGACTTCAGCATCATCGAGGTTATAGAAAACCTGGAGTGTATCGGCCTGTTTGGCTACCTTAAATTCATCGGCCGATTTACCTTCAGCTTTCAATATCCGGTCGAGCCGGTAAATATTACCATACTTCTGCCTGTAATAATTCCAGTCAAGCTCTTCAAGATCAAAATATCCGTCATACTGAGAAATAATTCCTTCAGGAGAAATGACAATGGTTAGCTTTCGCGAAATGGTTTTCCACCGGGCAAGTTCATTTTCGTCGAGTGAAATTTTTGATTTAACCAGTGAAGCGTCTTCTCCGATCAGTTTAAGGATTTCAAAAGCTTTGTCAATAGCCCATACCACCATGATGTTGGTGTAGGCATTATCGCGCAACCCTCCTTCTCTGGCGTTATGGTATTGCTCATGAAATTCATCGGGACCCATTACACCGGCAATCGAATAACGGCCTGTTTCTTCATTTAGATAAGCTTTCCCAGCCCAGAAACGACAAATTTCCAGAAACATTTCTGCTCCTGATTCCTTAAGGAAAGCAATATCTCCAGTTGTGTGAAAATATTCCCACACATTGTATGCAATTGCCAGTGAAACATGACGTTGCAGTGAACTGTAATCGTCACCCCACTCCCCGTTCAGCGGATTGAGGTGAACCACCTGGGTCTCTTCCCTCCCGTCGCTCCCACTCTGCCACGGAAACATTGCTCCGGTATAGCCATGCTCTTTCGCATACTCTCTGGCTTTGGACAGGCGATTGTGTCGATACATCAAGGTCGCTTTAGCTGCTTCGGGAAAATGCATATTGTAAAAAGGAAGAATAAAAAGCTCATCCCAGAATATATGGCCACGGTAAGCTTCTCCATGTAATCCACGGGCTGTAAAACTTGCATCGATGCCGGCATTATGGTGTGATGCAGAAACAATCAGATGATATAAATGAAGCCGCAACAACTTCTGATCCATACGATTGCCATCTACCTTAACATCAATCTGTTTCCATATTTTTTTCCAAACCGGAAGATTTTCAGAAAACAATGACTGAAAGCTGAGATTCATTCCGGCAGTTTCCTTTGCTTTTGCAAGCGGATCGGCTGCATCGTCAGGTTTTGAAGTGTGGATAGCTACGAATTTCTCAAGCATTACCGGGATTCCGGCAAGCGTTTCTGTTTCAAATGTGATATAAGCCTTACTGCTGCTGATCTCTTCAGAAATCTTCGCATCAGCAGGTTTACCATCCACAAATATTCTATGATTGGCCGCCTCAGCAATGGTGATGCCTGATTGCGTAGTTTCAACAGCAACCCAAACCATGTTTTCTTTTCTACCCTGGGTACCTGGTTTCAAATGTTGCTGATTTAATTGTTTGTATCGTTCAACATTATCATTGATGATGTCGCCATTGATACCACTTTTCAGGAATATTTTTCCACTGTAATTTACCGGAGTAAGCTGATATTGAATAGCCGCCGTATGCGGATCGGCCATACCGGCTATACGTTTTGAAACAATCCGGGTTATTTTCCCATTTTCATCCTTCACAACAATACTGCGGCTGAAAACACCGGTTCTGAAGTCAAGATGTTTTTCAAAATCTATAAATCCGGCCTGATTAAAGTCAAACCATTTACCCTCATCGATCCTGAAAGTAACCGGCAACCAGTTGGGTGCATTTACAAAGTCCTCATTTTCAATCAAACGATCACCGATCTTTGAGGAAAGACGGTTATAAAGTCCGGCAATATAAGTTCCCGGATTGTTTATCGGGTTGGAATCGGTTTCTTCCGCTGCACCACGAGTTCCGAAATATCCGTTTCCAATGGTGAGCAGGGCTTCGCGGGTGCGCTCCTTTTTGGGTTCATAGGCATGGTAGGTAACTGACCATTTATCATCTTCGAGGCCTTGTTTAAACCAATGATTTATGCCGGGAATATCAATTTTGCCAAGGTCTTCCACCACAATATCAGCACCATTGAGCCTGAGTTCACGGGTATTTTCTTCTCGTGCAATGCCAATGACGAGCCCAAATCCGCCCTTTTGTCCGGCTTGAACACCTGAAACAGCATCCTCAACAATAACGGTTTTATCATAGGAAACTCCAAGATTGTCGGCTGCAGTGGTAAATATATCTGGTTCTGGCTTTCCTTTAAGCTTCATTTCAGCAGAAACCACTCCATCTACCCGGGTTTCAAAAAGGTGAAGCAGTCCGGCCGTTTCAAGAACCGGAGCACAATTTTTGCTCGATGAGGCAACACCTATCCTGATATTTTGTTTTTTGAGTTCATGAATCAGGGCAACAGAACTTTCATAAACCCCTACCCCATCGCGTTTGAGTATCTCGTTGAAAGCAAAGTCTTTACGATTACCCAGGCCACAAACGGTCTCCATTTCATGCGAATCTGACGGATCACCAAATGGTATTTTGATTCCCCTCGATGTCAGGAAATCTTCAACCCCCTTATATCTAGGCTTTCCATCAACAAAGGGCAGGTAATCGCCTGAATGGGTAAACTCCCTGAAAGGTTCACCATGCTTCGTCTCCCTTTGTTTTAAAAAATCGTCAAACATTTTTTTCCAGGCAGTACTGTGAACAAGTGCTGTTTTTGTAATAACTCCATCAAGGTCAAATATTACTGCATCGAATAGGATCTTGTTCATCAATAATGCTTTTTGTATAATTCAGGAAACGGTGGTTAATTCATGGCAAAGATAATGATAATAAACTTTTGATGCTATAAGATTGCATGAAAACCCACAGTTGTTTGAATAAACGACAACGGTATATAATATTGTATTTCAAATAGATAGAAAAATATAAAACAAAAAAAGCTGCCAGGCAACCCGACAGCTTGTGGAAGTTATATTGAGAATTAGCGAGTACTATGGAAGCAGAACAGCATCAATAACATGGATGACACCATTTGAACCCTGAACATCTGTAGCAATTACATTTACATTGGAATTTATAGTAACACCCATGCTATTTGCCACAAGGCTCAGATTGCTGCCATCTTTAAGCGTTGGAACCGAACCTGTTGATACCTGTGTTGAAAGTACATTTCCTGCAACTACGTGGTACAGCAGAATCGGGGTGAGTTGATCGGCGGTAAGTGCACTGATTCCCGCAACACCCAACGTGTTGAAAAGTGCATTGAATGCATCATTGGTTGGAGCAAAAACTGTGAATGGCCCAGTAGCACTTAAGGCCTCTACAAGATTTGCTTTCACAACTGCTTCAACCAAAATACTGAAGTTTGTGTTGTTGATGGCATGATTAACAATTGATGCAGGAAGTATTACCTTGTCAATGGCGTGAATAACTCCATTGGAAGCCATTACATCCGCAATAATTACCTTACTTCCATCTACCATTACATTTGAACCTTTATTGATAAATACTTTTACATTGGTACTGCCTGGTCCTGTAGCATTTAAGGTAGGTGCGTAACCAGTTGAAATATCGCTTGATTTAACCTGACCGGCTATAACATGGTTGAGAAGAATCGGAGTAAGTGTGGCAGCATCCAGTTCGGCTATGCCTTTAACACCCAGTTGGGTAAACAAAGCATTGAATGCATCATTGGTAGGCGCAAAAACGGTGAACGGGCCATTTCCTTCAAGTGCTGATGTCAGATTTGCTTTGACCAGGGCTTCAACCAATATTGAAAAGCGGGCATCAGATACTGCTACATCAACAATGTTTTTGGGTTCTTCCATCTTTTTGTCATCATCTTCTTTGGTACATGAAGAAAAAATTGTGAGGGAAGCAACAGCAAGCAATATAATGCTCAGTTTTGAAAAAGTGGTTTTCATAATTTTTATTTTGTTTAAGGTTTATATATAAAGATTGAACATTTATTTAAACCTCAACATTAAATTTTTGTTTAATATTTTTCCTGTTAAATTAAACATAAATAATTTGGTAATTATTTATAACATTGTTTATGTGATACTTATGTAATTTATCAAGTGATTTTTTATGAAATAATTAACAAATATGATTTAAACAACAATGCAAACTGTCTTTATCTGTAATTGATTTATGTCGATAACTGCATTATTAAATAAATACGAAATACATTGCAGAAGTTCCCCTGAATTCATTTCTGCATATTTCGTCTAAAAAGCTTTGCTAACTTTGCGGTTATCAGATTTATCCTGTATGAACATGCTCATGAAAGAAATCAGACCTCTGCTGGCTATTACAATCATCATACTCACAAGCACTTTTTCAAAAGCACAACCTCAGTTTCCTGCAAATGGCGAACTTTATACCAATGAGGTGGTCCCTCGCATTGATATTCTCATTCATCCCGACACCCTCAACTGGATATATCAAAATGTTGAGAGTGAGCATGAATTCAGGGCAGTGTTTGTTTTTGACAACGGCAACGTTCATGATACCATTCGCGATATAGGATTCAGACTCAGGGGAAATACATCGAGATACTCTCAGAAAAAGTCATTTAAAGTATCCTTCAATACTTTCATTTCAGGAAGAAAATATTTTGGAGTTGAGAAATTGAATCTGAACGGCGAACACAACGACCCCTCCATTTCCCGTGCTAAGCTGTGTTGGGATATTTTCAGAAAATCAGAAATAGCAAGCCCCAGAGCAAACCATATTGAGGTTTACATCAATGGGAATTACCATGGACTTTATATCAACGTTGAACACATTGACGAGGAATTTGTCAAGACTTACTTTGGTAACAATGATGGGAACCTTTACAAATGCCTTTATCCGGCCGATCTTACCTATCGTGGGGCTGACCCTGACTCATATAAATTCATGTCAGATGGCCGCAGGACCTATGAATTAAAAATCAATGAAGAAGAAGACGATTACAGCGATCTGGCAAATTTTATTGATATTCTCAATAACACTCCCATTTTCTCACTTCCCTGCGAACTTGAAAAAGTCTTCAATGTACAGGATTATTTAAAAATTGCAGCCATAGATGTACTTACAGCCAACTGGGATGGTTACATCTTCAATAAGAACAACTTTTATTTGTACAGAAATACCAAAACCGGGATTTTTGAATATATTCCTTACGATGTTGACAATACTTTTGGCATTGACTGGTTTGGCATTGACTGGGCCAGCCGGGACATTTATTCCTGGGCGCATTCATCGGAACCACGGCCGCTTTTTACAAGACTGATGCAGGTTTCGGAATATAAAGCCCAATATACTTATTATCTGAAGCAAGTCATCGCTGAAATCACTGGAATACAGACTTTTATTGACAACATGTTCGCCATAAGGGAGCAAATCAGACCCTATGTAGCTGATGATCCATACTATCCGCTTGACTACGGATACAATATTCAGTCATTCAATACTTCATTTACCGCAGGTACCGGAGCCCATGTTCCTGTCGGACTTCAGCCTTATATTCAGAACAGAAATTCGATAGCTTTATCGCAGGCGCAAAATACCAATGCAGCACCAATGATAAAATACATTACCCACAATTCACCTCCGGCTCTGCAGCAAATGATAGTCAGCGCTTCGGCAGAGGATGAAAGCCTTAACAGTGTCATGTTGGAATACAGGATCAACAATGGCCTATGGGAACAAACGACAATGGCTGACAATGGACAAAATGGTGATATTATTCCCGGAGATGGAATTTTCACCGTTGCTTTACCGGGAATGGCTTCAGGTACTCTTTTTGAATTCAGGATAAAAGCGACGGATAATAATCAGGTGACTTCAACAAAGCCCTGTGATCCAATGCAGTATAATGTTCCAGTTACAAACCCGATGAAGCTTTACATCAATGAGTTTATGGCAAGCAACAGCAGCACAATTGCTGATGAATTCGGTGAATACGATGACTGGATTGAAATTTACAACGGAAGCGACCAGGCCATTTGGCTGGGAGATAAATACCTGACTGATAACCTGAATAATCCGGTAAAATGGGCGTTTCCCGACACATCGATCAGCGCCGGAGGATATCTTTTGGTATGGGCTGACGGCCAGCCTTCACAAGGTCCGATGCATACGCTTTATAAGCTTGATAAAGACAAGGAAGAAATCGGGCTTTTTGACAATGCTGCTTCGGGCTATGCCAGGATTGATAACATTACCTACACCAATCAAACCAGCAACATTTCGATGGGAAGGGTGATTGACGGAGCAATTGAATGGAAACTTTTCGACTCTCCGACACCCGGAAGCACCAACAGCCTTGTAGGAATTGATGAGAAAAACTTACAAGATCTTATTATCTGGCCAAATCCGGTCATAAATGGCATTTTGTATATTTCCAAAAAAACGGATTTCACAATTTATGACATTGCCGGACGTAAACTCATTGAATTCGGGAACAGCAATCAGGTTAATGTTCAATCACTGAAATCAGGTATTTACATTATAAAAACAAAAAATTCTGAATCCTTTAGATTTATTGTCAATTGATTTCCCCGATTTAATGATAAAAAAATCCCGTATCTTATATAGACACAGGATTTTTTTTAAAATTTGTAGGTTAGGCTTCAGGCCTTAATCACCAAAACACATGCCTATTCCGCGAGCAGTATTCATCAGCGCGGTTTCAGGTTCAACAAGATTGGGTTTCATGATGGCTTCCTGCAAGGTAACCGAAGTAATGTAAGGATGTCGATAGGAAACCATACGCCCGTATTCCTGGGCAAGCACAAGTTCAAATGCCTTAACTCCGTATTGTGTTGCCAGAACGCGATCGTAGGCTATAGGAACTCCTCCCCTTTGCAGGTGACCGAGCACTGTGGTGCGGATGCTATGTTCGCAACCGGTGTCTTTTAACTCTTGCTCAAAACGGAAGCCTACTCCACCCAATCTCACGTTTGCATAACCTACTTCCTGACTTTTTTCTGATACAATGAGTCCACTTATATTTCGGGCACCTTCGGCAATTACAACATTCACAAAACCGCGTCCCTTATGAAATCGTTTATCAATGTGCTCCATAACCTTATCAATGCTGTAAGGGATTTCTGGTATCAGACATATTTCGGCTCCACCGGCAACAGCTGCATTCAACGCAATCCATCCGGCATCGCGCCCCATTACCTCCAGAATCTGAACACGGTTATGGCTTGCCGCTGTGGTTACCAGTTTATCAACAGCTTCGGTGGCAATTTGTATTGCAGTCTGAAAACCGAAAGTAGCGTCAGTTGCTGAAAGGTCATTATCGATCGTTTTGGGAACCCCAATAATGTTAAGTCCTTTCTCAAAAAGAGCCTGTGAAATACGTTGCGAGCCGTCGCCGCCGATATTTATCACAGCGTCAATACCAAGGTACTGAATTTTGCGGATCATTTCATCAGATCGGTCAACTGCAATAAAAGAACCGTCGTTTTGCTTTACAGGCCAGGCAAAAGGGCCTCCCTTGTTTGTGGTTTGAATGATGGTTCCTCCCTGATAATGAATACCTGAAACAGCTTTCTCATCAAGGACAACTATTTCGGTAGGTTCGCGCAAAATTCCGTTAAACGCCTCAATACTGCCTACTACTTCCCAGTCTTTTTCGCGGGCGGCACGTTTTACAATTGCCCGAATCACTGCGTTGAGTCCCGGACAGTCGCCTCCTCCGGTAAGTACCATTACTCTGTTCATTTATTATTTTCTTTTATATGGAACAATTTATGTCTTTTAGTCGTGCTTTTTTTTAGTGCTGCAAAGATACGAAAAAATAAAAAGGCTATTAATCGGTAATTGACCACTCCTTTTTCGTGAACAAATTTATATCACTGACTTTCTTTTACTAATTTTGTCGATTATCTATCATAGAAAATGCAAAGTAAAAAACGAATTGCCCTTGTAGCTCACGATAACCGTAAACAGGATTTAACTGAGTGGGTTGAATTCAATGCACTTAAGCTTAGAGAGCATAAAATAATCTGTACGGGCACTACAGGGAAACTATTAGAACAGCAGCTTCAGTTTATACTTGATCCGGATGATTTTAAAAAATTTGAAGTAAAAAAATTAAAATCAGGCCCTCTTGGTGGTGATCAGCAGCTGGGAGCATTGATTGTTGAGGGTGAAATTGATCTTATGATTTTTTTCTGGGACCCGATGCAGCCCCAGCCGCACGATGTTGATGTTAAGGCATTGCTTAGAATAACGGTTCTATATAATGTTCCTACAGCCTGCAACCGTTCAACTGCTGATTTTCTTATTTCTTCGCATTTGTTTAATGAAGAATATCATCAAAAAGTTAAAGACTACAGTTCGTATATCAACCGCGAAGTTAAAATGTAATGGCCAGTGAGTTTGCAGTAATATTTGATATGGATGGTGTGCTGGTCGATAATTTCAGATACCATCTGATGGCTTGGGATAAGTTTTGCAAACGACACAAAAAAGGGTTCTCAGCAGATGATTTTCTTGAGCATGTTTTTGGTGGGTCTAATGCCGACCATCTCTCTTTTATCTTCAAAAAAGAACTTCCAGCCGAAATTATCGCAGCACATTCAATTGAAAAAGAGCTGATTTACAGGTATTTGTATCATGACAATGTTATCCTTCTGCCCGGATTGAAAAATTTGCTTCTTGAGCTGAAACATAATGGAATACCAATGGCAATTGCCACTTCAGCCGAAAGGGCAAATGTTGATTTTATACTCAGCGAAACAAGTCTTGAAGGATTCTTTAATGCCATTGCTGATGCATCGTTGGTTAAAAAGGGAAAACCTGACCCTGAAGTTTTTCTGAAAGCCGCTGAGCTTCTTGGCATAAGTCCATTAAAATGTATTGTTTTTGAAGATACGCATAAAGGAATTGATGCTGCGCTGAGAGCACAAATGAAGGTTATTGGCATTGATACCACTCATCACAAAGCAGAACTTACCAAGGCCTATAAAGTGATTTCTGATTTTACTGAGATTGATTTGAATGAAATTTCAAACATAATAAACAACTAATTAATCCTTAAATTCTTAATTATGAATTTGATTTTAAAAACAGGTTTGCTGTTAATCGGCATGCTGGCCAATGTGCTGGTCATTGCCCAGAACAGAATCGACTTTACGGAGTACGACCTTGACAACGGGCTACACGTAATTCTTCACAGGGAAAACTCTACGCCTATTGTTGCCGTTACGATTTCGTATCATGTAGGTTCGAAAAATGAAAATCCTGAAAGAACCGGGTTTACTCACTTTTTTGAGCATTTGATGTTTGAAGGCAGCGAAAACATTGAACGTGGTGAATTCGACAAAATTGCCATGAATGCGGGAGCAGCACTTAACGCAAACACCAGTTTCGACCGCACTTTCTACTACCTTTTACTGCCTTCAAATCAGCTGGAGCTGGGCTTGTGGATGGAATCAGAACGCCTGCTTCACCTGCGTGTCGATAGTTTAGGTGTTGAAACGCAACGCAATGTAGTTAAAGAGGAGCGTAAACAATCGTACGACAACCGACCCTATGGCACACTGATGGAAAAAACTTTTGAAGCTGCTTATACTGTTCATCCTTACAGGTGGACACCAATAGGATCAGCCGAATCAATCAATAATGCCACCCTGGAAGAATTTATGGATTTTCATTCAATTTTTTATGTTCCGAACAATGCCACTCTTTCAATTGCCGGTGATATTGATATTGAGAAAACCAAAGAGCTGATTCATAAGTACTTTTCAGATATTCCGCGCGGAACCAAACCCATTCATCGTCCTACAATAGTTGAACCTCCCAAAACTGCAGAAGTAAGGGATACTGTTTACGATAACATTCAACTTCCTGCTGTAATTCAGGCTTACCATATTCCAGCAAAGGGAACACCTGATTATTATGCTTTGAGCATGCTCACAACCCTGCTGAGCGATGGTGAAAGTTCAAGAATGAACAAATCTATTGTTGACAAACAGCAGAAAGCTATGGCTGTGGGCGCTTTCCCGTTTGCACTTGAAGATCCTGGACTATTTATGGTTTTTGGCATAGTGAATTCAGGCATTACTCCCGATGATCTGGAAAATGCCATCAATGCTGAAATAGAAATAGCTCAGAATGAAGAGCTTGTTGACCGGGAATTTGAAAAACTCCGCAACAAAATTGAAAATGATTTTGTCACCGGAAATTCCACCATGGCAGGCATCGCAGAAAGTCTTTCTGATTATCACATGTACTTTGGAGATGCTAATCTCATCAATACTGAAATTGAACGTTATATGGCTGTTACAAAAGAAGATATTATGAGAGTTGCAAAGCATTACCTGAAGAAAGAAAACAGGGTTGTTCTTTATTATCTGCCAAAACAAACCCTGTAAATATAGGAGGAAAAACCCATGAAAAAAATAATCAGAATAACAATAGCAGCGGCTTTACTGGCTTTCCCATTTGTACTTCAGGCACAGACCATAAGCACAAAAACCAAAACCACTACTCAAAAACTTGACAGGAGTATCAGGCCACAGCCGGCCCCGGCTCCAGTTGTTAACATTGGTAAATATGAAAGTTTTGAACTGGAAAACGGATTGAAAGTTTTTGTTGTCGAAAATAATAAAATCCCAAGAGTTGCATTCTCACTGGTGCTTGATTACAATCCAGTGCCCGAAGGAAATATGGCAGGTATGGCTGATTTCACAGGCCAGCTTCTAAGAACCGGAACTACCAGCCTTTCAAAAGAGCAACTTGATGAAGAGATAGATTTTATTGGTGCAAGGTTAAGCACCTCCTCAACTGGATTGTATGCTGCTTCGCTGAAAAAACATACTGAAAAACTTCTTTCAATGATGGCCGACGTGCTGATGAATCCATCCTTTAAAACCGAAGAACTCGACAGGCTAAAAACACAGGCCATATCGGGATTAAAAGCCGAACAAAACGACCCGGCAGCACTCAGCAACAAAATTTCCAAACAATTGGTTTATGGTGCTACACATCCTTATGGTGAATCGATGACTGAAAAATCAATTGCCAATATTTCACCAGAACATTGCAGAGCTTTTTATCAGGCATTTTTCAAACCAAACATTGGTTACCTTGCCATTGTAGGTGACATCACTACCGAAGAAGCCCGTGAATTGGTGCAAAAGCATCTCGGCAACTGGCAAAAAGGTGAAATCATAAACTATGTTCCCGAAATACCTCAGGCACCGGCATCCACTTTAGTTGCTATAGTTGATCGTCCCGATGCAGTTCAATCTGCGCTTAGAATTGGTTATCCCGTTGATCTTAAACCCGGTTCAGACGATGCAATAAAAGCAAGAGTTATGAATACCATACTTGGCGGAGGAACCTTCAGGCTTTTCAATAATCTCAGGGAAGATAAAGGATACACTTATGGTGCTTACTCTCAGCTCAGCAGCGATAAACTTGTCGGGAGATTTATGGTAAATACCGAAATCAGAAATTCCGTTACTGATAGTGCTATTAACGAAGTGTTTTATGAAATGCGCAGACTTCGGGAAGAATCGATTCCAACCAATGAACTTGAACTAGCAAAAAACTATTTGAACGGAAATTTTGCGCTTTCACTTGAAAACCCGCAAACCGTTGCCAATTTTGCCATCAGTACAGCCCGGTACGGACTGCCTTCAGATTACTACACCAATTACATGAAAAATCTTTCGGCTGTAAGTGCAGATGATGTTAAGTCAACTGCCATGAAATATATAAAACCCGAAAATGCTCATATTCTTGTTGTAGGCAAGGCTTCGGAAATTGCGCCCCGACTGATGAAGTTTACAGGTGGAAAATCCATTAAATATTACGACTTTGAAGGCAAGGAATATGACCCCGACACAAAGGTAAGGCCAGCACCAGCAGGTGTTACAGCCGAATCTGTTATTCGAAATTATGTAAATGCCATCGGAGGCGAAAAAGCACTCAGGAAAATCAAGGATATTTCCATGTTGGCTACCACCTCAATGCAGGGAATGAGCATTGGATTCGATTTTTACAGAAAAGCTCCGAATAAATATTTGATGAAAGTCGGGGCAGGTGAAATGGTATTCCAAAAAATGATTTTCGATGGAACCACCGCAAAACTGATTTCACCCATGGGTGGCGAAGAAAAAAATCTGGACGGAAAAGAACTTGAAGATATGAAAGTGGAAGCTACGCTGAATGTTGAACTGTATTATACACAGCTGGGAGTTTTATCCGAACTTGAAGGAATTGAAGAGGTTGAAGGGGCTGATGCCTATAAACTAACACTCACCTATCCTTCGGGCAGTAAAACAACACAGTTTTTTGATGTTAAAACCGGACTTAAAATCAGAGAATCAGGAGAACAGGGAACTGCCGGTTTCGGTGATTACAGAGAAGTTAACGGAGTAAAGTTCCCGTTCACAATCAGTCAGCAAATGGGACCGCAAACGGTTGAGCTCAAAGTACTTTCGATAAAAATAAACTCCAAGTTGAAAGACGATTTGTTTACAATTAACTAATTATAAATTACTTACATATAAAGCCATCTGTCCGGATGGCTTTTTTTAATTTACACTTAGGGTCTAAAAACAGGAAAATAATTCCGGATTTTTACATTTTTATATAATCTCATTTTTCTGGCCAGAACCCGGGCTTTATTTCAACACTTGCCCAAACTCATTGGCTGATATTTTTATCTTTGTCAATAAGAAAATGAACCAATTAAAAACCATAAATCAATCAAAATGAACAGCAAAAGTTTTCTGGTATTCATCCTGCCCATAATTTTCACAACAGGTTTATCCACTTCGTGCAGATTTTTAAAAAAGGAAAAAACTGAAGTAAAACCTATTGTGCAGGTTCAGCAGGCTGAGTGGAGCAAAAATCTGAGCATTTATGAAATTAATATCAGGCAGTTTACCAAAGATGGAACATTTACTTCTCTTGAGGCGCATTTACCACGGCTTAAAGAACTTGGAACCGATATTATCTGGCTAATGCCTATTCACCCAATCGGAGAACTTAACCGCAAAGGTACACTTGGAAGTTACTATTCCATCAAAGACTACAAAGGGGTAAATCCAGAATTTGGAACACCTGAAGATTTCAAAAACTTCGTAAAAAAAGCACATGAACTGGGACTTTATGTGATCATAGACTGGGTCGCCAACCATTCTTCATGGGACAATCCGCTGGTGACTGAAAAGCCAGATTTTTACAAAAAGGATTCAGTAGGAAATATGATTTCACCTTACGACTGGACTGACGTGGTAGCCTTCAATTACGATAATCCTGAAGTCGGAGATTACATGCTTGGTGCAATGAAATACTGGGTGGAGGAATTTGACATCGACGGCTATCGCTGCGATGTGGCCGAACTTGTGCCTGCAGCTTTCTGGGACAGAACACGTGCGGTACTCGACAAAATTAAACCCGTGTTTATGCTTGCCGAAGGTGAAAAGCCATGGCTGCATACAGCATTCGACATGACATACGGTTGGGAATTCCACAACATTAAAAACAGGATTGCCAAAGGCGAGGCAACAGCCAACGATATTGAAACCTATCTGAAAAAAAACGACACCCTATACCCACAGGGTTCTTACAGAATGTATTTCATCACCAATCATGATGAAAATTCATGGAATGGAACCGAATTTGAACGCATGGGTGATGGCGTTAAAGCATTTTTTGTTTTAACAGCCACTGTTCCGGGTATGCCACTCGTCTATACCGGTCAGGAATCGGGACTGAATAAAAGACTTGAATTTTTCGAAAAAGACGCTGTTGATTGGGGCAGTTATGAAATGGCTGATTTCTATGAAAAATTATTGAAACTCAAAAAAGAAAATCCAGCACTTTTCAATGGTCACTGGGGAGGCAACTGGCAAAGGATTAATACCGATGACGATGAAAATATATTTGCCTTTATCAGGGAAAAAGATGAAAACAAAGTATTTACCATCTTAAATCTGAATGCTGAGCCAACCCGTTTTATTTTAAACGGAAGCACATATTCAGGCGAGTATACCGAACTCTTTACAGGAGAAATTCGCACATTTCAGGAGAATTCAGAACTTGAATTGCCTGCCTGGGGATATCTGGTTTATTTCAAATGAATTAAATAAGCCAAAATCAGTTTGCATCAACAGCAAATTATCGGATTTTTTATGATTCAGGTTCAAAACTCTATGAAAAAATCATTCCTCGCCTTAGCCACTTTTCTTATGTTTATGAATTCAGGAAAAGCCCAAAGCAGCGCCAGTCAAAGCCTTGGAGACATGACTTCATTTGAAGTCAAAAATCAAACAATCAGCATTTTAACTAATTTTGGAAAAGCACAGGTCACTTTCTATGAACCCGGCCTGGTGAGGATCAGAATTGTTAAGGATGATTTTTTAAAAGATTTTTCCTATGCTGTTGTTGCAACTCCCGGAAAGACTGAACCAAAAATAACCGAGACACCTGACAAACTTATTGTTTCAACCGATCTGCTGCGCCTCGAAATTGACCGCTATCCGGTAAGGTTTAGTTTTTATACCAACGACGGCCGTTTGATTAACGCTGATGACAAGTCCTTTGGCACTGCCTGGATGGGTACTGAAACCACAACCTACAAAAAGCTGATTGCAGATGAGAAATTTATCGGGTTGGGTGAAAAAACCGGGAACCTTAATCGTCGTGGCACTGCCTACGAAAACTGGAATACCGACAATCCGAGATATGGCCCAAACGATGATCCGCTTTATGTAACTATACCATTTTATATGGGCATACACAGTGGTCTGGTTTATGGAATTTTCATGGACAACTCGCATCGCAGCCGATTTAATTTCGGTGCAAGCAATGATCGCTTCAGCTCATTCAGTGCCGAAGATGGTGAAATGGATTATTATTTTATGCATTCACCATCTGTGGCCGGTGTCATTGAATTATACACACACCTCACAGGTCGTATGACCATGCCACCACTCTGGGCTTTGGGATATCAGCAATGCCGATGGAGTTACACTCCTGATACTGAAGTCCTTAATATTGCACAAAATTTTCGCGACAGAAAAATTCCAATTGATGTTATCTATCTGGACATTCACTACATGGATGCCTACAAGATTTTCACATGGCACCCAGGTTGCTTCAGCAATCCCAAAAAATTGCTGTCCGATCTGAAAAATATCAATATCCATACTACAGTAATTATTGATCCCGGCATAAAGGTTGAAAAAGGTTATGAAGCCTATGAAGACGGGCTAAAAAGAGATATTTTTGCCAAGTATCCCGATGGAGAAGTTTACACTGCCCAGGTTTGGCCCGGATGGTGTCATTTTCCTGATTTTACCAAACCGGCTGCCCGCGAATGGTGGGGACAAAAATTCAACGGACTGGTGGAAGATGGTGTAACCGGCTTCTGGAACGACATGAATGAAATCGCCTCCTGGGGAAATGGTTATACGCCTCATTTGGTTGAATTTGACTGGGAAGGCCGTAAAACTTCGTATCGCGAGGCTAAGAATGTTTATGGATTATTGATGTCGAAAAGTACTTTTGAAGGAACACGAAAGTTGATGAACAATCGCCGCCCACTCATCATTACCCGGGCCGGATATTCGGGTTTGCAGAGATATACAGCACTATGGACGGGAGATAATCAGGCAACTGATGAGCACATGATGCTTGGTTGCAGATTGGTAAACAGCATAGGATTAAGCGGTGTTCCCTTTATCGGAGTTGATGTTGGCGGCTTCAGCAAAGATCCTGCCCCTGCCCTTTTTGCCCGCTGGATCGGAATCGGAGCTTTTTCACCTTTTTTCAGAAGCCACACCCATCAGGACACCCGGCAAGCCGAGCCCTGGTCGTTCGGAGAAACGGTTGAAAACATTTCTCGTAATTACATCACGCTGAGGTACAAACTTCTACCCTATATTTATTCATGCTTCCACCAATCGGTTGTATCGGGCATACCGGTTGCACGGAGTTTAGCAATCGAATATACTTTCGATGAAAAGATTTATGATCCTTTGTATCAGAACCAGTATCTGTTTGGCCCCTCAGTTCTTGTGGCTCCGGTTGAAAGCACCCGCGAACTTGTTAAAGTATATTTGCCTGAAGGCGAATGGTACAACTTACATACCGGGCAGAAACTGGAAGGCAAAGCAGAGATACTGGCTGAATCTCCAATGCACTTGCTACCAATATATATCAAGGGTGGAACAGTCATTCCCATGCAATCTGCGCTTCAGAGCACTTCCGAAAATCCGGGTGAGACCCTTTACCTTCATGTTTTTAACGGAGTTGGAAATTCAGAATTTGTTTATTATGAGGACGATGGCTTATCTTATGATTATGAAAAAGGCAACTGCCTGAATCATACCATTAGTTTTGATGGCAATCTGAAGCGATTGACTATCGGAGAAGCTGAAGGTCAGTTCATTTCAAAGTTCAGGAAACTTGAATTAATTCTGCATGGATTTGATAATAAAACAACCTTCTTAGCCAATGGCAAAAACCTGCAGGCAGAAGTAACAAAAGTTGATTTTCTGAATTCGCTTGATCCCAATGATCCGCATTTTTGGGATCATTCACACCAGGTTTATGATGCACTGAAAATTGAACTTCCGTTCAGCAGAAAAAAGCTGACCATAAGCTGGTAATTATTTTATAAATTTTGGCCGGAGAAGTAAAATTCTTATGAAGAATATTCCGAAATATTTAACAATAAAAACGATTATCTGTATCGTATTATTGATGTTTTAATTTCTGAGAGAGCCCCACTTCTCAATCATTTTCTGAAGTTCAGGTAAAAAGAGGGGTTTTGCCAAAAAATCTACCATTCCGGCCAGCAGGCATCTCTCCCGATCGCCAGGTTGCACATTAGCAGTAATTGCAATGATGTACGGCATTTTACCGAAAGAATTTTTTTCCAGAATTTTTTCCGTTGTTTCAATTCCATCCAATCCCGGCATCTGAACATCCATTAGAATCATATCATATTCTTTACTTTCAAGAATTTCAAGAACTTCAATCCCGTTGAATGCAGCATCGACTTTATAGCCCATAAGATTGAGCATAGAAACTGTAAGTTTCTGGCTGATCAGGTCATCTTCAGCAATCAGAATCTTCAACGGAATCCGTTGACTCAGACCATGATCAAGTGAAAAATTCATATCTTCCATGTGTAATTCCTGATAATTTAATTTTCTTTCCAATTTTCCACTTCTTCATGTCTTGATTTTATGAATTCTCATGGCATGGATATTCAGATAAATTAAAATAATAAACATGCTTTTCCATCAGAATCCCTTTATTCTCAGTACATCCAAACAGAAAAATAAATGCCGTAAATTTTTATTATTATAAATCATTAAAGATCAGCGTAAATGTAATAAATTTCCTGAAAATATTCTATTTTTTTTGTCAATGAATCACATTGGTTTTATCACTTTCAAAAATCAGATTAAGAAATATTGATCTGTAACAAACCAAATCTTATCTTTGAAATTACAAACATCAGGTTGAATTCTTTTATAAATTCGCCCCATCAAACAAAAAACTGATTCATGAAGACTTTATTTCGAATAATTCTTTTGGCAATTACCATCCCATTATCAATTATTTCTGTAGCACAGGAAAGATTTACTGCTGAAACACTTTGGAAACTTGGCAGGGTAAGCGACATAAAACTGGCTCCTGCCGGTGGTAGCATTATTTACGGAGTAACCTGGTACGATGCTGAAACCAACAAAGGAAACCGCGATATCTATAAACTTGATCCAAATGCGGAATCACCCCGTAAAATTACTGAGTTCAAGGGCAGTGAATTCAATGCCATATGGCGGCCCGATGGAAAAAAGATTGGATTTCTCTCTGCTGAATCGGGATCAGTTCAACTTTGGGAAATGGGTCCTAATGGTGAAGATAAGGTTCAAATTACCAATATTGAAGGTGGAATTAATGGATTTAACTATTCGCCTGATATGCAGTACATCGCTTACATTAAAGATATCAAGCTGGAAAAAGATGTACATGACCGACATCCAGACCTTCCTCTGGCCGATGCATTGATTTACGACGATCTCATGTACAGGCACTGGGACAATTGGCATGATTTTGCTTACAGCCATATATTTATTGCTCCATACAACAACGGTAAACCCGGCGAAGGGAAGGATATAATGCCTGATGAACCCTGGGATAGCCCTCTGATGCCATTTGGAGGAATGGAGCAGATTGCCTGGTCACCCGATAGCAAAGGGCTTGCGTACACCTGTAAAAAACTTAAAGGAAGAGATTATGCAGTTAGCACCAACGGTGATATTTATCTCTACAATCTTTCCAACGGATTCACTGAAAATCTGAGCGAAGGCAATCCCGGATATGATCAGGACCCTGTATTTTCTCCCGATGGATCAAAAATTGTATGGCGCAGTATGGCTACACCGGGTTTTGAAGCCGACAAAGATCGTATTATGATGTGCGAATTCAATCCGCTGGCACTCGAAAGACTAACAAAAGGCCTGAAAACCAAATCGAACAAACCCATCGAAATGAGAAGCAGGGTTTTTACTGATCTTTCTGAAGGGTTTGATAAGAGTTCATCAAATTTCACCTGGAGTGCTGATGGTAAGCAATTATATTTCATAAGTGGTATTGAAGCGACTTATCAGGTTTTCGGGTTGGATATTGCCACACGTAAAATTACACAGATAACCCATGGCGACCACAATGTTACCGAATATGCTATTGATGGTAAAGACCTGATTATAGCCAAAATGCGACACGATCTGCCAACCGAAATTTTCAGGGTTGACATCCAAGGCAACGAAGAACAAATGACATTTACCAACCGGCAAATCCTTAAAAATGTGACGCTAGCCAAATCGGAGAAGCGATGGATAACCACTACCGACGGTAAAAAGATGCTGGTTTGGGTAATACTTCCCCCAAATTTTGATCCTGACAAAAAATATCCTGCACTTCTATACTGTCAGGGTGGGCCTCAAAGTGCCGTAAGTCAGTTCTTTTCGTACCGATGGAATTTCCAGATGATGGCAGCTCATGATTATGTTGTGGTAGCACCAAACCGTAGGGGACTTCCTACTTTCGGACAAGAATGGAATGATCAGATTAGCGGTGACTACGGTGGACAGAATATGCAAGATTACCTTACTGCAATAGATAGCATTGCTACAGAAAGCTGGGTTGACGAAAACCGACTTGGTGCCGTTGGTGCAAGCTATGGAGGCTTTTCTGTTTACTGGCTTGCCGGAAACCACAACGAACGTTTTAAAACATTTATTTCACATTGCGGCATCTTTAATTTTGAAAGCATGTATCTTGAAACAGAAGAAATGTTTTTTGTTAACTATGACTACGAAGGTGCATTTTACGACAACCCACGTCCTAAAAGCTATGATTTTTCGCCACATAATTTTGTAAGAAACTGGGATACACCCATGCTGGTGGTTCATGGAGGATACGACTTCAGAATTCCCTATACACAGGGAATGCAGGCATTCAATGCCAATCAGCTGCAGGGCATTCCAAGCCGTTTTTTGTTTTTCCCAAATGAATCACATTTTGTGCTGAAACCACAAAACTCTATCCTGTGGCAACGTGAATTTTTCAGCTGGCTGGATACGTATCTGAAATAAGGTAAAAATTCCTTTTGATTTTATTCAGGAAAGCCTGTGCTTTGAATTTTGCACAGGCTTTCTTTATTAAACTTTAATGGCTTTGCACTCAGAAGTTAATTTTTAAATCAGGATTGCTTTTGGTTTAAAAACTCAGTTTTGCTTTAAACTGCAGCATATTAAAATCTTTAAAGCCGGTAAATAAACTCTGACCTTTCCCTTCAAAAACAAAAACTCCCATACCAATCTGAAAATTATCAATGCCTTTGTAAATAAACTCAGGGGTGTAAAAAACTGCGAAATTTTCAGAAGGTTTACTCCAGTCAGATACAACCATTCCACCGGCAATCGGCCTTAAAAGAAACTGATCGTTCCAGAAACTCTTTTCAATAGCCAGTATCAGATAGTCATTGAGATTCCCTTGTCCTCTTTCATGTAAAAATCCATGCAGATACTGTACATTTAAATAGGTTCCTTTATGGAAGGTATAATCGGCACCGACCGCGAGTTTTAGCCATGTTTTTTTTTCAAGTGTGATGCTGTCAGAAATCACCGGTACCGGAGATTCAGGATAAAGCAGACTCAGATCAATGGATTGAATTATCTCTTTCTGAGGAACAAATAAGGCAGCTTCCGCCCACACGCCAACGCTTCCGATACTTCCGGCAACATCGCCGCCAAAAATATGATTGCGTGGAAAAGTTAGAGCTGCCTCAACATTCACATAAGGGAATGTTAAAAGGGGAACAATTCTGGCCGATTGCATCAATGAAATTCCATCGCGGCCGTAAATATAACTCACTGAAAAATCATAATTAAGCGCAAACCCTTTAAACCGGATTCCGGTGGTTGCTCCTTCGGCAAAATTATGCCGTGGCATCAGCAACTTGTCGGTATGTCCTGAAAGCCGAAGGTCACCCGGCAGGCTGAAAGGTTGTGCCAACACCCCTGAAAATAAGCCCAGAGGAAGGTTTGATGGCCTGAAGAAAGGCAGATAAACTCCCTGTAAAGAGAACCGGTCATTAAAATGCCAGGTAAGATTAAGTGCTTCAGAGCCCTGTTGCCTGCCAAAATCAAAGACATCCTCAAGGTCAAATGGATTAAGGTTAGAAGTTGGGTTGAAACGATCGGCAGTACCCCAGGCAATGCGCTGACGCCCGACTTTCAGGTCAAGATTTTCGAAAACAAAGCCGCTGACTTCAGCATAAGCTTCCCTTAGATCAAGATTCCATGGACTGATCTGATCTTTGCTGTATAGCCCGGATGATTGCAGGGTTGCAGGACCTCCCAGGTGCTTGAGCCACACATTCCCGAAAAATTTTACTTTTCCGCTGCGTTTATCAAGTTTCAGGTCCAGGCGGGTTTCATTCCATGCCCAGTCATGATCAGCTTTCATCAATATACGCTGATCGGTCAAAAGTTCTCCTCTTATCGTCAGTTGATCGGATTTCTGCGCATAAACAGGCGTCAGCAACAAGAAAATTAAAAATGTACTACAGAACTTTTTCATAATTCACGATTTATTTTTTTACCCAAATCGCATTATCAATCAAGTAATTGAATTACTCAACTCGGCTAAAGTTCAACCAGTTAAAAACTTGTCAGATTCCTCACCGTAAAAATCTGGTCGCTCAGGTTTGAATCAAAAACGACTTTCGTCATGATCATCCGGGTGCTGTGCCTCTTTTTGAGGTCAGTCATTTTAATTTCTTTTGGATACCAGTATTTTCCCTCCTTTTCGTATGTATTTTCAACTGTTTTCAATTTGTTGCCACCTTTATCGAAACTCTCCATAGATTCGGGGTAGGCATGCTGCTTATTCACCTTCATTTCAATTTTTGAATAATTGGTTTGCAAGCCTGATTTTGGGGTAAGTTCAAGCAGCCAGTATTCAGCGGTTTCCTTGAGCAACTTTGGAGTGTATTTGCTTGAATATGAAACTGATTCCATATCCTCATATGAGAAATCAGTTCCTGCAAAAGGCTGATTTTTAACATGTGTGGCAATTCGCCTTTCTTTTTCAAAGGCGGGCATGAAGAGGTACATAACATCGGCAGGCAATGACAAAAAAGCAATACCTGATTCAGATGCTGGCGCAGTAAAACGAAACATCCTTTTATCGGTTCCCTTTTGCCAGATGGAAGCTTCGCGTATTCGTTCATTTCCTGAGCGATCGGTAAGAACCATACGTAACTGGCCAGTCTGGTCTTTTGGAGCATAAAGCACCTCATCCATTTTTTTTAGAATTCCTGCCGCATCCTGGGCTCTTGTCTCCCCTGCAAATATGATGACCAACATCAAAGTACCGAAAATTAAAATTTTGTTTTTCATGGCTTATTATTTCCAATGTTTAAGAATATGTGACTTAAAGTACACTGTTTACGCGGAACACCTTTTTTAAATTTTCACCGGCAATCAGCAAGGCTACCGGCAAAAGTGTAAGTGCAGCCAAACCCGAAACCAGCATGGTTGTTGCCAGCAAAATACCAAAGCGTTGTAAGGGTACGAGGTTTGAGAATGATAGAACTGCAAAACCAATGGTTACCGAAAGCATATTGATGATGATGGCACGTCCGCTTATTTTGATGGCATCACTAATGCTTGTGCTGATTATGTTGGTTTTTTTGTAAACAACACCAAAATGGGTAATGAAGTGTATGGCATAATCAATGCCAATACCAATGGTAACACTGCCTGAGAGCACTGTGGCAATATCAAGGGGAATGCCGGTGAGTCCCATAACCCCAAACAGTGCTAGCAGGGTTACAAATACCGGAATTATTGAGAGAATACCTTTGATGATGCTGCGCTGCAAGATGCTTACCAAAACCATTACCAGTAATACAGCAATGGTAAGACTGAGAAACTGACTCTTGATAATACTGTTATCCAACCTTTTAAGCATTAATGGTATACCCGTGTATTCCAAAGTATGTATGTCATTACTGTTTTCTTTTACAAATTCTGTAAATTCGGTTTCAATCTGATTGAGTGTGACCAGATCAGAGTTATTTACCTGGCCTATGATCAAACCTTCATCAAGTTCATAGCTGACGAGTTGCTCCATGATTTCCTGTCCGTCGAGCAGAAACCAGAGTTGCCGTATTTTTGCTTCATCATCCGGAATCAGTTTACCCTCTCCCATGGCATCATTCATATCTTTTACCAAATCGGCAACCGACTGGCTGAATTGGATAAAGGTAAAACTCTCCATAAAATCACCTGCCTTTTCCATAACCCGAAGGACTTTGGGATTCTGAACATCACCTTTCACCTTCAGATAAACCGGCATACTTCCACTGAATTTTTCTCTGAGCAGGGTTTCGTTCTCCTGAACGATGTTGTCTTTCTTAAAATAATCGACAAGGTCGACCCTGCGCTCAACCCTGGTAATTCCAAAAATGCTTAACAACAGAATGATTGCCCAAATGAACAGTAAGGCCTTTCTGTGATTAAAGACCAGATTATTTAGCCATAAAGTAGTGGCTTCAAGAATTCGGTTTGATGGTTTTTTATTGTTAGTAAAATTTTCATTTTTGCTTGTAACAGTAATCATGACCGGTATCAGGGTAACTGATAAAATAAGGCAAAAGAAAATTCCGATTGCCGAAAATATACCGAACTCCTGAATCATGGTCAGATATGAACCGGCAATGAAAGAAAGGAAACCAAATACCGTGGTAAGTGATGCCAGAAAAACAGGGACAGTAATATAAGTTAAAGCTCTGATGACAGCCCCTTTGGGATTGACTGCCATTTCTTCATTTATGCGGTTGACCACATGAATGGCATATGCGCTTCCCACGGCCAACAAGATTACAGGTATAACATTGGTAATCAGTGTAATAGAATAGCCCAGAAAACTAATCAGGCCCATGGTACAAATGATGGCAATCAACACAGTGAGCATAGGCAGAATAACCCCACGTGCATTTCTGAATCCAAGAAAAAGAACCAGACAAATCAAAACAAATGCAAAAGGCGTGATAAGCCAGATGTCCTGCATGATAACCTTACTTAACTCGTAAAGTGTCACCGGCATACCGGCATAATAGATTTTACCCTCATAATTGATATTGCCAACCTTTTTTCTGATTAAATCAACCGTTTCATTCCGGTCATCTTTGCTAAGCAATTTGGCAATGATAAGTGTTGCCTTTGCATCCTCTGAAACCAGATTTCCAAGGTACATCTCTTTTGAGATCGCATATTCTCTAAGTTTTTTAAGTTCGTCCTGATCTTCAGGAATATCATACTCATCAATCAAACGGCCAATTTCCAGTCCAAATTCCGTTGACTTTATGTCAATCACATTTGTAAGGCTTGTCACATAACCTATTCCGTTTACCATGCGCACACTATCGGTAATTTGCTTAATGGTATGCAGTGTTTCTGGGGTGAACACATTTTCGCTCTCTATCCCGATAAGAACCATATCATTTCCACCATATTTCTCTCCAATTTGCTGAAACAGTGTTGCTGCATGGTCGCCCTCGGGCAAATAGCCCAGCACATCAGCATCAACCTTAAGGTCTTTCAAAAAATATCCAAAGAACAAGGTTACCAATAAAACAATAGAAAGTATGACATAGCGAAACTTCTGAATAAACAAGGCCAGATTTTCCATGTAAAAAGATTATGAATGCTTTGTTAATATTCCTTTAAAAAACAAACCTATCATTGGATCAATAAGCTGATTGTAGTCATAATCATCTTTGGCCAGGAAAATGGGAAGCTCAAACCCCTTGATTGCAACAAGTATCGCACGACTAACCTGCTGCACTTCAGCAATTTCAAAAACACCCGATGTTACACCTTCATCCAGCATTTGCCTGATCATTTCGATTTCCATAATGTCGTAATCTTTGCGAAGGTTTTCAATCATGCCCAGATTATTGACAAAATCTTCGCGCAGGGCATTGTAATAAACTGTAAGTTCCTTCAACGCATTCATGCGGACATACATGTAATTGCGAAGTTTCTGATCAGCTGGAATGTTATCGTTCATGATTACCCCAAGTTTTTCAGCCAGATCACTTACTTCGGTTTCAATTACTGCTTTAAATACTTCTTCTTTACTGGTAAAATAAGTGTATATCGTTCGTCGGCCTTTACGTGCAGCAAGTGCAATGTCAGACATAGAACTCTTGTTAAAACCGTACTTCGTAAAAATCTTACGGGCTTCCTCAATAATTAATTCTTTTGTACCGTTCATGTGGCAGTTTTAGTTCAATCATTCATCAAAATAAATTCTCAATTGCACTCTTATTGTATATTTGTGTAAATATAACACAATTATTCTCTGAATACAACTTTTTGAAGGGGAAAAATTATAAAAATGGGAAATTAAATTTGCCACTTTTACGATCAATATTAAGCTCAGTGGTGGATTGAAATTCTGTTCTAAAACCTGTTATTGTTATATTCGCATATCACAACCTATTAATTGCTTTCGACGATGAATACTAAACAATGGTAAGAAACCCTGTTTGAAAATTACGGACAGAAATATGACAACGAAAGCTTTACCCAGGGAACCATGGGTGAATGTGACTTTATTGAACAGAAAACCGGCTTTGATAAATCGTTGAAAATAATTGACATCGGATGCGAAACCGGTCGGCATGCAATAGAACTTGCGCAGCGTGGCTACCAGGTTACTGGAGTTGACCTTTCGGAATCGCAACTCAAAAGGGCTAAAGAGAAAGCTCTTGCAAAGGGGTTATCCATAAGATTTTTGCAGGGCGATGCAAGAAATCTGCCATTTGTTGAAGAATTTGATATTGCCATTGTGCTGTGTGAAGGTGGTTTTCCACTCATGGAAACCGATGAAATGAACTTTGAGATTCTGCGTTCAGCGGCCAGATCATTAACACTAAAGGGAAAACTGATTTTCACAACACTCAATGGCCTTTTTCCCCTTTTCCACTCTGTAGAAAAATTCTGTGCTGATAATTCAACAGATGGCAAAGCCACTTACCGAAGCAATACGTTCGACCTGATGACTTTCCGCGATCACAATATCACTGAAATCGAGGACGATTCAGGCGACCTCAGTGCCCTTGATTGCAATGAAAGATATTTTGTTCCCAGCGAGATTGCATGGCCGCTGAAATCGCTCGGATTCTCTAAAATTAAAATTTTTGGAGCAAAACATGGGGCCTTCTCACGAAACGACAAGCTGACTACCGAAGATTTTGAAATGCTGGTTATTGCTGAATAAGAATAGCATTCAGTATTTAGTTGAAATATAATCCTAAACTTAAGAGCATGACCCATGAAGAAACATATTTTTTAGCTACCAGTACCGCACTTAAGGATGCTGAAAAAAGTCAGATGTTTGGAAAACCCTGCTTCAAAATTAAAGGTAAGGCCTTTGTTTGTTTTTTCAACAATAAAATGGTATTTAAACTTGGAGGAGAGTTTCACAAAGAAGCTTTAAACCTTGAAGGGACCCAATTGTTTGATCCATCAGGCAAAAACAGGCCGATGAAGGAGTGGGTTCAGATACCATTTAGCCATAAGGATAGTTTGAAAAAATTTGCGGAACAGTCATTGATCTATGTTTCAGAAAAATGACACTTTATAAATAAAAGGCTTCTAATTTTGGAATCACCCGGATATTATGATTGAAATCAATAACTTTGAATTTCTTTTGGCGATAAAATTGTTTTAAAACACTTTTAACTGCAAATTAAATGAAACTGGACTTTCTTTTAGAATATAACCCTGTTCTGCTGGCATTAATTGCCACATTATTTACCTGGGGTTTAACTGCCCTGGGCTCATCTATGGTTTTTTTCTTCAAATCTATCAATAAAAAAGTACTTAATTCAATGCTTGGTTTTGCAGCCGGAGTAATGATTGCTGCAAGCTTTTGGTCATTATTAAAGCCGGCCATTGAAATGACCGAAGAAAGAGGCGGAATACCATGGGTACCTGCAGTAGTTGGATTTTTATCGGGAGGAGCATTTTTATACATCATCGATAAAATTTTGCCTCACCTTCACCTGGGGTTATCGACCGACAAAGCCGAAGGAATCAAAACATCGTGGCAGCGCAGTGTATTGCTTGTGCTGGCAATAACGCTTCACAATATTCCTGAAGGACTTGCAGTCGGAGTTGCGTTCGGAGCCCTTGCAAACAATCCTGATACAGGTTTGCTGGCCGGAGCCGTTGCATTGGCTTTAGGCATCGGACTTCAGAATTTTCCTGAAGGTGCCGCTGTGTCTATTCCGCTCAGGCGTGAAGGTTTTTCGCGGCTTAAAGCTTTTAATTACGGTCAAATATCAGGTATTGTTGAGCCGATTGCAGGTGTTGCAGGCGCATACCTTGTGCTGACCATGACTCCGATTCTTCCCTATGCTTTGTCGTTTGCAGCAGGTGCCATGATTTTTGTAGTTGTTGAAGAACTAATCCCCGAATCACAAACCGGCAATGAAACCGACTTATCAACAATAGGTGCTATGCTGGGTTTTGCAACAATGATGTTGCTTGATGTTGCGCTTGGCTGAAAACTTCATATCTAAGATCAGACTACCGGACTAATGAAGCCCGGTTTTTTTTATTTAAGCAAATCCGGAACAGGCAAATTAAACAGAGCTTTTACAGATCTTCTGAATAAACAATTTCATTGATGTGGTGTTAAATGCCTGAAAAACATTTATTAACCAATTGCCTCGGCCAATACTCAAAATAACTTTTAAAAAATGAAAAAATTCCTCTTCTTAACTTTGATTCTTCCCTTTTCCCTTTTTGCTCAAAAAGACATGCCGGCTGCAGAAATTACTTCGGCTGTAGTAAGTCCGGGTGTTTATCGTTTTTTTGTAGATAACAGGGTCTCGGTACTGGTTCAGACCGGTGATGATGGTGTTCTGGTTGTGGATGCCGCCTATGCTCAAACCGCTGAAAAGCTGAAAGAAGCAATTCAAAATATTTCTGACAAACCTGTTAAATATCTTATTAACACCCACCTGCATGGCGACCATACCGGAGGTAATTCAATTATTGGTAAGAATGCAATCATTATTGCTCACACTTCCGTCAGGGAATTTCTGAGTAAGGATCAGGTGCGAGGCGAAATAATTACACCGGCTCCGCCGGCTCATTCGCGCCCCGGCATAACCATTGAAGGTAAGATGACACTGGAATTTAACGAAGAGACAATTGAAATACTACATCTTCAGGGTGGCCATACGACCGGAGATTTAGTGGTTTATTTCCCAAAAGCAAAAGTGGTTCACGTTGGCGATCTATTATTTGCCGGATATTTTCCTTATGTGGATGTTTCCAATGGTGGCAACCCCCTCACCTACCTCAAAAATCAGCAATGGATCATTGATAATTATCCTGATGATCTTATTTTTATTGGCGGACATGGACCTGCCCTCAATAAAAATGAGCTAAAAAAATATCATAAAAGCATAGCCGAAACAGTCGAAATCGTTGCAAAAGCTAAATCCGAAGGGATGAGTAATGAACAGATGAAGGAAATGCGCATTCTAAAGAACTGGGAATCATTTGGTTCATTTTTTATAACCGAAGACAGATGGATTGATGCCTTGGTACCATATCTTTAATAAAACGAAAAACAAAGATTAATTCTTCTTAAACATTTACCTTCAGGAGTCAGGCATTAGCCAGTTTTTCCAATAAGATCAAAAAATATCACAGGAAAATCTTCTCTTTTTTTGGATTAAACTTTCACACTTATTTGCATAAATGATAGGTTTCTGGCATTAATTTTGCGCGATTCTTGTCATAACTTACTCTGATCATACAGGTTAAATATCACAAAAACCAATAATTATGAAAAAGCTGCTCATCTTCGGAATGCTGATATTTGCAGGATGGGCCTGCACTCAGCAGAGAGTAATAACCCAATCGGGCGCTGAGACTAAAAGTGTGATTATTGATAGCACAGAATACCAGCTTACAATCATCGATCCTGATTTTGATCGCTGGTACTTTTTACGTTACTCTCCAGCGCTTGACCGCAGCAATGTTTACTACCGCTCAAGAAATATCATTGCGGTGAATAACTGGAATGATTATTTTATGCGTGGCAGATACACCCGGGTGATTAACTCGTTTATAAGCTACGATCAATCAGTTGATTATGGAATTGAGGTCAACCGAAGACTTTACTGGTATTTCACATACATGGAAGAGAATTTCAGGATTCGGTTGTTGCGATAAATGACCGTATTAACTTTAAAAGTTTTTTGTTAACCTGTTAATTTTTGGTTAAGTTTTCCCTGTATTTATCCAATAATCGAAATACATCTCCTGAGTCAGGTCTGATCCAAATCATCTCCTTATCGCGCCGAAACCAGGTAATTTGCCTTCGCGCATAGCGGCGGGTGTTGGTTTTGATTTTTTCGATGGCTTCATTCAAACTGCAAAGCCCATTAAAGTAGGCAAATAGCTCTTTATAACCCACAGTATTAAGTGCATTCAAGTGCCTGAGATGGAAAAAGTTTTCAGCTTCCCGTAGCAAACCATCAGCTATCATCTTATCTACCCGGGCATTTATGCGGTTGTGAAGATCGTTGCGAGGCAGATCAAGTCCAATTTTCAGCATATTGAAATTTCGGGAATTAGCCTGCTTTTTCCGGAATGAAGTAAACGGTTTTCCGGTAATCAGACAAACTTCTAAAGCGCGCAGCAGGCGATTTGGATTTGCAAGGTCAACCCTGCTGTAATACTCAGGATCAAGTTGTCGGAGCATTGCCCTGATGGAAGCGATTCCTTCCTCATCGTACTTTTTTCTAAGTTCCTCCCTTACCAGGGGATTGCTGTCAGGCAGATCATCGAGCCCTTCGCAGACAGCATGAACATAGAGTCCTGAGCCACCAGTTAAAATAACTACCGGTGTTTTTTCAAATAAACGTGGAAGCAATTCAAGAACTTCAGCCTCATATTTAGAAACATCGTAAGGATCGGTGAGTGAGAGTTGTCCAATAAAATGATGTTTTACCAGGTTAAGTTGTTCCTGTGTTGGAGCGGCAGTCCCGATTTTCAGTTCTTTGTAAAACTGGCGCGAGTCGGCAGATATTATATCACAATTTATATTCGAAGCCACATCAATGGCTACTGATGTTTTACCAACGGCAGTAGGACCAGCAATTACAACCAGTAAAGGAGCCTCAGGCATAATCAGAATTCGGGCTCAGCCTCAAAAATGGCAATATCGTTATCATCATTATCCATGATGTCGTCAAACTCACTCACAAGAGCAACATCCTCTTCATCGAGGTCAATGTTATCAGGAATTAACGGTATGGTTGCGGTAACGAATTTCCCGGTACTTTTTATACAAACCGGATACTGGCTTCCTTTATCTGCATCAACAATTTTAGATAACTCGATAAAAAAAACTTTCGGATTCAGGAAATCGTATTCATACAAAAGTCTTTGGTGTGGATCATCAATGATGTCCTTTATCCTTACTTTAACCATTTCACAAACAGGAATTCTACTTTGACGGGGACTTCTGCGATCGTCTTCATCTTCGGGTTCCTGCGACTCCTCCTTCATATTGATAAGGGTAATTTCTTTTTTCTTCCGCCAGTTTCGGTCACAAACAAAAAAAGATGCAAGTTCATTTCCTTGAAGTTCAACTGATTCTTTAATCGTTTTGTGAAAATCATAAAATGTTTGAGAGGATAGGATATCAAAATCCCGCAGAAAGTCATCCTGATCCTCATGTAACATTCTGAACCGATATGCATGCATGCTTTTTGTATATTTGATTAGTTAATTTAAAGTAAAATTACTGCGAACTTTTTTAAAATGCAAATGGTAATTATTTTTGATTTTGTTTCAGTTCAAGACCAAGACGCTTTCCTTCCTCGAGCAAAAATTCAAACGCTTTTTCATAACTATTCTCAATTATGCCATCGAGAATGGCTTCGCGTATTGCATTTTTTAAAACCCCCACATTTTTACCTGGTGATAATCCGAAAGTTTCCATGATAATTTCGCCTGTCAATGGTGGCTGCCAGTTTCGGATCCTATCTTTTTCTTCAATCTCAATCAATTTTTTGCGAACCTGTGCAAAGTTATTAAGGAATCTTTGAACTTTTTCACGATTTTTTGAAGTAATATCAGCTTCACACAGCGTCATCAAATCATCAATGTCATCTCCGGCTTCAAAAAGTAAACGTCTGACTGCAGAATCTGTAACTTCTTCATCGGTAAGTGCAATGGGACGCAAATGTAACTCAACGAGTTTCTGAACATATTTCATTTTCTCGTTCAGAGGAAGCCTGAGTTGCCTGAAAATCTGAGCGACCATCCGGGCACCTTTTACCTCGTGTCCATGAAAAGTCCAGCCAAGTTCTTTTGAAAAGCGACGGGTAGCCGGTTTCCCAATATCATGTAAAACAGCAGCCCATCGCAGCCAGAGATTATCGGTTTTGGGTGCAATCTTGTCGAGCACTTCAAGGGTATGATAGAAATTATCTTTGTGTCCTATTCCTTCAAGCGTTTCGGCTCCCTTCAATGCGACAAACTGAGGCAAAATCAGATTTAGCAAACCGCATTTATCAAGCAAAATAAATCCCGCTGACGGTTTTGATGTAAGAATGATTTTATTAAGTTCTTCGCTGATTCTCTCTCCTGAAATTATGGAAATACGGCCGGAATTGCGCCGTATGGCATCAAAAGTCGATTGATTAATGGTAAATGACAACTGTGAAGCAAATCTTATTGCTCGCATCATTCGCAACGGATCATCAGAGAATGTAATATCAGGGTTCAGTGGTGTGCGGATTATTCCGGCTTTCAGGTCGTCCAAACCTTCGAAAGGATCAATAAATTCTCCGAAATCCGGATCATTCAAACTGATTGCCATGGCATTGATGGTAAAGTCACGACGATTCTGATCATCTTCGAGTGTTCCGGAATATACTGCTGGTTTCCTGCTTTCGGGGTAATAAGATTCTTTTCTGGCCCCAACAAACTCTATCTGGATTTCATCAAAATGCAGCATGGCTGTACCAAAATTCTTGAATACACTCACATTATGGCATTTTAGTTTCCCAGCCACCGATTCAGCCAGCTTTATTCCATCCCCAACTGTTACGAAATCAATATCTTTCGAAATTCTGCCAAGAAAAAGGTCTCTTACATATCCACCAATAACATAAACCGGAATGCCCAATAACCTGGCTGAAGAAGCAACTGCTTTAAACACAGGATGTGTAAGGTCTGATTTCAGGTTCATAGAGCATTTTAATAAAAAATTCCGTTGCAAAAATAAGACAAAGGAGGCGAAAATCCTTGCTGGACAAAAAGGAAAGTAATGTATTGATCAATTGCCACCCCGCATAAAAATAATATCAAACAATTTCAAATAATTACTTATCCTTGCTTCATAATATTTTAACAGAGCAAACTGTTATTTTCCTGATATTTAACATTCTTAAATTACCTCATGCGATTTACTCATTTTTTCTTTGACTTAGACGGCACGCTCACAGATTCGAGACGGGGAATCTACAATTCTGCGCTTTATGCAGTTGATAAACTAGGAATTCCAGCCTCAAAGCGTCCCGATGACCTATCACCATTTATTGGCCCACCTTTGCGTGATTCATTTAAGCTTGTTTTCGGCCTTAATGATGAGATGGCTGAACTGGCAACTTCTTACTACAGAGAATATTACGGCCGTGAAGGCTTGTATCAACATGCAATATATCCTCGTATTCCAGAAGTTCTTGAGGAGCTCTCAAGCCGTGGATTAAATTTAAGTGTTGTTACTTCAAAAGCTGAGGTCTATGCGAAAGAAATAATTTCCAATTCACCATTAAGTGATCTTTTTTCCGGTATTTCGGGCTGTGAATTGAATGGCGAACGAAGTCAGAAAAATGAGTTGATCGATTACAATTTTAAAAAACTGGGCAAGACTGACAAAAGCAAAATTCTGATGATTGGCGATCGCATGCACGACATCAGAGGTGCCAGACAATCCGGAATTTCATCGGCCGGAGTGCTATATGGCTTCGGCAGCCTGGATGAAATTATGAATGAAAAACCTGATTTTTTGATAACTAATCCAGATGATCTTCTTTTGGTCAACAATATAATTCAAACTAATTTTCAATGAAACCTGATTTTCAGATGGTAGTATACAAAATTAAAAGTGAAGAGATTGAATCTTCGCAATTCAAAAAAATACAGCCCAGATTTTTGAAAAGAATAAAATCCGAAAATGATTTTCCGATCATTATAATTCTAATTTTGTCTCAATGCTTTCATTTTTCATCAGGGAATTTCTACAAGAACTCAATTTATATGCACTAAATTTGATAAACAATGAAGAGAATTTTTACTCTTATGCTGACGCTTTTAACCCTGGCTGTTTCGGCCAATCCGGTTGACAAGAAAACAGCTGAACAGGTTGCATTGAACTATTATGCTCATTATGCACCATCAAACATTGATAATTTCACTATCAATGATAGTTTTGAAACCACAAGAAACGGAATCACAACTTTTTTTACTTTCACCTTCAGTTCAGGTGGATTTGTTCTGGTAGCTGCCGACGACGCTTCGATTCCAGTTTTAGGCTATTCTCACTCAGGTACAATTTCTGTCGACACATACAATCCCGCAGCTCAGGATTGGTTTGAAAAATACAGTCAGGAAATCGAATCTATTGCAACTACACGAATCTCAAATTCCTTCACACGTCCATTGTGGGACAAAGTTTTGAGCAACAGTATGGAACGAGAATTGAGCGATGTTACACCTTTGGTAACCACAAACTGGGATCAGGGTTGTTACTACAACGCACTATGTCCGGTTGAGCCCAATGCAGGATATGGGTCATGCGGAAGAGCCTGGACAGGATGTGTTGCGACAACTATGGCTGTTTTGATGAAATATCACAACTGGCCAGTATCGGGCATTGGAAGCCACAGCTATATGCACCCGACCTATGGCATGCAGGCTGCTGATTTTTCAGCTGCTACCTATAATTATGCTGCCATGCCGAATAATGTTACTTCAGCAAATTCAGCCGTGGCAACATTGATGTATCATGCAGGCGTATCTGTTAATATGGACTATGCACCTTCAGGATCGGGCGCTTACAGCGAAGATGTACCTTTCTCACTTGTCAACTATTTTAATTATGCCCCAACCACAGAACTTAAGAGCAAAGCCGATTATCCGGTATTAGCCAACTGGTATGCACTTTTGCGTACTGATCTGGATGCCGGTCGTCCGATTTATTACGCCGGTTCTAGTGCTGAAAGTGGTGGTCATGCATGGATTTGTGACGGTTATACGCTCAGTGACAACAAATTCCATTTCAATTGGGGCTGGTCAGGCACTTACAACGGATTTTTTTCAATTGGCTCACTGAATCCGGGTGGCAATAATTTTAATGACGAAAACCGGGCAATTGTTGGCATTCAGCCAGGCGACAATCAGGCAAGCTGGATTGTTCAGAATAGCGGATTTACTGCCCCATCGCGCGGAATTAATTATTTACATGCTGTAAACAATAATATTGCATGGGCAACTGCTTACGATGGATCCGGAACTGGTTCAACCATCAATGAATTTACTAAAACCACTAATGGCGGTGCCACATGGACAACCGGGCAGGTATTGGGAGGAACCACCTACGGACTTGGCAACATAAGTGCTGTCGATGAAAATATTGCTTTCGTAACTGTTTATAATGGAGTTGGCACCCAGAATAATACCTGCGGCATATACAAAACCACAAACGGAGGCACAACCTGGACACTACTTCCGGGCGCTTTACAAGGATCTGCGGCATTTGCAAATAATGTCTATTTCTGGAACGAGCAGGAAGGCATGTGCCATGGCGATGTAAGAGACGGATATTTCGAAATTTATACTACGATAAATGGTGGTTCAACCTGGCAGCGGGTTCCGGAATCGGGCATAACCAACGGCACTCCCCTTACGGGTGAAGGCGGATGGACATCTGTTATTGAAATTACAGGCAATTCAGTAATGTTTGGTACAAATATGGGCCGGGTATTTATTTCTGATGATAAAGGATTTACCTGGAGGGCATCAAACTCAGGCATTACTCCGGCAGCCAACGGTGGCATTAATATGATTGCTTTTAAAGATCCGATTAACGGCCTTGTTGCACAAACACAAGCTCCCGTTCAATTGCGCAGGACTGCCAATGGAGGGCAAACCTGGGAAACAGTTACACCCACAGGACCTTTTCTTACCAATGACCTGAATTACGTTCCAGGCACTCAGAATACTTATGTCAGCACCGGTGCTGCCACAGGCGCATACGGTGTTTCATGCAGCGATGATGGCGGCTCAACATGGACCCTGTTCGGAGGAACCAGCAGCAAACAATTTCTGGCCGGAGAATTCTTCAGTAATTCTGTAGGTTATGTTGGTGGATTCAGCGAAAACCAGTACAACAGTGGAATGTTCAGAATGATTGGAGAACTGGGTGCTTCAGTGAGCGGGCCTCAGATTGTTGTAAATCCCACTGAGATTTCAGCCACCGTGCAAACCAATGGAATTTTAACCCTTCCATTGACCATTTCGAATCCTGGCAACGAGAACCTCACCTGGAACATTGTTGTTGATCCGGAAACCGCAACCTGGCTAAGTGTAAACACTCCATCAGGTTCAACAACAGCAGGAGGTTCAACAGAACTTATGGTTCAGATGGATGCAACAGGCCTGGCCGCCATGACTCACAACGCATCCCTTGTAATTATGAACAATAGCTCCACAGGTACCGTTAATGTACCGGTTCAGCTTGTGGTTGAGTATTCGGGTACCCTTGAAGCACCTACCAACCTTCAGGGACAGGTAAATGGTAATAATGTACTCCTTACCTGGGAAGCTCCCGGTGGAAGCTCAGGAACCATCGAAGAGCTGATATACGACAACAATGTCAATACAGATGCTTATCAATACAATGGTTTTACCATGTCAACGCATATGTCGCCTCAGGGTCCTTGTCAGGTTCTTGCTCTTAAATATTATACCACAGGTACCACCACATTCAATGCTGAAGTTTATGGATGGGGAGGCAGTGCGCCAACCACTCAGTTACTTCACATAGTTTCTGCCAATGGCATCGATAACCAATGGCTTGAAATTGATATCAGTGCCGCCAACCTTAATTTAACTGGTGATTTTGTTGTCGGCTTCGGCTCCATTAATACGACCACTTACATCGGATTTGACGCAAATCTGAATAATGGCCGCTCATGGGATTTTGATCATGCCGGCACCTGGACAACCTGGAACGAAGCTTATCTTATCCGTGCTATAGTGCAGTACACAGATGGAAACATCAGAGAGCTCAGTGCGGTTCCGGCAAATATTGAACCTATTTACAATCCAGATGCAAGGAATATTGCCCGCACCCCAATTTCTGTTATCAATAATCAGCTGCCAATACAAGCCCGCAACCATTCATTTGCTGAATTGCTGGGTTATAATGTTTATCGAAACGGCGTGAAGATTAATGATGCAGTTGTTACAAATCTATCATACAACGACAACGGCCTTATTGAAGGAACTTATGAGTATCACGTGAGAGCTTTGTATGTTGAAGGTGAATCAGGAAATTCAAATGCTTTTCTTGCTGTTATACAGGGTGGCGGTGTTGTGGTTAGCACCTTGCTTGACTTTGAAGACCTGGATAACTTCTCCCTTACCTTTGGTGACTGGACCGGACTTGATGTTGATGGAGGCACCACTTATGGAATTGATGGAGTAACCTTCCCTCATTCTGGCGAACCCATGTCGTATATCGCATTCAATCCACTGGCTACTACTCCGCCTGTTACAGGTATGTTGGCCTATGCCGGAGAGCGCTTTGGTGCATGTTTTGCTTCAGAACCTCCTTCAGTGAATAACGATTATATGATATCGCCTAAAATTGCCCTGGGCGAAAATCCGATGCTTTCGTTCTGGGTTAAATCATACACAGCCCAATACGGACTGGAGACTTACAACATCAGGGTTTCAACCACCACTATGAATCCAACCAGTTTTACAACCATAGCGGGCCCGATCAATGCACCGGCCGATGCATGGACGTTTGTGAGTTATGACCTTGCCGCCTATGCCGGACAGGAAGCCTATGTCGCAATTCAATGCGTATCTAACGACCGGTTTGTGTTTATGATTGATAATGTTGAAATTACATACATAACCGGAATTGAAAAACCCGAAGTTAAAGAATTCTCTGTTTACCCGAATCCTGTCAGTGGAATTCTAAATATTCATGGCGAGAGCCGCATCGAGATGATCAGGTTTGTAAACCTTGCTGGACTAATTGTTTATGAATCTCAGGTCAAAGCCAATGAATTCAAGGTTGAAACCTTTGGTTTGGCTTCAGGCCTTTACCTGCTGAACATCATTACAGAAAAAGGCACCATATCTCAAAAAGTAAGCATCAGGTAACTGATAATCAGTTTCTAAATCGAGTAGGAGGAAAATAAAACAGTTTTCCTCCTGTTTTATTTTCCGACCTCTCACACCACCGTACGTACCGTTCGGTATACGGCGGTTTGTTAGAAAAGTGTTAACTGGTATTCTGTTTTCCA
>JAHYJC010000080.1 GCA_019429275.1 Lentimicrobium sp. | reverse complement strand
AAGGCATCGCTTTCCAAACCATGGACGTACTGCATGTTATGAAGCTGGACACCGGGATGAAAATCAAAGACTTACGGGTTGACGGCGGCGCTTCGGCCAACAACCTGCTCATGCAGTTCCAGGCAGATATTTTGAGAACAAATGTGGTACGGCCAAAAGTTATTGAAACAACGGCCATTGGTGCAGCATACCTGGCAGGATTAGCCACCGGATTCTGGGCTAACCTGGATGAAATAAAGGAACAATGGCAACCCGAGAGACAGTTTGAGCCATCCATGACCGAAAGCCAGGTCAAAACCCGAAAAACGAAATGGGACGATGCCGTTCAAAGGGCCAAGTCGTGGACCAGGTAATTCATTTCAAGCAGCTCAGGATTCCCAGAAACTTACTGATTGCGTCCTTCGTTTCTTTTAGATTTGGCACCAACACCCAATCGTGAAACATGTTAGGGTATTCAAAATAATTAAATTCAATTTCCTGATTATCCATTAATTGCTTGAATCTTCGTGCATCAGCAATAAAAACTTCATTGGTGCCAATAAAAACCGAGATTTTCCCAAGACCCGAAAAACTACCAAAGATTGGACTCACCCGAAAATCTTTGACATCAAGATTGCCTGCATAATTTTTTCCTGCCATTTTCAATCCATCGACACTTAAAACCTTATCGAACTTTTCAAATTCGGCAATGTCATGATTTGCCATTGAAACATCAAGCCAGGGTGAAAACATGATAATTTGATCAGGTTGCTGCCGGCCATCCATTCTGACTTTCTGAGCCAAGCTTAATACCAAACCCCCTCCTGCCGAATCGCCCATAAACACCATTTTCTTTTTAGGGTGCTCCGAATTCATCTGCAAATAAGCACTGTCAAGAAATTCAAGAGTGTCAATGCAAGTCACTTCCGGAGCCAAAGGATAATCGGGAACAATAAAAATAGCGTTTGTACTATCAAGAAGTAGTTCAACGAATCGCCAGTGCATCCGGGTTATGTTGGCGCAGAAGGCCCCGCCATGCAGGAAAAGTATTACCGTGCTGCTTTCGCTGTTCTTCGGGAAAATTGTCCATACTTTTCTTCCATTTAACTCCCCGGTCTTCACAATAAACTTTTTGACAAGTTGTTTAGGAAGGCTGGCAGGTTCCTTATCAAATCCATTCTTCAGGATTCTCTTTTTCATAAGCTTTTTCATCCCAAACAGACCCAGAAAAAATTGGATGAGCTTTGATTCAAAGCTTTGGGGAGCCTGATGGTAGTAAATGATACCGCTCATCAAATGGTTGCAGTTATTTTTTGTTTTTTGGAAGGCTATTTATCGCCTTGTCGGCTGCAAGTTTTCCTGTGACGATTGACATGGGGAAACCCGAAGGACTATAGGTCCACTGACCTGCCTGAAATACCGATGGCAAAATGGTTTTTACAGAGTTATTCACTTTGAGCATCTGATTTACTGCCGGGACGATTGGATTGGTAAAAGCCCATCCGGTTATGGCCCCGTGGGTATTGCCTGTAAGCCGCTCAAAGGTTGATGGTGAAGATGAGAACCGGTCGGCCACTTTGCTTTTTATGCCCGGGAATATGCTATCGTTCAAAATTTCGATAGTAATTTCCTCCATAAAATCCCGCATTTCTCTCTTCCAGCCAAAGGCTTCAATCTTTTTATCCAGCGCATAATCAAGGAATAAACTAACTTCAAGACCAACCTTTCCTTTGGGTGCCAAATCGGGATCGCGCAAAACCGGAATGGCAATTTCAAACGTATTCAGTTTGAAATACTCTTTAAGGTAATCCTTAATTTTATTCTTCCATTCAACATTATCTGATTGAATTTCTTCAGAATGCAGAAAATCATCAATTAGGCTCTTCGACACGGTGGACAAACCTCTCCTGTCGGGCGTATAGAAGAAATGCCCGGTGCAGATTTCCTCAAAATATTCTTTGCTCTCGTTCACAGTCAGATAGACCGTGAACACTGAATCGCCACCTTTCAGTGGTTTCAGCTCGGTTCTTTTTTGCTCAATCTTCTGGATCAGTTCATTGCTCTCCAACTCATTGGTATTGATCACATTGTAAAGCTGCTTCAAGTCGCTGGCCCATATCAGATTGGAGTAATTGGTACGATTGCTTTTGCTGTCGAGCACGAATTTTTTTTCAGGATGTATGCTGGTAATGGTTACTCCCGTATTGATAATCCCTCCCCTCTCCAAAATATAGTTTGTCAACCGGTCAATTACGGTGCCGGTTCCTCCTTTGGGGTAATGATAATCAAGGTAAAGGCTGAAATAGCTTAATGCGAAGGAAGTGGGCGTATTCTTAAAGAAATGCTGGGCAATAATATCAATAAGCGCCTGATTTGTTGTAAGTCTTTTTAGGTAGTCCTCAACCGGTTCGTAAAGCTTGTTTATGCGGCGCATGGTGAAAAGGAAACGAAACAGCCAGGGAAGCAACTCCCCGAAAAGGTATTTTTTGTTTTTGGGAATATCCATCAGGGCCGGATTGTCGATGCCGTAAAGGACATCCATATACCCCATTATCTTCCTTATTTCCTTTATGATGGCTGTAACATCGCCTTCACTCTCAGGAAAAAAGTATTTCAAAAATGCTTCATACTCTGCCAGGTTTTCCTTGCCCGTAACCCTGATAACCTGATCTTCAATACCAACTGAAACAGTAACTTTTTGAAATTCAATGTCAATGCCCAGTTGCTTCAGCATGGGAAAAACAATCCCCGAATTTTCAATGGATCGCAAACCCGTATCGAAGTACACGCCGTTTCGTTGAAAGGTTTGTACCAGGCCTCCTGTCTTTGGTTGCCTTTCGAACAGGGTGACCGACTTACCAGATTTGGCAATGTATGCGGCAGCGGTTAATCCTGCAATGCCTCCACCAACTATTACTGCATCATATCTCATCTCAATAAAGAATGAATTTACTTCGATTTTAAGATCCGGTTGGCAGCCAGCTTTCCGGTTAGGATCGACATGGGCACCCCGGCCGGGCTGTATGCCCATTGCCCCGCCTGATAAACCGATGGCAAAGGCGTGATAACCGAACGGTCGGCAATCTGAATTTTACTTATCACGGGCATGTCTTTCTGAAACTCCCAACCAACTATTGCTCCTTCTGAGCTTGAAATCCTTTTCTGAATGCTTATGGGCGAAAATGAGAAGCGACCAATCACCTTGTCTTTAAGCATAGGGAATACCGATTCAGAAATAACCTTTAAAACACGGTTCTCAACTTCAAGAATGAATTCATCATACCAGCCCGCTTCCTGCACCTTTTTGAAAAGTTCATGCCCGGCCAGAAAACTGATAATCATTCCAGTTTTTCCCGGGGGAACTAACTCTTTATCCTTAAGCCCGGGAATGGAGACTTCGAAGGTGTTTAAAGAAATGAATTTATTAAGCCAATCAAGGACTTCCGATTTACCGATATGGTCAAATTTTTCCAAAAGTTCGCTGAGCTCCTTTCGGTGGGTTTCGCCCAGCCCCTGGCGCGATGGGGTGTAGAAAAAGTGTCCGTTGGCAATCCTACCGAAGCTTTCCAGGGGTTCATCAACCTGCAAAAAAAGCGTAAAGACCGACTCGCCACCCTTGTTTTGAAGCATTTTGCCCTTAACCTCTTCAAACCTGGCTTTGATCTCTGAAGGCAGGTTTTCAGGTTCGGCAATTCTGTAAAGTGTCTTCAGATCGGCGGCCCAAACAAGGTTTTTATATTGATAAATAACATTTTTCTCGTCTGAAACGATCTTCTCAGTCGGAATCACCCGGGTTATAATGGTGCCGGTTTGAACCTTGCCGCCAAGTTCAATGATCTTATCGTGCAATGCTTCTGCAAGCTTGCCGACTCCACCCTTAGGGTAGAAATAATCAAGATAAAGCGAGAAGTAGCTCAAGGCAAAGAAGGTGGGCGTATTCTTGAAAAAATGCTGGGCGATAATATCCCTGAGCGAAGGGTTCTTGATAATGGATTCAAGGTATTCTTCCACGGGGTCCTGCATCCGGTTTATTTTTCCCACTGTGAGCATAAACCGGGGCATCCACGGGAGTAGTTTTTTAAAGATAAAAGACGTATCACGCTTTAAATCCTTAAAAAGCGGATTCTCTATACCATAAAGTACATCCATGTACTTCATTACTTTCCGGATGATTTTCACCACCTCATTAATGTCCTCAGCGCTTTCCGGATAGAATTTTTTCAAAAAATCCCGGTACTTTGCAAGGCTTTCGAGATTTTCGACATTTAATATTTCATTTTCAATACCCAGCGAAACAGGGCTTTTAACCACTTCGAGTTCTATGCCCAGATCCTTAAGCATGGGCAGAATGATCCCTGCATCTTCAAGTGCTCTGACACCGGCATCGAAATGAAAGCCATTGCGCGAAAAAGAGTTTACCAGGCCGCCCAGTTCGCGGTTCTTTTCAATCAGAAGAACTTTTTGCCCTTCGCGAGCCAGGTAAGCGGTGGCGGTTAAGCCGGCAATTCCGCCACCCACCACAACGGTATCGTATGGATTCTTATTCATATGTTTTTTGATCTGAAAACCCCATGTTACAATTTCAGTTCAACTATGCTCCTCCTTTAACCCCGTAATCTTAAGCGTTTGTTCCCAAAGCTCGTAAGCCACCTCCCTATCCAAAGCCGGGGGTGCAGGCTCTTCTTGGGTGGTTAAGTTATAAAATTTTCCGCTTACATGTTCCAACTCTTTCGAAACGCCCAAATAGTATAGCGCTTCCGCTGAAATTTCAGGGGATTTTAAAGTCTTATCGAAAAAGTTTCTTTTAAACCATCGGTAAAGCGGTCCGTTTTCCTGACCGGTTTCGGTTTTCACTGCTCCGGGGTGCATCGTATTTATTGCAACTCCTGTGTTTTTGAAGCGTTCATTGAAAACAATCATCGAAAGGAGCTGAGCCGTTTTGGCCGAGCCGTAACTTTTTAATCCGGAGTATTTTCTATTTTCCCAGTTCAGGTCGTCCAGCCTAAGCCCCCAGGCAGCAAACCGGTGTCCTTCCGAACCCACCATGATAATACGAGCATTTCCCTTGGTCTTAAGCTTGTCCATCAAAAGAAAATTCATGATAAAGGAAGAAAGGTAGTGAACTGCAAAAACTTTTTCGAGCCCATCAATGGTTAGCTCACGTTTGGTAAGGTAAACGCCCGCATTGTGTATAAGCAAATCAATGGGAAGTTCGAGCTGTGCCAGCTCATTCGAAACCCGGAAAATATCCTGCAAACTGCTTAGGTCTGCAATCTTATAATCGCACTTAACACCGAACTCTCCTTCAATTTCTTGGCGCAGATTTTCAGACTTTTGAAGATTTCTGTTAATGCACAACAGGTTTGCACCCATGGAAGCGTACTTTCGGGCAGTGAAGTAACCAATACCCGAAGTGGCACCGGTTATTACCACAAGTTTGCCTTTAAAGGTGTCGGTGCAAATTTTAGGGTCCCTGAGATTATTTCTGATCATCGCAAACACATTGGACCACCTGTACTCGCGAATGTATTGCACAGTTTTCTTTCTCATAAACGATTATCCAAATTTCTTGATCAGGAACTTCCGGTACATTTTACCAAAGCGGGGAATATTATTAAAAATATCGCCCCACAAATCGTAGTAATCACGCTGTTCTTTTATCAATCCGTCCTCGCTGAGTACCAGCTTTGTTGCCCCATACATTGGCGTATTGGGATATTTTTTAAACATCATGGTCATAACCCAGTCGAACATGATCACATTGTCATGCTGGGCTATGGCCAGAATTTCCATTTTAAGTTGCTTGGTGCGCTTGGTAAGGCGGTTGCACATGGCCATAAAATCGTCAATCCCTTCAATTCTCTGAATGGTATCCTGAAAAATAATATCCTTGTGGTAGTACTTGAATATGTGCGACCAATCGGGCTTCCCTTCACGGTTATAGGTTTGCGACCACAATTCTTTGATCGTGTCCATATTTAAGGGTACTCTTTCTTGTTCGTTTAAGGATTTCTGATCATATGAATCCATAATTCTTAAAAGTATTTGGGTTTACATTTCATTACCTTCGATTCATTAAATTCGAAGACCGTTTTTCTGAATGGTGGCGGTCCAAAAGTCATTTTGGGATTATTGGAAAATCCAAAACCTTCAATGGGAATCCCCATACGGTTGGTATCCAACTTATTATTGCCATTTTCATCATGAAAAAACTTAAAAGCATAATTACCTGGCTTTAAGTTTTCAATAACAATAATACTCATATTTTTGGAAATTTCCTTGCTTATAGCAGCAAGCTGCTCCTGATTCTCATTGCTGAGTTCCAGATGAATTTTCCCGTTGTTATTCTGCAAATCGTAAATTATAATTGTAAGTGTTAGCTGAGCTGCCGCCAACTTAATTGAGAAGAAAAAGAGGATGGATATCAATACCTTGATTCTCATGCTGAAAATGCTTACAAAAAAGGTTTTAAACAATCGAATTCCTAAACTGACCTCAAAGAAAACAAACAGATCAAAGTGCACTCAGCTCTCCAATTCAATT
>JAHYJC010000036.1 GCA_019429275.1 Lentimicrobium sp. | reverse complement strand
TATTTGAAGCTGCTGAAAATTTTGCCATACTGAGATCCATTATTGATACTGCCATAAAAAATGGCCAGAATGTTTTTCTTGCATTAAACACCATTGCCGATTACAAAAGAAACTGATTAGTTACAAAATATTTAATCTTAACAAATTGAAAAACAACAAGATGAATTTCAATTTAAAAAAGGGAAAGCACAGTCTTTATTTATCATATCATCGCAAATACGATGTTTTGTTGAATTAAATCCGGATTACTGAAGATATAAACCGTTCTTTACCTTTGAAGTCTTTAAAAATATGAATTTCGCCAAAGCCTGAAAACTTCAGTAATTCTGATATTCCTGGGCTTTCCAGTTCATTTATCTCAAACCAGAGTTCCCCTGAATTTTTTAAATGTGTTAGCGAAAAATTTATAATGGTATGATAATACAATAATGGATCTAAATCGGGGACAAACAACGCTTCAGGTGGTTCATAATCAAGGACATTCCTATGCATGAAAGCCTTTTCCGATTCCCTGACATATGGTGGATTGCTCACGATAATATCAAATTGATTGAGTTGACTGCAATCCTCTTCATTGAAAATATCTGTTTTAAGCAGATTAATTTCAATATTCAGCTTTTGAGCATTTGCTTTGGCATAAGAAATAGCAGTATCGCTGAAATCAATGGCTGTAAGTCTGGCCTGCCCTAATTTACTTGATATGCCTAAGGCAATGGCTCCGCTTCCGGTTCCGATATCCAACACATCAATTCGTTCGGCATTCGTATGCTTGTTAGCTATAAGGTTTACCAATTCTTCGGTTTCTGGCCTCGGAATTAAAACACCCGGGCCAACCATCAGCTCAAGTTCTGAAAACCAGGTTTTTCCTGTAACATATTGTACAGGAACCCCTGCAAGAAGTTGAGTTAAGGCAGTTTCAATTTGCTGTAACAGTAATGGTGAGGCTTCCTTATCAAGCATCAACAGCCACTCATGGTTCTGCATTCTATGATATGTCGAAAACAGTAAGCGCTTCATCGACAGCGACTCATTATGTCCATAAAGAGGCAATAATGCCTGATAAACTTTTTTTTCGAGTTGGCGGTTTGTCATTCAGTAATTGAATAATCAATGAATTTATGATTGTGTGCAAAGATAATGAAATGGTATCTTTGTATTAAATAAGAGAAATGAATCTCCGCTTCAGCTACAACCGCAAGTATTTATATTTTAACAACATAACTGATAGTTCAACCCCTGTGCTTCTCAGCAATGGTAGTTCAACTGATATTATACTGGCAGTTTCGCCTGAAACCATAAAAATAAATTATTATATTTTCGAAAATATCCCTTTCCCTGCTGGGTTTCTTCATACCAAAATTATGCTGGATTCTGGAAAAATTCCGGAGCTTTTTGATTCTAATGAGAGTCTTAAATACCTTTTGAATGAGCTTTATAAGGTTGGGGAAAATAAGAATTTCAGCCCTGAAATTCATACTTTAATATTGTATTTCTATTTGACTGATTGTTCCATTTCTGTTTCGTTGATGGCCAAATGGATGGAAGAGTTCGGATTGGACAAGACTATATCCGAAAAATTCTGCACGGCTCTTTACATTGAACGAGTTGAACGGGTTGAATCATCTTTGGTTAATAATCTGTTTCCTGATATTACTCAGCAAACTGCGCCAGAAATTTTATTATCTCATGTTTATAAATTATTTTCAGTTGAGGATTTCTTCAGGTTTGAGAATATTTTCAAACCTACAAGACTGGTTTTTGATGAGTTTTCGCAATACGATAGTTCGGTAATCAACACCGATAAGGTTATTCTAAACTGTAAAGACATACCCGAAACGGCTTTTTTAGTAGAAGATCATGACCATATTATTCTTGGATTGAGTAATAATCTGGCTGAAGTAATGACTCTCTGTCTTAATTCATTACCTGAATTCTATGATTTTATCAGGCTCAACTGCAATCTTGCTGAAAGGACTTATAAAAGTCTGCATAGTTTTCTTTGTGAAACACCCCTTAACATTAGAGATTTTATGAAAATGTCAGGGATGAAATGCATGATTGGTGTATTAGATAAATATCTGAAATTAAACTATTTAAAATCTGATGATTGCATTGATCTATGCCAATCTCCGGATGCAAATCTGAAATATTTGCCTGTATTTCTGAATATCAGAAAAACATGAAATCATGTTAACGCCAAGGCCTCATTTGTTTACATTTGCCAAAATTCTGAAAAATGCTCTATCTCATACTCGCAATTACAGCTAGTACATTAATTCTCATCTGTTTTAAACTCTTTGGAAAATTTGGCATTGATGATTTTTCTGCCATCACTATCAATTACATCGTAGGATCACTTTTCGGCTTCAACTTTATCAATTGGGAACAAAACATTTCAGCCATTGCTATGTCATCATGGTTCCCAATGGCTTTGCTAACTGGTGGTTTACTTATTTCGGGTTTTGTATTGTTTTCGATATCGACTCGTAAGGCGGGTGTCGCAATTACAGCTATAAGTAGCAGAATGTCAGTTGTTATACCTGTTTTACTGGGCCTTGTGTTTTTGGGCGATGAAGCCGGTGTACTCAAAATTTCCGGGATTGTTCTTGCCCTCGTGGCCCTTTATCTGACTTTGAAAAAAGATAATAAGGAAAAAGTTTCGTTAAAATTTATCTGGATTCCGTTGTCAGTATTCATGTTTATGGGTTTGAATGATTCAACAGTGAAAGTGACACAACACTTTTTCCTTTCAGGAAAAGGGTCAGGAGATTATGTAAGCTACGCAGCAACAGCCTTTATGGTTGCGTTTTTCATTGGACTTATCATTTCCCTTTTCAGAATATCTAAAGGCGTCAAAGTATTTAAAATAAAGAACCTCCTTGGAGGAATGATTTTAGGAATATTAAATTGGTTTTCAATGTATTATCTGCTTAAAGGATTTGAAGTCATTCAGGTTTCTGTGTTTGTTCCTTTGGTTAACATCAGCGTAGTAGCTCTATCTTCAATTATTGGTTATCTGATTTTTAAGGAGAAACTCAGGCCATTGAACTGGATAGGAATTTTGTTTGCATTAATTGCTATACTTATGATTGCTGCATAAAAAAGGAAAAGGTTAATCGAAAAATTTTGAATGAATTTAATTTTCACCTCAAATAAATTACAATCTGTCATTTTGTTTATTTATAATAAATAGGTAATTTTCAACATCACAATAGCTTAGGTTCATGAAAAACAACCACGCCTTTATGTCATTGTTTATCATTGCTTTGATAAACTTAATTTTTGTTTTTAAAACATTTTCGCAACCCTTCATGCCTTTTGCCCAAAGCAATTATGCAGGCGTTAGTGGCGTACTTTATCAACCTGCTTCTATTGCCGATAGCAGGTACAAATTCGACATGGAAATTTTTGGCGTAGAAACAGCTTTCAATAACAATTATCTTTCAATAAAGCGCAAAGCCATCCTTAACAAAATCAGTTGGGAAGAAGATGATTTTGTTGATAAATATCTGACAAGAAATATTAATGGAGAGGATGCCAGAATTTTCGCCGGTGCCTCTATCATACTTCCGTCTTTTATGGTAAACCTTGGTCAGCGTTCTTCAATGGCTTTTACTTCGAGGGTGAGGGTCATTGCAAATGTCGATAACATCACCGAAGACCTTGCTCAACTTGCGTGGGAAGGCTTTAATTATCAACCTCTTCTATACAAAACACTTAACAATGCCAACTTAAGTATTCAATCAAACGGGTGGCTTGAATTCGGGGTTACCTATGCGACTGTTATCATGAACAGAGAAAAACATTTCCTGAAAGGCGGAGCAACCCTGAAGCTTTTGCAGGGAGCTGCATCGGGCTATGCATTTATTCAGGATCTGAATTTCAGGCTTGATAGTCCTGACACGCTTTCACTTTTCCAATCAAAAGTAAACTATGGAATCTCCGACACTTTTGATGAAGACTTCGTTCCTCAAATCAGTGGCCTCTCTGATCCGGGTTTTGGTTTTGATGTAGGACTGGTATATGAATACAGGCCTGATATTCAAAAATATACCTATACCATGGATGGTCAGGAAGGACTGCAAAGGGAGGATAAAAATAAATATTTATTCAGGTTTGGAGTTTCTTTAATTGATTTCGGAAATGTGAGATATAATAAAGGATATCATAGCCAGGACTTTGTTGCTGACATCAGAAACTGGGACATTAATGGTATGAATTTCGAATCAGTTGAGGATTTTAACGATACATTACGAAACAGATTCGGGTTCATTGATCATACCAGTGAAACTTTTAAGATGGGATTGCCTACTGCATTAACTTTTCAGGCAGATTACAATCTTGGTTCAGGGTTTTATGTGAATTTTACGCCCTACTTTGCGCTGAGAAAAGGAACCAATATGATTGCCAAAACGCATTATTTTACTTCCTATAGCCTCACACCACGGTGGGATAATAAGTGGTTTGGAGTTGCGGTACCCCTGTCAGTTGATCAATTTAGCAGGTTTAATGCTGGTATCAGCCTCAGGTTAGGTCCTGTCTGGATTGGCTCAAATTCTCTGATCAGAAACAGCATAGCCGATGAAATATACGGATTTGATGCATATGCAATGGTTAAGTTCGGGATTTTCAAAAAAGCCCCACGCGATAAGGATAATGACGCCATTAGCGACAAAATTGACAAATGTCCTGACATACCCGGCGTTTGGGCTTTAATGGGATGTCCTGATACCGATGGTGATGGAATTCAGGACGACCAGGATGAATGTCCTTATGATAAAGGGTTGCCAGAGTTAAATGGTTGTCCAGACCGCGATGGCGATGGAATTCCTGATCACACCGACCAGTGTCCCGATCATCCTGGCTTACCCCAATATTCCGGTTGTCCCGATTCAGATGGCGATGGGGTCGTTGATCATCTCGATGAATGTCCCGATCAGGCCGGATTGCCAGAATTTAATGGTTGCCCCGATCGCGACGGAGATGGCATTCCTGATCGTTTCGATGAGTGTCCTGATATTCCCGGCAAAACTGAATTTAGTGGTTGTCCTTTTGCCGACAGCGACAAAGATGGTGTTCCTGACGAAGACGACGACTGCCCTCATATTCCTGGTCCAAAAGAATTTATGGGTTGCCCGGATACGGATGGTGATGGAATTTCTGATAAATATGACCTCTGCCCTACCATAAAAGGTGTACCCGAAAATAACGGATGTCCGGCTATTGAGAAAAAGGAACAGGAAATTCTTGACCGTGCTTTTTCAAATCTTGAATTCGAATCGGGAAAATCGGTTATTAAAACTATTTCATTCCCTTCTCTTATTGAACTGGCCGGACTGATGCTTCAGAAACCTGAATGGAAAGTTCAGTTATCGGGCCACACCGATAACACTGGTAAACCTGAGAAGAACATGGAACTTTCGAAAAACAGAGCCCAGGCTGTAAAAGATTATCTGATAAAACAGGGTGTGCAGGAATATAGAATCAGGACAGAATGGTTTGGACAGGAAAGGCCGGTGGCTGACAATGCCACTCCTGCTGGCCGCCAACAAAACAGAAGGGTGGAAATGAAAATTGTTTTTGATTGACATTAAAAATGGTAATTGTTAACGAACAAAGCTGCAGGTCGGTTGGAGAAATACTTAAAGAAATAAGGGTAAAGAGTTCATTTTTTGAAAGACCTTTCCTGAAAAATGATTTTTCCATTGAGGTAAAGCTAAGCATGCTTTTCAATGCAGTTGCCATCTGCCATCAAACACACAATCTTTATCAGCCGCATCTGAATCTCTATGGTTGGGACTATATTGAGCATGCTTTCTGCCAACTTGCTGCAGAGAGTTCGCCTTTGCTTAATCCGGTGAGCGTTTCGGTTCTTGATCCAGGTGAAATTCAGGACTTATTGCTACGACAATTTTCAGCAAGCGGACTTTTAAAAGATTCAACGCTTGACAACATTGAAGAACGGGTTGTCTTGTTTAAAGACATCAACAACCTGATAGTTATCAAATACAGGGGTTTGTTTGAAAATCTGTTAAAAGAAAGCAGTAACATGCTGGTCAACCATTCCAGGGGCTTTTATGAACTGATTTCTGAAAGTATTACATTCTCTGACAGCAAATACAAAAAGTCATCGTTTCTGCTCAAATTACTTTTTGATGCCGGTTTGTATCATGTTTATGATGAAGAAAATTTTGTTCCAATTGTTGACTATCACATGCAAAGAGTTTTGCTCAGGTTAGGTTGCATTGAGGTAATGGATAAGAAATACGATTTCAAACTCCGCAACAAACTCCGGGTTGAAACAGATGAACCTGTCAGGCAGGCCTGCATCGACGCTTTCGGAATAATATCTAAAGTTTCAGGTAAAAAGCCATGGACAATGAATGATATCTTCTGGCCTCTTGGGCGATCATGTTGCAATGAGATTACCCTTTGTACAGATCACAAATGTTCAAAAAATCCATGTACCTTTGACCTGATGATAGCTTTGCTTGATCATGAAACCTGCATTTTTCAGGAGCTATGCAAAGGTTATCAGAGCGGAAATCCCAAGACATACAAAGAGCCCAACGTAACAACACATTTCTACTGATGGAAACAAAATGTCCCTTTTGCACAGAGCATATAAAAGAATCGGCATTTGCCGGTGAAAACAATTTTCTGGCCATTTACAACCACTCCCCTATTTTACCCGGACATTCACTGGTTATTCCTGCCCGCCATGTAAATAGTTTGTTTGATCTGACCGAAGATGAAATTTCAGCTTTCTTTGGTTTTGCAAGAAAGATAACTTCTTTTCTAAAAAACATGTATGGCACTGATGCCTATGACTGGTCGTTGCAGGAAGGTGAGTCCGCAGGACAAAGTCTTGAGCATCTTCACCTGCATATTATTCCGCGTAAACCAGGCGATCTTCCCGAAGGAGAAGACTGGTACATTAAGCTTGAAGAACAAAAAAAACACAAAATAGATGTGCCGGGAAGAAGTATCCTGAATGAGTGGGACTATAAGCGCATCAGTATGGAACTAAAAGAAAAGTGGGCCATCAGGAAGGATTAGTGCCTGAAATACCCTCCGAAAAAACTACATAAAAAACAAAGAAACACCTGCCACTGCAAGTATTGCACCTGCAATTTCCTGCCAGGTAACTTTTTCTTTCATAATTATCACAGCAGGTGCAATAATAAGAACCGGCACAATTGACATAATTGTGGAAGCGATGCCTGACGAAGTATGCTGAACAGCAATGAGTGAAAATGAAACGCCCAGGAATGGGCCGAAAAACGATCCCAGACTTAATCTCTTCAAAGCAGATGGATTCTTTAAAGCCATTTGCACCTGGCCAGTTGCTCTGGCAGCAAGAATGATGATTACAAATCCTACCACTCCGGTAATGACCCTTATTTGGGTAGCTGTAAAAGGATCATAGTCGCCCATACCATACTTACTCAGAACGAGGCCAACGCCCTGCCCTGCAGCACCTCCAAAGGCAAGCAGCAATCCCTTTAACGGATATTTGAAACCCAATCTTCCAAAATTGTTTTTCTGTTTTAGTTCCAAAGTTTCCCGATCTTTTCTTCCGAGAATTGCCATGCTAATGCCCGTAAAAGTAAGTACCATACCAAGCATATTTGAAGCTGACATGGTTTCATCCATTAGCAGCCAGCCTGTTACAGCCGCAATAGGCGGCGCCAGTGCCATAATTAACATTGAAATTCTGGCACCAATGACCACATAAGCCTGAAAAAGGAATAAATCACCTAGGACAAAACCAATAAGGCCCGAAACTGATAGCCAAATCCACTGGTGAGCATTTGCACCCACAGGGAACATTCCCCGACCGGTTAAGAGTCCGAAAAGCGATAAAAATATAAAGGCAAGGAAGAGCCTGATAAGGTTAACCGACAATGAACCTACTTTTTTGCTGGCCGATTCAAATGCCAGGGCGGTAATTGTCCAAAAAACTGCAGTAAGTAATGCGGCCAGTTCACCTTTACTTGACTGGATATCAATAAATAATGTATGCAAAATAAACCAGGTTTAAAAATAACAGCTCAATAACCGGCAGGTTGTCGAATTCAGGTCGCAAATGTAAGGATAGTTGAATATTTAATAATCCAATGAAGGAAATTGTGTAACGAGTTATTAACTTCAACAATTCGGCAAAAAAGAAAATAAAAAACATTTTAAAAGGATTTCCATTCAAAATTATGAGTAAGTTTGGAAAACAATCCTGATACACTGCCAAATTTAAACTTGGTAATGATATCTAAGTAAATAGGATGAATATGCTTTTTGAAGACACCTACAAAACAATCGTAAAAAACAGTTCAGGTATTTACAAAGAGAAAGGAAGCAAATTTATTGCTCTGGCATTTCCGGTTGAGAACGAAGAAACTGTAAAACAAATTCTGGATAACCTAAGAAAAGAATACTATGATGCCAGGCATCATTGTTACGCTTACATACTGGGAGCCGATAAATCGGCCTGGCGAATCAATGATGACGGTGAGCCGGGCGGTACTGCCGGCAAACCTATTCATGGCCAATTATTATCCTTTGACCTGACAAATATTCTTATTGTAGTTATCAGGTATTTTGGAGGAACAAAGCTGGGGGTTAGTGGTCTGATTAATGCTTACAAAACTGCGGCACGGGCAGCAATTTCACAGACTGAAATTGTAGAACGAACTGTGAATGAGATTTATAAAATTGAGTTTCCCTTTGAGACTATGAATGATGTGATGAGGATAATCAAAGAAGAAAATCTTCATATAATTGATAATCAATTCAATAACGTCTGTACAATAACCTACAGCATAAGAAAAAATGAAGCAGACAGAATTAAATTGAGGTTCCGGAAAACACATGAAAGTAACATCACATATTTGAAAACTACATAAGATTTGAGAATCAAGCAACACTGTAATTCCTCTAAAAAAGTTATAATATTATTTTCTGAATAAACAAGAGCAATAATATTTTTTTTTTCACTTTTTTAGGATCATTTTTGTTGAAAAATAAATCAGGACTGTTCATAAATTTATTTCGGGCTAATCCCCTTTTAAATGATAAAGAAATAGTCACTTAAAAAACCGGAAAACTAAGATCTTTTTATTAACTTTATCAACACAATGCTGCGAATGAAAAGAGATCATAATGGAGTCTGGGATAATTGCCTGAAGATAATTAAGGACAACATCAACTACCAAAGCTACAAAACCTGGTTTTCACCTATAAAACCAACAAAACTCGAAGACAGTGTTTTAACCATACAGGTACCCAGTCAGTTTTTTTACGAATGGCTTGAGGAACATTACATTAATTTACTGAAGAAAACAATTAAAAACGAGTTGGGCCCGATGGGCAGATTAGAGTATTCAATAATTATGGAAAGTCCGAATGACAATAGAAACCCATACACAATTCAGGTTCCGGCCAGCAATAAGAGTGCATTGGGAAATCCTTCGGTAAATCTGCCTATTGATATTAACAAAGGATCGTCTAAGGAAATACCAAACCCGTTTGTAATTCCCGGTCTGCGAAAAATAAAAGTTCATTCACAGTTGAATGAGTCCTATTCATTTGATAGTTTCGTTGAAGGGGATTGTAACAGGCTGGCAAGATCGGCCGGCTATGCAGTGGCAACCAACCCCGGAAAAACAGCCTTTAATCCAATTTTTATTTATAGTTTAACAGGACTTGGAAAAACTCACCTCGCACATGCCATTGGCATTCAGGTAAAAAACCAGTTTCCTGACAAAACAGTCCTCTACGTAACAACAGAACAATTTATTCAGCAGTTCATTGATGCTGTTAAAAATAATAACCAGAACGATTTTGTTCATTTCTACCAGATGATTGACGTTTTATTGATGGATGACATTCAGTTTTTATCAGGTAAAGAAAAAACCCAGGATGTTTTCTTTCACATTTTCAATCATCTGCATCAAAACGGCAAACAACTGGTAATTACGTCGGACAAATCACCGGTTGAAATGAAAGGCATTGAACCCCGTTTACTTTCAAGGTTTAAATGGGGATTGGCTGCCGACCTTCAGGTTCCTGACCTCGAAACACGAATTGCCATCCTTCAGAAACACCTTTATAAAGATGGCATTGAAATGCCGGCAGATGTAATTGAATATCTGGCATACAGCATTACAACAAACGTCAGGGAACTGGAAGGAGCTTTAATTAGCCTGATGGCTCATTCTTCGCTGAATAAGAAAGCCATTACCATTGAACTGGCACGGCAAATGATTGACAAGTTTGTCAAAAATTCATCAAAAGAAATTTCTATTGATTACATTCAAAAAGTTGTGTGTGACTTTTTCAACATACATGTTGATCACCTCAACTCAAAGACCCGTAAACGTGAAATTGTTCAGGCAAGGCAACTGGCTATGTTCTTCTCAAAGAAACACACTAAATCTTCTCTTGCTACCATTGGACTTCATTGCGGGAATAAAGACCATGCCACTGTTTTACATGCCTGCCGCACTGTAAACAACCTGATTGAAACTGACAAACAATTCAGGAATTACGTGGAAGAAATAGAAAAGAAAATAAAAATTTGATTATAAAGCACATAGATTTCATTTTTTCAACCTCATCATTTAGCTTTGATGAGGTTTTTTTAAATTTATTTTTATGGTAAGAATTTTGATGGTTTGTCTGGGCAACATATGCCGTTCTCCCCTGGCCGAAGGAATCATGAGAAAAAAACTTTCAGAAAACCATATTGAAGCTGAAGTTGACTCCTGTGGCTTTGAATCCTTTCATACCGGCGACCCGCCTGATCCAAGAAGTGTGGAAATTGCTGCTGAGTTTGGCATTGACATCAGTATGTTGAAATCACGATTATTTAAAACAAAAGATTTTGATGAATTTGACAGAATCTTTGTAATGGATAATAATAATTATGCCCTTGTTGCATCGAGGGCAAGGAATAAAGAAGATCTTAGTAAGGTTGACCTGATTATGAATGTACTTAATCCTGTATCCGGAGCTCAGGTACCTGATCCATATTATGGTGGCGATTCAGGCTTCCTGAAAGTTTATAAAATGCTTGATCAGGCTACCGATAGAATAATAGAACAGATAAAAAGTAATAATTTCAAAGCGCTATGATTCCGGATAAGCAAAAAATAATTGATGCATCTATCAGGATCAATCCTTACATTAACAGGACTCCGGTATTAACCTGCAACACCATTGATAAGCTCACAGGTGGAAATCTGTTCTTTAAATGTGAAAATTTCCAGAAAGCCGGTGCATTCAAATCCAGGGGAGCTACAAATGCAGTATTTCTGCTTCAAGACAATGAATTTGTTAATGGGGTAGCAACACACTCTTCAGGAAATCACGCAGCCGCTTTGTCGCTGGCCGCAAAACGCAGGGGAATTAAAGCGCATATTGTCATGCCCGACAATTCTAACAAGGTTAAAATCAGAGCTGTAGAAAATTATGGAGGAATTATCACTTTTTGTGAAGCCAATCTGCAGTCCAGAGAAGATACTTTAAAAAATGTAATTGAAGCAACAGGTGCCACTGAAATACATCCTTACAATGATTACAGAATAATTGCAGGACAGGCCACTGCAGGCATGGAATTGCTGGAAGATTTACCCGATCTGGATCTGATAATTGCCCCGGTTGGAGGTGGCGGTTTGCTCAGCGGAACAGCGCTGGCAGCAAAATATTTCGGAAAGAAGACGAAAGTTATTGCAGCTGAGCCAGCCGGTGCGCCTGATGCTTATAAAAGCTTTCACTCAGGAACCTTTGTACCTTCAGTTTCACCCGAAACCATTGCCGATGGACTAAGGACTTCACTCGGTTCACTGACATTTCCTTTAATTCTTGAGCATGTACACGATATTGTTCTGGTTTCAGAAAATGGAATTATTGATGCAATGCGACTCATTTGGGAAAGGCTAAAAATCATTGTCGAACCTTCAGCTGTTGTGCCATTGGCAGCTATTCTGGAAGGCAAAATCAATGTAAAAGGGAAAAAGGCAGGAATAATTCTTTCGGGAGGGAATGTTGATTTGGATAATTTGCCATTTTGAGTGATTATTACTTAACCTTTTCACTTTGTCAATGAGAAAAATCATTTATTACCTATGAATACAAAAAAAGGAAACCTTTACCTTATACCCGGCCCTTTGGGAGAGGGTGATGCCGCACAGGTCCTCCCCGATTACAATTTTCAGATCATCAGAAAACTAAAAGTCTTTGTTGTTGAAGAACTCAGAACCGCCCGCCGTTTTTTAAGAAAGTGCGGATATACGGGTAATTTTGAGGAACTCACTTTTTTTGTTCTTAATGAACACACCCCTGAGTCAGAGATTCCCGGTTATTTTGTGCCTGCATTGGAGGGTGCTGACACAGGCCTTGTATCAGAAGCTGGTTGTCCGGCAGTTGCAGACCCTGGTTCAGGTTTGGTAAGGATAGCACATGAATATGGCATAAAGGTAATTCCCTTGTCGGGTCCCTCTTCCATTATGATGGCACTAATGTCTTCAGGATTCAATGGGCAACAGTTTATTTTTCATGGTTATATTCCTGTAAAAGAGCACGAAAGAGCAATTAAACTCAAAGAGATTTCAAGGGATGCCCAGAAAACCGGACAGACACATATTTTCATTGAAGCGCCTTACAGAAACCGCCAAATGATTGAATCAATCATCAAAAATTGCCCTGACTATTTACTTTTAAGCATTGCCTGTAATCTAACTATGCCCGATGAAGAGATTAATACATTACCTGTTAGTATATGGAAAAAGAGAAATTATAATCCCGGAAAAAAACCTGCGGTTTTCCTGCTTTCGATCTAAAAAAAAATGGCCCTTTCCGGCCATTTTTTTTTATAAATCAAGATTTTAGTGTTGATGTCCGTGTGCACCGTGCACATGTCCATGAGTAATTTCCTCGGAGGTAGCATCACGGAGGTCAAGAATTTTTCCTGCAAAATGCAGATTTTTTCCGGCCATAGGATGGTTGAAATCCATTTTTACAGAATTTTCATCTACACCAATCACCAATCCTTCGAGTGGATTTCCTTCATTGTCCTGCATGGGGATGACATTTCCAATCCTAAGCATTTCAGGATCAATTTTGTCCTCTACCATAAAAATGTCTATTGGTAGATCAATGATGGCTTCGTTGATTATCGGGCCATAGGCATCTTCTGCCACCAGAGTAAATTCAAAATTATCATCGATTTTGAGATTCTTAAGATTTTGCTCAAATTTCGGCAGCATATTTCCGGCTCCATATAAAAAGACAAGTGGAGAATCAGCATCAGTAATTTCGACAGTTTCACCCTGAGAATTGTCAAGTTTTAATTCATAGGAAAGAGAAACTACCTTATTGTTAGTAATGGTCATAAAGTTGGTTTTAATTTGTTTCAATTTGCAACAGAGAGGCTGGCCACAATGTTGAATAAGGTGCAAAAATAAAGATTTTCGGCAATTCAGCGACGATCTACTGGTATAAAATTGTATTAATTTATTGTAATTTATTGATTATCAGAAATAATAGTCCAAAAAAATCCTTCATGTATATTTTCAGATAATTCCGGAATCCTTTCAAATGGTTTTCAACTAAAAAAAACAAGAGCATTCCAGAAACCGGAATTGAGATCATCTCAGACAACACATTAATCCGGGATAAAATAAATTGAGTTTTTGAAAAAAAAACTGCATTACAATTGTAACTAAAGCATATAATAATGCGTTACATGATTAAGTATTTTTTATCATTATCATAATTGTCAGATAAGTGGATAATAAAATAAAACGTACTCATCTTTTGTTATTTGTGCTGGCCCTGCTTATTTTTAACAACACTTCTGCATGCCAGGCCAAACCTTCTGACTAACTTAAAGCAGCCCTGAATGCAACTGATCAGAAACAATACACAAGGGCTGTTGCGCTTTGTGATGCAGCCATATCGTTGAACAATACCAATAGCCTGGCATATTTTCACCGCGGGTACAACAAAGTCCTTCTGAAAGATTATCAGGGAGCAATTGTTGATTTTAGTGTATTTCTGGATCTGAGTCCTGACAATATCCGGGCTTACCTTTACAGGGGTTACTCACATCAGAAAGCCGGAATTAGCTGGGAAGCAATTCGCGATTGCAACAATGCCCGAAGAATTGATTCTATTGAAACTTTTGCGTTTATGGCAGGCAATTTCTTCAGATCGTCACTTGGAAATTAGTTTCTGATTTTGATAAGGTTCTGAATCCTGGCAAGCAACGGCGGGTGTGAGTGGTAAACTTTTACAAAAAGTTTATGCGGAGTCAGATTGGTCAGATTGTTGGAAGCCAGTTTTTTAAGAGCGGAAATTAAATACATAGAATCAACATAGCCTGAAGAAAATTTATCAGCCTGAAATTCGAATTTTCTGCTCAAAGAGTTCATCCCAATAGAAATCATCATTGAAAAAGGGCTATAAAGAATCATGAAAATAACCAGTCCGAGATGAAAATTCTGATGCACCGCTCCAAGGGACTCGTATATCAACGAATTGTGGACAAGAAGGGAAAATAGCCAAAGCATTATTCCGGTCTGAAATATACCTATTAAAATCGATTTCTGAATATGATTTAGTTTATAATGCCCGATTTCGTGAGCCATTACAGCAGCAATCTCATCAACGGTTTGTTCTTCAATAAGCCTGTCATAAAGCACAATCCTGCGTTTTTTTCCAAGTCCGGCAAAATAAGCATTGGCCTTGGTTGATCTTTTTGAACCGTCAATCACATAAATATCTTTCAACATAAAACCGGTATCAGTTGCCAATTGATTTAACCTTTCACGGAGCAGGCCTGACTGAAGCGGAGTCTGTTTATTGAAAAGCGGTACAATCAGTGATGAATAAAACATGGCCATAAAAACTGAGAAACCTGAGATTACAGCCCAGGCAATCCACCAAAAATTATTGCCGGAAACCTGATAAAACCAGATAATCAGCGAAAGCATGCCTCCCCCGACAATGGCGGCAATCAGATAGGTTTTTAACTTATCTGAAAGGTAAATCCCAGGAGTGGTTTTATTAAATCCAAATTTCTCTTCAATCACAAAAGTGTCGTATATATCAAAAGGTGTAAACAATAGATCGGTCACAAGCCCAAGAATTCCAAAAAATATCAATCCTCTGAAAACCTGGTTTTCGGTTATTCCGGAAACAAAATTGTCGAGCAAGATAAATCCGCAGAGAAGCATAAAGATACTGAGGAGAAATTTTATAAGAGAGACCAGAGTAGTGAATTTATATGATTCAAATTCATATTTCAAATAGGTCTTATATCTTTCCGGGCTGAAGATATTATTCAGAATATCAGGGAGTTTTGCCTGCCCTGACTTATGATTAAGATAGCCAAGCCATTGTTCGGTGAAATAACCAATGAGCACAAGCAAAATAATGAACATAAACAGGACATTCATAGTTTCGGAAGTGTTAATGGGATCAATAGCTTCCTGCATATTTTCGCAGAAACCACTCAATGCCCATCAGGACAATAATCAGAATAAGCAAGGGATAAAAATCAACAAGATCGGTAAAACGTTTTTTGCTGTAAACTATTGGTTTAATATCCTCACGGTTTTTGATTTCATCAATCAACTTATCGATTTCGCTCTGCAAAAACGAGTTACCGCCCGATTCGAGGGCAAGTGCATCCATCAATCGATGGTCGGCGACAGAATTAACATCTTCAAGATTAAGCTCTGTAACGGCAAAATTTCCGGTTTTTGTTAAAATTCCTGTTCCGGGATTTGTTTCAGCCCTGAAATTGTACAATCCGGGAGGCAGCGATCCAACACTAAGAAAGTAGGTTTCATCGTTACTTGAAAATGAATAACTGTATTCCTGACCTTTCTCATTGATAATTAATAATTTAATCTCTGGTCCGGTGATGGGTTCATCAGAATCATTAAAGAGTTTGGCCGAAAAATTTACCGGATCATTTTCGGAGTAATAATTGTTCCAGATTACTCTGAATTTTCCTTTTTCGGCAGGTTGTGCCAGGTATTGTACTGATTTTCCAACCAAATCATCAAATGTATTATGATTTTTATTCAACAGGTAGTCTTGCATTCTCCATTTCCAGATTCCTTCACCTGCTATAAAACCATATCTGGAATCAGCAGTCTGCGAAAAAGCAATCAGTGGCATTTCTGTTTTAAGCTGTCCGATTTGCTGATGAGCCAGAACATAGGTTGCATTGGATAACTGATAATTTGCGAACGGAGTTACCAGCGGAGGAAGATTAGACAGGAGGTTGCCGGTTTGTTCGGATAACAAAAATAGCGGAAAATCCTTATTCAGAACAGGTAGTGCTTCGTTAACTGATTTATTGTATCCGGTAAGTGAAACGCCAGCCTGAAATTTGTTGAAAAGTGACAAATCGGTTTGTTCGCCAATGATAAAAAGTGCAGGGATGTTAAGCCGTGAAATTTCTGCCATCAGATCAGCTGATTTTGCCGACGATGAGGGCAATTGATGCAGTATAAACATGCTGTACTCTAGTGCGCCTGGTTTGTAATTTTCTGCGAAAACAAGATCGGCTTCATAATTGTTGCTGTTTTCGAAAGTGCGTTTCAAGGCTGCAAGATCGGGATGAGGCGAAGCGGCCACAATGGCTATTTTTTGCGTCATTTCACGAACCTCTACGAAAATATTCCGGGTATTGTTTTCCAGATTAACTTCTCCGGCAACGGCATCCACCGAAATTCTGAATTTTCTCAGACCGGATTCTCCTGCATCTATAAAAAGTGGAATTGTAAATACCTGATTGCCAGATGATATTTTTATTTCACGGGTAAATATTTCTTTATCATCGCTGGTAACACTCACTCTGGTTGATTCTCCCGATGACTGACGGGCATGTACAACAACCTCTATTGGGAATCTGTTTCCTTTATAGGCATAGCGATTGTGATTTACTTTATTGATGACAACATCCCTGTTTATGGTTGTATCTCCGAATTTGAGGGTATAGACAGGATATCCGGCTTTTTGTACTTGGTAAATAGGATTTTCTCCACTGTTATAAATTCCATCGGATAATAAAACCATGGCGCCCAGATTTCGGTTGTAATACCGCGCATTAACAAAAGCAATCAGAGCTGCGATATCTGTTTTAGAATCAGTAAAATCATGGGTTTCAGATTCCCTGACATTCTGCCCGAAACCAAAGAATTTGATTTCAAACTTATCTCCAAGCCCGGAACGAAACTGCCGGAGTATTTCGGGCATTTGACTGGTGAGCGCGACTGAATCCACACCCTTTATCATTGAAGTTGAATTGTCGATTCCAACTACAATTTCAGGATTTTCAACTTCTCGTACGATGGTTCTGACTAAAAGAGAAAGCAGCAGAAAAGAGATAAGGGTAAATGTGAGAAAACGCAATATTCCCAGAAAAATGGTTAAGCGTTTTGAAAATCCTGAGGCTGAATCCCTGTAATATAGAACCAAAGCAACCAATGCACCAGAAAAAGTGCAGGGAAGAATAAGCCAAAGAGGTAATTCTGAAATTATGCCGAAGTTCAATGCCGTAGATTTAAAATTAAATTATTGATTTTTAATATGTTATAATACCATTTTTCGAATTTTGAAATTTGAAATGGCTTTCATATCAAATAAATTCCCAAAGCTAAATGTTTTTGAGGATATATCTGCCACCAAAAAAGCCGCATTTAGGCGGCTAAAGAAAATGTAATTTTTTCACTTACATATGCATTCCGCCACAAACGCTGATAACTTGTCCGGTAACATAGGAAGATAGATCTGAAGCGAGAAACAATGCGACATCGGCAACGTCGTCGGGTTTTCCACCGCGTTTCAGAGGGATACCTTCAATCCATGTTTTCCTGACATCTTCAGGAAGTTTTGCTGTCATATCAGTTTCGATAAACCCGGGAGCAATGGCATTGCACCTGATGCTGCGTGAGCCCAGTTCCTGAGCCATAGATTTGGTAAATCCAATGAGTCCGGCTTTTGATGCTGAGTAGTTCGATTGTCCGGCATTGCCTGAGAGGCCAACCACAGAGCTCATATTCACAATAGATCCGCTGCGTTGTTTGAGCATCACTCTCTGAACGGCTTTGGTCATATTGAAAATGGACTTCAGGTTCACTTTAATTACAAGGTCCCAGTCAGCTTCGGTCATGCGCATCAACAAATTATCACGCGTAATTCCGGCATTATTAACAAGAATATCAATCCTTCCGAAATCAGCCATTACATCAGTAATCAATTTATCGCTGCCTTCAAATGAACTGGCATCGGAGGCATAGCCTTTGGCTTTTACACCTTGGCTGCTGATTTCTTGTTCAAGTGCGATTGAATTGTCATCATAATTCAGATCAGAGAATGCAACATTTGCACCTTCTGCAGCAAACCGCAGTGCTATTGCTTTTCCGATTCCCCTGGCACCACCGGTTACCAGTGCTGTTTTTCCTTCAAGAAGCTTCATAATTGTACTATTAATTTTCTGTTTATTGATTCATTTGACAAAACAGGTCCTTGGTTTTAGTCACTCAGACCTGAAATCCATCTTACCAGGTTAAAGTCCTGCCTGTGAGGAAGTAAAGGATGACGAGGGCTAAGCCTGAAGGCATAATCTATAACACCTGCTTTCAATGTAGGTATTTCAATGAAATAAGTTACAATATTTCCTTTTACTCCGGCAACAGTCATGTCTTCAACAAATGAAATGTTTTTAACCTCATCATTGATTTTATGTCCAAAAAGCACCTCCATTCCAATATCATTTCCCGATAATTCGTTAACATTGAGTACAATTTCAGCAATAAAATTTTCTCCAAGCCTGAGGGCCTTCTTTGATGAATCAGGCACCTTAACTGAAATAACTTCAATACTGTCCCAGCCCCGTAAGATTTTTCTTTTCCATGCAGAAATCAGGCGGACATTTTCAAATTCGTTATCGAATAATATAGCTGAACGATCTATAAGTTTGTTATAGAACAACTTATAATAATCATCAAGCATTCGTTTCATGGTAAACTCAGGAGAAATTTTTGCAATGGTATTTTTGATGTGTGTCACCCATTTTTCGGGTACTCCCTTTTTATTGCGGTTGTAGAAGTCAGGAATTATCTCTTCTTCAAAAATGTTGTAGATATTTTCAGCATCCAGTTCATCCTGGAAATGTTGATTTTCGTAGGTTCTTTCTTCCTGAAGCGCCCATCCGGCTCCGGGCTTATAACCTTCGGCCCACCATCCATCCAAAACGCTGAAATTTAGTACACCATTCATTACAGCTTTCTCACCACTGGTTCCAGATGCTTCAAGCGGTCTTGTAGGTGTATTCAGCCAAACATCGACACCCTGCACCAGTTTAGCACCCAATTTCATGTCGTAATTCTCAACAAAAATAATTTTGCCGATAAATTCAGGTATTTTTGAGAATTCGATAATGCGCTTTATTAGATCCTGTCCTGCTTTGTCGGCAGGATGTGCTTTTCCGGCAAAAACAAACTGTACCGGCATTTCCTTGCGATTTACCAATTGAGCCAGGCGTTCAGGATTTGAGAACAACAGATGTGCTCGTTTGTAGGTAGCAAATCTGCGGGCAAAACCGATGGTAAGGGTCTTATCATTCAGGTTTTCCAGAGTCTTCATGATGAATTTTGGATTCTCCTGCCTGAGTCTTAAATCCTCTCCTACCCTGTTTCGAAGGTATTGTATAAGTATTTTTCTGTGATTTTCACGTAAAGTCCAGATTTCTTCATCCGGCACTGTGTAGATGCTTTCCCACGCAGCCCTGTCGGTCTGATTGAGTATATGCTCATCGCCAAACAGTTTCGCATAGAGTTTTTGCCATTCCGGTGAAGTCCAGGTTGGCATATGCACTCCGTTCGTAACGTGACCAATGTAAAGTTCATCAGCGTAGTATCCCGGAAACATTCCCTGGAACATTTCACGGCTCACTCTGCCATGAATACGGCTAACTCCGTTCATTTCCTGTGAAAGTTTTGCCGCCAAAACGCTCATCGAGAATTTTTCATCGGTTTTATCCTCCACAAATCTTCCTAAATTCATGAAAGTATTCCAGCTGATGTTCAGTCTATCGGCATAATGTGGAATGTAAGCGCGTAAAACATCTTCGCTGAAAGCGTCATGACCGGCTGGCACGGGTGTGTGAGTTGTAAACAATTGTGTCGCCCTTACAATTTCATATGCCTGATCGAATACTAATTTCTTTTCCTGCACAAGCAGTCTCAGGCGTTCGATTCCAATAAAAGCAGCATGGCCTTCATTGCAATGATAAACTGCAGGATTCAGGCCCAAGGCGTTCAGCACCCTGATTCCGCCAACTCCAAGTAAAAGTTCCTGTTTAAATCGGTTATCCCAATCACCACCATACAACTGATGGGTTATAAACCGATCGGCCTCATTATTTTCATCAATGTCGGCATCAAGCAGAAACAGAGGCACTCTTCCAACATCCAGTTTCCATACTTTGGCGTACAGATTGCGGCCAGGTAATGCAATAGAAACCATCATCCATTCACCATTTGACGATCGAACCGGTTTAAGAGGCATATGGGTGAACTTTTGCGGGCTGTATGAATCTATCTGATCGCCTGAGATCGAAAGATTTTGTCTGAAATAACCATACCTGTACAACAAGCCCACCCCAACCATATTTACATTTGAGTCGCTGGCTTCTTTGAGATAATCGCCGGCAAGCATTCCCAGGCCCCCTGAGAATATCTGGACAGTATCATGCAATCCGTACTCCATACTGAAGTAAGCTACCTGTTTTTTAGGCTTTGAGGATGCTTTTTTCATGTAGGCTTCAAACTGTTCGTAAACATGATCAAGCTTTTTCAGGAACTCTTCATTCTGCTCAAGTTGAAGCATCTGCTTTACAGTCAGCGACTCCAGAAGTGCAATGGGATTATGGTTTAAGGTCTCCCATTGCAGGGGATCTATCATCTTGAACAGTTCTTTCGCTTCAGGTTGCCAGCACCACCAAAGATTCCTTGAAAGCCGCTTCAATCCATGAAAACGCTCAGGAATACCCGGTTTTACCAAAACTTTATGCCAAACCGGAATGCTGTATTGTTTCCTTGGGAATGACATAAGCACATCGGGCTGTCGTTTCTCCCGGTATAATTCTTCACGCGAGGCTGATTTTTCGAGTGCAAGCCCAAAAGCCTTGAAATAATTGTCAGTAAGTTCATCCCAAAGGGCAATCCTGGATATTTCCCAGGCAAGTTTTCTTGCTGCTTTTACCTGTTTTTCATCAAATGAAGCAAACTCTCCGATGACCCGTGCTATGCCGGTAGTTACATCATCTGGATTGCTGTCATTTCGATCAAGCACCCATGCTCCGGGCTCATGATCTTTAAATTTTTCGCGGATCCACAATCCAAACCCTGCAAGTGATGTTGTGATGGTTGGGATATGAAATGCCAGGCTTTCGAGTGGGGTATAACCCCAGGGTTCATAATACGAAGGAAATACAGATAAATCGAAACCTATAAGTAAGTGATAATAATCCAGATTAAAAATTCCATCAAAACCATTGAGATATGAAGGAATAAAAACAAGCTTAACATTATCGCCGGTTTTGTTGAGTAATCCAGCTGACTTTGCTCTGTTTATGACACTGTCATATTCAACTTCATGTAAGCCATGGGTTAGGTAAACATTTTCAACCGGATTATTAAAATCCGGATTATTCAGCCTTTCGCTTAAATCAACAGAAGGACCCGTATGATTTGCAGGAACAGCGATAAACGCAATTACTGTGCGATTGAGATCAGGGTTTTTATTAAGGCGGGCAAGCGCATCGATGTACAAATCGATACCTTTATTCCTGAATTCATAACGGCCGCTGTTAATTACCAGAATACTGTCATCAGGTAGATCTGAATTGAACAAAGCGCGCGAAACCTGCATCAGTTTGATGCGGGCAATCCCCCTATAGTTGTCAAACTCTTTTTGAACCGGCACAAAATCATCGTCAAATCCGTTATGGGTAATTACGTCGACTTTGCGCCCAATAAACTGAATGCATTCCTCTGCTGTAATATCACTGACAGTTGTAAAGACATCGCTGACCAGAGCCGCAGCCCTTTCAAGCGAGAATTTCGACACTACATCGAACCTTCGGGCAGTAATTTCTCCCGGATAATTAGCAAACTCGCTGTAAAGCGGAAGATTATTTCCCGCAATTGAGCGACCCAAAACCGTGGCATGGGTTGTAAAAATGCAGCCAATTTGAGGAACATTTTCACGCAAGTGGAGAACACCGGTACCTGTCATCCATTCATGGAAAATAGCAACCAGTTTGTCGTGTGCTGCATTGTTGAACTCATAAAAGTTCTCAATAACTTTTGCAGCTGCATATCCAAACAAAGCAGGTTCCACATAATCCCATTGGCCAGCAATTGAATCCAGTTGGTACGATTCCCAGAATTTCGCAAAGATTTTGTCTTTTTGCTGGAAATAAGGCGTAAAATCAACAAGTACAACAATCGGATTGCTTTTGATGTGCCATCTTCCAATACGGATATGCAATCCATGGGATTCGGCATACTCCCGCCACGATTTGTAGATATATTTATCCTCAATAAAATCGGGGTTTTGATTGGTTTCTTTCCAAACATCAGGGCCAAGCAGAATGTAATTGTCTTCGTATTCTTTCTGTATCCGGGGTGCCTTCGTTGAGACTACAGTATAAATTCCACCAACTTTATTACAGATTTCCCAGCTTGTTTCAAAAATATAATCAGGTTTAAAATAATTCTTTTCAGTCATGTGATTTTTTCAGGTTAACATTTTTGCCTTAAATGATTCAAGACATAATTATTTCAGCCGCAGATTCTTTAGTTCTACAGAAAAGACTGCCAGGTAAAAGCGGTGCAAAAGTAAGGAATATTAGAGCGACTTCAGCAATTCAACTACTTTGTTTTTGTAAGAATTGAGCGTCGCCTTGCCCGGCAGCTTAGCTTTGGATCTTGCTCTGGCAATCTCTTCAGTAAAAGATTCAGGAAGCATTTTTAATAGTTTGCTGATCTCTTCTTCCGAGCGGTCATACACTGCTAAAGCAAGGGTTTTGGCATCAACTGCTGATAATAATTTTGAAAGCTTTGCCTTTGATAAGCTAAACATAAGCTTTAAATCATCCTGGGTTTTTTCAGGCTCAGGTTTTTCAGCTACGATTTTGGTCTTCTTTATTCTAATCCTAGGATCAGGAACTGAGAATTCCTCATCTTTTTTGGTAACAGTTGCCGTTGATTGCAGCCTGTTTATGAAATCTGACAAAACGTTCATATAATTTATGAATGCTTCATAGGGCGTACTGTATGGATTAAAATAGTTGTGAGCTGTGCCATCTGAAAACCATTTTGTGCACATGTAGTTAAAATGATCTGATGATTGAAGATACAACCAATCCTTTTTAAATTCATCAGTACTGAAATTTCTCAAGAGCGGAAGCAGTTTGTAAAGCGACTCCATGGCTTCATCCTGCATTTCGTTTCCAACCCATGCAGTCAGGTCGCGTTCTTCATCAGCCCAAGAAATAGGAACCGGAACCGATACCGCTGAAACAGGCTGAACTTTGGCAGCAATTTCTGAAGGCGTATTAAATGTATACTTTGTGAGCGCCATTACTTGTTTGGGCAATGCCTTCATGAAGTCGAAGATACCAGATTCGGCCCATTGATGTTCTCCGAATGTTTCATAATCCAGAAAAATGTTGAGTACCTGCTGATTCTTGTCATAAGTATTGATCCAGGTAGCAAATTTTTCGGCAGTTAGTGGCCATTCAATCCAGTTTTGGTTCGAGAACCTGAACCTGATATCATCGCTAAGCTGATAATTTCTCAGCAAAAGTTTGAGCCTTGGGTTGATAACGTTACAATACATAAAGTTTGGACTCTTCCAGCCAAGAATATGTTTTGCACCTTCAGTAAGCATAACATTGAATCCCATATCAGCAACCTGCTCACCGATTGAATCTGAGTAGATTAATTCTGTATTTCTGAAAGAGGTTGGCCGCTGTCCAAAAAGTGATTCTATGCGATCGGAATGCAGTTTCACCTGCCGGCGAAACTCTTCATTGTCCTTTAAGGAAATCAGTGAATGGGCATAGGTCTCACCTAAAAATTCAACATTTCCTGTTTTGGCAAGCTTTTTAAAGCTATTTATCACATCGGGTGCATATTGCTCAAACTGATCAAGAGCAATTCCCGAAATGGAAAAAGTAACTTTAAAAGCAGCCCCATATTCCTTTATCAGACTCAATAGCAGCTTATTCATTGGCAGGTAAGATTTCTCCGCTACCCTCCGCAATATGGTTTTGTTTTGATAATCGTCGTAATAATGGTGATCTACACCAATATCAAAAAAACGGTATGTTCTCAGACGGAATGGCTGATGAACCTGAAAGTATAAACATATTGACCTCATAATAAAGGAATTTTAGCATTAAAAATTATAATCAATGATAGACTTGTTCGTAAACAGATTTAATGTGCCTGGCTGCATTCTCCCATTTCAGGTTGTCAACCTCAATTGCACCGTATTTTGAAAACATTTCAGGAAGACTTTTGTACTGCAGGAGCCCGTAGATGGCATCGGCCATTGCATCAATATCCCAAAAATCAACTTTTAGGGCATGTTGCAGTATCTCTGCAACACCTGATTGTTTTGATATTACAACCGGGACATTAGAACGCATGGCTTCGAGTGGCGAAATGCCAAACGGCTCTGAAACCGAAGGCATTACATAAACATCACTCATTAAGAACATACGATCAACATTTTCGCCCCTAAGAAATCCGGTAAAGTGAAACCGGGTTGATATTCTGAGTTGAGCAACCCTTCGTATCATCTTTTCGAGCAAATCGCCACTACCGGCCATTACAAATCGAACATTGGGATCGCGCTGAAGCACTTTATAAGCAGCTTCAATAAAGTATTCAGGGCCTTTCTGAAAAGTAACCCTGCCCAGAAAAGTAACAATTTTCTCGGGCACATGTTTTTGGACTTTTAAAGGTTCCCCCGGGGTATCTATGGGTTCGACAGCATTATACACGGTAACAACCTTATCGGCGTCGATTCCGTAGCGATCGATAACGATATTTCTTGTAAGGTTGCTCACCGTTATCACCCTGTCGGCAGCCTCCATTCCGGCACGTTCAATATCGTAAACCCTTTGATTTACATTTTCTCCCGAGCGGTCAAATTCTGTTGCATGCATGTGCACAACCAAAGGCTTTCCGGTAGCCTGTTTGGCGGCGACTCCGGCAGCATACGTGAGCCAGTCGTGTGCGTGTATCAGGTCAAATTCCGAATCTCGGGCTATCTGTGCTCCCACCAGGGCATAACGAGCAACCTCCTCGAGGAGATTATCGCCATATTTTCCTGAAAAAGTGTACCTGGCATTAAAAACCGATTCATCATTCAGGCTGGTAACCATTTTAGATGTTTCCATCAGGTTATCGAAAGCCTCAGGTCCAACATAAGGAACCAGACTTGAATTGACTTCGAGGTAAGTTATGTTCTTCCAAAACTCATTTTGCTCGGTTTTTCTGATATCAATACTAACATCGCTGGCATTTACAATACGCACAGCCTCCTCACTCTCGTCACCGTATGCTTTAGGCACAACAAAGATGACTTCAACGCCATTCTTCATTAATCCTTTTGTCATTCCAAAACATGCGGTTCCCAATCCACCGGTAATGTGGGGAGGAAACTCCCAGCCAAACATCAGTACTTTCATAAATGCTATTTTTCTTTGGTTTTAATTTTATTTTTTTTCTGATTTTGAAGTATAATGCCTGATCAGCCAGTTTACACGCAACAGTTCAGCTACATTCCAGGCCTGAGAAATGGCTCCGCCGGCACTGTGTGGAGGATCTCCGTCATAAACCTCAGAAATTGTACCAATTCCGTGTTCATTCATCACCTCTTCAAATCCCCTGTAAAGAGATGTTACGAGGCTTAAGCCTGCTTTTCCATGAATTTTAAGGTATCCTTCAGCAAAATGTCCGAAAAGCCAGGGGTAAACATTTCCCTGATGGTACGCCAGATCGCGATCGGTTTGATTGCCGGAATAAACGCCTTTATAAAGTACATTTTTCGGTGCAAGCGAACGCAGCCCCCTTGGGGTCAGCAATTCTGATTTTACTCTTTCGAGTGTACGGTTTCGCTTTTCTTCGTCGAGCGGAGAATAAGGCAAAGAAGTTGCAAATACCTGGTTTGGCCGGACTGATAAATCTTTGTAATCACCATTGGTATAATCGGCAAGATATCCTTTTTTCTCATCCCAGAAGTTGGCAACGAAAGCAGCCGGGAAAGCTTCGGCAATTGGCGTCCATTCATTAACGAATGATGTTTCTCCGGCATCTGCAGCAAGCTGAATGGCAAATTTCAACGCATTGTACCACAATGCATTAATTTCTACGGCATACCCGGTACGGGGAGTCACAGGTTTACCTTCTACAACGGCATCCATCCAGGTCAGTGGAACCCCGGTTTCGCCGGCATAAATCAGGCCATTATCATGAAGTTTTATGTTATATGATGTTCCGTCCTTATATCCTTTTAAAATGTTTTTCATGTATTTTCCGTAGTCTTTCCAGACTGCGGATTTTATGCCACCAAACCGAAGGTATTGCTGAAGGGTCCAGAAAAACCATAAAGGTGTATCGGCCGAATTGTAATAGGTAAACTCGCCAATGCCCTTATTTGGGAAAAGTGGGCCACGCATCTCGGGCAGCATGGCATCGATTGCAGCTTTGGCTGTTTTCATTTCGCCTGTTACCATAGCCAGTCCGGGTAAAGCAATAAAGGTATCCCTGCCCCATCTCCCAAACCAGGGATAACCTGCTATAACCTCAACTTTTTTACCAATTTTAACAATAAACTGTTGTGCCGCATTTACCAAACAGTTCTCAAAACTCTCCCTGGGCGTTCTTCTGTCAATTTCTGCCTGATATAACTTTTTAAGCATCAAAGGGTTAACGGGCTCAATACAAGCCGAAAAGTAAATACTTTCACCCTTTTCAATTGGCATTTCGAAATATCCGGGTACATAAAGGTCTTCGTGGCAATCGTAGCCACGGGCTCTTTCCCTTATGTATTCTATGTTATAATACCAGTCAGGAACATGAACATAATCAGGCTTTTTTGAAAACTGCAGGTGCAAATAGGAATATCCTTTATACATCCTGAGTTTTATACCATTGTTTATTTCCTCAAAACTGGTATCAACATCATAATTGGCTTTGCAAAGTGCATGTATGTTCCTAAAAGCAAGGAAAGGCTTAAATTTTATGGTGGTAGGCGAATTGGCCTGAATAAGTGTGTATTTGATTATGGTACGACCATCCTTGTGTGAAAACAGCGTTTCTTTCGTAAACACAATTCCTCCAACTGAGTAGGTAAGTCTGGGAATGGGATCTACGGTCAGATCTTTAATGTATTTATGACCTTTGGGCAGGAAGGTTTCTCCCTTGTATTTTCTGATACCCAGGTTAAACTCAGCATTGTGCTGAATGAGAGTTTCATCAAAAGCTGAAAGCAATACATGGTTGCCATTGTCCATAGCTGGCTGCGGAACAACCAACAATCCATGATATTTTCTTGTATTACAGCTGATTATGGAAGTACTGGCAAATGCTCCTTCGCGGCTTGTACGCAAAAGTTCTTTTGGCAAACTGTATTCAAGATTTACCAGTTGTGATTTTTCGAAAGATATGTAACTCATAACAGCGAAATTGTGCTTAAATCTATAAATTTTCCGGTTGCAAAATTACAACATAAACAAAGATCATGAAACATTTTATTTAATCCTAATTAAAAGAAATTTATATTATGTGCAACCATTTATGAAAACATAATAAAACTGCAAAGGTTCAGATTAAGAAGTATGTACAGAATTTTTTAAAGAAATTTTGACCTGTAAATTTTCCGGGCAAAAAAAACTTTTGTTTTCCTGCAGATTTATTTCTCATTGAATTCTTAAAAAAAAAATAAAATGGATGATTTCAACATTAATATTTAATAACTGCAATCATAGATCAAGGATATTCAATGAAGTTGAACGAAATAACTATCTTTGCAGCCGATAATCAGGGCTTAAAACACTCAGTCTCTTTTAAATTGAAATTTTGAATTTGTTGAATACCTGGTATCAAAGCCTTAAATGAGTTAGAATTGGTTTGGCAAAATAAAATGAATGTTGTTAGTAATAGTATATCAAAAATGGAATTATCGAATGGTGTCATTTCACTGATCCCTGTTACCAGTGAGGATTTCCCGGGTTTTGCAGAAATTAAACTGCTTTATTACAGGGCATTCCAACCCAATGAAAGAAGAGAAGTGAGTGATTTGGTAGCACAGATGAATAAACCGGGTTTTACTCTGTTGATGATACAAATGTACAATATGCCGGCCGGGCTCATAGCTTTATGGCAACTCAGTAGCTTTATCTTCATTGAGCACATTGCTGTAACAGAACAGCTCCGCAATAAAAAAATTGGTGAAACGGCCATAAATATGATCGCCGACAGTCAGGACCAGCCCATATTGCTTGAAACTGCTCATGGAACAGATTCCTTCTCAAAAAGTAGAATTGAATTTTACAAACGCTCGGGATTTGAAATTATTGATGATTTGTACGAGCAACCTGCCTATTCTAAGGAAAAAACTGCCATTAAAATGTTGCTGATGTGCAATTGTCATATTGATCCGGATAAGACTAAAGAATTGGCTGCTGAAATCCACAATATAGTTTATAACCAATAGAAAATACCGCAACCAATTGCAGGGATTTTTATTTGATAACTATACTTCCACCGAACCTGAAGACTTGATTTACGTTCCATGGTACAATAAAACAGGCCGAAATCCGTAAATACTTTTTGAATCATTAACTTTGTAGCTTTGAAAATCCAATGATGCGTCAGGTTGCTCAGTATATATTACTTCCCTTATCAATGCTGACATTGCTCTTACTTGCGTCGTGCCAGAAGGAGGAAAAATTTGATACTGATCCCGAACTAAAGCTAGAGTTCTCAACAGATACTGTCTTTTTTGATACTGTATTCACAACCATAGGATCTTCGAGCAGGGTTTTTATGATTTATAATCCTTCTAAAGAAAAGGTGAATGTAAGTTCAATAAAACTGGCCGGTGGCAACTCCTCCCCTTTCCGCATCAATCTGGATGGAATTCCGGGCACCGAAATCAATGATTTTGAAATTGCCGGAAAAGATTCTGTTTTCGTTTTTGTAAAAGTCACCATTGATCCAACCAATTTAAATAATCCCTATATTCAGAAAGACAGCCTTGTTTTTTCGATCAATGGAAACCAGCAGGATGTCAAACTGGTGGCCTGGGGACAGGATGCCCATTTTTACCGTAATGGAATCATTGGCAGTGACTATACTTTTACAGCGGACAAACCTCATGTAATCTATGGCTTTTTGGCTGTTGACTCATTATACACACTTACCATTGAAGCAGGCTGCCGCATTTATCTTCATAGTGGGGCCATTCTGCTGGTATATACCGATGCAACCCTCAAGGTGAATGGCACTAAAGAAAACCCTGTGATTTTCAAGGGCGACCGTATGGAGCCTTACTACAGAGACCTTCCCGGGCAATGGGGCAGAATATGGCTGTATGCCGGAAGCATCAATAATGAAATAAATTATGCAATTATAAGAAATGGGGAAGTAGGAATTCATGCTGACACCACAGGAAATTCGGTGAATCCTACCCTTAGAATAAGTAACTCGCTCATTTACAACATGAGCAATACAGGCTTACTCGGACAAGGTACTCATATAGAAGCAGCCAACTGTGTGATCGGCAACTGCGGAAACCGGTCGCTGGCTTTTGTACTTGGTGGTAAATATGACCTGAGGCACTGTACCATTGGAAACTACTGGAACAGATCGTTTCGCAGGCAAACGGCACTCGTTCTCAACAATTATTACTTCGATATAACCAACCAGTTGCAACTGCGGCCGCTTGAAATGGCTTATTTCGGAAACTGCGTTATTTATGGTGAAAGGCCAGAGGAGATCACCATTGATCAGCACAGTTCGGGTGGAATACTGAACTATAAATTTGAGAATTGCCTGCTCAAAACAGAGCTGAATATTTCAGATACAGAAAAATTTCCGGGTAGTCTGAAAAATGAGAATCCCTGGTTCAGAGACCCACAACTTGCCGAATATCAGCCCGATACAACCCTATCGGCTGTCATCAATAAAGGATCTCTTGAAGTGATGAATACTGGCTTCTTCAATCTGACCATTGATCTATCGGGCAACAGCCGAATTCTTGACGGAACTCCCGACCTGGGAGCATATGAGTTTCAGCCGGCCGAGGAAAGGCGGAGATAAAAAAAATAGCCATCTCAAAAAGAAATGGCTTTAAAAGATAACAATCACGATATTTTCATGATTTCAATACTTCCAGCATTTTTGATCCCAGATCGGCCGGAGAATCTACTACATGAACTCCACATGCGCGGAGTATGATTTTTTTAGCTTCGGCAGTGTCGTCCTTACCTCCCACAATGGCTCCGGCATGACCCATGGTACGACCCTTGGGAGCAGTAGCACCTGCAATAAAACTCACCACCGGCTTGGTTCCATGAGCTTTAATCCAGTAAGCCGCCTCGGATTCCATGCCTCCACCAATCTCACCAATCATCACAATTCCCTTTGTTTCGGGGTCGTTCATAAACAATTCAACTGCATCGCGGGTTGAAGTTCCGTTGATCGGGTCGCCACCAATGCCAATAGCTGTGGTCTGGCCCAAACCGGCTTTTGTGAGCTGGTCAACGGCTTCATAAGTGAGTGTGCCTGAACGGCTGACAATTCCTATTATGCCTTTCTGATGAATAAATCCAGGCATAATGCCAATTTTGGCTTCACCAGGAGTAATGATACCCGGGCAGTTGGGACCTATCAAACGACAATCGCGACCTTTCAGATACTCTTTTACCATCATCATGTCATTTACAGGAATTCCTTCGGTGATGCAAACAATGACTTTAATTCCTCCTTCGGCAGCTTCCATAATTGCATCCGCGGCAAATGCAGGAGGAACAAAAATCACTGAAACATCAGCACCGGTATCCTTTACCGCATCATAAACTGTGTTGAAAACAGGCTTCCCTAAATGGAACCTGCCACCTTTGCCGGGCGTTACTCCACCGACAACATTGGTACCATACTCAATCATCTGGGTAGCATGAAATGTACCTTCAGTGCCGGTAAATCCCTGCACAATTACTTTTGAATCTTTATTCACCAGGATACTCATAAACGTTTTTTTGCTGGGTTTTAAATTAAAATATTATTCCTTAAAATGAAAAATATCTATTTTTGTCTAATTCGACGCTTTATTTTTGTAAATTACTGCATTCTTACGAGGGTATAAAAGTACAGAAAAATAAAACATCATGAATATAGATTTTCTTTCATCAACAGATACCATTTGCGCCCTATCGACACCTGCTGGCATGGGCGCCATTGCAATCATCAGATTATCAGGCAATAATTGCGTTGAGATTGCACAATCTATTTTCAGGCCAAAAAATCCTGAAATCAAACTATTAAGTGTTGAATCGCACAAGGCAACTTACGGTAACATTGAAACCGATGGAAACCTGCTCGATGAAGTACTTCTCACAATTTTCAGGAAACCTCACTCTTACACCGGCGAAAATGTGGTTGAAATTTCATGTCATGGCTCTGTTTTCGTGCAACAAAAGATACTGGAGTTGCTGCTTTCACAGGATGCAAGACTAGCAGAACCCGGCGAATTTACCATGAGGGCCTTTATGAACGGAAAGTTCGATTTGTCGCAGGCTGAAGCGGTAGCCGACCTCATTGCATCCAACTCTGAAGCCTCACACCGCCTTGCCATCAATCAGATGCGGGGAGGATTCTCCAGAAAAATCGGTGAACTCAGGGCCCGACTGGTAGATTTTGCCTCGCTAATTGAACTGGAACTCGATTTTGCCGAAGAAGATGTTGAATTTGCCGATCGCACTGCATTGTTTGAACTTCTGGAAAAGATAAAAACAGAAATTTTGAGTCTCAAAGCTTCTTTCACACTTGGCAATGTGATGAAACATGGCATACCTGTGGCCATAGCAGGAAAAACGAATGTAGGGAAATCGACCTTGCTGAACGCCCTGTTGAATGAGGAACGCGCCATCGTCTCTGAAATCCCGGGTACTACTCGCGATGCCATTGAAGATACCATCAACATTCAAGGAATAACTTTCCGCTTTATTGACACAGCCGGCTTGCGACATACCGGGGATATCATTGAAAACATTGGCATTGAGCGTACTTTCGAAAAAATGAATCAGGCCTCGGTGGTGCTCTACGTTTTCGATATTACTACTGCCAGCGAAAAAGAAATTGATGATGCCATTGCCGATATCCGCGTCCAGCTTGAAGATCCTGACAAACAGATTATTCCAGTTGCCAATAAAACCGATCTTTTGCTCAGGGCTCCACATTCCTTCAAACGCCTGGTTGAACTCGACACCTTGTTTATTTCGGCCAAGCGAAATGAAAACATCAACCTTATCACCGACCGCTTGCTCTCAACAGCACAGACCGGTGAAACCGGCGATAAAACCATTGTTTACAGCCTTCGCCACTTCGAAGCACTGACCAGGGCCGCCCTTAGCATCGAAAGTATTGAAAAGGGATTTGCTGATAATATCCCATCCGACCTGATAGCCATCGACATCAGGCAAGCACTGCACCACCTGGGCACCATTACCGGAGAAGTTACTACAGATGAGTTACTTGGAAATATTTTCGGGAAGTTCTGTATCGGAAAGTGATTCACTGACTGAATTTACACGGCCATTTCTAGCTAAAACTTGTCTTTACCAGGTATCCCCGCTCCTGTCCATAATCAGGTCGCTGTATGATGTATCAATTATCATATCATGCGTCAATTCAAAGAAGTCAAAATATTTATCACATTGTTGTTTCAATTCTCCTATTGTAAACTCTTGTTTACTGTCAATTGCCTCAACTTCCAGGAATGTTCCTAAATTTTCAACAACGTCAAAGTGAAATTTAACATTGTCAATAAAGTATATTTTCCGTTTTTTTTCAACAACAATTTTTACACCAAGTTGCCTTATTAATATTTTTTTTAAAGCAACGTTTGGTTCATGTTGGTATAAAATGATTTGAGATTCTTTTGAACCTGAAACATTTTCTCTGTCGTAGTTAATCAATGAGTTTTCAATATTTCCTTCCCGTAATTTCAACCTTCCGTGTTTAACATTAAAATAAGTATCTACCTGATGGTCAAGTCCATGAAATATTGGATTGAGTGTCAATAACTTGCTTTCATATTTTTCTATTTCATTAATTTTCGCCTTGAACTCAAAATTCCTGATATTCACTTTTGTCTTTTTATGTTAATTCCCTGAAGTTTAAAATGTTTCGGCTAAATAGCTGATCATGTTTCGCAACTATACGGATGCGTCTTTTCTTGAGTAAATACAATGTGGTATCATAAAGTGACAAACTTCAAAAAAGCACGAACTTTTAATTCACCAATACCTGCAAGGGTTTAGCATCGTGGTTAATGCCTCCTGAGGCAAACAGGAGTTAAAAGTCCGGCTTGCTGTTGATTTTTTTTTGCCTAGTTCTTTTTCACTAAATAATATCCCAATGATAAAGCAATAATGATCGACGCTAAGCCAATATTTGATAATCCATCAGCATGGCCTATATCAAGCACAAGCAGTTTCCGTCCGATGGCAATAAGCCCAATCAATAAGATACTCTGGACCTTAATGCTATGCTCTTTGACGTAGATATTGAATGTATCAATTAACTCTACCGCAATCAGAACATTAAAGAAAACGGGTAAAACAAGAGCAGTCTGTTCTTTGCTAATCAAAAGTCTTGTTGTTGTATCTCCTGTAGTAAGAATTGCTTTGCCAAACTGATAGATTAGTTCTATAATTTCTACAGCTATATACAACAAGATTATCGAAGTAAGAAGGTAAAATACCGCTGCTTCAAATTTCCTGATGAAAGTATGGTTCATAGTCCTATAAAAACTAAGGGCCTGGACGTTTTGAATTCTGCTGAAACTTCGCCTGAGTAGGTTTTATTTTCCGACAAATCAAGTTTCCGGACACCCGTTTTTTCACTAAAATCGATTTTTTTAAGGTCAACCCAGAAAGTGTTTGGCGTAAGCGCTGTTTCAAAATAATATACAAGATCTTTTTGATCAGCTACACAGCGCCAGCGGGTGGTGGATAAATTCGGATATCCTTCAATTTCGAAACCATAAGGAACGGATACATTTCTGATTACGCTGAAAACACTGGCTACAGCAACTCTTGTATTGTCGGTTTGTGGAATTGCTTTAATAAAAAAAGAAGCTCTGACAAAACGATCAGCTGCAGTTACTGAACCCGGCAGAAAGGTTTTGCCCGGTATATTCTCCCAGTACTTTGTTATTGCCAGTTGTTTTTCAAAGGGTGGGTCGTTTGTCATCACGGTGTAAGATGGATCATGGTGTATTACCAATTTGCCCTGGATGTATTCAAGAATTGCATTATCTCCGTTTGCATCAGATATGGATAAATGTACAGTGGTGAATTTGTCGGTGCCTGGAATAAAATCAGAAACTACAGCAAATGATTCTTTTTGCAGTTCTTCAACAGCCTCTGTAACGGTTGCAAAATTGTCGAGCACGTATTGAGCCCAGAGAGAAATAGACATTCCATCTTTAGTGTCTTCCTTGTCGAAAGCCGGGTATTCCGACTCAACCAGCCAAAGCATATTGGTTACCAGACCTTTTTCGTTCATTCCATCGGCAATGGCTATATCCCAGGTGCTCACCCCTAAGCTGCCATATTTGGAGACCCATTCAATGGAGTTTTTGCCAACTTCACCATTTCTCTTCATTCCGCGGGGAAATATCCATTGGTTGGCTGGAATTTCTATGGAAAAATCCATGGTTCTTCCGGTAAGAATCGTATTATTGGGTCCTTTGTAAACCACCCTTGTGCATGCTTCAGATTCAACGACAGAACCGGAAAATAAGAATAAAACTAAAATAATGCTTAAAATTTTTAAACTTCTATCCATTTTTCGAAAATTTTAAATCTTACTCGTTTGGCTTTTCAGTTACGCCCCGTTTTTGTGTAGTTTCTGGACTCTACAAAATTTTTGCATGACCCCCGATATTTCAAACTAAAGTTTCAGATCCTTTTTTATTTACTTAATTATCAGTTTGAGAAATGCAATTATTCATAATTTTTGAAATTAGTATACCATAACAGACGAATCAGCCAAAGGTTCATACAGATAGCAATCGAAATAATAACCAATTCTCAGTGATTGGGATTAAACCGGCATATTTCTTTAACTCTGAAAAAAACTAAGGATATAAATTCACTGTTGTCCGGTAAAATTAATGAGTTAGGGAGTGCATTAAGCACAACCCAACTCATTTTTGTAGTTTTGGGTCACCACAACTTAAAACTACATGGATAAAAGTACAAATTTTTTCGATACCTCGGTTTTCGGACAGGTGATTTCTTTAATTGATAGTTCGGTCATAACCAGAGCAGTCATTAAATATAAAACTGACAAGTACGTCAAGAAGTTTAAAACCAAAGATCACTTGATAAGCATGCTGTTTTGCGCCTTTGCCAAGTGTACTTCCTTACGAGAGGTATCCGGCGCAATGCATGGATTATCAGGCAAAACCAAACATTTTCAATTAGATCATATCCCCAGACGCAGTACTTTAAGTGATGCTAATCAACTGCGTACTTGTGATGCATTTGGATATATCTAAAACCAATTACTGCAAAGGTATGGACATCATATCTCGGACAGCCGGATTAAAGATGTAATAAACAAGCAGATAGAGATATTTGACAGTTCTACAATAAGTCTATTTCAGGATATTTTAAAATGTGTTGGCCGAAAACCACAAAGCGGCAAGCGCAAAGGTGGAATCAAAATACATACTGTGATGAACGTTGTTGAAGCTGTCCCCAAAATGGTATGGTTCACACCTGCAACTACTCATGATCATGTATTGATAAGCAAGCTTAAAATGGATCCTAAAATAATTTATGTATTTGATAAGGGATACAATGATTATAAAGCATTCCAAAAGTTTTGCAACCACCAAACAGGCTTTGTAACCCGAATAAAAGACAATGCAGTTTTTGAATCAGTTGAGAATTAGCCCATTGAAGAATATATCCATTCAGGGGTTAAGGAAGATGAAATCATTACCCTAACAGTAAAAGATGATAACGGTCAAACCAAGCTAAAACTCAGAAAAATAAGATTTTATGACAGAGAATTGAAGCGTAAATTTGAGTTTTTGACCAACCTGTTTGAAATGCGTGCCGATCTGGTTGCTGCGATTTACAAACTTCGATGGCAAATTGAGTTGCTTTTTTATGAAGAGTATATCAATATGCAAAGTCGAAGCAAAAATCATATTGTAGATCAATTAGTTATAGTACAACTTTACACTACGACTTTGCATAATATTATTACCGTTGAAGACTCTTTAGCCAATCCAGGAGGTTCTGGTTCTTCTCCCATTCACATTTATTGGCCTGTTCAGGAACAAGGTTCAAATAAGCTTTTTCAAGTGCTTCTCGTTTCTGCTTAGAGTCTGCTCTTGCATAGACATCTGTCGTTTGTGTTGAGACATGACCTAAAAGATCTCGGATATATACAAGATTTACGCCGGATTGCAATAAATGCATGGCTTTAAAGTGCCTCAATGAATGACAGCTTATTTTATCGGGTATTAATCCCGGATTTACCTGTCTTGCCATGTTAGCATATGTTTTCAGTATGTATGTTACGCCAGATCTGGTAAGCTTTTCATTTCGACTGTTGAAGAAAAGCGGATGCTTCAGTTTTTAAAGTTCAAACAAATGGTTTTCCTCCATGTATCGTTTCAGAAGGACAATTTGTTCTTCCATCAGGGGAACTACCCTTGATTTTCGGCCTTTTCCGAAGATCCTGATCGTGTAAGGTTGGCTTTCTATTTTCAACGATTCCGGCATCAGGTCGATAATTTCCTGTACCCGTGCCCCGGTATCGTACATGAGAGCCAAGAGTGCAAGATTTCTGCGACCGTTTCCGGCTGTAGTATCTGGCTGCTCCAGCAGTAGTTTTATCCCTTCGGTGGTCAGCTAGTTGATGTTTTTCTTTTCACCTTTCATGGCCTTTATAGAACGTATCTTTAGCCATTCATGCAGATGATCAATCTCTTCATATTGAAGATAAGAGATAAACGAGTGTATGGAGGCCAGTCTTTGATTTCGTGTTGCGATAAGAGATATACTGTTGCAACACCCCGCGCAAACTATCATCGATTGGAACTATTCTTTCCGAGCCGTTCTTGGTCTTACGAATGAGGATGTATCCTTTCTCAAGCTTTACATCGGTATTTTTGATGGAGAGGGCTTCGGAGACTCTCAGTCCGGTACTGTATAAGAGGCGAAGCGCTGCAGGAATACAAAACAAGGCATTGCTCATATGACAGTCATACATTCTCAGCATGTCACTCGATTGCAATAGCCCCTCTATTTGGTTGTGCGTGAAGATGTATGGAGTAAAGTCTGATTTGGAACGATTATATTCGGGCAATCGTGGGATAAAACAATTACATCCCTGCCGGGACATGTACCGGGCGAGCTGAGCAAGGATTGAGTATTTGCTGTATATAGTTGCAGGGCTGTCATTGACCCTGGTTTTATGCCATGCAAGCACAAGCTCCCTGGTAATAACAGGCTCAATCATATTAATCCGAAGGAAGAACTGGTCGATCTCATGCAATATCCATTTGCCTCGAAGAAAATTACAACCGGTGACCTCCTTCAAATGGATAAAGTCCCTGATGTATGGAGCAATAACGCTCTGGTATTCAAATCGCTTAGGCATAGAACGCTTCTCCTTTCTGGGTATAGAACTCATCTGGGTTGGGTGGTACAGCAAGAGCGCACTTCATCAGAGAGGTTAAATCGATACGCAAGTACGTCATTGTCGTGTTGGTTTTGACATGACCTAAGGTCTCAGATATAACAGGCATCGGCACTTCGTTTTTCAAAAGACAGCAGGCAAGACTGTGACGCAGAGAATGCGGGCCATGACGACGGCCGTCTGTTTCGACCTTTGATTTTGGTATGACTTCCCGGATGGCCGAACACACGATAGATTTATTGGCCGGGATATATGGAGCGCGGCTGGAGATAAAAACTTGTTGGGATTCCGAATTGAAACAGCCATATTTCAGATAATCGATAATCGCACTGCCGACATCATTTAAAAGAGGCAAGGAGATTGGATTGCCGGTTTTATACTGAACTCAGCTGATCTCATTTTTCTCCCAGTCAATATTGGAGAATTGAAGTCGGGCAATATCAGAGGCACGTAGTCCAAGTCGGCTTGCCAACAGCGGCATGGCATAATTGCGTTTGCCAACGCCGCTGCTACGATCAATGGATGTTTCAATGGCACGAACCTCATCAACAGTAAAAAATGAGGGTACCTTTTCATGTTTCACCCATTTGTAGCTTTTCAGGATAAGGTCGAAGTCGGATTCAATCAGATGATTTTCAAGCCAGTAGCGGGACAAAACACGTAAACTGCTGACCACATTGATTTTATTGTTCTTCGTGGTGGATACAAAGTCAAGCATGTGGCGTTCAGTGATTCCTTTCAGGGTATAAATACCGGATCTGTTGAGGCAAACAAGAAAACTATTGAGATATAGTTGATAATTCTTAATGGTAACAGAACTCCTCCGTAAAGATTGCAAATGGTTGATAAGCTTTTGCATTTCCAATCCGATTTCCCCGTACAAAGGATGGTTTACCGGAATAACTGAACGTTTCCTGATATAACCAAGGATCATGCAATCATCGAGAACTTGTATGCTTCAGATCTTTTCACGATCATCATGTCTTAAGTTATCACTTGGGATACAATCTGCAATATACTGTTGTCCCAAAGAGGGTGTGTAGCGTGTCAGGTCCTTTTCCTTCATATACCTTAGAATCCCGCATTTCCACAATGACTGGTATTTGTCGATCCGGTGTTGCGTGTAACAATTGTCGCTGAAAAATTGCAAACAATTCTGAATCAGTTGATTAATATCTCTTTCCATATGATAAATATTTAGTCCTGGCAATATTGCCATGCTAAAAATATGATTATGTAAAGAGATTATGTAAAGTCAGGTGCTGAATTTATTGATTTCTAAGCTGCTGCTAATCGAAATGAAACTTTACTTTGCATAACGATATACTTTCCATAAAAAACACCTTTTAAACCCTTTTTTGGCACCCAAATTCATTTATGAACGAAAACTGGCCGAGGGTAAATTTTCAGTCAGGTTTGCAACACGGCTATTCGCCGCTTGCCAAATTGCTTTTATTCTTTATATTTGAATAATGGAATAGGGTTTTTGCGCAGACTCCCGTTGGCAACAAGCAAAAAATCGAAGCAAACCATTGAAGTCGGATTGATTTTGAGTATATTTGTATTATGAATACAAGAGACGTCATAATAAGTAAGATTTTGGAACTTTCAAGAAAAAAGTATCCCGACGCAGAAATCTATTTGTATGGTTCCCGTGCACGTGGAGATGCAAAACCTTTATCTGATTGGGATTTATTAATTTTATTGAATTCAAAAAATATTCCTTTTGCTTTAGAAACCAAAATAATGGATGAATTCTATGAAATTGAATTAGAAACGGGTGAAATTTTATCCCCTTTAATTTACCCAAAAGAAGAATGGAATGTAAAATACAGGCAGACTCCACTATATGAGAATATTAAAAATGAATCAATTAGATTAATATGACAGGAGAAAAAGGTGATTTAGTAAAATATCGGCTTTAAAGAGCCAAGGAAACATTGGAAGATGCTCAACTTCTAATTGAAAGCAAAAGATGGAATTCAGCTATTAATAGATTATATTACTCTGCATTCTATGCAGTTATTGCATTACTGCTCAATGAAAATCATAAGACAACTACTCATAATGGCGTAAAATCAATTTTTTCAGAACAATTCATCAAAAAGAATATTATTTCCCAAGAATTTGGGAAAAGGTATTCTCAATTATTCACTTGGAGACAAAAAGGAGATTATGCTGACCTATTTGACTTTACCGAAGAAAAAGTTTTGCCTTATTATGACTTTGTTAAGAAATTCATTCTACAAATAGAAAAAAACATAACCGACTAATTGCCAGTTGCCAACAAGGCTTTTATAAAATGCAGGTTTTCTGAAGATTAGGAAACCTCCTCGCTTTTTCGTAGCTTCGTATCGTGGGACAATGAATCGTTTCAATCTCCTGCACTTTACCAACCCCCAGCCGTTGTGTGCAACCCAAAAACTAATAAAAATAGGAGAATAAAATCATGAAAAAACAATTGTCAGGTATCGGTTTTCTGCTGATATTTTCGATTTCACTTCTGATGCCAGGTTGTGAGGTTAAGGATCATTCAGAGGAAATGAGGATAAAGATTGAGAAATATGTAAATTATTGGAATACAGCAAGCTTTGAAGGCATTGAAGATATTCTATGTGAGGATTTTGAATTATTGGAAAGTCCCAAATTTACCCCTCAGCCCGGAATAGAATATTTTAAGAAAACTGTTTTGGCCTATCATCAGGCATATCCAGATTTCAAACTGGTATTGAATGATCAAATCTTTGGTAAAGATAAATGTGCAGGTATATGGGCCATTACTGCGACAAATACTGGTCCGAGTAACAGCGGCGGGCAACCAACAGGTAAACATATTGAAGTGATAGGAATAAGTGTAGTCCACTTTAAAGATGGTAAAATTAAAGATGAATGGATCTCTGGTAACGATCTGGACTGGTACCAACAACTTGGGCTAGTTTTAACTCGTCCACCTTTGCAGGAATAGAAAAATGGCTAGCACATAATCGAGTAGACAGCTCCGCCAGTAGTTAGCTGACGGAGTGCGCCTCTCACACCACTGTACACTTCGACTTCGCTCAGTGTAAACCAAGCGGGTCTCGCATACAGTCTCGCAGTTGCGGGATTAAGATGTGGGGCAATTTTCTCATAAAGTGAAAGCATAGCCACATACCCTCTTTTGCCTAATCGGTCTAAGGTAATAGTTGTTATCAGAATCGGACTTTACGGACTAACTTGTTTATTTTAATGGTGTCCGTGAGGGCTTCGCCGTTGAGCAACTGCCCATCCACCCATTCTGGTTCTGCTCCATTGGTAGGCATGATCTGGATCAATACCGAGACGAATCAGATTTTTCCTTTTCCGTTCGGGCTTTTTCTCTCGTCAGAAATGACGAGACCAAATACAATACCTCAGACGGTTGCGCACCCACCCATCGAGTTCTTTAAGTTTGCTCTCAATACTTGCCATACGGAAGTACCCAAGCCATCCCCGCTGAAGTTAATTGAGCTTTATAATGCGTTCGTCAAAGGTTGCCGGAGTCGTTTTACGGGTGATGATTTTGATCTTTTGCTTTAACGATTTCCATCCTTTCTCGCTCACAACCAACTGGTATTTGCCTTTCTCGCCCTTTACGTAGGTGGGTACAAATCCGTACCCAAGTAAAGTTAAGTTCACAGGTTTACGTATGCCACTTTTCTCCGGGTTGATAGGTAGTTTCAGCTTGTTCTTTAGAAAAAGAAAAGCTTCGTTACCCGCTTTTCGGGCTGCATAATTACTTTTGGCATAAATGCTAAAGTCATCGGCATAGCGTAAATAGCGAAGCCCCTGTCTGTCCAGTTCCTTATCCAACTCATTCAATATGATGTTTGATAGTAACGGGCTTAATGGGCATCCCTGCGGAACCCCCTTTCTGCGTTTGGTGAGTTTGCCGTTTATTTGAATCGGTGCTTTCAGCCATTTGCGGATAAGGCGTAGTGTGATAGGACATTTTACCTTGCGGTAAAGCAATTGCAATAGGATACAATGATCCACTTCATCGAAGAAGTTCTTCAGATCTATGTCAACAATGTGCTGATAGCCTGAATTGATGTATTCCTGTGCCTTGAGTACTGCCTGTTGGGCGTTGCGGTTGGGACGAAAACCGAAGCTGTAGTCTTCAAATTCAACCTCGAATTTTATGGCTATTACCTGTCCGACTGCTTGTTGCAGAAGACGGTCGGTAACGGTTGGAATACCCAGTAAGCGGGTTTTTCCGTTACTTTTTGGTATTTCTACCCCCAGAATTGGCTTGGGCAAGTATTTACACTGTCGGATTTCGGTCTCAATGTGCTGTCTGCTATTAGTCAGATGGGCATAGAGATCACTGACCTTCATACCGTCAACGCCTGCAAAACCTTTGTTCGACATAACTTTTCGATAGGCAAGCGTTACATTCCTCCGGTTTAATACCTGTTCAATCATTCTGTGTTTACTTGTTTTACCCTGTTCCGCCTATAGCAGGGCTTCCGTACGAGACGGATCACTGCCTAATTTGAAACATCTTAACGTTTAGTCCTTCATTACTTTTGTGAGACTTCCGGTTATCTATGCCGGCTCGTATCGGGCAACTACTATGACCTCTGCTGACTTCTCATTCCGGTCAGTCAATGACCCATGAGACCTCCCCTGGTAAGAGCTGTTTCCCTGCCCGTCCGGCAGGTGGGCTTCCTCCAATCGCTGCGGCATCTACTATCAAACGCTATTTGTATTCTTAGGACGTTACAATGATGTGCTTGCTTATCCTCGTTTAATAGCCTCATATGCCGTTCCTGCCTGGTTTATCCTGAGCGCAGCCGAAGGATCAGTGCCGGATTTTGCAGTCTGGCTTCCTTCACTGCTGTCGTCGCCGTCAACCAGCTTGCTACCGATAGCTATCGGGACTAATACTTCAGGTCGTTACTCCCGCGTATAGAGGACTTGCACCCCTTGGAAAATTATTCACACTTGTCAGGTTAGTCCGAAAAGAAAATTTGTATTTTTGCTCCTTTTCCAGAGCGTACAACAAGTGTGCGCTGCAGCCATGCAGGGCACACACACAGCACCTACCCAAAAGGCGGGGTTTCGTGTTCCAAAGACCGTTTTATGGGTAATCAAACATTAGATTTTCAAATCAAGTTTTGTGGTAAAAGTCCCGCCCTTCGGTTAGCCGCAAAACGTTGTGGCAATTTTAAGAAACTGAGATAAACAAAAGATATGACAGAAGAAAAAGGAGAAAAAGAGTATTTAAAGAATTTACTTATAAAAGTTGACCAAAAACTATTTAAAATTAATGAAACTATTAAGTTAAAAAGCGATGAAGTTTATTCTATGAATAAGCACATGCAAGAACACAAAACAGACATGGACCACCTAGAAAAGAACAATATGAGGGAAGCTATTTTTAATTTCTCTTTGCAGGGTGAACATAGTGTTGAAAATAGAAAAAGACTTATTAGACTAAAAGACACTGCATATTTTGGACGTATTGATTTTAAAGAAAATCAAACAAATGATAGAAAACGTATCTACGTAGGTGTGCATAATTTTCAAGATACCGAATCGAATAATAATTTGGTGTACGACTGGCGTGCTCCTATTTCTAGTTTGTTTTACGATTTTGAACTAGGCGATGGATATTACGAAACACCTACTGGAGTTATAAAAGGAGACATTTCACTCAAAAGGCAGTTTTGCATACGAAAAGGCGAAATGGAGTATATGCTCGATACCGATATAACCATACATGATGAAGTGCTTCAAAAAGAACTTAATAACGCATCGAGCGCCAAAATGAAAAACATTGTGGCTACCATTCAGAAAGAACAAAATGCCATAATACGTAACGAAGATGCCCGACACTTGATTATTCAAGGAGTGGCAGGTTCGGGTAAAACATCTATTGCACTTCATCGTATCGCTTTTTTGTTATATCGTTTTAAAGACACAATAAGCTCGGAGGATATATTGATTATTTCACCAAACAAGGTATTTGCAAGCTATATCTCGAACGTACTTCCCGAACTGGGTGAAGAGTCGGTTGCAGAAACCAGTATGGAAGAAATTGCCAACGAAATATTGGAATATCAGGTTAATTTTCAATCATTTTTTGAGCAAGTAGCTGAATTATTGGATAAGAATGACGCAAAAATGATTGAACGAATACAATTCAAATCTTCCAACGAAATATTGCTTAAACTTGATGAATATGTAACCTATCTTGAAAATGAAGGTTTCAAAATAACCGATATTACCGTAAAAGGAAAACCTGTTCCTGCATGGTTTATTAGAGAAAGTTTTGATAAATACAAGCGAATGCCTTTACTGAAAAGGTTTAATGAGGTAGTTAGAGAAATAGTTGATAATATTTTTAGATACTACAGTATTGAAATTCAATACAAAGACCGTACAGAATTACATAACACAATCCGCAAAATGTTCCCATCTTACAATCCCCGGATACTTTACAAAGGTTTTTATGAATGGTTAGGCAAACCTGAATTATTAAAAACCAAAGCTGGAAACGCCTATGAATGGAGCGATGTTTATGCTTTCATTTATTTAAAATATCGTTTAGAGGGACTAAAATCAAATCCTAAAGTAAAGCATCTGGTAATTGATGAGATGCAGGATTATTCTGTAGTACAGTACAAAGTGTTGAGTTTGCTGTTTCCTTGTAAAAAAACCATTTTAGGCGATGTAAACCAGTCGGTTAATCCGTTTAGTTCTTCAAATCTGCCTATTATCGAAAAAGTATTTATTGGGGCTACTACCATGACAATGCTTAAAAGTTACCGTTCTACCTATGAAATTACGCAATTCACCAAACGCATTAGTCAGATTGTTGATGTGGAAGCTATTGAACGACACGGAGAAGAACCAAAAATTATTCCGTGCAAGAATATAAACGACGAAACTGAAAAAATAAAATCACTAATCAAACAATTTAGACAAAGTGACTACAACTCGTTGGGGATTGTTTGTAAAACACAAAAACAAGCAGATACCTTATATGAAGCATTAATAAATGAGCACGAAATAAATTTGTTAAATGCCGTAAGTGTATCTTTTGGAAGCGGAATTGTTATTACCACCGCTCATTTAGCCAAAGGTTTAGAATTTGACCAAGTAATAGTTCCGTTTTGTACAGATAAAAACTACAAAACCGAACCAGACAAGCAGATGCTTTATGTTGGTTGTACTCGTGCAATGCACAAATTATCACTAACCCATACCGAAAAACTCAGCCAACTAATAGCATCTTAAAAATGAATTGTACATTATGTGATGCTCAATTAAAGGTATTGGCAGATGAATATTATTTCATTTGTGACACTTGCGGTGCGTATGTAAAAGATAAAAAGCATTATTTAGGTAGTAGTGAAGAAAAATGCAGATACAACGAACACAATAACGATGTGAACGATGCTGGGTATCAAAATTTTACTTCACCAATAACAAATGCGATTTTAGCAAGTTGCACAAACGAACAACTAGGATTAGATTATGGATGTGGAACTGGACCGGTAATATCAAAACAACTTGAAGCAAAAGGGTATAAAGTAAAACTTTACGACCCATATTACTATCCTAACCAAGACAATCTAAATCATCAATTCGATTATATTTTTAGTTGTGAAGTGTTTGAACATTTTTATCATCCAAAACAAGAAATAGAAAAGTTATTGAGACTTTTAAAATCTGAAGGAAACCTTTATATTATGACACATTTGTATAATGCTGAAATAGATTTCAAAAATTGGTACTACAGAAAAGACCCAACTCACATATTTATTTACACCATAAAGACAATAGATTTCATCATCAGCAAATATGGATTGAGACTTGAAAAACTTACAGACCGACTAATAATTATAAAAAAACTGCCTACAATGTAAGCCACCGGCGAACTGCATCTTATCTAATTGGCGGGTGTTATTTAATTTTGCCCAGACAGGAGTTTGTGCTGTTGGTTTGAGATGGCTAATGCTGCAATTCCTGCCCGCATTGCTCGTGCATATTCCGGTGATACTGACGTAAGCCTCCGGTGAACTGCATCTTTGCCACTTTCATGGGATCAATTAATTTTGCCCGGGCAGGAGTTTGTGCAGTTGGTTAGCGGGATAGTCAGCTATTACCGAAAGAGTGTTTGAGAGCCATTCAAAAGGTTCTATATTGTTGATCTTGCAGGTAGCAAATAACGAGTAAACAACAGCGGCCTGCT
>JAHYJC010000079.1 GCA_019429275.1 Lentimicrobium sp. | reverse complement strand
TTTTAAACCCTTTTTTGGCACCCAAATTCATTTATGAACGAAAACTGGCCGAGAGTAACTTTTCAGTCAGGTTTGCAACACGGCTATTCGCCGCTTGCCAAATTGCTTTTATTCTTTATATTTGAATCATGGAATAGGGTTTTTGCGCAGACTCCCGTTAGCGTTCATGCTAAAAAAAGACAGCGACAACTAGACGATAGAATGAAAAACTAAAAATATGACAGTAATGAAAAATACGCCACCCTTCTCATTTTTAAAATTTGCCAACCCACATACAACACATTGTCAAGCCTCACATGCTGACCATAGTCCAAAGCTTGACAAAAAGCTGTATTTTTCAGACGCACTTTTTGCACTTTTGTAATAGTAAAATATTAATTATGAGAAATCTAATTAGAAAATTAATTCCGATGTTTTTGCTTGCATTGAGCATTGCATCTTATGGACAAACAGATAGTTTGGTTCAAAAAAATGATTCGATTAATAATATTGCCCTGCAAGAATATAATCAAAAACTTGTAGAAGTTGAGCAGCAAAGAATTGCAGATTCGGTAAAAAAAGCCGAATTGGAGTCACAATTATCAAAACTAAAGACAACGGACAATCTGGAAAAAGAAGAATTACTGCAACAACTAAAATCAATTGAGGAAAACGAGAAAAGAAGAATTGAAGATAAAAAGACACGTATTGACTCATTGCGAAATACAACTAAAGGTTATCCTGTTTTCGGTGTAATGAATGACACCCTATTTTTGGTATATTCTAAAATTGGAGCTTCAACCCCGAAAGAAAGAGCAATAAATATAAGCCGTAAAATCGAAAAACTTTACGAAGACGATTTTCTAAAAACTGATTCTATCTTGGTCTTGAAATCGGAAAATACCTATGACATTGTATATGGCGAAATTATAATAGTGAGCATTTCGGAAAACGATGCAATTTGGTACGACAAAAGTATGCACGAATTAGCCCAATCATTTAAAGAAACCATAAAAAACTCCATAGTTGAAGCAAAAAATGAGAATAGCTGGTTGAAGCTTATTGGAAGGATTGGTTTAGTATTACTTGTTATTGCGATTGCATGGGGTCTGATTTGGTTAATTGGTAAAGGACATTCGAAACTTCTGTTATTTATTAACACTAAAAAGGACAAATGGCTTAAGAATTTGTCCTACAAGGATTATACATTTTTGACGGCAGAACAGGAAATGCAGGTTGTCCTTTTTATAGTTAAGATATTCCGCTGGTTTGTATATACAATTCTAATTTATATTTCATTGCCCATTATTTTCAGCATTTTCCCTTTCTCACGTGATTGGGCAGATGCTTTGTTTCAACTAATTTGGTCGCCATTTAAAGGTGTTTTAATTGCTGTTTGGGAATATCTGCCCAACTTGTTCAGCATTCTTGTTATTTACTTCGTAATGAAGTATGTAATTCGTTTTGTAAAATACATATTCAATGAAATAGAAGCTGAAAAACTAAATATATCAGGCTTTCATGCCGATTGGGCAATGCCAACATACAGTATCGTTAAATTCCTGCTGTATGCGTTTATGTTTGTTCTTATTTTTCCTTATTTACCAGGCTCAGATTCAAACATTTTTAAGGGAGTATCTGTATTTATTGGTATTTTGTTTTCGTTAGGTTCTTCAACAGCCATAGCCAATATGGTTGCAGGTTTGGTAATAACCTATATGCGTCCATTTAAAATTGGTGACCGCATAAAAATCGGCGATGTTTTTGGCGATGTGGAAGAAAAAACATTACTGGTTACCCGCATAAAAACACCCAAAAATGAAATTATTACCATACCGAATTCGGCTGTGCTTTCGGGTAATACAACCAATTACAGCAGTGAAGCTTCGAATAATGGACTAATACTTCACACAACAGTTACGATAGGCTACGATGTACCATGGAAAGATATGCACAATGTATTAATAGATGCCGCATTAAAAACAGAACACATTCTTCAAGACCCAAAACCATTTGTGCTGCAAACCAGCCTTGACGATTTCTATGTTTCGTATCAAATTAATGCTTATACCAAGGAAGTTAAAAAGCAGGCTATTATATATTCAAATCTGCATCAGAATATTCAGGATGTATGCAACGAAAGGAACATTGAGATTCTTTCGCCACATTACCGTGCAGCAAGAGATGGAAATATGACAACAATTCCAGCCGACTATTTGCCAAAGGACTATAAAGCACCGAGTTTTAATGTGAAAGTAAAAACTGCAACTGACAAATAAAAAAGTAAATATTTTCAAATTAAAGAAGCACGAAACGCTAACACGGGGTTAATAAAATGCAGGTTTTTAACTGATTAGGGAAAGTTCACACTTTTTCGTAGCTTCGTAACGTGGGAAAATGAATCGTTTCAATCTCCTGCACTTTACCAACCCCCATCCGTTATGCACAAGCATAAAAGAGCATCGTGCAACGAATAAAGCATCTATTCAATGCAAATAGTGCAACGATAATTTGAGGTTGCAACGAATAAACTGTATATTTGTTGCAAATTTTAAGACGAATGGGATATTATATACATCAGAAAGACAATTGGCCAAATTTCAAATGGAATAATGACGAGTTCTTCAATCTGTTAAGTGAAGCGAGAAATCTACAAGGACGATTAATTGGTAAAATGGAATCCCTGGGTTTTGAATTACGAGATGAAGCTTTACTTGAAACCTTAACTTTGGATGTATTAAAATCTGCAGAGATTGAAGGAGAACTGTTAAATCCTGAGCAAGTGCGTTCATCAATTGCTCAACGATTAGGAATGGAATTTGCTGGTGCAATTATGTCGGACAGGAATGTAGACGGGATGGTTGATATGATGATTGATGCAACGAGAAATTGTTTTAAACCTTTAACAGCAGAGAGACTCTTTGATTGGCACGCAGCATTATTTCCAATGGGAAGAAGTGGGATTTTCAAAATTACTGTTGCTGATTGGAGAAAAGATACATTTGGACAAATGCAAGTTGTATCGGGTGCTGCGGGAAGAGAAAAAGTTCATTTTCAAGCTCCCGATGCTGATTTAATCGAAATGGAAATGAACCGTTTTATAAAATGGTTTAACGAAGAAAATAAAATAGATTTAGTAATAAAAGCTGCAATTGCTCACCTATGGTTTGTGACAATTCATCCATTTCAAGATGGTAATGGGCGAATTACAAGAGCCTTAACTGATATGTTATTAGCTCAATCGGATAAGAGTACACAGAGATTTTATAGTATGTCTGCTCAAATTAGAGTAGAAAGAAAAGAATACTACGAGATTCTTGAAAAAACGCAAAAAGGAGACCTTGACATATCCGAATGGATAAAATGGTTTTTAAGCTGTTTAATTAATGCTTTAAAAGCAACCGATAATACTCTTACCCGAGTTTTGTTAAAAGCAGATTTCTGGAATCGAAATTCAAAAACAATAATTAACGAGAGACAAAAGAAGATTTTAAACAAATTACTGGATGGATTTGAAGGTAAACTGACTTCAATGAAATGGGCTAAGATTACAAAATGTTCAAAAGACACAGCAATTAGGGATGTTAATGACTTGATAAATAAAGATATATTACAAAAAGAGTCCGCCGGAGGAAGAAGTACAAATTATGTATTGAAGATTATGAAATAAATGCCAGCAGGTAACATCATATATAAAATATTGGGGTTTAGATGTTTGCGCTAACCTGTCTGCCCCGCACCAACTTTAGTAACGGCAGACAAAGACGCACACCGCAGCCCCAACATTTCCTATATGTGACCGTTACCCAACATAAAAAAATGAGATATTAAAACAAATTCATTATACAATCAAAAAATCTAATCCCATGAATACAAGCTTTCTTCAAAAAGCTATATCGTTACTTTTAATAACGTATGTTTTTATTTTGATTTCCTCTAACTCTCCAATTAAAGAAAAAGCCGTATGGCGTTTAATCAACCCTGACACCTTGTCGCTTGAAGATGCATTTTGGTTTGATTATTACAATGAAAACGCAGTGGGGGCTAAATTTTGGCAACTAGAGTTTCTTGACACTTCTCTTATAGAGTATAGGTCTTTAGGAGTAAACATTCTACATGAAACATACTTAGGATTTCAAATGAATAACGACACGTTGATTTTAATATATCCAAGAAATTATGAATTTGACAATTTCACAAAAAGCGGCAGATATTTACGGTCTCAAATTGAGAAATATCATATTCAAGAATACAAAGACACTCTTACACTTACATTTATTTCAGTTAAATATACCCTATTTGATAAGGAACATTTTGAGGACAAGAATACTATATATAGATTCGTTAAGCCATTGGATAAATCTGTTTTCCCTGATTATTTAATGCATGCACCTAAAAATAAGCAAGATATAGTTAAAATCATGAATAATCTGTATTCTAGAGAGGGAATAGCACAATTAATTGAACATTTTGACTCACTACCAGACTTTGACAACTATACCAGGTTTGGGAATATTAGGACTATGATTTTTAGTGATATAATTAATGTTTTTAATATAGAAAACAATGCAATCCTTCAAGAATTATTCGACCATTATCATCCTGAAGTTATTGCTGGTGGTATTATAGGTATGTATTTAGATTATTTAAAACAAGAAAAATCCCCTATTAGTATTGAAGATTAAATACAAGATTACGTTGGGTGACAGCATGTATTTGGCAATGGCGGTTGAAACGGTAATTCGAAGGTCTGTGATTCTAAAAAACTTTGTGCTAAACGGACAGGAAAGTGCTTCTAATCCGCTACTGCATATACACAAGAACCGTTATTGGGGGCGGTTTGGGGTTTTAAATTTATCCCTTGACAAACAGGATTAATTATACTATATTTGATAAATTATTTTTATACAGGGCATGGCAATATTTCGAACTTTTAATACTGCCATTAGTATTATTGATTTAACTGATGTATTCTTAAAAATTCTCAAAATACTTTTTATTAATTCCTTAAATCAAAAATAATGAAAAGATTCTTTAAATTCAGAATGCCTTTAATAATAGCATTCATTGGAACAGGTATAATTCTATCATTGACTACCTGCAAAAAAGATGAAGAGAAGAAGGCTACATTGCCTGTCCTGACTACAAAAACCCCAGCAACAATCACTTCAAATTCTGCAGTTTTAGGCGGATTTATTTCAGGGGATGGCGGAGCGGAAGTTACAGTTCGTGGAGTTTGTTACAGTTCTTTGAATCAAAATCCTTCTGTTAATGATTTTGTTATTACTTCAGGAAACGGAACAGGAAACTATCAATGTACTTTACCTGAGTTAGATTCTGAAACAAAGTATTACGCAAGAGCTTTTGCTATGAATTCTGCAGGTATCGGATATGGTAATCTGGTTAGTTTCACGACAGAAACAGTAATTATATCTCCAACTGCCGCCTTTACAGCAACACCTACCAATGGAACAAAACCTCTCACTGTTAACTTTACTGATCAATCGACTAATAATCCAACTTCCTGGCTTTGGAATTTTGGGGATGGAAGTACTAGTAATCAGCAAAATCCAAACCACGTTTATAATATTGAAGGAACATATACAGTGCAGTTAACTGTAACAAACAATATGGGCTCAGATACCGGGCAAAAGAGTAATTATATCAATGTAACCAGTTCTGGCGGTACCGGCACCGTAACTGATATTGATGGTAATGTTTACCAGACCGTAATTATAGGCACCCAGGAATGGATGGCTGAAAACCTGAAGGTAACCCACTACAGCAACGGAGATGCCATACCCAATGTAACAGGAGACTCACAATGGGGTGCCCTTACTACCGGTGCATACTGCTGGTATGACAATGATATCAACTGGAAAAATGCTTACGGTGCATTATATAATTGGTATGCGGCAGTTGACAGCAGAGGACTTTGCCCGGTCGGCTGGCATGTACCCACCGATGCCGAATGGACAATCTTAACCAACTATTTAGGAGGATCAAATGTTGCCGGTGGTAAGATGAAAAGCACCCGTACTGAACCGGATGCCCACCCCAGGTGGAATTTGCCAAATACCGGTGCTACCAACGAAAGCGGCTTTTCGGGTCTTCCGGGTGGCAACCGCGACTACAGTGGTACATTCTACTACCATGGTTGGACCGGTTTCTTCTGGAGTTCTTCGGAGTTCAGTTCAGACTTCGCCTGGTACCGCGACCTGTATTACTATGACAGCAGTGTGGGCAGGAACTACTACTACAAGCAAAATGGCTTTTCTGTTCGTTGCCTCAGGGATTAAGACTATTTGACCATTTGACTATTTGTCTATTTGATTATTGGGGTATGGGGCGAAGCCCCATCGAAATATTTTAAAATGGGGTTACACCAGGAGTTGCCGGTTTATAAAGCGTGTTACGATCTGTTGCTGGAGATATTTCAGTTTACGAAAGATTTTAGCAGGGAATACAATTACGACAGTTTCTGGAATGCCAGCAAGGAAAGACTTCCCTTGACCCCGTGAGAAAAAAACATCGCTCAGGCAGCTGCTGACCTCCTTACATTGGAATTAAATCTTCCAAAATAGCCGAACCCGTCAGACTGCGCAAAAACCTCCTTTTCTTTGTGCGTCAGGCATGTATATCAGCTATAGGGTGCAAGTCCCGAACACGCTTCACAGTAAGGAGTGTTAGCCAAGAGCAAGGGTGTCCATCGCGAGATGGAATCTGAAGGAAGCTGGCGGC
>JAHYJC010000005.1 GCA_019429275.1 Lentimicrobium sp. | reverse complement strand
GTAAAAAACTAAAAAATGCAATCATAATGCTCAGTTACAGGGCAGAATCAGCGCTATACAACATTATGCCAGAGTTTTATAAAAGCACCCAAAAAGAGGGACGGGTTATTTTAAAAGAAATATTTACCAGCGATGCAGATATGGTACCAGATTATCAAAATAATACCCTGACCATCAATTTGCATTCGCTTTCTACCCCAAGGGCAAACCAGGCAGTAAAACAATTATGTGCTTTTTTAAACCAAACAGAAACTTGTTTCCCCCTCACAAATTTAAAGCTGATTTACAAAACAGTCGCGATTTAATTTACGATAGTCTTGGAAGTCTGAATTTATTCACAAAGTGTTGTTTTTAAAATTTAGATTGATTATCAATTAATTTCAACACCTTGCAGGATAAAATTAAATTGTAATTTTACCCCGCACATTGGCTTTGAAACTTAGAATTATTCATCTGGCAGGATTTGTAAAAATTACTTTCAATAATGGAAAACCAGCTCTATCCGCTTAAATTTAAACCTGTTTTGAAAGACAAAATCTGGGGTGGCAGCAAGATTAAATCAGTGCTTGGGATTGATTTTGCACCTCTCCCAAATTGCGGCGAGGCTTGGGTTTTATCGGGAGTTGAGGGTAATCAGACCGGAATTGTAAATGGTTTTTTGGCAGGCAATGAGCTGAATGAACTGGTTGAAATTTACATGGGCGAGTTGGTAGGCGATCCTGTATATGAACGATTTGGCGATGAGTTTCCCATTCTTGTCAAGATTATAGATGCTGCTGATTATCTTTCCATTCAGGTTCACCCCGATGACGAACTGGCGGCCAAACGTGGTACAGGTTACGGAAAATCGGAGATGTGGTATATCATTGATGCCGATCGGGATTCGGAACTTATCAGCGGGTTCAGTCAAAAAGTTGATCCGGAAATCTATCTGCATCACCTTGAAAATAATACCCTTCGTGAGATACTTAACGTCGAAAAAGTAGCCAGAGGCGATGTTTTTTACATTCCGGCAGGCAGGGTACATGCCCTTGGGCCAGGCACTTTTCTGGCAGAAATTCAACAAACTTCCGATACCACTTACCGCATTTACGACTGGGGAAGGGTTGACAGTGAAGGCAATTCGCGCGAACTGCATGTTGAACAAGCGCTTGATGCCATCGATTTTAATATTTACGACGATTATAAAACCAAATACAATGCAAAGAAAAACGGAACAGCCAATCTGGTTAACAGTCCGTTTTTCACAACCAACCTCATTACGCTTGAACAAGCGCTAAGTAAAGACTATAGTGAGCTGGAGTCCTTTGTCATTTATGTTTGTGTTGAGGGAGCAGTTACCTTAATACACAATGGAGAAACAGAGCCCAAAGTGAACCTTTCACAGGGCGAGGCATTGCTGATTCCGGCAAACATCGATAGAGTTGATATAGTTCCATCTTTATCATCAAAAATTCTTGAAGTTTATATGGTCTGAAAAGGCATGATTGTTGAATTAAAACAAAAAAAATAACCTCCAAACTATGAAAAAAGTAATTTTATTCGCCTTTGTAATATTTCTGTTTACAGGTGTTACAGCGCAGGAAGCGGAAAAAAATCTTAAAAAACTACCCGCTGTAAACGTAAAAACCCTTGAAGGTAAAACCTTCAATACTTCAGAACTTTCGAACAACGGAAAGCCAATGATTATCAGTTTCTGGGCGCTGTGGTGTAAACCCTGCATAAATGAGCTAACCACCATTGCCGAGGTTTATGATGAATGGATTGAAGAAACCGGAGTTAAACTGGTTGCTGTTTCTATCGACGATTCCCGTTCCACTTCAAAAGTTGGCCCTACAGTAAACGGAAAAGGCTGGGAATACGACTTTTTGCTTGATGCCAATGGCGATTTTAAGCGTGCCATGAATGTAAATATGATTCCCCATACCTTCCTGGTAAGCGGCAATGGCGAAATTGTATGGCAACATACTTCCTTCAGTGAAGGCAGCGAACTGGAGCTAATCAACCTGGTAAGAAAACTCAATGCCGAAGAAGCAATTGATTCCCATTAAAATTTTTACTGGCCCTCAACCAGCAATAGTTTTCTGCATATTCTTCATCACAGAAAAGTTCAAACAGAAAAAATAACCTGACCTTTACATTAATCAATCAAAACCAAGCTTTTGAAAACAAAATCTTTAATCTCTCTGGTTGCAGCCTTGGTGCTGCTGGTGGTTTCTGAAAGTTTCGCCCAGAGTTTCCTTGATGGTGGACGTGTTAGCGGTAATTTCCAGCTCGATGCCCAGATTTACCAGGCAGATTCAGCAATAGGCGCTTACGAAGTGGATGAAAAAATGCGAATGAATACATTTGCCAACCTGCTGTACTCCAATAAAAACTTCAATGCAGGTATGCGCTTCGAAAGTTACCTGAACCCCATCCTGGGATATGACCCCAGATACAAAGGAAGTGGAGTGCCATACTGGTTTGGCTCCTGGAAAAACGATCAGTTTGAAATTACTGTCGGTAATTTCTACGAACAGTATGGCAGCGGAATGGTCCTGCGCAGTTATGAGGAACGTAACCTAGGCTACGACAATGCATTTAAGGGTGCAAAAGTCAGGTTTAGCCCGGCTGCCGGGGTAACCCTTAAAGGTATGATCGGCACACAGCGGTTCTTTTGGGAACAGGGGCCGGGACTTGTACGTGGACTTGATGGCGAGTTTGCCCTGAACGAACTGTTTGACAAAGAAGGCAATTGTAAAACCCGGGTAACCATTGGTGGAAGTTTTACAAGTAAATATCAGGAAACCGAAGAAATTGCCTCAGGACCGGATGAAATGCTGATTCTACCGGTAAATGTGGCCGCCTGGGCTGCCAGGTTCAACATTTCACGTAGCAGGTTTACCATTGACGGCGAGTATGTTAATAAAATGAATGACCCTTCAGCAATCAACAACTTTATCTACAAAAACGGAGAGTCCCTTTTGCTGCAGACAACCTATTCCACCAAAGGACTGGGAATCATTGTTTCGGCCAAACGGACTGACAACATGAGCTTTAAATCAAAACGCACTGAAACCAGCAGTTCATTGGATGTCAACTACTTACCGGCACTTACCCGTCAGCACGCCTACAGCCTTTCGGCAATGTATCCCTATGCTACCCAGCCTAATGGCGAAATGGCCATTCAGGGGCAGGTAAATTACAAAATCAAGCGTGGAAGTAAAATGGGAGGAAAATACGGAACTGATGTAGCCGTCAATTATTCAAGGATTAAATCGATAAAGATGGACCCAGTGGATGGCGAAACCACTATTGGAAAAATGGGCACCCTGGGTTACAAATCTCCTTTTTTTACATTCGGCGAGCAGCTCTATTTTCAGGATATGAATATTGAAATCCAACGAAAGTTCAGCAACAGCTTTAAAGCGCTGTTCTCATACATCTACCTTGACTATAATGTTGAGATACTGGAAGGATACCAGGAACCTATGGTTAACGCGAACATTATAATTGCCGATATGACTTACCGCTTCGACAACAAGCAGGCACTCAAAATGGAATACCAGCAGTTATTTACCAAACAGGACGAAGGCGACTGGTTGCAGTTTTTATTTGAATATACCATTGCACCAAAGTGGTATTTTACTGTTGCCGATCAGTACAATTATGGTAATCCCGACAAGGACAGGCAATTTCATTATCCAACAGTTTCGGCCGGTTACACCAATGGGTCAAACCGCCTGATGGTAACCTATGGCAAACAGCGTGAAGGTATTATTTGTGTTGGTGGAGTATGCAGGAATGTACCTGCTTCAAACGGACTTTCGCTTACGCTTACCAGCTCATTTTAGATCATCATGAAAATGAAAACAACGATGAAAAAAATAAAAAATCTGCTCTATTCGGCTGCAATCCTTTCCTCTTTTACATTCATGGTTTCGTGTGATAAAATTGAAGAACCCTTTACCAAAAAAACTGCCAGTATAGATACGGCTGCTTGTCCGGTGCCTCAGTTTCCGGCTGTAAATGCTGTAAAAAAGCGCGTTCTGCTCGAAGATTACACCGGACACACCTGCGTAAACTGTCCTAAAGCTGCCGGCCTTGCCCATAATCTGAAAGAAACACATGGCGATCAGCTGGTGTTGCTGGCAATTCATGCCGGATTTTTTGCCAATCCCACCGGGGGAGGCGATTTTACCTACGATTTCCGTACCGAAGCCGGAACCGCCTGGGATCAGACCTTTGGCATTGGCATGGTTGGAAATCCCAACGGAATGATCAACCGGAAAGGATTTCCAAACAACCATATTGTTTCCCCTACTGCCTGGGGTGCTGCTGTCACAGAAGCTCTGTCGACACAACCGGTTATTGATCTTCAAATGATTAACGAGTACGATGCCGATGAGCGAAAATTATGTACACACATAAAAACGCACTTCATCAGTAACATTGATAAGAATCTGAAACTGGTTGTAGTTCTTTCGGAAAGTGGTATTATTAAACCACAAAAAAACAATGATCCTGCATCAGGACCTACCCCAATTATATATGATTATGAACATAATCATGTTCTTCGGGCTGCCATCACAACAACATGGGGAAGCAATATAGCTTCTGTTGGTGTTACAAATCCCGGGTCTGCTGTAAATTCTTTTAAATACATACTTAAAGATGAGTATGTTCCGGCTAACTGCAGTGTAATCGCATTTATTTACGATGACGAAACCAAGGAGATTCTGCAGGCGTTAGAAACGAGTGTATTATAGAACTATACCTGCAGATAAAGTTTCGGCTGAAACCGACAAAATTATAGATTCACCGCGCAAATAATTTACATCGCTTGCCGGCGATAGCAATTCAGTATTTATTTTGTTCAACCTATTTGTCATTAAATATACATAATCAAAATAACCAAGTCCATTTGTAAATGTTTTTCAGTTTCCGGATTACTAAAACAAATAACAAATAAATAATCATCAACCCCGTATCGTATTGAATATTAATCTTTTTACTTTTGCAGAAGTACATTAATAAGTACAAATAAATAACCTATAAAGAATAATTTACTTCGTTCATTTCTACATATCTTCCTTTTGCCATGAGTAAAAAACTTTTAATCAGAGACTTGACCTTACGTGACGGACAACAGTCGTTATTTGCTACCCGCATGACTCAACAACAGATTGACCGGGTGTTGCCATTGTATCGCGAAGCCGGATTCTACGCCATGGAGGTTTGGGGGGGAGCTGTGCCTGATTCAGTGATGCGCTACATGAATGAAAATCCCTGGCACCGCCTTGAAAAAATCAAAGAAAGCCTTGGAGATTCAACAAAACTTACTGCACTATCACGGGGACGCAACCTTTTTGGCTACAACCCTTATCCCGATGATGTGATAGAAGGATTCAACCGCAATGCCATCAAATCAGGCATCAGTATCATGCGTATTTTCGATGCCCTGAATGATACCGACAATATAGGTTCGACCATAAAATCGGTGAAGGAAAACGGAGGCATCGCAGATTGTGCCATTTGTTATACCGTGGACCCTTACTTTTCGAAGTTTAAAAAATTGAAAGCCTTGCTGCAGGCCAGGCCTATTCCGAACCATATTTTTACTGATCAGTATTATATTGACAAAGCTCTGAAGCTTCAGGAAATGGGTGCTGATATGATCTCCATTAAAGATATGGCCGGTCTGATTCCCCCACTGAGGGCAGGACGGCTTATCAGCCTTCTCAAAAAAAATCTGAATATTCCGGTTGATTTTCACACCCATTGCACACCTGGATACGGATTGGCATCGACCCTAATGGCCATTGTGAATGGAGCTGATATAGTGGATACGAATATCACGTCATTTTCAGGAGGAACCGCAGCTTCTGCCTATGAAATAATTCAATTGTTCTGCGACCGCATGAACATTGATACCGGTGTTAATCCTCTGGTTGTCAACAAAATTGATGCAAAACTGCGCGAAATCAGGCTGGAATTGGCAGAATATGATCAATATAAGGAATTCCCTAAAGAATTTAATATTGTCACCGACAAGCTTCCAAAAGATATAGAAGAGCTGTTTGAACTAGCCATAGCTTATGCCAAAGCCGACAAAGAAGATGACCTGCTTTCAACCTGCTCAAGAATTGAAAGTTATTTTAATTTTCCCGAGCCTGATGCCAGGGTTAAAGAGGCTGAGATCCCCGGAGGAATGTACTCCAATATGCTGGTACAGTTAAAACAACTAAAGCTGGAAAAACTCCTTCAGCGCACCTTAGAAATCATACCTTCGGTGAGGATGGATGCAGGTTGCCCACCTTTGGTCACTCCAACCAGCCAGATTGTTGGTGTTCAGGCCGTTAACTGCGCCATCGATGAATCGAAGGGAGTGCCCCCCTATACCACCAAATCAATCCAGTTTGTGAACCTTGTAAAAGGAATTTACGGCAAAACTCCGGTAAATATAGATCCTGATTTCAGATATAAAATTGCCGGGGTTACGGATGAAGTGCCATATGATACAAAGTTCTACAAGCGGCAGGAAAATCCTGTATTTCATGAATACGGTGGGGTAAAACTGGCTGCAGATGAGAAAGAAGAACTACTTCTCGAACTTTTCCCTGTTGTAGCCGGCGATTTTCTGAAACGCAAGGTTGAACAAGCCTATCTTGATGAAATCCACAAAGTTGAAGAAGAAAAGCGGGCAATTTTCGAAGCTGAAAAACATGCATATGAGCAACTCAGCCCTGAAGAAAAACAACAACGTTTAATCGATGGTTTATACCATTACGATTGGACCTCAGAAGAAGGCAGCGAAATATTGGGCCATTCCTAAACTGCCTGGATTTTGTGAACCAGAATAAACGTCTTCTGGTTAATTTTCAGTTACTTAATCTTTATTTTTAGTTTCTCCTTCTCATGAATAGGTATTCTATCATAATGAGAAGGCTGAGCGTAATTGCACTTCCTATCAGGGTTTTCAGCAGAATGAGATCAATTTCGAATAGTCGCAGGGATTCAAGTGTGTAAATAAAGAACTGATGGGCAACCACCATTACCAGCGAATATGCAAAGAACCAACGTAAACCCATATCTCCAATGCCGGGTTTCAGATTAACTTCATATTCGGCCGGAGCTCCGGCCAGACGAATAACCCATGGCCTGATGAAGGCTATAAATACCGATGCTGCTGAATGCAGACCAAGTGAATTGCTGAAACTATCGATGCTGAAACCCAGCAAAAAGGAAGATATCAGCAAAATCCAACCCGGTATCTCAAAAGGAAGCAGCAGAATAAATAAAATGTAGAGTGCAGGATTGGCATATCCATAAAAATTGATATGATCGATTACCAATACCTGAAGAGCAATCAAAATGAAAAATCTGGCTATATCCCTTCCGAAAAGTTTAGTCATTGATCACATTTTTACTTAATTCCAATTGCTCCTCTCTGTAAAGATTGGTTACAACATAAACATTATGCAGGCTGTTAAGATCGGCCGAAAATCTGAAGTTAATGGTATAAAAGTGAGATCCCTCTTCAATCCAGATCTCTTCAACGGTGCCAACCATAATACCTTCAGGAAAAATATGACTGAACCCGCTTGAAGCAATGGTGTCGCCCGGAAGCACTTTAACATGGGCCGGAATGTCATGCAGTGTACCGGTTGCCGGACTGCCGCCTTCCCAAACCACTGTTCCCATTTGATTAATTCTTTTTATCCGGGCACTGACTTTTGAATGCTTATTGAGCATTGACATCACCCAGCTGAAATTTGGTGACACACTTACAACCGTTCCAACAATTCCTTCAGAATTGATAACTGCCATATCGGCTTTTACTCCATGTTTACTGCCCTTATTTATCATGATATAATTATCGCGATGGGTAGAAGAGTTGCTGATAACATGCGCAACCATATACTTATATTGCTGGGCAAAAGAAGTATCTGAAACAAAGTAGGTTGAAGTGTCAGCAGTTGTTTGGTTTTGCGTTACCATGCCAAGCAGTCGTGCATTTTTACTGGACAGAATTTCATTTTCTCTTTTTAGTGAAAAGTAAGAAGTAACCCCTGACCAGGCAGAAAAAACATTGCCGGTAACCCCATCGGTCAGGTTTGAAATGACGGATCGATGGTAAAAACTTCGGTTGGCAATAAGGATAAGCGAAAGTACTTCCAGTAGCAAAAACAGGAATATAAAATTATATTTCCAGATGAAAGCAAAAATATGTCGCATAGGTTTCCTTCGCCGGAAGTTTTAAATAACCGCTTTATTTGATCAGGAATGTGAATTTATTAAAATTCTTGAGCGCAATACCTGTTCCCCTGGCAACAGCCCTAAGCGGATCTTCAGCAACATGCACAGGCAGTTTTGTTTTGAGGTGCAGTCTTTTATCAAGTCCGCGAAGCATTGATCCTCCACCGGCAAGATAAATTCCGGTGCGGTAAATATCGGCAGAAAGCTCGGGAGGAGTCATTTCAAGGGCATTTAATACAGCAGCCTCAATCTTGGCAATTGATTTATCGAGGCAATGTGCTATCTCTGAATAATTCACATAAATTTCTTTAGGAATACCAGTGAGCATATCGCGCCCATGCACAGGATAATCGGGTGGTGGATTGTCGATTTCGGTCATTGCAGCCCCAACATTGATTTTAATGGCTTCGGCAGTGCGCTCGCCAATATTTATGTTGTGCTGTTTACGCATATATTCTTCAATATCGTTATTGAAATCATCGCCAGCTATACGGATTGATTTATTATTTACAATACCGCCAAGTGCAATAACAGCAATTTCGCTGGTTCCTCCGCCAATGTCAATAATCATATTACCGGTAGGTTCAAGCACATCAATTCCGATTCCGATGGCAGCTGCCATGGGCTCGTGTATGAGCCTGACTTCCTTTGCTCCGGCCTGTTCGGCTGAATCTTTTACTGCTCTTTCTTCAACTTCGGTTATACCTGATGGAATGCAAATAACCATCTTCAGCGCAGGTGGGAAAAGGCTACGGGTTGGGCCAGTCATTTTGATTAGCTCCCTGATCATATATTCGGCTGACTGAAAATCGGCAATTACGCCATCTCTCAACGGGCGTATGGTTTTAATGTTTTCGTGGGTTTTACCGTGCATCATCATGGCACGTTTACCCACTGCAATGATTTTTCCGGTATTACGTTCAATGGCAATAATTGAGGGCTCATCGACCACAACCTTGTCATTGTAAATAATGATTGTGTTGGCAGTTCCGAGATCCATAGCGATCTCCTTGGTCATAAAAGCGAAAAGTCCCATTAGCTGAATTTCATTAACATCAGTGTTTAAAATGTCTTATTCCGGTAAAAACCATACTCAGCCCGTTCCGGTTGCAATAATCAATTGTTTCTTCATCTCTCACCGACCCACCAGGCTGTATCACCGAAGCAATGCCGGCCTTATGGGCGAGTTCAACCGAATCGGCAAACGGGAAAAATGCATCAGAAGCCATAACTGCCCCTTTCAGATCGAAACCAAAATTACCAGCCTTTTCAATGGCATGATGCAATGCATCTACCCTGGAAGTTTGTCCGGCACCACTGCCAAGCATTTGCTTGTCTTTAGCCAAAACTATGGCATTTGACTTGCTGTGCTTTACCACTATGTTTGCAAAAATCAGGTCATCGATCTGTACTTTTTCCGGTGCCCTATCAGTAACAACCTTTAAATCGTCGATGGTTTCTGTTTTCTGATCTTTATCCTGCTGCAGCACCCCGTTAAGAAGGCTGCGAAATTGTTTTCCTTGAAAATCAAATGATTTAGCCTGCAAAATTACTCTATTTTTCTTTGTTTGGAGAAGTTCCAACGCTTTTTTTTCATAGGCCGGAGCCAGAATAATTTCGAAGAAGAGTTTATTGATTTCAACCGCAGTTTCTTCATTCAACGGGGCATTGGTTACCAGTACCCCGCCAAAGGCCGATATCGGGTCTCCGGCCAGTGCAGCCTTCCAGGCATCGGTAAGATTACTGCGTGATGCAATTCCGCAGGCATTATTATGTTTGATGATGGCAAAAGTAGTCTCCTCAAATTCGCTGATCAGGGCAATGGCAGCATCCAGATCAAGTAAATTGTTGTAAGAAAGCTCTTTGCCATGCAATTGAATGAAAACCTCGTCAAGGTTGCCAAAAAATTCACCCTGCTGATGAGGATTCTCGCCATACCGTAAAGCACGGTTTCCCTTACTACTGCTCCTGAATTCACGGTATCCCGAAAGGGAAGAAGTATAGTTGAATATTGCCGAATCATAATGCGACGACACGGCAAAAGCATAGCTGGCAAAACGAAGCCGGTCAGCCAGACTGCTTGAGCATTTCTGTTCCGAAAGCAAATTGAGTAATTCAGTGTATTGATCCGCCGAAGGTACAATCAGCACATCCTTATAATTCTTTGCACCGGCACGTATGAGTGAAATACCTCCTATGTCAATTTTTTCTATGATTTCATCATGGCTGGCCTCTGAAGCAAGTGTTTTTTCAAATGGATAAAGGTCAACAATCACAAGGTCGAACCGGGGAATATTGTATTGAGCCATTTCAGCTTCGTCTGCCGGATTACCGATTCGTCCCAGAATACCTCCGAAAACTTTAGGATGCAGCGTTTTTACACGGCCTCCGAGTATAGAGGGATAATTTGTCAGGGATTCAACGGTTTTCACAGGTATGTCAAGCGATTCAAGAAACTGATGTGTTCCGCCCGTTGAGTAAATGGTAACCCCCGAATTGTTCAATAGTCGTACCAAAGGCTCAAGCCTGTCCTTATTGAACACCGAAATCAGGGCTGTTTTGATTTGCTTAAGTTCACTCATTGTATAGTTTTGAATTTTCTATTTTTTAATCACTCAGGTTTCCCGGCCAGACAGAAAAAATAAATATCTGCCTGACAATTTATTAGCCACCTGTGCAATAGTTTTATTTGTAGTGCAAGTTTATAAAAAAAACTTGCCGGTTTACAAAGGATTCAGATACATTTTAAGAAATATGTGAAATAATTATCGAACTGAAGAAACAGTAGTTTTTTTTTCATTTCTAAAGAACTTTTCAGTGAAAATCATTTTGATTCATGGCCAGGCAGACTTTCATAAAAAAATCATTAATTTTACAACCCTGTCAAAATGCTTCCAATGCACAAAACCCTGATTTTTGTAAGGCTGATTCGCGAAAGCTACCTGTTTGCCATCAATGCTATCATTGTGAACAAGATACGTACATTTCTTTCACTTCTGGGTATTACCATCGGCATTTTTGCCATAATTTCTGTTTTCACAGTTTTCGATTCCATTGAACGCACCCTTCGTGATAGCATCAGCTCATTGGGCAGCAATGTTTTGTATGTTCAGAAGTGGCCGTGGGCAATGGGTGGAAGCGACTATCCCTGGTGGAAATATATGAAAAGGCCCGAGCCCACAGTTGCCGAGTTGGCCGAAATTCAAAAACGAAGCCAGACTGCCGAAGCAAGCAGTTATATGCTGGGCACAAACAGATCGGTGAAATATAATGCTGCCGCAGTTGATAATGCCACCATTGTTGCTGTTTCTCACGACTACAGCGATGTAAGTCCTATTGAACTGACCGAAGGGCGGTATTTTACCATGGAAGAATCGGCAGGTGGGCGACCTGTAGCCATCATTGGCAGCGAAATTGCAAAAAATCTGTTTGCCGGTGTCAACCCTATGGGTCAAAAATTCAAGGTTTTTGGGCAAAAAGTTGAAGTTATTGGTTTACTGAAAAAAGAGGGTAGCAGTACTTTTGGTAACTCAAACGACGATCAGATAATCGTTCCTGTAAATTTTGCCAGAAATTTTATTGATCTTAAACGTGATAATATCGGAGCCGCAATCATGGTGCGCTCTAAACCCGGTGTGAGCAACGAAGAACTCAGAGACGAACTTACCGGAGTCATGCGTTCAGTGCGTAAACTGAAGCCTGGCGTTGAAGATGATTTTGCAATTAACGAAACCAGCGTTATTTCGCAGGCATTCGATAGTCTATTTGGTGTGGTTTCAATTGTTGGCTGGATCATCGGCGGTTTTTCGCTGCTTGTGGGCGGATTTGGCATTGCCAATATCATGTTCGTATCTGTGAAGGAGAGAACAGCCCAGATCGGCATCCAGAAAGCTATGGGAGCCAAAAATTATTTTATTCTGCTTCAGTTTTTGTTTGAAGCGGTTTTTCTCTCCATATTCGGCGGTGTGCTGGGGTTGCTGATCATCTATGTGCTCACCCTTGTAGTTTCTTCAGCATTTGATATGAAACTCATACTGACACTGGGAAACATTATGCTGGGGATCAGTGTTTCAGGCATTATTGGACTGGTTTCAGGATTTATGCCCGCCTGGTCAGCATCGCGACTGGATCCGGTGGAAGCCATGCGATCGACATTTTAATCTGTCTCAAGCACTTGTTTACTGAAACAAAATCATATTGGTCATAGAAAAACAAAACCTTTGGCTGATTTTTAGAAAACAACGCAATGAATAACGATGTAAGGGTTGCCAACTGGTCAGAACTACAGGATCTTTTATTCCGTGATTCCTTTGATATTAATCTGGGAAGGTTTCGCTCACCATTTATTTTCAGGGGTTTGTCAGAAGCCAGTTACGAATTGAAAACCAGCCTGATGCGGCTGGGTGGATCATATCAGGAGTTGGAACGTCATTTATTGCGCAACTTCCGGAAATATGCTCACCGTAGTACAGTTTCGGGTGAATCGGTCTGGAATTTACTTGCATTGGCCCAGCACCATGGCCTGCCCACCCGATTGCTCGATTGGACCTATTCTCCCTTTGTTGCCCTTCACTTTGCAACTGCAAATCTCAATAAATTTGATATTGATGGTGCAATCTGGTGCGTAAATTACGTTAATTCAAACGATTACCTTCCCGACACGTTGAAAAGAATAATCAGGGAAGAAGGCTCAAACGTATTTACCCCGCAAATGCTGGGCGTGGAATTTAATTCCATCAAACAACTTGATGCCCTGGGCGAACAACGCTTTGTTCTTTTTCTTGAACCCCCATCGATGGATGAACGCATTGTGAATCAGCATGCTCTTTTTTCGATGATGTCAAATTCGCAACTGCTGATGAGCAAATGGCTGAATGAACATCCCGGACTATTCTACCGCATCATTATTCCGGCTGAACTAAAATGGGAAATCCGCGATAAGCTTGATCAGGCAAACATTACCGAAAGGGTGCTGTTCCCGGGGCTTGACGGGCTAAGCAGCTGGCTGAAAAGACAATACAGCCCGAAGGAATTGCATGATGGGGATGAAACCAGCCTTTAATTTCCGGCCATCTCCACCCACCTTCTCACTATTTCCGCTTCTTTGCGGATAACGAATGTTTCTGATGCCGTCTGCCAGTTCTCTAATGTTGTCAAAGCTTCGGGAGGCAATTGAGAAATATCGTTCTGACTGAAATAAATGTACAAGGCCATAACCCGCAGCCAATCCAAACGCTGGTAATTGTCGGCTTGAAATGCTGATTGTGTGAGGAAATTGCGAAATATTTGTAAAAGTGCTTCTTTTGCGGGCAGCGGCGGCACTAAAATACTGAGCTTGCGCACGGCAACAAAACTTGGCAGTTGAGGGACAACCGTGCGAAGGGTGAAGTATTCAGCGGGTATGTCAATAACAATGTTTTCTTCCTGAAAATTCACCCACAGATACAGTGAATCAATGGGTTGTTGGGCATGGGAGATGCCGGCCAGGGTGATAAAAAAAAGGAGTATGATTGTTTTTCTCATGGGACAGGTTTTGAAGGTTTCTTTTTTTTACAGGACTAACAGGATTTTTTGGTTCTATTCTGACGCATTTTTCCGGATGCTTTCGACTCCGCTCAAGCACCGGATTATCGGTGGTCGAGCGGTGGTTGGTGAGCTTTCGTCGAACCAAGCCGCCGGTGGTCGAGCGGTGGTTGGTGAGCTTTCGTCGAACCAAACCGCCGGTGGTCGAGCGGTGGTTGGTGAGCTTTCGTCGAACCAAGCCGTCGGTGGTCGAGCGGAGCCGTCGGTGGTCGAGCGGAGCCGAGACCACCGCTCCTCTCACTCCACCACAAACCTCGCCTTACCCATCTGCTTACTACCGGCATAAACCACGGCCATATAGAGGCCAGGTTTCCAACTCGAAATATCCAACCCGGTTTCGTGTATGCCTGAGTTTACAGGTAGTTCGGCCAATTGCCTGCCAGATATATCGTAACAAACCACCCGTATTTTGCTGTGATACTCCGTGTTTTCAAGCAAAAAGCGCACATAATCGCTGGCAGGGTTTGGCGCCGGAGTAATGGGTATCAAACTGATGCGGGCCTCATACTCCTTACGGGTAGGTACATCCTTTACATCAACAATTACCTCGCAACTGCTTAAATCAATGGTTTTTGAAACTATAGGCTCGGGACAGAGGTAATCGTACTCGCGGGGTGCAGTGTAAATGCTGTCGTACTCAAAGTTAGTGTTGAATTTCATAAGGATGATGTCCTGATTTAGTTCGCTGCCTACGACGGCTCCTGAAAGCAGTTTGTTATCACTTGTTACAATAAGGCCATAAGGGGAGTGTGCTGTGGGATGTATAAATGAATTGTGCCATCCTCCTAAGGAATCCAGTTCATGCAAACCAAACCAGCCAGGATAAAAGTTTGAACTATCGGCATACAGAATATTAGTGAATAGCCTACCATCTGAGGTAAAGGATGGATTCACCATAAATCCTTCCACCCATTTATTCCCAACCATGGGGAATTGGGACAAAGAGTCATGAACAAAATTGCCTAAGCTATCAATTACAAGTAACAAAGGAGGGTAAGCCATTGTTGAACGTTCTATTGCCCCTAAATAGAAATTTCCGCTTGATTTTTGTGTTGCCCACCCACCCATTGAATAAGATAGGGTATCTGAGGACTGAAAAGCACTAACCCACTCTTCCTGTCTGCTGCTGTTGGCAAAGACAGCCAGGGCTTTAAGCCTGCATTGGTTGTTAATTCCGCCAGTGCTAAGTGTATCATCACACCAGTAACAATAACCACTAATAAAGAAGTCTTCATCAGGGGTAACCACCAGATCATAAGGTGCATTTTCACCCATAAAAGGGTAATTGGTTTCCTGCACATACGGTTCAATCCATAACAATTCTCCCGAAGCATCAAACCTGAAGAGGTGAATCCGGGGAGTCCAGCGAAACCCTCCATATTGTATGGTTACCATAATATAACCACCATCACTTAACTGTTTTATTTCAACTCCCCAGTCAGGATTATAAGTTTTAAACACTTTGCACCATTCGAGATCGCCACAGGCATTGTGTTTGCTGATTCCGATATCATTTAAAGACCAGTAATCATGACTACCACAAACAATGAAACCTCCATCATTAGTAGGTTCAATATAGTTTGGGTAATTAACCTGACTATTTCCAGAGCCCGAACCTAAGGTAATATCATATAATATATTACCATTGATGTCTGTTTTAATGATCCAGCCGCGCGTATCAGGGAAAAAGTGGTAAGCACCAAGAACTAAATAACCCCCATCATAGGTTTCATTGTGATTGTGAAAGACTTCAATTCGATTGGGAATGCCTATAATGCGTTCCCAATCTTGTGAATAGCACAGTTGATTTAATATAACAAGTATTAATAAAAGCAGTTTTCTCATAAATTTGTTGTTAAACAAGAAAACCGGATTGTATATCCGGTTTTCTTGAAAGTTAAAGTTAGCGTGAAATGATGACATTGGCATTGCCAATATACTTACTACCGGAAACTAACCTGATGATGTAATTACCAGGTTTAAAGTTCCGAGTATCAAGTATTATCTGGTCAAATTGGCGTCCGAGGTTTTTGTTGTAAATCCTTCTGCCCGATTCGTCAATAACTTCAATAACTGCCTGACTTACATCAGCACCTGTATTGTATTCTATTGTGACAAATTCATTGGCAGGATTGGGATATACTTTCAAGGAAGCAGCTTCAAAAACATTTGGTTTTAAATTTGGTTTGTTGACCTCTATGCTTTTGTTTAGATCAGGGATAAGGTATGGTTCATCGTATTCCAGCATGTTATGAGCCACCATAATACTGCGTGCAGCAGCAGAAACAGCAATGGATGGGCTTTGAAAAAAATCAGCCAAAGCTTCAAACTGTTCCTCAAAAATAACCGGATTTTGAACTATCCATTGCATAAAGGCCATTTGTTCATTATAATCTGTAATATCATGGCCAACGAGTATTATTTCACCAGGAACGGAAGCCAACCTATTAATAGCAGCGGTTGTGTCTCCGGCTTCTAACCACAACCATGCCTGCTGCATTAACGATTGGGCACTGCCATCGGCAGCAAGCAATGCCATCAGTGTATCAATCAGCACTGGCATGGTATCAGTAAGTGAGGAAGACAACAAACGGTTAAACCCGTAGTTATAAAACTGCATGTCCATGTCCCTTGTGGCTTCCATCAGTTCTTTGGCCGAAAGCAGAAATACTCCTTCGAGAATTTCGTCTTTCATGTATTCGGGCATAGGATCAAGGCGCATATCAATTTCCTGCATTATGGTTCCCGATTTTGCACTGTGGGGATTGGCTACCATAATATCGCGCAGCATCGCATTGTTGAGCAATTCTTCACGGTTGATGGAAGACTTAAGGACTGTGTCAGAGACATAAGGCGAATACTGCAATATGGAATTTCTTACCTCCAGGGCTTCGCTGGGTGAAGCCAGGTTAACCTCAAGAACCTTATCTGTGGTTTCTCCTTCATCAATAAGAGTTGCAAGGGTATCTGATGTCATTTCAGCTTCTGCTTTATAAGTAGCAGTTTCATCATCAATAATTGAGGTTCCTCCACCACCTGATGAGTTGGAAGGGCAGCAAGTAATCGAATAATTATGATCGGTTGGTTGCCGGGTAACTGAGTTTTCTGTAACAATCTTAGGATACCAAGCGTCATTCCCATCTACACGGGCATTCATAAAATATTGCCATCTCCGAAAATCTTTATACCCACATGATTTATCAGATATCCTGCTTGTATCAGACCTAAAATAAGTTTCTGCAGCTTCACTAATACTATAGTAATTATTCAAATGGCCAAATTTTGCCATCCAATGCTGCCCCATTGAGAAGGCAGGGGCAATAAAGAAAATTACAAAAAATAGAAATACAGTGTAAATCAACCTTGCATGTCGTTTTACAATGCTTTCACGTTTGAAATTCCCTTTGTAAGGATGTTCAACGCCTAATCTTGTTTTTTGTTTCCGGGCGATGCCGTGGCAAGGCTTTGTTTTCATTGTGGTTGAGGGTTTAAATTGCAAAAAAAACACCCACCCAATTTGTCGTTTCAAAAATAAAATGACTAAGATTAATATTTAATAGCATCAGTTGCAAGCCTTAGCTAATTGTTAATTGTACCTATGCCGGGGTGTAAATACTAACCTTTTATACATTTTAATGCATTTAAACTTTAAAGAGAGTTAAAGTAAACCTTTTATTCAAATAAATCCCAAAGAGGGATGAAATATTCTCTTTCAATAGTAACCCAGGCCCATAAAATTATTTCGAAATCCAGATCTTTACATGTAAAAGGCGAATATACCCGCACACTGCAAGGTTGAAAAAGGAAAGTTATTCACAATTTATATCCTACAATCGATTGCATAAAGTGTGAAACGGGGCAGAATAGGTGTTAATATCTAATTGAAATTGTGTATCCTATAATAAATGAGGTAGATTTTTGAGCAGTTATTTATCCACAATGCAGGTTTGAATTTTAAATTATGTATTACCTTTGTATGCTTTGCCGGTAAAAAAAGCCGGCATCAGGGATATAAAAGCAACATTATCTAAATCTTCGGATATGTCATTAACCAAAAAAACATCTGACCTCAAAAAGAGGATGCGTGATGCGTTGATGGGTGGTGGCCAGGTAGCTATTGATAAGCAGAAAGCAACGGGAAAAATGACTGCCCGCGAGCGTATCATTGCACTGGTTGATCCCAAATCGTTTCACGAGTACGACCTGTTTGTGGAACATGCGGGTAAAGACTTCAACATGGGCGACAAATACCTGCCCGGAGATGGAGTAATTACAGGAACCGGAACCATCAATGGGTACCCGGTTTGCATCTACGCTCAGGACTTCACCGTTGCCGGAGGCTCGCTTGGCTGGATGCATGCCAAAAAGATTACCAAAATTATGGACCACGCCATGAAACTGAAGGTTCCTATTATAGGAATCAACGACTCAGGAGGCGCCCGCATTCAGGAAGGGGTTAACTCACTGGCCGGTTATGGCGAAATATTTTACCGCAACACCCAGGCTTCGGGCGTTATACCTCAGATAAGCGTTATTCTTGGGCCTTGTGCCGGAGGTGCCGTTTACTCTCCTGCTCTTACCGATTTTGTTTTTGTGGTCGATAAAATCTCAAAAATGTTCATCACCGGGCCTGAGGTAATTAAAACCGTGCTGGGAGAAGAAATCTCAATGGAAGAACTGGGCGGCGCCCGGGTACAAAGTGAGATTACCGGCAATGCTCATTTCTTCGCCGAAAGCGAGCAGGAGTGCTTCGATCAGATCAAAACACTTTGTAGTTTTATTCCCTGGAACAACATTAAAAAGGCAGAAGCATTTCCCAAAAAACCACCCCGAACCCGCACTTACAACATTGACAGCATTTTTCCGACCAATCCCCGGCAGCCTTACGATGTAAAGGATATCATCAGGTCTATAGCTGATGATTCTGAATTCTTTGAAGTTCAGGCCATGTTCGCCGCCAACATTGTTATTGGTTTTGGCCGCCTGAACGGCAATACAGTTGGCTTTGTGGCCAATCAGCCATTGGTGCTGGCCGGCGTTCTTGATGTTGACTCATCTGACAAAGCAGCCCGCTTTATCCGCTACTGCGATGCATTCAATGTTCCATTGGTGACTTTGGTTGACCTTCCGGGTTATCTTCCGGGTGTCGATCAGGAGCATGCCGGAGTAATCAGGCATGGCGCCAAAGTATTGTATGCCTATTCTGAAGCCACTGTTCCCAAAATGACGATTATCCTGCGTAAAGCATACGGTGGAGGTTACATAGCCATGTGCTCAAGCCACCTCAGGGCAGATTTTGTATTTGCATGGCCAACCGCTGAAATTGCAGTTATGGGTCCTGAAGGTGCCGCCAATATCATTTTCAGAAATGAAATTAAGAATGCCGAGAATCCGGATGAAATGCGCAAACTTAAAATTAAAGAATATAAGGAAAAATTCGCAAATCCTTATGTTGCTGCAGCTTATGGATATGTTGATGCTGTTATAGAACCGGCAGAAACACGAAGTATGCTGATTCATGCTCTCGAAATCTCTTCAGAAAAAGTCGAGGTCCGACCGAATAAAAAACATGGAATTCCACCGTTTTAATTCAGACTTATGGAAGAAAACAACAATTCACCGGTTTTTAAAACCATCATCATCGACAACATTAAATATAAGACTACGCTTACCAAGAAGTTTATGGCACGCAAGTCTTATGAACCAGTAGATTTTAACAAGGTTTACTCTTTTATCCCGGGCACCATACGCAAAGTGTTCGTAAAAGAAGGATCCAAAGTTAAACAGGGGGCACAGCTTCTTGAACTTGAGGCCATGAAAATGGTGAACAATATTACCGCTCCTGTTGATGGTGTTGTTACAAAAATCAATGTAAAATCAGGTGACCTGGTTTCCAAAAATTTCTTACTTGTTGAAATGAACTGATCATACTGATTTTTACAAAAATCTGAAAACGGATTCTGACTCTATGCAGAATTCGTTTTTTTATGATGAGTCGTCATACCACAACAGCTATCGGGCATTAACCTCATTGTAAATTAATAGACTTCAAACTTCTTTCTTTTTGATTTCAAATATTATGATCAGGAAAGTTAAACTTGCTCACAGAAAAGAAAAATCATAAATTTGAAAAAATAACCACCAGACTATGTTAGTTGCAAAAGACTTCCCGGGCCATGAAAATAACAATGATTTCAGCGAAAATGAATTACTTAAACTTGCGGCCGATTATGTAAGATTTACCAACACCCATATTTTCCTGACCGGAAAAGCCGGAACCGGCAAGACAACTTTCCTGCGCACCATCAGATCGATGACCTTTAAGCGGATGATTGTTGTAGCGCCAACAGGCGTGGCCGCTATCAATGCCGGAGGGGTTACCATTCATTCATTTTTTCAGTTGCCTTTCGGACCGCAGTTGCCTGAATCAGCCAATAGCAGAAATGCAAACAGCGATGAAGCGGCAAGAAGCAGTGCAGCCCGTCTGCAAAAGATGAATAGGACTAAAATCAACATCATCAAAAGCCTGGACCTGTTGGTGATTGATGAAATCAGCATGGTAAGGGCAGACCTTCTGGATGCCATCGATTCGGTGCTCAGGCGATACCGGAACAGAAACCTTCCTTTTGGCGGAGTACAATTACTGATGATCGGCGACCTTCAGCAACTCGCCCCTATTGCAAAGGAAGAGGAATGGCAATTGTTGAGGAACTATTATGAAACGGTTTATTTTTTCAGCAGCCTTGCCCTGAAACAATGCAAATATGTGAGCATTGAGCTTAAACATGTTTACCGGCAATCCGACAGGCAATTCATCGACCTTCTGAACAAAGTCAGGAATAACGTTCTGGATAAAGTTTCGGTGGATATCCTTAACCAAAGGTATATTGAAAACTTCGAAGTTCCTGAAAACGAAGGATACATCACCCTGACCACACACAATTATCAGGCACAAAACATAAACCGGCAGAAGATTCAGGAACTGAAGAGTAAATTGCTGAAGTTCAAAGCTGAAACAAGCGGAGATTTTCCTGAATTAGCCTACCCTACCGATTTTGACCTTGAATTGAAAACCGGCGCCCAGGTCATGTTCATTAAAAATGACCCTTCCGCTGAAAAACGATTTTATAACGGTAAAATAGGGACGCTCGTTGGGCATGATGAAGATAAACTGTGTGTAAAATGCCCTGATGAAGAGGATACGATTGAGGTTGAACCCCTTGAATGGCAGAATTGCCGCTATTCAATGGATGAGGACACCAAAGAGATTAAAGAAACCATTATCGGAACCTTTATACAATTCCCCCTGAAACTGGCATGGGCCATAACAATCCACAAGAGCCAGGGCCTTACTTTTGAAAAGGCCGTGATTGATTCCAGCCTGGCTTTTGCTCCAGGTCAGGTTTATGTGGCACTGAGCCGGTGCAAAACCCTTGAAGGGATAGTCCTAAGCTCACCCATCAGTCCCTCATCCATTAAAACTGACAATGCCATTGGTGGATTTGTCGGTCAGATTGAACAAAATCTGCCGGATGCTGATGCTTTGCACCGGGACAAAACTGAATTTCAGAAATCGCTGATCATCGAATTATTCAATTATGATGAATTACAAAAAGGCTTTTACCGATTGCAAAAGATTATCAATGAAAACTCAGGATCATTGGACAAATCATTTACGGAACAACTTCATAACCAATTTGATCTGTTTAACAGGGAGGTAATGGAAGTCTCACGAAAATTTTATCCGCAACTAATACAGCTCATGAATGTTGGCGATGATGTGGAAAAAAATCAGGCATTACAGGAAAGAATCATGAAGGCCTCTGAATACTTTGACCACCGGCTTTCTGATCTGTTCTTCAAACAAAAACTGAAGTTCGAAACTGATAACCGGATTTTGCGGAAACAAATCAGCGATATCATTGATCGTATGGATCAGGGTGCCTGGGTAAAGTCGGCTTGCTTAAGAGTTTGCCTGAAAGGATTCAAAACCGATAAACATCTTAGAACCAAGGCTATATCGTCTATTGAAACTCCGCATTATAAAATAAATCCTGAGAGGGTAGATCAAAAATACACTTCAGGCAAAAAGCTCTATGACCTGATCAGAAACTGGCGCGATCAGTTGGCTGACGAAATGGGTGTACCGGCTTACCAGGTATTGCCGGTAAAAACCATCAGGGAATTGGCTTCTGAACTTCCGTCAACGCTTCTTGAATTAAAAAAAATCAAGGGAATCGGCAAAGTAAAAACCATTGCCTTTGGAAAACAGATTCTTGAAATTATAGCCGGATATACCGGCCGGAAATATGATCTGAACGATTTGACGGCCATTCAGGAAGAAAATGAAAAGCCGGACAAAAAATCATCAAAACCTGAAAAAGGTCAAAGCAACAAAATAAGTCTTGATATGTTCCGCGAAGGTAAAAGCGTTGAGGAAATTGCCCGTGAGCGGGGAATGGCCATCAGCACCATTGAAGGACACCTTGCCTTTTTTGTAAGGAAAGGAGAAATAGAGCCGTTCGGACTTGTTGAACAGGGAAAATTGGAACTGATAACTGATTATTTCAAGAAATCGGAAACTTCAAATCTTGGAGAGGCCAAATCTTCACTCGGCGATCAAGTCACATACAGCGAGCTCAGGCTGGTATTAAACTATTTGATTTATAAGGGTTTGTTCGAAACCAATGCCGGGAGTTGATACATCTCTTTGGTCAGAATCTGATTGGTGCTAAATCCCGTTTTTCTGAAATTCCAAATATGATTTATTGTTTTCAGAAATAAAATCAAGTATAAGATCGCGGCCGAGTGCATTTTCTGATGAAGAAATAATACAAGTGGGCAGTTCCTCCCAGGTTTCTGCTAATTTTGCCTTGAATGCGGCAATGTTTGAGGCCAGTGTATTGGGTTTCAATTTGTCGGCTTTGGTAAAAACTATGGCAAAAGGCAACTGTTCTTCACCAAACCAGTTGACAAAATCAATATCTGCCATTTTAGGTTCAATGCGTGAATCGATCAAAACAAAAGTGTTCACCAGGTTTTCCCTTCTCTTAAGGTAAGTTCTGATCATACCTTCCCACTTTTCGCGCTCTTTTTTTGAAATGCGTGCATAACCATAGCCCGGAAGATCAACAAGATACCACTCCTCATTAACAACAAAATGATTGATCAAACGTGTTTTCCCCGGTGTTGAAGAAGTTTTGGCAAGATTCTTCCGACCAAGCAACATATTAATCAGCGATGACTTCCCAACATTTGATCTACCAATAAAAGCATACTCAGGCCTGTCAGGTGCAGGGCAACTGCCTGGATTGGTGTTGCTCATCAGAAAATCGGCAGAGCGGATGATCATAAGTGCCTTTCTGTAATGGTCAGGTGCCTCTCCATCTTGATCTCGTATATATCAGCAATGGTTACAATTATTCCTGATTCTTCAACTTCACCGAATTCATCATTGATAGCTGTACCGAAATACTTCATGGTAGATGACAAATTCATATATGCATTGACCAGAGGCGGAATGTTTTCACCTAATGAGCGAACCTGCTGAATCAGAAGCTTGTAATCTTTTTCATAGATTCCGTTTGGAAACGCCTGCTTGAGCTCCGCCATATCTGTATGTAATTCAAGGGGTTCAATTGGATAGACCAGCCGATCAGGATCTCCGAAATATTTTTTCATGAACCACAGAATCAGATCACGCGCCCGGGTGTTGTAGTTGGGGTACATGGTAATTTTACCGAAGAAATACATTGCATCAGGATAAATATGCACCAGAGCTCCAAGGCCATCCCAAATGTTATCGAGGGAATACATCCCCTTTCGGATGTTATTGGTTGGCTGATAAGGAGGCTGAACAAATGACCGTCCCAGCTCTATGGTGGCGGGCAAATATTCATCCACAAATTTATCAGTATAGTGGAAAAGTTTAAATGTCGGTGTATGAAACTCCCCGTCATCGCCTCTCTTCAGAAATTTACAGTGCAAATACCTGTATCCACCAATAATTTCCCTGTCAGTAGGATTCCAGACAATCAATTGTTCAAAGGGAGTCTCACAGGTATCATAATAATCCAGATCGATAGATAAACCTGTTCCACCTCCGGCATCGCGGAAAGTTATTTCTCTCAGTCTGCCTATTTCTCTGACAACATTCGGGGCATTCTGATGATTTACGATATAAATGTGATTGCTTCCCGCATTTGTCTTTCTGACAAATCTTTCAGATGACAATTCGGCTTCGAGAATTTCACGGTCAACCGGGCAAATGATCTGTTCCATTTTTTGGCTCATGGTTTATTGATCTGAATTAAAAATTAAATCAGGCTCTTTCTCAAGTTTATATACATGCAATCTGAGAAGGCCTGCCCAATCCCTGTCACTGTGGCTTTTATCAAATACTTCAATTGGTATAGGTTTGCCGAAAGTTATAATGATTTGCTTGTTTTTTTGTTTAAACATTTCATCGACCAGAAAAAGCATTTCAATATTGGCTTTTAATCCCAGCCTCTTGCGGAAGTTTGCCAAATTATAAAAAAACGACGAGTTTCTGCCACTTATATGTACCGGAAGAATATCGCGCTTAAACTTACGGGCTTTACTCAGAAATGTTTTTTGCCATTCAAGGTCAATGATTTCATTGCCTGTTTTTCGGGAACACAAGCCGGCGGGGAAATAAATAATTGTTTTACCGGATGAAAATGTTTCATTAAAAACAGCAATGTTTGATGCATTAGACCCATGTTTATTCACCGGAAAAAACAATGGACGCAGGTTGGGCAGATGCATCAGAAAATCATTTACCGGAGCGGCAATGTCTGGAGTTTTTTTACCAACTGCCTGCATCAGAGCCATTCCGTCGAGCCCACCAAGAGGATGATTCGAAACTACAACTAATCTGTCTGACAGCAGCAAATTTTCATTTCCAGACGTTAAAATATTGACTCCGAATTCTTTAAGTATTTCGTCCAAAAATTCAAGGCCTTCTTTATCTCTGTGCTTATTCAGACCGTCATTCAATTCATCCTGGTGAATGATTCTTCGCAAATAGCTGAGCAAAAATCCCGGTAACATCCAAAGCAGCCTTGGACTTTTCTGCTCAATAACTTTTTCAAGATCAATGAATTTAACGTACTCCTCCCGGGATACTGTTCCCTTTTCTTCCATGCAAAGTCAAAAAATTAGTCCTGAATTTTTAACAAATTTACAAAATTCAACAATCGTTTTTATAGTTTAAAAAAACGAGTCTGCTAAATCGCTCTGAAAGCAAAAAATATTGAAATATAATGTATTAAAAATTTATATTAAATATCTAATAATCAATATATTATGAAATTAATTAGCAAGCCAAATAATTCTTTGTGTTAAAAAGTTATTAACATTAGTGGTAAAAAGTGGTAAAAAGTGGTAAAATCATTCTATATTTACCCCACAAAAATAAGAAAAACATACATGACTGAAATAATTGGTGTTCATGACTGCAAGGTGGATGTCAAAGGAAGATTAATGCTTCCTTCGGCGCTCAAGCTGCAACTTGATGAAGTTATTTCTGAAGGATTCATTCTAAAGCGGAGCATTTTTCAACCTTGCCTCGAGCTATATCCGCGACAGGAATGGAACAAAGCGGTTAGCCGGGTAAACAAACTGAACCGTTTTGTAAAGAAAAACAATGATTTTATAAGAATTTTCATGGCAGGAGTCAGGGAAATTGACACAGACTCGACCGGCCGGCTGCTGATCCCAAAAGATCTGGCAGTTTTTGCCGGAATATCAAAAGACATAGTATTGGCCTCAGCCCTAAGCATAATTGAGATTTGGGATAAAGACAAATATGAGGCCTCAATCCGCGATAATATAAATAGCTTCTCTGACCTGGCAGAAGAGGTTATGGGACAATTGAATAACGAAGAATAACAATTGAATCATGTATCATAAGCCTGTAATGCTTAGCGAATGTTTGGATGGACTGGCCATTAAACCCGAAGGCACATACGTTGATGTGACTTTCGGTGGCGGAGGTCATTCGCGTGGCATATTAAGCCAGCTCACAACCGGCAGGCTGCTGGCCTTTGATCAGGATTCTGATGCCATCTCAAACCAAATTGAAGATGATCGTTTCACATTTATAAATCAGAATTTCAGGTTTCTTACAAATTTTCTGAGATTTTATAAGGCTTTTCCGGTTGATGGAATACTGGCCGATCTGGGCGTCTCCTCGCATCAGCTTGATCAGGCTGATCGTGGATTTTCAACACGCTTTGATGCAGAGCTTGATTTGAGGATGGATAAAAAATCCAGCCTGACTGCAAAAGAGATTATCAACCGCTACACTACCGAGGATCTGATTAAAATATTCCGGGAATTTGGCGAACTCACAAATTCATATCGCATAGCACTTAAACTCACGGAAGCGCGAGGTGCAGGAGAAATTAATACTACCCTGCAATTGAAGGAAATACTTCAACCTTTCGCTGAAAGGGGGAAAGAAAACAAATTTTTTGCAAAGATTTTTCAGGCTTTGCGGATCGAAGTGAACGGAGAGCTCGATGCCCTCAAAGAAATGCTGATTCAGACTACCAAAGCAATAAAACCGGGAGGGAGGCTTGTAGTAATGGCCTATCATTCACTTGAAGACCGGCTGGTTAAAAATTTCATGAAGACCGGAAATTTTGAGGGAACACCAAACAAAGACTTCTTTGGAAATCTGCAGGCACCTTTCAGTCCTGTTTCCCGCAAACCACTTATAGCTTCAGAAATTGAGATAATTGAAAACAACAGGGCACGAAGTGCCAAACTCAGGATTGCAGAAAGAAACCATGGTGAAGAATGAGCATAAAAACAGTCTTAGGCCAAAAGCCGTGAATAAACCTCCAAAAAAAAGAAGGAGGTTCAGGTCATTTGCTTTGCTCAACCAAAAAGTGCATGTAGGAAGTTCACTTCACAGCATCGTTGACGGAAGTTTTCTCACCCGCGACAACCTGATCAAACAGGTACCGTTCATTTTGTTCATCACTTTTTTGGGAGTGTTCTACATCGCCAATTCATACAACGCCGAAAAAACACTCATAGAGATATCAAGAATAAAAAAAGAGCTTGAAGAACTAAGGTTTGAATACATCACGACCAAATCAAATCTAATGTTCCACAGCAAGCAATCAGAGGTTGCCAATAAACTCAAGAATACAGGAGTCAGGGAATCAGTGGTGCCCCCTGTTAAAATTTATTTAACACAAGAGGCAAATGGAAAATAAGGGTGAAATATTAAAGAAGGTTTACCTTGTTTATTTTGTGTTGGTTTTGCTTGGTCTGGCAATACTTGGCAAAGCTGCTTATATTCAGTTTGTTGAAGGCGATGAATGGAGAGAAAAAGCTAAAAAATTAAGTATAAGATATGAAAATATAGAGGCCACCAGAGGCAATATACTTGCAGCTGATGGCAGTCTGTTGGCCGCCTCGGTACCTGTTTTTGAATTGCGCATTGATGCAGGAAATACTCATTTTGAGGATGATTTCTATTTTGAAAATGTTGATTCACTGGCCTGGCACCTGTCCAATCACTTCAGAGACAGAAGTAAGAAAGAATATCTCGAATTACTTGTAAAAGGTCGTAAACAGAATAATCGTTACCTGCTACTCAAACGTAATTTAACTTATGAAGACCTCAAAAAGGTAAGAAAGTTTCCAATTTTCAGGCTGGGAAAATACAAAGGTGGATTGATTTTTCAATCGAAGTACAGGAGGGAATTACCTTTTAAGTACTTAGCTTTCAGAACTATAGGCTGGGACAAAGAGGGGACTGAAAATGATATTGGCCTGGAGGGCGCTTATAGTCAATTACTTGAAGGTGAAAGTGGCCAAAGGCTCATGCAACGCATTGCCAATGGTGTATGGAGGCCACTTAACGAGGAAAATGAAATAGAACCACGCAATGGCTATGATATTGTAACTACAATAGACATTAACATTCAGGATGTTGCAGAAGATGCACTTATGAGACAATTGATTGCCAATGAAGCTGATCATGGATGTGTTGTCTTAATGGAAGTTAAAACCGGTTATATAGTTGCCATTGCAAATCTTGGCAAAAACAAGGAAGGGGTTTATGAAGAAAAATACAATTATGCCATAGGCGAAAGTTCTGAACCCGGTTCCACTTTCAAACTGGCCTCATTGCTGGCCGCACTTGATGATGGTTTGATAAGCCTGAATGATACTGTTGACACCCAGGGCGGAGCAGTGAAATTTGCAAACCGAACCATGAAAGATTCGCATCATGGAGGTTATGGAAGAATAAGTGTAAGAAGAGCTTTTGAGCTTTCATCAAATGTGGGGATTTCCAAATCAATTCATAATGCATATAAAGATAAGCCACAACAGTTTATCGATAAGCTATATGCCATGCGCCTAAATCAGCCGCTGGGATTGGATATTACAGGCGAAGGTCATCCGGGAATAAAAGATACCAAAAATAAATACTGGTCAAAAGTGTCGTTACCCTGGATGTCGATAGGATATGAAGTTGCCATTACACCACTGCAAACCCTTGCTTTTTACAATGCTGTTGCCAACAACGGAGTTTTGGTTAAGCCACTGTTGGTCAGGGAAATAAGGTCTGCCGGAGAAGTAATAGATACTTTTGAACCGGTTGTGCTTTCACAATCCATAACCAAAAAGACAGAATCTATTGCAATGGCGCGTTCACTTCTGGAAGGCGTTGTTGAAAAAGGCACAGCTACTCACCTGAAGAATCCTGTTTACAAAATAGCCGGCAAAACCGGCACAGCCCAGATTGCTCAAGACAATGCAGGTTACAATAAATCAAATTATAAGGCCTCGTTTGTTGGTTATTTTCCTGCCGAGGATCCAAAATACTCAATGATCGTTGTCATTAACAAACCCAGTAAGGGTGTTTATTATGGCGGATCAATTGCTGGCCCAGTATTTAAAGAAGTTGCTGATAAAGTATATTCAACAAGATTGGACATCACACCAAGAATAAACGACACCCTGATTAACCGGCCTCAATTGTTTGCCTCGGGAAATTCAAAAGAACTGATTACACTTTTTAAATCGGTGAATGCCTCGGTTCCAGGCAATTTGGATGAAGGTGACTGGATAGCCTGCAGGAAATTAAATGAAGTTACTGAAACAAAAGCCATTGAAATAAGTGAAGGTATAATTCCGGATGTTAAAGGCATGGGCGCCAGAGATGCTTTCTATCTGCTTGAATCGACAGGCATAAAAGTTCAGGTTACCGGAAAAGGTAAAGTCAGAAAACAATCCATACCTGCCGGAACCAAGGTGGTTAAAGGAAGTACATGTGTCATTGAATTGGGATAAGGTCAGATGAAAACACTACAGGACATATTGTATCGCTGCAGAATTACCGGAGTTTCGGGTAGCACTGATTTACCTGTTGGTGGCATTACATCAGATTCGAGAAAAACCAGCCCTGATCAAGTATTTGTAGCTATTAAAGGGACCAAGACGGACGGACACAACTACATAAATGAAGTCATTTCGAAAGGTGTAAAAGCCATTGTCTGCGAACAATTACCTGATCAAAAAGAGAGTGGAGTTACCTATATCCAGGTGAAAGACAGTACCGAAACTCTTGCAATTATGGCCGGCAACTTTTATGATAATCCTTCGGCTGAGCTCAATCTTATCGGAATCACCGGAACAAACGGAAAAACAACAACAGCAACCCTGTTATTTCAGTTGTTCAGTCAGGCGGGATTCAAAACCGGGCTGATTTCAACTGTGAGAAATATGGTCAACTCAAGGGAATTACCATCCACCCATACCACTCCAGGCCCTTTGGAGTTAAATGATTTAATCAGACAAATGGTTTTGGAAGGATGTGAATATTGCTTTATGGAAGTAAGTTCACATGCAGTGGTCCAGAAACGCATTGCCGGGCTAACATTTAAAGGTGGTGTTTTTACAAATCTCACACATGACCACCTGGATTATCATCTGACTTTCGACGCTTACCTGAAAGCAAAGAAAAGTTTTTTCGATTCACTATCGGACCATGCATTTGCAATCACCAACATTGATGATAAAAACGGGTTTGTAATGGTCCAGAATACCAGGGCTATCATAAAGACCATGGCTGTAAAAAAACAGGCAGATTTTAAATGCAGGATACTTGAAAATCATTTCGACGGACTGCAACTTAACATCAATGGCAGAGATGTCTGGTGCCGACTGGTCGGTAATTTCAATGCCTATAACCTGCTTAGCATTTATGCAACCTCTTTGATGTTGGGCATGAGTGAAGAAGATAGTCTGACAGGCCTTAGCAAACTCATTCCTGTTGATGGACGCTTCGAATATATGAAATCTCCTTTGGGAATAACCGGTATTGTCGATTATGCCCATACTCCCGATGCATTGCTGAATGTAATTACAACGATTAATGCCATACGCGAAGGGAATGGCAGGCTTTTTACTGTAGTTGGTGCAGGTGGCAACAGGGATAAGACAAAACGGCCCCTGATGGCATCCATAGCAGCAGAAAACAGCAGCATTACCATACTAACAGCTGACAATCCACGTGATGAAAATCCCGATGACATTTTGGATGAAATGATATCCGGAATAACGCCTGACAGAAAAAAGTCAACCCTGATTATCAGCAACAGGAAGCAGGCAATAAGAACAGCGTGTACCATGGCTGAAAGCGGAGATATCATTCTTGTTGCAGGCAAAGGGCATGAAACTTATCAGGAGATAAAGGGCGTAAAGCATCATTTCGACGATAGGGAAGAACTGAAAGAAGCACTGGGAATTACTGACAATCAATAATATAAAAGAGAATGTATGTTGTACTATCTGTTTGATTATCTGAACAAAAGTCTGGATTTCCCCGGAGCAGGTATGTTTCAGTATATATCATTCCGGGCTGCACTTGCGGTCATCACGTCACTTGTTATTTCATTGTTGTTTGGTAAAACCCTTATTAATTATCTCCGCAGGAAGCTGGTTGGGGAAATTGTCAGAGATCTTGGGTTGGAAGGGCAAAAAGAAAAACAAGGCACACCAACCATGGGTGGACTTATTATTCTTAGCGCAATTGTGGTACCCACACTACTCTTTGCCAAACTGAACAACATCTATATCATCCTTATTCTCATTACTACCATATGGCTTGGATTTATCGGGTTTGTAGATGATTATATCAAAGTTTTCAATAAAAATAAAAAGGGCCTTGCCGGAAAGTTTAAAATACTGGGTCAGATCATTATTGGTTTGGTGGTGGGATTGACCTTGTATTTTCATGAAGATGTGGTCATCAGAGAAAAAATCCTACAAACAAGCACCTCGTCTATCAACTCACCCAGTGAATTCGAACAGATAGACAATCATGACAAGCGATTTTCGAGGCAATCTTCAAAATCTACCAAAACTACCATTCCGTTTTTCAAAAACAATGAACTTGATTATGCTCTGCTTCTCAAGCCCTTCGGCGAAAAAGCAATGAAACATGCCTGGATAATTTTCGTACCTGTTGTAATTCTTATCATAACTTCAGTTTCAAACGGGGCCAACCTCACCGATGGAATAGATGGCCTCGCCACGGGCACTTCAGCAATTATCGGCGTTACACTGGGCATACTGGCCTGGGTTTCGGGCAACTATGTTTTCGCCGATTACCTTAACATTATGTATCTCCCCGACACCGGTGAACTCACAATTTTCGTAAGTGCATTTGTGGGAGCATGCACCGGATTTCTGTGGTATAACACCTTTCCTGCTCAGGTTTTTATGGGAGATACGGGTTCTCTGGCTCTTGGAGGTGTTATTGCCGTTCTGGCAATAATGATACGAAAGGAACTACTGATACCTATTTTGTGCGGAATTTTTCTTGCTGAAAATCTTTCTGTTGTACTTCAGGTAAGTCATTTTAAGCGCACAAAGAGAAAATATGGAGAAGGGAGAAGAATATTTAAAATGGCACCACTCCATCACCATTACCAAATGCTGGGATATGCAGAACCCAAAATTGTTCAGAGATTTTTTATTGTGGGTATTATGCTTGCAGTTTTTACCATTATAACTCTAAAAATCAGATAGTTGATGATCACTTTACCCAAAATACTTGTCCTGGGGGCCGGCGAAAGCGGAACCGGAGCTGCATTACTGGCAGCAGGCAGGGGGTTTAGTGTTTTTGTTTCTGACAATGGCCTGATAAAACAAAATTACAAGGATCAACTGATCAAAAACCACATTGAGTTTGAAGAGGGAGAACATGGGGATAATCTCCTGCAGGATATCGAAGAAATAATTAAAAGTCCGGGAATTCCTGATTCGGTGTCACTTATATCTGAAGCCAGAAGAAGGAGAATACCTGTTATTTCTGATATCGAATTTGCTTCCAGATACACTGAAGCAAAAAAAATCTGTGTTACGGGAAGCAATGGTAAAACCACAACAACCGGATTAATTCATCATATGCTTTCACAAGCCGGGCTAAATGCAGGTGTAGGCGGAAATATCGGAAACAGTTTTGCATTTGAAGTTTTAAACAACGATTACGACTACTATACTTTGGAAATCAGCAGCTTTCAGTTAGATGGCATAGAAAAATTCAAGGCCGAAATTGCGATTCTGTTAAACATTACACCTGATCATCTTGACAGGTACTCCAATGATTTTACAAAATATGCAGCCTCAAAAATGAGGATTATCCTCAATCAGAAAAAAGAGGATGCTTTTATCTGGTGTGGTGACGATGAGGCCTCCAGAGAAATCGTCGGAAAAACAAAACTAAATCAGGAAAATTACATAATAAGCTTGCGCGAAAAAGGGCATAAAGGTGCCTGGCTAGAAGGAAACACATTAGTATTCAATATAAATGGGGATAAGTTCACTATGACAATCGAAGAACTGGCTTTACAGGGAAAGCACAATATTTACAACTCAATGGCAGCCGGAGTTGCCGGAAGCTTATTAGGTTTGCGCAAGGAAAGCATAAAGGAAAGCCTTGCCAGTTTCGAAAATATCGGACACCGGCTCGAATATGTTGCCAATATTCATGGCATTGAGTTTATAAATGACTCAAAAGCCACAAATATAAACGCTGCCTGGTGGGCTCTGGAAAACCAGCATAAACCGATAATCTGGATTGCCGGAGGCACAGACAAAGGCAACGATTATACAAAATTGCTTGATGTTGTAAAATCAAGAGTTAAGGCACTGGTTTGCCTTGGTCTGGACAACACAAGGCTGATAGAGGCTTTTTACGGCATTATACCTTCGATTACCGAAGCACGTTCCGCTTCAGAAGCAGTGAATAAGGCCTATTACCTTGCAAGCAATGGTGATGTAGTACTTCTGTCTCCCGCCTGTGCAAGTTTCGATCTTTTTGAAAATTACGAAGACCGTGGCAACCAGTTTAAAAATGCTGTAAATACCCTTTGAAAATAAAAATATCATGAAATCTATTCTGAGCCGGGTAAAAGGAGACAAAGTAATATGGGCAGTAGTTTTTCTGCTGTCAATATTCTCTTTGCTTGCCGTTTACAGTTCAACTGGTACTCTGGCGTACCGATATAAAGCAGGAAACACGGAATATTATCTCGTTAAGCATTTGGGAATTCTCTTATTTGGTTTAGTCCTTATGTTTCTGGCCCATCAGGTAAAGTATAAATACTATGCCCGAATTTCACAACTAGCCCTTTATTTATCGATTCCTTTACTTGCCTATACCCTCTTTTTCGGAACTTCGATGAATGAAGCCAGCCGTTGGTACACACTTCCACTGGTAAATATCACTTTTCAACCTTCAGACCTTGCCAAGCTGGCTCTCATAATTTATGTCGCCCGGTTACTCGCTAAAAAACAAAATGAAATCAACGACTTTAAAAAAGGGTTTATCGCCATACTCTTACCTGTTGTGGTAATTACTTTACTCATTTTGCCGGCAAATTTCTCAACTGCAGCCCTTATTTTCGCCACATCGCTGGTGCTCATGTTTGTGGGCAGGGTTAGGATAAAATATCTTTTAACACTTATTGGAATCGGATTAACGGCAGCGGCCTTACTAATTACAATTTTAATTTACTCACCAAAGCGAGATAATCGCCTTGGAACCTGGCAAAACAGGATTGAAAGCTTCAAAAGTGGCGATAGTGATTCGAATTATCAGGTAGAACAAGCAAAAATAGCCATTGCAACGGGTGGTATTACAGGCAAGATGCCAGGAAATTCCACTCAGAAAAACTTTTTGCCCCACCCATATTCCGATTTTATTTTTGCTATTATCATTGAAGAATACGGTCTCATAGGAGGTACCCTTGTAGTCTTTCTGTATCTGATCCTGATGTTCAGGGCTGTTAAAATTGTAATCCGAAGTCCAAGAAATTTTGCAGCTTTTCTAACCTTCGGTGTAGCCTTCAGCCTCGTATTCCAGGCGATGGTAAATATGATGGTAGCTGTAAATCTGCTTCCGGTTACCGGACAAACATTACCTCTTGTTAGCATGGGAGGCACATCCATCTGGTTTACCAGCATTGCAATAGGAATCATTCTTAGCGTAAGTCGTGAAATTGAAGAATCTGAAAAAACTGAACCCACAGAAGCTAAAAACAAACAACCAGAACATGCCATTGCCTGAAGTAAGAATAATCATTAGTGGAGGGGGAACCGGAGGCCATGTATTTCCGGCTATCGCCATTGCAGATGCCCTGACTTCGTTAAGACCAGGCGTTAAAATTCTTTTTGTTGGAGCAGAAGGCCGAATGGAAACTGAAAAAGTTCCAGCTGCAGGATACGCGATTAAAACGCTTTGGATCAGCGGTCTACAGCGTAAATTGACGCTCAAAAACCTTTTATTTCCGGTAAAGGTTATTTACAGTACATTAAAAGCAAGGAGTATCATTAAAGAATTCAACCCACATGCAGTGGTTGGAGTTGGTGGATATGCCAGTGGACCTACTGTCAGGGCTGCTTGTGACATGAAGATCCCAACTCTGATCCAGGAACAGAATTCTTATCCCGGAATAACCAATCGCATGCTGGCCGGAAAAGTCATGAAAATCTGCGTAGCTTATCCTGATATGGAAAAATATTTTCCTGCCTCAAAAATTATCTTAACCGGAAACCCTGTCAGGTTAGATATTATAAATGCAGAATCAAAAAAGGAGGAAGCCATAAACTTTTTCGGTCTTGATTCTTCAAAACCTGTTGTTTTAATTTTGGGAGGAAGCCTTGGTTCACTCACAATCAACAAGAGCATTCATCATTCTTTGAAGGAGATGAGCGATGCAGGCCTTCAAATGATTTGGCAAACCGGAAAATCATACGGAGAAACAGCCAGGGCAGCATCTCTCCCTTTCGAAAATATTGGCATCAGGCAGTATGACTTTATCACCAGAATGGATTTTGCCTATGCTGCTGCTGATATTGTGATCTCCCGGGCTGGGGCACTTGCTGTTTCAGAATTGTGTATAACCGGAAAACCGGCAATATTAGTGCCTTCGCCTAATGTGGCAGAAAATCATCAAACCAAAAACGCAATGGCGTTGAAGAAAAAGAATGCGGCTGAAATTATTAAGGATTCAGAGGCAGAGGAAAAACTCGGAACTGAAATTATTTCGCTGGCGATAAATCCTGAAAAACAATCTGAGCTCAGCAAAAATATAAAATTACTTGCCAAACCAGCGGCTGCAGAAGAAATTGCAACCATAATAATGGAATTAATTGAATTAAACAATTAAACCGCGATGACTGAAACTTTAAAAAATGTTTATTTTCTTGGCATTGGAGGTATCGGCATGAGTGCACTTGCCAGATTTTTCCACATAGCCGGCATTAAGGTTTCAGGCTATGATAAAACATCAACCGCTTTAACAACACAACTAGAATCTGAAGGCATATCTATCCATTATGAAGATAGACCAGACCTGATCCCCATCAATGCCGATCTAATTGTTTATACTCCGGCAATACCAAAAGATCTGAAAGAATTTGTGGTTGCAACTTCAGGAAAATACAACATTAAAAAGAGGGCCGAAGTTCTTGCCAACTTAACTGATGATAAAAATACAATAGCTGTAGCCGGAACACATGGCAAAACCACTGTTTCGACAATGATTTCACATATCATGTTCAATTCTTCGATTGGTTGTACAGCCTTTTTAGGAGGTATTTCTAAAAATTACGACTCAAATTTACTGGTAAATGCAGTTAGCAGAATAATAGTAACAGAAGCTGATGAATTTGACCGGTCATTTTTAAAGCTTAATCCCTGGCTTGCAGTGATTACGTCGGCCGATGCCGATCATCTGGACATATATACTGATCACCAGGATCTTAAGAATACATTCACTGGTTTTACAGAAAAAATATCAAATGGAGGTATTTTACTGGTTAAGAAAGGTATTGGAATACAAATCAATACAGGTACTGAAGTTGAGGTTTATACCTATCATCTTGATCAGATCAGTGATTTTTATGCCAGAAACATAAAAATTGCCGATCATAAGTATCAGTTTGACCTTGTTGTTCCCGAAGGAATAATCAAGGATCTCAGGCCGGACCTTCCGGGACTATTTAATGTGGAAAACAGCATTGCTGCGGCGGCAGCATCCTGGTTATCTGGCGCAAGCGATAATGAAATCAGGCAAGGAATAAAAACTTTTTCGGGGGTAAAACGTCGTTTCGACATCAGAATCAATCAGCCCGACATGCTGTTTATCGATGATTATGCCCATCACCCTGAAGAACTGAAGGCCTGTATCAATTCTGTCAGGAGTCTATATCCGGGAAGACATATAACCGGAATTTTCCAGCCGCATCTTTACACACGAACAAGAGATTTTGCAGAGGAATTTTCGAAAAGCCTGTCACTACTCGACCGCGTCATACTGCTCGATATTTATCCGGCAAGAGAATTACCGATTGAGGGAGTCAGTTCAGAGATGCTGCTTCAAAAAATTACTTCGCCTGAAAAACGCCTGTGCAATCGAGAAGATGTCCTCAATTTGCTTCAATCTGAAAAAACTGATATTTTAATCACACTTGGTGCTGGCGATATTGATCAGATAGTTGAACCCATTGAAAAATTATTACTAAAAACAAAGAGCCTATGAAAAGGGTATTGAATATCGTCCTGAAATCGGTTCTGGCAGCAGGAATAATCATGCTTTTCATTTTTGCTAACAAAAAGCAGGATGCTGTAATTTGTCCGCAATTTAACATTGAACTCGACTATAATGGTGCAGATCCGTTGATAAGCCGGTTTTATATCCGGCAATTGGTGACTGAAAAAGGAATTAAAGTAAAAGGGCAACCCATTGGTAACATCGAACTGGAAGAGATACATAAAGCCATAAGTCAGAGTCCGTTTGTAAAAAATGTTAATCTAACCATGGACATCAATGGAAAATTAAAAGCTGTTGTAACTCAGCGAAACCCGATTGTGAGAGTAATAGACAGGAATGGCTTACAATTTTATATTGATTCTGAGGGAAAAAGGCTTCCAATAAGTCATGAATTTACAGCCCGTGTTTTAATTGCCAACGGAAAAATAGAGTCAGAAAATAAAACAGACCCTGAAAATGCCACCAGGAATTCAAAAGAGCGGTATAAAAATCTGCCGCCTGATTTGCAAAAAATTTTTTTGGTCGCTAAAAGTTTGAATAAGAATAAATTCACAAAGGCATTGGCTGAGCAAATCTATATAAATTCATCGGGAGAAACAGAAATAATCCCGAAAATAGGAGACCATACCATCCTGTTGGGTGATACAACTTCAATTGAAGAAAAACTTGAAAAGTTAAAAATCTATTATACCGCTGGAAACAGCCCGGAAATCTGGACTAAATACCACCAGATTAATCTGAAATACAAGGATCAGGTAATTTGTAAAAAAAACAACAAATGAATATATGGAACCTACAGAAATCGTTGTCGGATTAGACATTGGTACTACCAAAATTGCTGCAATCGTTGGCCGTAAAAACGAAATCGGTAAAATTGAAATTCTGGGCTTCGGGAATACCGAATCCATCGGAGTGAAACGAGGTGTTGTTGCCAACATTGATGATACTGTAAAAAGTATAATTGCCGCTGTTAAAGAAGCTGAAAACACTTCTAATACCGACATTGTGACTGTCAATGTTGGAATTGCAGGCCAGCACATCAAAAGCATTCAATACCGGGGTTCAGTAATAAGGCCAAACAGTGAACTGGAGATAAGCCAGGATGACATTGAAGGTTTGAAAGAAAATATGTTTAAGCTGGCAATGAATCCCGGTGAAGAGATAATTGATGTCATTCCGCAGGAATATACAGTTGACGGAGAAAGTGGCATCAAGCACCCAAAGGGAATGTTGGGCCATCAGCTTGAAGCAAATTTTCACATTATAACCGGCCAGACCATGGCCGCCAGAAACATTTTCAAATGTGTAAAAAAAGCAAATCTGGAAGTTGATTCGCTTTACCTTGAACCACTGGCCTCAGCCGAAGCAGTACTAAGTGAAGAAGAAAAAGAAGCAGGAGTAGTTTTGGTAGATATTGGGGGAGGAACTACCGATATCGCCATTTTTCAGGATGGTATTATAAGGCATACTGCTGTTATACCTTTTGGTGGCGAAATAATAACTGAAGACATCAAAGAGGGATGTACAATCATTAAAAAACATGCGGAAGATCTGAAAGTCAAATTCGGATCAGCGCTCTCCAGCGAAAACAGAGACGAAGAAGTTGTTGCCATTCCCGGATTGAGAGGACGTCCTCCAAAAGAGATAACACTGCGTAATCTGGCTTCTATTATTCAGGCTCGTATGGAAGAGATTATTGAGCACATTTATTTTGAAATCAAAAACTCAGGATTTGAGAAAAAATTGATTGCAGGAATTGTACTCACCGGAGGGGGCGCACAACTCAGGCATATAGTGCAACTTACAGAATTCATGACAGGAATGGACACAAGGATCGGTTATCCGAACGAACATCTGGCGCCAGGATTACCTGAAGCAATGTCAAGCCCGATGTATGCTACTGGTATCGGACTGGTAATCATAGGTTTAAAAAGAGTTGAGAAAGAAGCGCAGAAAAAGGGTAAAAGTACGATCATTAAGAAGCCGCCCCGAACCTCCTTCTTCGATGCTATCAGAAATTTCTTTGATGAAGAAGGAGTAAACTAAGATATTAACAGAAAACCTGTTGATAAAAACTGCAACAACAGTGAAAAGAAAACATTTTAATCATTTAATTTAGGAGATTCAAAAATGCCAGATATGCTCAAATTTGATTTGCCAAAAAATCAATCATCCATCATAAAAGTAATAGGTGTTGGCGGGGGCGGAAGCAACGCGGTTACACATATGTTCAAGCAAGGTATCCGTGGAGTGGATTTTATGATCTGCAACACTGACTGCCAGGCATTGGATACTAGTCCGGTACCTTTAAAGATTCAATTGGGAAACAAAGGATTGGGCGCCGGATCAATACCACAGGTTGGACGCGAAGCAGCCGCTGAAAACATTGATGACATAAGAAAAATCCTGGAAAGCAACACCAAAATGGTGTTTATAACAGCAGGAATGGGCGGAGGAACCGGAACAGGGGCTGCACCGGTAATTGCTTCACTGGCAAGAGAACTTGGAATACTAACAGTTGGTATTGTTACCCTTCCATTTTCTTTTGAAGGCAGAAAGAGAACACAACAAGCGAAGGCCGGCATAGATGAACTCAGGAAATCGGTGGATACTTTACTCATCATTTGTAACGATAAATTAAGGGAGCTGGAAGGCGACCTTAAACTCTCTGAAGCATTTAGCAAAGCCGATAATATTCTTGCTGTTGCCGCAAAAGGTATTGCTGAAATTATTACAGTTACAGGCTATATCAATGTGGACTTTGAAGATGTAAAAACAGTAATGAAGGATAGTGGTAAAGCAATTATGGGTTCAGGCACTGCTTCGGGAGAAAACAGAGCACTGGAAGCCGTGCAGATTGCCATGAGTTCTCCTCTCCTCGACGATGCCAACATCAGAGGAGCCAGCAACATTCTTCTGTACATTTCATCAGGTACATCTGAAATAACTCTCGACGAGGTGATGGAAATTACTGATTACATTCAACATGAAGCCGGATCAGGAGCCGATATTATATGGGGAAATGGCACAGATGAAACCCTGGATGAGAAAATCAGTATTACCCTGATTGCCACCGGGTTTGAATCTTTAAATGACAATGCAAAACAAGCAAGCAAACCCGAAATCGTAGTTTATCCACTCAATCAGGAAGGCCCTTGCCCAATTGAAAAGCCTAAGGAAATTGTAAAACCTGAACCTGCTCCATTGGAAGAAATTACACTCATCAATAAAGAGGTTATCGCATCAGAACCTATCCAGGAGGTAAAGATCAATGAAAAGTCCGAACCTGAACCCGAAACACCGCAGCGTACTTTTACATTTGAAATTGTAAACTCTCCGACAGAAAAACAAATTCAGAATCTGACAAATGAAAACAAACAGGCCGGAAGTTTTAGTGCAGCTCCGATAAAAGCAGAAAAAGAAAAGGAACCCGGATTTGATTTTCTCAAAAATTTCAAACCCGATGAAGCAGAAAATTCCGAATTGGTGGAAGAAAAAAACAGACAAGAAGAAAGAGCAAATGAAAGATATGCCCGGATGCGGGACCTCAGTTACAAAATTGCAACACCTGATGGCCTGACCGAACTTGAAAATCAACCGGCATTTCTGAGGAAGAAAGTTGAGCTCAACCAAGCTCCATCATCTGATAAGTCCGAGGTTTCAAGATATACGCTCTTTAAAACCGAAAACAATCCGGTTGAAATGAGACAAAACAATTCGTTCCTTCACGACAATGTAGATTAAGTTTTGAGTAAATGAGTTTAACAGAACAAATAAATCAGGATATTAAGAAGGCCATGCTTTCCCGTGAGAAGGAAAAACTTGAAGCCTTAAGGGCCATTAAATCGGCCTTGTTGCTGGAAATTACAAGCGAGGGAGGAAAGGGAGAAATTACTGCTGAAACAGAAATAAAACTACTACAAAAACTTGTAAAACAAAGACGTGAAGCTGCCGGAATATATACTGAGCAGAACCGTGCCGACCTCGCTTTTATTGAAAATTTCCAGGCCGATATCATATCGGCATATTTACCTGTTCAATTGAGCCGTGAAGAATTACTTCCAATTTTAAAGGACATTATGGCAGAAACCGGAGCCAATAGCATAAAAGACATGGGCAAAGTCATGTCGGCAGCTTCTGCAAAGCTTTCAGGCAAGGCTGACAATAAAACTATATCCCAGCTCATTAAAGAACTGCTGGGGAGCTAAAACCGCTACATTTTCCGACAAAAAAGCCTGTTTTAACAGGCTTTTTTGGTTCAACAAATAGAGAATGCACCTTCTATTTCGGACCCTCATACAAAAAGCCAGCTAAAAGCCGGCTTTTATCAGAAATAGTTTAGATATCAGGAATTATGCGCCAAGCATAAAGCGTTTGAATCCGCTAACAGTAAGGTCTTTATCGAGCTTATGAAGAAATTCACCCACCGACAATTTATTGTCGCGAACAAATTCCTGATTTAAAAGTGTGTTTTCCTTGTAGAATTTATTTAATTTCCCAAGGGCAATCTTTTCAACCATTTCTTCAGGTTTACCATCAAGGCGGGCTTGTTCTTTTCCAATTTCAATTTCACGGGCTATGGTTTCGGCAGAAACATCATCCTTATCGACAGCAACAGGTGCCATAGCGGCGATCTGCATAGCAACTTCATGGCCTGCCTGATCGATGCCTTCAACATCGGCTTTATTTAAGCCAAGAATTGTTGCAAGCCGATTTCCAGGGTGATTATATGCAAAAACACGGGGAGCACGGATTACCTCAAAGTGCGCCAATTCCATTTTTTCGCCGGTTTTGCCAACCATTTCAGTAATGTTTTCTTCAACACTACGACCATTTAAATTCAGAGCCTTGAATTCTTCAATTGATGAGGGTTGAGCTTCAATAGCTTTGTCAAGCAGTAATTTGGTGAAATCGACAAATTCTTGATTCTTCGCAACAAAATCAGTTTCACAGTTGAGCATGAAAATAACTGCATAATCCTTTGATACATTGACCTGTGCAATTACTATACCCTCATTGGCATCTTTATCTGCCCTTTTGGTTGCTAATTTCTGACCTTTTTTGCGCAGGTAATCAATAGCCAATTCAAAATCTCCATCATTTTCCTGAAGAGCTTTTTTGCAGTCCATCATTCCTGCTCCAGTCATCTGACGCAATTTATTTACATCAGCAGCGGTTATATTTACCATAGTTAAATCCTGTATTTTATTTTTAAAATTTATTTTCTGGGACCTGTTCCACCAGGTTTTTTACCTAAAGGTTTTCGGGTTCCGGGCTTACGGCTGCGGCCTTCTCCACCTTCACCTTCAGGGGTTGGTTTTGAACGCAGACGTTCAGTCTTTCCAACATTACCATCGTCTTCATCATCAAGTTCAAAATCACCTTCTGTACGACCTGAAACGCCTTCTTCTCTTTCTTCATCGCGTTTATCACGGTCAATTTTGCGTTCCATCAATCCTTCTTCAATGGCCTGAACCATCTTACCTACAATAAGTGAAATTGATTTAGATGCATCATCATTTGCTGGAATTGGAAAATCAACAAGGTTTGGGTCTGAATTGGTATCAACAATTGCAAAAGTGGGGATATTGAGTTTTCTGGCTTCTGCGATAGCAATATGTTCCTTAACGATATCGACCACAAATAAAGCAGCCGGGAGACGGCTCAAATCTGAAATTGAACCCAGGTTTTTCTCGAGTTTTGCGCGCTCGCGTGTAACCTGAAGACGTTCACGCTTTGAAATACTTTCAAAAGCGGTTCCAACCATCAGTTTATCAAGCGATGACATTTTTCGGACAGCTTTGCGTATAGTAGCAAAGTTGGTTAGCATACCACCAGGCCAGCGCTCAGTAACGTAAGGCATTCCAACACCTTTTAAATGATCAGCAACGATTTCTTTAGCCTGTTTTTTGGTTGCAACAAAAAGAACCTTTTTACCAGATTTGGTAATTTGTTTCATTGCTGCTGCTGCTTCATCAATCTTGGCAATGGTTTTATAAAGGTCAATAATGTGGATTCCATTGCGCTCCATAAAAATATAGGGGCCCATGTTCGGATTCCATTTGCGTTTGAGGTGCCCGAAATGTGAACCGGCATCCAGTAATTCTTCAAAAGTTGTTCTTGCCATTTAAATTTTTGTTAATTGTTTACATTCTGTGAAATTCAATCACAGGGTAGCTCATAATCAGGCAGCCAATAAACGGCTCTGAGGTCCCCATGATTTAGATACTAAACACCATTTTGTTTTAGCGCTTGCTAAACTGGAATTTTTTACGGGCTTTTTTCTGACCGGGTTTTTTCCTTTCAACCATACGTGGATCCCTGCGCATCAGGCCTTTGGCTTTTAGCGGAGGACGCATTTCGGGGTTGATTTCAACAAGTGCTTTGGAAATGGCCAGCCGGAGCGCTTCTGCTTGTCCGTTAATACCACCTCCGTCAAGATTGGCCTTGATATCATATTTTCCCAGTGAATCAGCCATTTCAAGTGACTGGGTTACAATATACTGAAGCGTGCCAGTTGGAAAATATTCTTTGTAATCCCTTCCGTTAATGGTAATGGCGCCATTACCATCCTTGAGATATATGCGGGCTACTGCAGTTTTTCGCCTGCCAAGGGTGTTGATTACTTCCATAATTATTTAATAGAATTTAAGTTGATCAATTGTGGTTGCTGAGCCTGATGCGGATGGTCGGGGCCTACATAAACTTTAAGGTTACGATACAGTGCGTCTCCGAGTTTGTTGCTTGGCAACATTCCTCTTACTGCATGCTCAATAATCCTTTCAGGAAATTTTTGCATAAGCTCCCAGGGAGTTGCAAAACGCTGTCCGCCAGGATAACCGGTATGACGAACATAAACCTTTTCGGCCATTTTTTTGCCCGTGAGCTTTATTTTTTCAGCATTGATAACAATTACATAGTCACCACAGTCCAGGTTAGGAGTGAAATTGGTTTTATATTTACCCCTGATCAGATTGGCAACTCTGCTTGAAAGGCGACCCAGAGTCTGTCCTTCTGCATCAACCAACACCCAGTTCTTTTGAATGTTATCAGGTGTGGCCGATAAAGTTTTATAACTTAATGTGTTCATTTTTTTAAAGAATTATTGATTAAAACAATAAAACCAGCCGTCATATTGGTGATCACGGGCATGAGATTCAGCAATATACGACTTGCCCTGTTATTGGAAAAGCTTAAATCGCTGCAGGTTACGGCCGTTCACGGGGACACTTTACCTTTTAAAAGGGGTGCAAAGGTAGAGGTAATTTTTGATATTACAAATTTGTAAACAATAAATTGTTGATAAATCCGGGTTATTAATTCCTGAATATTAAGCAATGGGGTTACAAGAGTTCTTAAAAAGCAAAATTATTAAATAGTATTGCCTGAAATCTGAAATTCAAATCATTCAGAAGTATTGACCGATACAATATATGATTTGAATCCGGCCGGGGAGCAAAAGCACTATAACTCTGCAAGCTAAAATCTCATCTGATTATTCTTTCTTACCTTTGTTCATTCAATTAAGCAGCCTCATGTCAATAATAGTTTCAAATATTACCAAAAGATACAGTGAACAACTCGTGCTCGATGATGTTTCATTTTCCATCAAACCCGGAGAAATTGTGGGTTTGCTGGGGCCTAATGGTGCCGGAAAATCTACCATGATGAAAATTCTCACCTGCTTTATTCCTCCAACCTCGGGCAAAGCAAGTGTTTACGGTTTCGACATTCACGAGCAGTCGCTTGAGGTAAGAAAAAAAATTGGCTATCTGCCTGAAAATAATCCCCTTTATGCTGATATGTATATTAAGGAGTATCTCGAATTTGTGGCAGGTATTCACAAATTGGGAAAAAATACAAAAAAAAGGGTCGAAGAAATGATAGAAATGACCGGTCTTGGTCATGAGCAGCGAAAAAAAATCGGAGCCTTGTCGAAAGGATACAGGCAAAGGGTTGGTTTGGCTCAGGCGCTGATACACGATCCCAATGTGCTGATTCTGGATGAACCCACTTCAGGACTCGATCCAAATCAGCTCCTCGAAATAAGGAATCTGATCTCTGAAATCGGAAAACAAAAAACAGTAATGCTTTCCACGCATATCCTTCAGGAAGTTGAAGCCATGTGCAGCCGGGCAATCATTATCAATTTCGGAAAAATTGTTGCCGATGACACTACAGATCATCTTCTTCAAAGAAATGAGAAAACGGAACAGGTGGTTGTTGAATTTGATCAGGATATTAAAACCGAAGTGCTTCTATGTATCAAAGGAGTAATCAGGGTATTCAAGGAATCGTCCAAAACCTGGCTGATAGAATCAGGCAAGGAAACTGATGTGCGTCAGGAAATATTCAGGTTTGCTGTTGAGAAAGGACTGACAGTTCTATCCATGCAGAAAAAGAGCAACAGACTTGAAGATGTTTTTCAGCAACTCACCACAAGCTAAATCATTTCCCCAAAATAATTTGTCAGCGAAGAAAATCCGAAATCCAAAATCCAAAATAAATTATTCATACCTTTGCTCCGCCGGTTAAGCCGGAATGGAGAGATTTGATTGATTGCAACCATTAAAAAAAATGCTAAAGCATCTCTTGCCTTTGATCCTCTGTTTCCATCTTACATAATTTCTTAATTAACAGCTTGTTATAATGGCTTACCTTTTTACATCCGAATCCGTTTCGGAGGGGCATCCTGATAAAGTTGCCGATCAGATTTCTGATGCGCTGCTCGACGAGTTTCTGCGCTTCGACCCAAACTCAAAAGTAGCTTGTGAAACGCTTGTTACTACGGGACTTACGGTTTGCAGTGGCGAAGTAAGAACTGAAGGTTATGTTGATCTGCATAAAGTTGTAAGAAAAACAATAAAAGACATAGGATATACCAAGAACGAGTATCGTTTTGAAGGCGAATCCTGTGGGATTATATCAACCATTCACGAACAATCGGCTGATATCAATCGAGGAGTTATGCGTGAAAGCCCTGAGGAACAAGGTGCCGGGGATCAGGGAATGATGTTTGGTTATGCCACCCGCGACATGGAGAACCTCATGCCTATGCCCATTGAGTTGGCACATTCACTTTTGCAGGAACTTGCCAAAATCCGCAAAGAGGGAAAAGAGATGACTTACCTCAGGCCCGATTCAAAATCGCAGGTTACCATTGAATACGATGATAATAATCATCCGGTTAGAATTGATACTATAGTTATTTCAACCCAGCATGACGATTTTGCTGATCAATCACTTCCCGAAAAGGAAGGTGATGAAAAAATGCGGCAGGCAATCGAAAAGGACGTTCGTGAAATTCTGATTCCGAGAGTAGTCAGGCAATTGCCCGATCATATCAAATTGTTATTTGACGATAATTTTACCTTACATGTAAACCCCACCGGAAAATTTGTAATCGGTGGGCCGCACGGCGACACCGGGCTTACCGGCAGAAAAATCATCGTTGATACTTATGGCGGCAAAGGAGCGCATGGCGGTGGAGCTTTCTCGGGCAAAGATCCCTCAAAAGTTGACCGCTCGGCAGCCTATGCAGCGCGGCATATCGCCAAAAACCTTGTTGCTGCCGGAGTTGCCGATGAGGTTTTGGTTCAGGTTGCCTATGCAATAGGTATTGCACAGCCTGTTGGACTTTATGTAAATACTAATGGTTCAGCAAGAGTCACTAACTCAGAAGGCATAGCACTTACCGATGGAGAAATTGCCGGAGTGGTAAATAAATTGTTTGACATGCGTCCGTTTTCTATCATCAACAGATTCGGACTTCGTAATCCTATATATACCCAGACTGCCAGTTATGGCCATTTTGGCCGTGATCCGAGAGAAGAAGAAGTTGAAGTTTACTATTCAAATGGTGATACTTTTAATAAAGTAATTAACGGAGAAACCCGGATCTTTAAAAAAGTAAAACTGTTTGCCTGGGAATGTACTGACTATGTTGACCAGGTTAAATCTGCCTTTGGACTTAAATAAATTGTCAGCCACAAAGCGTAAAGGCCGGACTTTGATCCGGCCTTAATTTTTATCTGTTTTATTAGCAGTCGATTACAATTTTCTGATTTTGATGTTTCTGTACCAGACATCATCACCATGATCCTGAAGTCCGATGAAACCTTCCTGAGCCACATTTGCCCAATCGGGGTTGTACTCAGGAAATTTGCTTTTTGCAACCATTTCGTTCCATTCAGGTGTCCATAAATGATACTCTACAACTTTTTCTCCGTTTAGCCAATGCTCAACCAAACCCTTATAAACCAGCAACTTAACCTGATTCCATTCACTTACAGGTTTTACTTTATCCTGAGGAACACCAATCATATCGTAAAGTGCACCGGCACTATGAAGTCCATCGCGGCCATCGGGATGAGTTGTATTGTCAAGTACCTGCATTTCCGGAGCAGTTTGCCAGATTGTTTTTCCGGGAATTTCCTGAGCTAGATATAAGATACCGCTGTTTCCTCCCGGAGATATTTTCCATTCAAGCGATAGTTCAAAATTTTGAAATTTTTCATCATAAATGATGTCACCGCCGTCCTGAGAGCCAGCTTCACCGCGACCAGAACCCAGGCACTGCAAAGTTCCATCTGCAATCACCCAACCTGTGGGAAAATAATCCTTGCCATAGCCACGCCATTTTCCGGGGTTTTCACCATCGAACATCAGCATCCAGCCATCGGCAATTTCGGTCTCGGTCAATGCATTTACCAAAACAGCTTCTTCGGCTTTTTCGCCTTTGGAAGTTTTGTTTCCTATCTGATTACAGGAAACCATCGCAAGTGAAACTGCAAGAACAAAAAGTACTTTCTTCATTTTTCAAGGTTTTAATGATTAATAAATTCATGTTTCTGATTATTAATTAAGGCGTGGAGCTAAAGAATAATTCCTCCGTCTCCCTAACGAGGACCATAAGCAATACCTCTCTTTATATTGTCCAGCCTTCACGATATGTGTGTCTGATGTATTCATCAGCAGCAACTTTTGCGTTCATGGTTTCATGCTGTGTATCGAAGTGCGGATGACCTTCGATAACTTCAAATCTGTCGCTTTTAACCACTCGTATTTCGTCACTGTCGCTGATGTTGGTGAACTGCATTTTTTCGCCGTTCCACAAAAGTTCGCGTTTCAGGTCTTGTAGTCTGACAGCAACTACTCCCATAACCACCATTTCATTCATAGGGCCCGAGTAGCCAAAATAAGAACTGGCTTCTACCCTGTTCTCCGGTGACTCTTTACAGGCACGTACCCAATCCATTTCATGACTGGTGGTGATTCTGCGCATTTCAGGGGCCGGACGCTTGTAACTTTTATCATAATCAAGTGGAAGCAGGAAAGGATCTTTACCATAGCAGCCGGTCATAATTTTCCCTTTAGAACCAATCAAAAGGCAACCACCGTTTGGATCTCGTCCCATAATTTCACCATCGGGCAGCTCAGCCGGACGTGGGGGAAGTAAACCTCCATCCCACCAGATTACATTTAGTTCAGGCATTTTAACGCCTTTGAATTTTTCCCTTGCCGGGAAAACATATTTTACAACTTCGGCCAAAGGCGGTGATTCAGTGTTAAATTGTGATGAAGTCCCCTGAACACGGATCGGGTACCTGAGGTTCAACGACATAAAGATCGGATCCATAATATGACAAGCCATATCGCCAAGTGCTCCGGTTCCAAAATCCCACCAACCGCGCCAGTTCCAGGGTGTATAAATGGAGTTATATGGACGTTCTTTCGCAGGGCCGAGGAAAAGATCCCAGGCAAGGGTATCAGGTATTTGCATTACGTCTTTAGGTCTTTCTAATCCTTGTGGCCAGATGGGACGATTTGTCCAGGCATGGGCTTCATGGACTTCTCCGATTGCGTCATCCCAAACCCATTCACAAACCTGACGTATACCTTCACCTGAATTTCCCTGATTGCCCATTTGTGTAGCAACCTTATATTCACGGGCAATTTCGGTCATTTGTCTTGACTCCCAAACTGAATGTGTCAGGGGTTTTTCGCAATACACATGTTTCCCCATTTTCATGGCATTTATGCTGATGATGGCATGAGTATGGTCAGGTGTGCCAACGACTACTGCATCAATTGACTTGCCGAGTTCATCAAACATCTTTCGCCAGTCGTAATACTTCTTTGCATCAGGAAATTCACCAAAAATTTTGGCTGAGTATTTCCAGTCAACATCGCAGAGTGCAATGATATTCTGACTGCTGACAGCCCGGATAACACCACCGCCGCGGCCTCCAACGCCAACGCCAACTATATTAAGCTTGTCGCTGGGAGCAAGATGGCCGAGCCCCGAGATAACATGGCTGGGCAAAATCATAAAACCGGCGGCTGTCAACGCAGTATTGCGTATAAACTTTCGACGATCCATTCCATTGTCTGTGTTAGGTTTTTCTTCCATCATAAACTGGTTTTATGGTTTAAATCAAATGATCAAGGATGTATTTAAGGCTTTGCCCGGCACAATACAACGATGTACCCTCAGCATAATGCTCCTGCTCAACAAATATTCGTTCAAGTCCTGCTGTTTTCTTATGGTTAAGAAGGGTCTTAAAGTCAATGTTACCATTTCCAATAATGCAACTTTCTCCGTCGTTGCCCATATCTTTGATGTGCCAGGTTTTAAAACGTTGAGGGTACATTTCAAAATAGGTCAATGGATTTTTACCGGCTTTGACCATCCAATAGATATCAAGTTGAAATGATACAAGCTCAGGATCTGTTTCCTGAAGAAGAAGATCAAAGGGCAATTCATTTCCCATCGGTTTGAATTCGAAATCATGATTATGGTACCCAAATTTAATTCCAGACATTTTGCAACTTTCTCCAATCAGATTCATCTCTTTTGCCAAATAACGAAAATCATCGGGTTTTGCTGCAGGCCGGCCCATCATCGAAGGCAGAATAAGGTACTCTAAGCCTGATTGCGCTGCAATTTCTGCATAATTTGCTGCATTTTCACTTGTTATTCCGGCATGTGTACTTGTCAAACGCATGCCAAGGTCTTTTATCACACTACTGAATTCACCAGCACTTTGGCCAAAAAATTTTCTATCAAAATCATAGGCCTCAATACTTTTATAACCCATTTCGGCCAATGCGGTAAGTGTGGAATCCAGATTGACATGAATGTGATCGCGAACTGTCCAAAGCTGGATACCGAAATCATTTTGGATTTTGGAAGTTTTTGTCAGGCATGATGAATTGAATTCAAGTGCCATTGCTCCAGAAAACAATGAAATTGATCGTAAAAAATCTCTTCTTGTTGTCATAGAGTGGTTACTGGTTTGCTGGGACAATGCGTCAAATGGCGGTTTCCCGGAAATAGCTAATGATTTTCAGATTATTTTTTCGTTTACTTCATCCCAAAAGGTTCGTCTGTTTTCGTGATATGAGATGGTTCCCATGTGTGCGGTGATAGCCTCTTCGAAAGCCTGATCAATATTGCAACTGGGCTGGGCACCATTGTTCAGCCTGATGCAGTTCAGCCATTCTCTAAGATGCAAATGAGTGGTATCCACAGTTTTACCATCGCGATAAGTATAAAGCAAACCACGGCCTGCAAAATATTTTTCGGTTGGGGTGGTAATGGCATCTACTTTGTCCTGGCCAGGAACATAAGAATAAAAAGGCTTTCCAGGCTCCAGAAACCCCTGTTCAATTTCTTTTCTGTACCGTGTTGAACTTCGGTCAGGATAAACAGTCAGTGTTTCATCGAGTTCCATCCAGGCATCATGACCCATTATGGTTTTGCCACGGTTTTTTTCGCTGCTCAATGTTGCACTATACAATAAGGTAAGATCACGTTTGGGATATTCGAAAGCCATATTCAGAACATCGGGCACGGTACGCCCATCTTTGTAAAAATATATACCTCCCGATGCCGCAGCCGAATGGGGAATTCCAAGATCCAGAATCTGATTTAAAGCATCATATTCATGGGTAAAAAGGTCACCGCTTAAACCTGTGCTGTAATCCCACCAACAACGCCAGCGAAAGAAACGTTCAGGACTGAAATCGTGCCATGGAGCAGGTCCAATAAACTGCTTCCAGTCGATAGAATTTTCGTTTGCTTCGGGATCAATATCGTAAACCCAGGCTCCGTTTGGATCATTGCGGTTAGTGCAAACTTCAATGAGCGAAATCTTTCCGATAACATCCTGATTGATAAGAGAACGAGCTACCTGATAACTTTCAGTCTGCCTTCCCTGGTGGCCCAGCTGGAAAATGATGCCGGTATCCTTGACCACTTTTCGTATTTCAAATGTTTCTTCTACTGTCCACGAAAGTGGTTTTTCGCAGTAAACATGTTTTCCATGCTTTGCAGCTTCAATGGCAATCGGCACATGCAGGTGGTCGGGAGTGGCAATGATAACTGCATCAACCTCTGGCGATGCACATAACTCAGGATAGGTAAGAAACCGCTTTGGAATATCGGCCATTTGACCGGAACTGCCATTGCGGTGAATATTTGCAGCAGCGGCTAAACCGCTACCAGCATTTTTATCGAAAACATCGCAAATTGCTGTGACCTTGACATTAAGATTTTTCTGACTCAGAAATTCATTAAGATATTCTTTCCAGTATTTGTCTTTTGAGGCATTAGAAGTCCATTCGTCAATCCGCGCCGGATTGACAAAGCCAAGCGCCTTCATAATATAACGGCCTCTGCTTCCGCTCCCAACAATCCCCAGTCTTAGCTGAGGACCATCAACAAGCAGGGGAATACCTTTGGGAATCTGAATATTGAGGTTGTGAAGCCTGCTGGAATTAAATTTTTTTCTATCCTGCGATTGAAGATGAAGTCCATATCCCAAAACTCCAAGTACCGGCAAAGAAGCCAGTCCAGCCAGCAAATCGCGACGGCTAATACCCTTCTTGTTGTTATTATCCTGATTCATGCTCTGGTATTTTTTGCTTTGTCATAAAACCTTTCCAATCCAATATTTTGGCTGGTTGGAAAAGCAAATATTACAAAAAGGGCGAAAAGTTCCACAATTGTTTTGTTAACAATGAAATAACTTCCATCAACAGGAAAGAGATATTCAATTCCGGGTAAAGCAGGATGAGAAAGGTAATAGAAAAAAAGCAGAATCATTCCTGAAATGGCACTTATATTTGTAAAAAGACCAATCAATAAGGAAAATCCAATAAGCATCAGACCCCAGGCATTCATAGCATCAACAACCCATAAAACAGCATCGTTCAGGGCTATCCACCCGAATATTTCTTTTAAAAAACCCCCCGAATCAAGTAAGTATGCTTTTGAGGTCCAGGCTGGATTTAAAATTTTAACCATCCCTTCATAAAAGAAATGCCATCCGATAACCAGACGAAGTGAAACCAGTGCAAAGAGTTTTGTTTTGGAAAATTCCATTATTGGCCAAAAATGATTTAGAATTTAATAATTGAAGCGAAAGCAAAAAAAATGAATCTGACAGAATAAACCCTGCAAACGGAAGTATTTATCTCTGTGCAAAAACAAATTGTCTGCTCAAATTTAAAAATATTTTCTTACCCAATTGGCAGAAATTCAGAAATCATTTTAATTCCCGGACTTTACCATAGAGAATCTTGACATAGGGTCTTAAAATAACCCCAGACGTTGAAAATTTGGATAGTTAAATCACAAATAAAGAGCTGGATCGACTGATCTGGAGGAAACAATCGGAAGGTATATAAAACAGAAAAACTCCGCAAAAGCGGAGTTTTTCTTACATTAAGCTAAACGAGTATTCCTAGTATTCCGAGTATCTTTTATACTAACGCTTTACCACAAATTTTCGTGTTTGCGTAGCAGAATTATTTATAATGAGCGAATAAAAATAAACGCCATCCTTTAAATTACTTACATCAATAGCAACTTTACCCTGTACGGATTTTAATTTAATTTCTGAAACGGTGGTACCAAGTAAATTGTTGACTCTGATGTAAGCACCATTAACATTCTGTGGAATTTTATAGTCAACGGAGGTAAGATCAATTGTCGGATTAGGATAGGCATTTGAAATTTCAGCACGCAAAATTGAATTATTATTTACGCCCAGCGTTCCAATAATATAATTGATAATGACAAAACTGGTATCTGATTGGTTTGTTTCATCAAAAAATGTAAATTTAACCACTGAAGAACCCTGAGTAGTTCCATACGAAAGATCTCCGGTAAAATTGGTTACATAAGATCCTGCATCTATTCTGAGCGGATCAGGTGTTTCAATAACATGAGCCGGATAACAAGCTTCCCAGCAAATCATGGAGGCAGAGCCCTCAACCATTTGAATATCAGTTTTCCTTACTTTAACACTTTTTGCGGCATCAGAAACATTGTAAACATCAAGTCCCAATGATGCAAAACTATAGCCCGGAGTACAGTAATAATCTATGGTTTGCCCGGTTACATCAACGCCATCCTTGTCTTTGAGTACAAGTGACTGCGCCTGTGTTGCAAATAAAATTGCAAAAGTAAAAAGAAGAGTTAGTAAAATATTTTTCATAATCAGGTCAATTTAGAAGCAATTAAAATCAAGATGATAAATTTTATTACAGCAAAAATCATGCTAAAATTTTCATATATTAAACTTGATATATGAATTTATTAATAATGAGCCTTTGTGTTCATTACTCATTTTTTATTAAGCTACAAAACTAATATTTTTAATCTGATTTCACATTCAATCTTAAAAATATTTTTTAAAAACTATTCAGATTCATTTTTGCGTATCAAAAATGCTGACATTTGCATATGAAATTTAAAAATTCATCTTCATGAAAAAATCAGCTACTTTTTTTGTTTTATTCCTCTTCGCTCAGGTTCTGATGGCTCAGTCGCAGCGGCTGGTTCTGCTTGAGCACTTCACACAGGCAAGTTGTGGTCCATGCGCCTCTGTCAATCCCGGTCTGCACACCTTTCTTGTAAATAATTCCGATAAAATTACATCTATAATGTACCATACAAGCTGGCCGGGATATGACCCCATGTACAACCACAACCCTGCCGATGCAGCCGCCAGAACTTCCTACTATGGCGTCGTTTCGGTTCCAAATTCAGTTCTTGACGGTAACTATTTTAACGGACATCCGAATTCATGGAACATTAATACAGTGAATACCCGTTATGCAGTGCCCTCTCCATTTGAATTAAGTGTTTTTCAAAGTTTATCCCCGACAAATGACACCCTGTTTGTGACTATGTTGATTGAAGCCACGAGCAATATAACCGGGCAGGCTGCAGCCTTTATGGCAATAATTGAGGAGCACATTCATTTCACAAATCCTCCGGGATCAAATGGTGAACGCGATTTTTACAACGTAATGAAAAAGCTACTTCCCACCAAAACCGGAATATCACTACCTACGCCCATAAGTGCAGGTGATTATATGATTATTCAGTCGTATTGGGAGTTGGCTAATGTCTATAATCTTGATCAGTTAAGTGTGATAGCTTTTGTTCAGAACCCACTTAGTAAAGAGATTCACCAGTCATGCAATTTGTCGGAAGGAAATTTCATTGCACCATATTCCAACGATGTTGAAATCATGGAATTTACCAATCTTGTTTCCAATTATTGCCAGACATATCTTAATCCGATTGTCCGCATCAGAAATAATGGTAATAATCCCCTCACTTCACTTGAACTTAAATATCAGGTAAACAACGAAGACATTCAAACTTATACCTGGAATGGGAATCTTGGGGTGCTTGAATCTGCTTTGATTGAAATTCCCGAAGTAAACTATGAAATACTTGCAACTAATTCTTTTAAACTGTATGCTCAGTCTGTTAATGGCACAACGGACCAATATTTAAAAAATGACACAATCTTGCACACTTTTGAGCCGGCACTTAACTCAACCCGTGAAGTTCTGGTGAAAATCAGAACTGACAATAGTCCTGAAGAAATTACCTGGGAAATTAAAGACGGCAACGGCTCAGTGATTGCCAGCGGAGGGCCTTATACTCTGCCGAACAATGTTGAAAATACAGATGTTGAATTACCGGCCGACGGATGTTATGAGTTCTTTATTTATGATGCCGGTGGAAATGGCATTTGCTGTGGAAACGGAGCTGGTTTTTACAGACTTACATCAGGAGGAACAACGCTTGCCTCGGGCACAACCTTTGAATATGTACAAACCGCCCAGTTTGATGTAGTGAGTGTCGGCATTGATAAAATTCCGGTTACAACCGGATTTGAAGCATATCCTAATCCTGCAAACAGCCAGTTATTTATTGAGTTCACCACTGAACAAAACCGAAATATCAAAGCACAGGTAATCAATCAATTGGGAAAAATTATTTATTCCACTGAATTAATAGCCATTGTTGATATCAACCAAAAACTTGAAATTAATACTTCAAACTGGCCGGTTGGTATTTATCTGATAATGCTTGATGATGGATCAGCAGTCAGCAGTAAGAAAATCAGTGTCATAAGATAATACTTTGAATATAATACCAGAAAATCTGGCCTGCAGTTTGTTGCTGGCCAGATTTTTTATTGCATTGCGTTTTCTGTAAGTAGATGTCCGGGTCATCAGAACTTTGCCGGAGAACAATCAGAACATCCTGTCTATCAATGAGTCATCAGCAAAATGAGGTAGCGTAACTTTGAGGCGGGGTTCAGCTTCCATGGCACGTTTGATGGCAAATATTGCTTCTTTATTGCGGGCCCACGAACGACGTGAGATACCATTATTCACATCCCAATGAAGCATTGAATGTAAACGACGATCACTGTCGGCGCTGCCATCGAGCAACATTCCGAAACCACCGTTGATGACTTCGCCCCAGCCAACGCCACCTCCGTTGTGTATTGAAACCCAGGTTGCACCCCTGAATGCATCTCCGATTACATTCTGAATGGCCATATCAGCTGTAAAGCTGCTGCCATCATAAATATTAGAGGTTTCTCTGAAAGGCGAGTCGGTACCTGAAACATCATGATGATCTCTTCCAAGCACTACAGGCCCGCTGATGGTGCCATCGGCAATGGCTTTGTTGAAAGCGGCCGCAATTTTTGTGCGGCCTTCGCAATCGGCATATAAGATGCGGGCCTGAGATCCCACAACGAGGCGGTTTTCTTTAGCACCCTTAATCCAATGAATATTGTCGCGCATTTGCTGACTGATTTCGACGGGGGCCTTAGTGGCAATTTTTTCAAGCACCTCAATTGCAATAAGGTCGGTAGTGTCCAGGTCTTTGGAATTGCCTGAGGCGCATACCCAGCGAAAAGGGCCGAAACCATAATCAAAGCACATTGGGCCCATAATATCTTGCACATAAGAAGGATAGCGGAATTTTCCGTCTTCTTTTAAAATGTCAGCACCTGCCCTTCCGGCTTCAAGAAGAAAGGCATTCCCATAGTCGAAAAAGTACATACCGGCTGCACTTAGCTTATTGACTGCTACCACATGACGACGCAGTGTTTTTTGAACTCTTCTGCGGAATTCTTCAGGCTGGTGCGCCATCATTTCATTTGATTCTTCATAGCTCAGTCCAACGGGATAATATCCACCAGCCCAGGGATTGTGAAGTGATGTCTGGTCTGAACCCATATCAACCCGGATATTTCGTTCAGCCAACCTCTCCCACAAATCCACAATATTTCCCAGAAAAGCAATGGAGCGCGCTTTGCGTTCAGATTGATATTTTAACGCAAGGTCAATGGCAATATCAACGTTATCCGAAATTTCATCGACCCATCCCTGGCTGTGCCGTTTATTGGCTGCGTGTGGATTAATTTCAGCACAAATGGTTACAATACCAGCTATATTTCCTGCCTTGGGTTGGGCTCCACTCATTCCGCCCAGGCCTGAAGTCACAAATAGCCGGCCAGCGATACCTTTGCCATCTTTGTCAATTTTACGGCCTGCATTCAAAACCGTTATGGTAGTTCCGTGCACAATTCCCTGAGGACCAATATACATATACGACCCTGCTGTCATCTGTCCGTACTGCGACACACCCAAGGCATTGAATTTTTCCCATTCATCGGGTTTTGAATAATTGGGAATTACCATTCCATTGGTAACCACAACACGGGGAGCGTCCTTGTGTGAAGGGTAAAGTCCCATTGGATGGCCCGAATACATGACAAGCGTTTGTTCATCGGTCATTTCTGCAAGATACTGCATGGTTAGCAGATACTGCGCCCAGTTTTGAAAAACGGCACCATTTCCGCCATACGTGATTAATTCATGAGGATGCTGAGCTACAACCGGATCCAGGTTATTCTGAATCATAAGCATGATACCTGCAGCCTGCCTTGACCTGGCAGGATACTCGTCAATCGGCCGGGCAAACATATCATAAGCCGGACGAAATCTGTACATATAGATACGGCCGTATTTCCGGAGTTCCTCTGCAAACTCCGGCGCCAGTTCTTCATGATGCACCGGGTTGAAGTAGCGAAGCGCATTGCGCAGCGCCAGCTTCTTTTCAACTGGCGACAGAATATCTTTACGCACAGGTGCATGGCTAACATCATTATCCAACTTTCGGGGTTGAGGAAGCTCAAGGGGAATGCCGGATAAAATTGACTGCTGAAATTCAGTAAGTTGCATTGTATTTTGATTTACAAATGTTTAACTCCAATGATTGGCAAAGTTAGTAAAGGATTTTGAAAAGATTAAATAAGCAAAAAATTTATAGTCAGGTTGAAAGCCGGGTATGTAGATTAAGTTTTTCTGATCATACCCTATAACATTCAAAGGGCTTTATGAAAATATTTACTTTTACAGTTTATACTAAGCCTATGAATAAAATGCTTCAACAAGCTTTCGATCCCGAAGAATTCCGGAAAGAAGGCCATAAACTTGTTGACCTTCTGACAACTTACCTTACTGACTGCTTCTCCAGCCAAACTATGCCGGTGTTACCTCCTTCGGTTCCCGACGAACTGTTTGCTTTCTGGACCGCAGACCTAAAGAAACCCGATTTCAATCTTCAGGAATTTTACACCACCCTTCTTTCGCAATCCAACCATATTCACCATCCCGGATACATCGGGCATCAGGTTGTACCACCTGCACCTATTTCTGCACTCACCGAAATGCTTGAGGCTATGCTCAACAATGGTATGGCTATTTTTGAAATGGGCCCTGCTGCCACAGCAATAGAAAAAGTAGTGATTGGCTGGCTTTCAAAACACATTGGTTTTGGAGCTGAGGCAGATGGCATTCTGACTTCAGGAGGCTCAGCCGGAAACTTAACAGCTTTGCTGGCTGCCCGGCAAGCTATGAGCAATTTTAACATCTGGGAAGAGGGAAACGACAGCAATCAACCATTTGCCTTAATGGTTTCGGCTGAGGCACATTACAGTGTTTCACGAGCTGCCCGCATCATGGGCTGGGGCGAAAAGGGCTTTGTTAAAGTACCTGTCAACGACCGGATGCAACTTGATGCCTCAAAACTTGAAGAAACACTGATTGATGCACAAAACTCCGGAATTAAGGTAATTGCACTTGTAGGTAATGCCTGTTCAACATCGACCGGAACTTATGATCCACTGGATCAAATGGCCGATTTCGCAGCCCGGCACAATCTCTGGTTCCACATTGACGGAGCGCATGGCGGAGCTGCCGTTATGACTGAAAAATACACACATCTGACAAAAGGAATTGATAGGGCTGACTCTGTGGTTATTGACTTTCACAAAATGATGCTGACTCCGGCGTTAACAACGGCTGTAATTTTTCGAAATGGAAATCATTCATTTGAAACTTTTGCACAAAAGGCCGAATACCTGCTAAGCCAAACACAGAAACCCTGGTATGACGGTGCTATCAGAACTCTTGAATGTACCAAGAAAATGTTGGGAGTGAAGGTATATGCCATGATCAGACAATACGGTGACGACCTTTTCAGAGAATACATAACCTATGCATACGACCTTGGACTAAGTTTTGCTAAATTTATCGAAGAACAGCCTGATTTTGAACTTGCCGTTAAACCTGACTGCAACATAGTCTGCTTCAGGTACTGCCCAAAGGACTTTTCAGGAGATTTGAATACACTTAATGCTTCCATCCGTATAAATATTCTCAAGGATGCAAGATTTTATGTTGTTCAGACACAGGTAAATGGGAAAACTTTTCTGAGGGTAACCCTGATGAATCCCTTCACCACTTTGGCAGACCTTACTTTACTTACTGAAGCCATCAGGGATGATTATGCTCAAATCCTTTAAAATAAACTAACCCGATGAATACGAGTGAATTCAGGGCTGAAGCCCACCGTATGGCAGACCGCATTGCAGACTATTTTGAGGATGTATCAAAATACCCGGTAAAATCTTTGGTCAGACCAGGTGAGATCATATCGCAATTGCCGGTCTCTCCTCCGCAAAACAGTCAGAGTATGGCTCAGATTATGGCTGATTTTGAGAAAATCATTATGCCTGGAATAACGCATTGGCAACACCCCTCGTTCTTCGCCTATTTTCCTGCCAATTCAAGCTATCCGAGTGTGCTTGCCGAAATGCTAACGGCAGCGCTGGCCCAGCAGGGCATGATCTGGGAAACTTCGCCCGCAGCTGCTGAGCTTGAAGAAAGGGTTATGAACTGGCTGAAGCAAATGTTTGGACTTCCGAAAAGCTGGACCGGTGTGATACAGGATACTGCTTCGGCATCAACCCTGGCTGCACTGCTGACAGCCCGGGAAAAGGCAACTGGTTTCAGGGTAAACGAAGAAGGTTTCTATCAGATTGAAAAACTCAGGATTTACTGCTCTACTGAAACACACTCATCAATAGAAAAAGCAACAAAGATTGCCGGTTTTGGCCGGAAGAATCTGGTGAAAATACCTGTTGATGATCGTTCAGCAATGATACCGGAAAGATTGGAAAAATCAATCAATGCCGATCTGGATGCCGGATTTCAGCCAATCTGTGTTGTTGCTACAATAGGAACCACCGGTACAACCGGCGTAGACCCTCTTGATGAGATCGGCCGAATTTGCAGAGAACACAAACTATGGTTACATGTAGATGCTGCCTATGGCGGATCAGCCCTTGTGTTGCCCGAAATGAGACATTTTGCCCTTGGGCTGGAACTGGCCGATAGCTATGTGTTTAATCCTCACAAATGGATGTTCACAAATTTCGACTGCTCAGCCTACTTTGTCAGGGATCCTGAAATGCTGATCCGCACTTTTGAAATTCTGCCTGAGTATCTCAAAACACCAACCCGTGGACTGGTAAATGATTACCGCGACTGGGGAGTAGCTCTGGGACGAAGATTCAGGGCACTCAAACTCTGGTTCGTTATAAGAAGTTTCGGTGTGGAAGGCATCCGTGAAAAAATCAGAAAGCATCTGGATCTTGCACAATGGCTGGCCGGAGAAATTAAACAAACCCATGGATTTGAATTGCTGGCACCTGTAAATTTTAGCCTGGTGTGCTTTCGTTTCCTGCCCGAGGGAATCAATGATGAAGAAAAAATCAATCAATTCAATCAGCAGTTGTTAAATAAACTGAATGCAACAGGGAAACTCTATATGACCCACACCAAAATTCGTGGAAAATTCACATTGAGGATGGTAATCGCGCAAACTTATGTCGAGCAAAATCATGTTGAAGATGCATGGACTTTGATTAAAGAAATTGCAGCCAGTATGCAGATTAACGGCTAAGCAGGAAAATAATTTTTAAATCAATGGACCAATGATTGAATAAAAAAATCACTCAACCCTGAAAATAAACATGAAACAACATTGGAATGAAAGATATTCAGCCTCAGAATACATCTATGGTACCAACCCCAACGCCTGGCTTGCCGAAAAACTAAAAATGCTTTACCCTGGCAAAATTCTTCTACCTGCTGAAGGAGAGGGAAGGAATGCCGTTTTTGCTGCATCGTTGGGATGGGATGTTATTGCATTCGATCAAAGTGAACAAGGCCAGCGAAAAGCGCTGGAACTCGCCGGAAATACCAGGGTTAAGATTTCATATCACCTCAGCGACCTGACAACTTTTGAAGCCAGGTCAGATGAATTTGACTTAATCGCTCTCATATTTGTTCATATGCCCGAAGAAATCAGAAAAAAGGTTCACAGGAGGTTGTTGAAATTCTTAAAACCCGGCGGTTATCTGCTACTGGAAGCATTTACTAAAGAGCAAATACTTAACTCAAGCGGTGGCCCTAAAGATGAAATGCTTTTATATGACAAAAACATCATCGAAGCCGATTTTGTTAATCTGGAATTACTTGAATCAGAAGAGGTAACGACATTATTGGATGAGGGGCTTCTGCATCAGGGAAAAGCCCACGTTGTAAGATTTTTTGCCAGAAAACCAATTATTTAAAACTATTTATCACATGAAAATACCCGATTACTTTCTTCCATTAATCATTATTTTGTTTATGTTTATTGACTTGAAGGTCAGCTATTCCAATCCAAAAGAAGACAGGATAATCCGTAAAGCAGCCAGGATACATGCCAGGGCCTTAACCATTGATTCGCACAATGACACCCCCATGTGGTTTTCTGATACAAATTTTAATTTTGCTGAAGACCACAGTGGAGTTCGTCCGCGCAGGCGGGTAGATATTCCTGGAATGGAAGCCGGAGGGTTGGATGCTGCCTTTTTTGCAGTATTTGTCGGTCAGGAAGACAGGAGCCAAAAAAACAACAAAAAAGCGTTCCATGAAGCTGTTGGAATTTTAGAATCAATCGATCAAACCATTGCAAAACACAGCGATAAATTAGAAAAGGCCACCACATCAAAAGATATTTACAAAATTGACAGAAAAAAGAAAAAGGCTGTTTTTACAGGCCTCGAGAATGGCTTTCCCATTGGCACTGACTTATCAAATGTTGGTTTGTTTTACAATCTGGGAGCAAGGTATATCACGCTTTGCCATTCACACAACAATGATATCTGCGATTCTTCCAATGACAGCATCGAACACAACGGAGTATCAGAATTTGGGAAACTTGTAATATCGGAAATGAATAGCCAAGGCCTGATGGTAGATGTTTCACATGCTTCTGACAAATCTTTCTATGATGCCATCAGCTTCAGCAAAACCCCTGTGATTGCTTCGCATTCATGTGCACGGGCACTGTGCAACAATCCACGCAACCTGAGTGATGAAATGTTGAAAGCCCTGGCAGCAAACGGGGGTGTTATACAAATGTGCATTCTGAGCAATTATGTAAAGAAGCCCCTACCTAATCCGCAACGCGATTCGGCTTATGCAGCTTTGAAGGTTAAATACCGGGGTTATAAAAACCTACAGAAAGATGAAATGGACAAAGCACGGCAGGAATGGTATAGAATGGATGAAGTTTACCCACAGGAACTTGCAACAGTAAGCGATGTGGTTGATCACATTGACCATATCGTAAAAATAGCTGGCATAAGACATGTTGGCATTGGTACTGATTTTGATGGCGGAGGTGCTGTGAAAGGATGTGAAGATGTATCAGAAATGGGAAATATCTCCCTTGAACTGGTCAGACGAGGCTATTCAAACCGCGAAATCAGAATGATATGGGGAAAGAATCTTTTAAGGGTAATGCGTTCGGTTGAAAAATATGCAGCAAAACATAGCCGCAATATTGTTTGAAGATAACATAAATGTAGGTAAGCAGGTTGTTATGACAGAAATTTATGCAATTTCATTGGTAACCGACAAGGAGTTCGAAGAGCTGAAACCACTTTTCTTAAAACTCGTGCCCTTGACAACCGGTCTAAGAATAGAAAGATATGCCCGAAGCCGCGATGCTCAGCGCAGTTTGCTTGGCGAGGTTATGGCCCGTCATTTACTTCACCGGGCTACTGGAAAATCTTTACCTGAAATTCCATTCACAACCGGAGAAAAAGGCAAACCTGTTCCTGACGGATTTGCCGGAATACATATCAACATCTCACATTCAGGCGATTGGGTTGTGGTTGCTCTGTCACCGACGCCTGTAGGCGTTGATGTTGAAAAAATGAAAAAAGTGCCGGAGGGAGTTGCCAAACGCTTCTTCTCAATATCTGAAAACAAATGGCTTAACAGTATTGAGGACGAAAACGAAAAAGCTCACATTTTCTTTACCCTATGGACACTGAAGGAAAGTTTTCTGAAAGCCATTGGGAAAGGACTTACCAAAAACCTAAATTCCTTCACTATAAAACACACTGATTCAGGAAACTATATACTCGAAAATGATCCGGAATCGGCAGGCTTTAAACTGAAAACGTACCCTCTGGTTGAAGGCTACAAACTTTCGGTTTGTACTGCTGATAATAATTTTTGCGAAAAAGTAGTTAATGTTAAAATTAAAGACTTAATTGAAAAATATGAATAATATCAAAATTTCACTCGTTTTATCAAGCGGAGGCGCCCGGGGCCTGGCTCACATCGGGGCTATTGATGCGCTTATCGAGCACGGGTATGAGATCACGGCCATTGCAGGAACATCAATGGGTTCATTGGTTGGCGGAGTTTATGCCTGCGGCAAGATGGAAGAGTTCAGGTCTTTCATGACAGAATTGACCCGTATGGATGTAATAAGGTTGATGGATCTTGCAGTAAGTAAAACGGGAATTATAAAAGGCGAAAAGGTTTTTAATGAAATGAAGAATTTTTTGGGTAATGTCCGCATTGAAGATCTCCCGATACCCTATGCTGCCATTGCTGCTGATCTGAACCACCATCGAGAAGTAGTTATAACAAAAGGCAATCTGCTCTCAGCAATCAGAGCATCATCCTCTATTCCAAGTGTGCTAATGCCAGTCAGCAAGGATGGAAAACTATTGGTGGATGGCGGGCTGGTTAACCCTCTTCCACTTGAACATGTCGAAATTCCAAAAGGCAATATTCTGGTTGCAGTAAATGTAAATGCGCCCCGACAGGAAAATCTTGTAAAACAGAAGGATGAAGAAGACAGCATTGTTAATAAGACAAGAAAGCTAATCAATGACAAGTGGAACAGCATGACAGGAGGCCATCCCAAAAGAAGCAGTATAAATGGCATCTTTGATATTGTGCACAATTCTTTTGAACTAATGCAGCACAAGCTTACCTTGTATGCCCTTGAAAAACAAACGCCTGAAATATTGCTTAATATCCCTGTAAACTCTGCCGATACTTTTGATTTTCACAAAGCAGAATGCATCATTGAATCAGGATATAAAGCCATGGCTAAACTCCTCAGCGAATACGAAATTAAAAGAAAAACTGAGCTTTTGGCAAAGGAATTATAATTCCTTTGACTTTGACAAAATATGATATAATAAATCCTTTGCTCTGAATAATTGCGCTTTAACCGTTCCCAGTGGCAGACTCAGTTCTGAGGCAATTTCCTCATAGGTTAATTCATCAAAATATCTGAGTTCAATCAGCTTTCGGTACCGGGGTTTGAGTTTTTCAACAGTATCGCGCATAAGGCCCAGCTGTTGTTCTCTGATAAAAATTTCTTCCGGATCGGGCTTATTATCAATAGCTTCAACCTGAACTGAATAATAATTGTTTCCATCGCGCATGGTTGGGTTTTTCTTTTGCTTTCGCAGAAAATCTATACAATGGTTGATGGCAATTCGGAATAGCCAGGTGCTGAAAGCAAAATCGGGTGAAAAACGCCCAAGATTCCTGAATGCTTTCCCGAAAGTTTCAATGGTAAGGTCTTCGGCAATGATTGAGTCACCCACCTTTTGAAATATAACATGGTAAACGGGATCTTCATAAAGAGTCATTAATTCAGCATATGCCTTTTGATTGCCATTAAGTGCTTGCTCTACAAGCAAATAATCTCTTTGGGATGACTCCCCTGAACCCGATTTGTTTACCATTGTGTTTTCCGTGAAAATAAACCTGCAAAACCAAGCAAGAGGTTTACCATCATCAAAAATAATTCAAAAAAGGGAATCAGAAGCAGAAAATTCTTTTCACCAAGCCTGATCATGCACTTTTTTATTATAAAAATCTGTGTAAACAATCGCACCAAGTAAATTCCAAGTAACAACTTCCAATCAACTCCAAAAGAAAGAAGAAGAATAAGAAGAGTATAAAAAGCCAATTGAGAGAAGGAAAAAAGCCCGAGGGTAATTTTATGAGTTATGCGATAAAAACTTCCTGTTGTCAGATGGCGACGCTTCTGCCGGAACCAGGAGCCCAGAGTAACCTTTGGTTTTGAGTATGTAATGGCTTCGCTCAAAGGTTGTATTCGTGTATTCCAGCCATGGGCAACTTCATTGATAAAGAGGTCATCATCTCCCGAGCTGATTTTGTAATGCTTCATAAACCCTCCGGAATTGAAAAACAACTCTTTGTGGTAAGCAAGGTTGCGTCCTACTCCCATATAGGGAAGTTTTGCCAGCGCGAGCGACATATACTGCATTGCCACATTAAGCGTATCAAACCGGATCATTTTGTTTAAGATTCCCGGCATTGGAAGGTAAGCTCCATACCCCAAAACAACCCGGGTTTTATCTGTAAAAACAGACTGCATTGATGAGATCCATTCAGTTCCTGCTGGATAGCAATCGGCATCTGTCAATAACAAAGTGTTATATTTTGCCGATTTTATTCCAATAGAAAGTGGAAATTTTTTACCAACATAAAAATTAAGATTCTGATGGATGTGAACAACTTTCAAATGGCTGTATTTGCCACTCAGCTCTCGCAAAAGGTAAAATGTATCATCATCAGAGGCATCGTTTACGACTATTACCTCATATTCAGGATAGTTTTGTTCAAGGATGAGAGGTAAAAAACGAACCAAATTACGGTATTCGTTTTTTGCACAAATTACAACAGAAACAGGCTCCCTTTTTTCGCTGACTGGCCTTTTTGAAGGATTGTAAAATGCCAGCCGGCTAAATATGATCCAGTAATAGATAAGTTGAATGAACAACATACCCATCAAAGCCCAAATGAAAGGTAACCATTCTGATGACAAGATGCCATTCAACCACTCCATACAAATATATTTGGCCGCAAATTTACCCAAAGCAGTCGAAATGAAGGAAACAAGTTTTCAACATTAATTGATATCCTGGTATAGTTTTACTCCATTCCCCATTTAAGGAGCGTGGGGTTAATACCGAATTTATTATGATGCAGAAATCAATACATCATGGCTATGTTTAATTTATTATTTTTGCTCTGCACCATGCATCCAAACAAGAGCATTCACCTTATAAAAACAGGTTCATCAGAATATAAACATCTGATGAATTTCTTATGGGTTTGCCTGTTGTCAGCATTTGGTTTTCTGCCATTTCAGGGGCAGTCTCAAATTAAAGATATAGGCTCGCCATTCATTAACAATTACCCTAAAAAGATTTACAGGTCAAGTTCACAGAACTGGGCTATCGAGCAAAACAGTAATGGATTCATGTATTTTGGCAATAATGATGGATTGCTGGAATTTGACGGAAAGTACTGGGAACTTTATCCCATGCCCAAAAGCACAATCATTCGTTCTCTCCTGGTTAAAGGTGACACCATTTATGCGGGTGCATTTGAGGAACTTGGATTTTATTTGCCAGGATGGGATGGAAGAATGTATTTTAATTCACTTTCACACCTTATACCGGAGTATTTCAGGTCATTTGATGAAATCTGGAGAATCCATAATTCTTCCTTTGGCATCATCTTTCAGTCTTTCAGATACATTTTTATCTTCAGAGATAATCAGATTAAAGTGATAGAACCATTTTCGTCTTTCACACAATCGTTTCAGGTTAACGGAATTATATACATAGTTGATCGCAAAAAAGGTTTAATGCGATTGAGTGAGCGCGGTCTGGAGTCAGTGGTTAATCATCCTCTCTTTCAGGAAACCGAAATAAGGAGCTTGTTTAAAATCAGCAATGGAGAACTGTTAATGGGCACTTCAACTGAAGGTATTTTTATTATCAATGAGCAACAATTAATTCCATGGCAATCGCCAGTAAATGAGAAACTTAAAAATTTCGAATTGTTTTCAGGAATTGCATTGTCAAATAATTTTATGGCTTTTGGTACTGTTCAGAATGGCGTCTTTCTCACCGATATGAGTGGGAATATAGTGCAACACCTCAACCGGTCAAAGGGATTGCAAAACAATACCATCCTCAGCCTGTTTGAAGATCGGCATTATAACCTGTGGATGGGTCTGGACAACGGAATTGATTATGCTGAAATCAGCTCCCCCCTCTCTGTTTTCGATTTCAATTTCAACCTTGAGGCTACATATGCTTCATATGTGCATAATGGCAAGCTATATGCCGGCACAAATCAGGGCTTGTTTTTTCTTGATATTTCCCTGTTTAATAAAACAGCCGAAAAAAATCACAAATTCAAACTTATACCGGGCACCGAAGGTCAGGTATGGTCACTTCAGGTTTTTGACGGACAACTTTTGTGTGGGCACAATACCGGGTGTTTTCTTATTGATGGAGAAAAAGCAACAAAAATTTCTTCAATTCCAGGTTACTGGACATTTATCAGACATCGTGAATCAAGTGATACACTAATTGCAGGATCTTACAATGGTTTATCCGTTTTTACAAAACAAAAAGGATCTTGGACATTTTCACATGAAATAACCGGATTTAAAGAGTCTAGCCGAACCATACTTCAGGATGATGAAAAAACCATATGGGTATCTCACGGATACCGGGGAATTTACAGCCTGAAGATTAACAATAACTTAACCAAAGTTGAGTCCGTTACCCTGTATAAATCTTCCAAAGGATTGCCTGATGAACTGCCCTATAACATTCACCTACTGGATAATGAACTCAATATAACGACCATCGACGGCATTTATAAATATGACAGAAAAGGTGATAACTTTTACAAAAATCCAAGATATGTCGACATTTTCGCAGGTTTACCCTTTATTGACAAAATAACCAAAGATATAAGCGGAAATTACTGGTTCTTTACCAACACTTTTATGGGGGTTGTCAGGGAAACTGAAAGAGGAAAATATTCAACCGAACTCTCTCCCTTCTACAGGATTAACAATATGTTATTGCCTTCTTTTGAAAACATTTATTTTTCAGATTATAAAAATGTTTTTATAGGTTCGCAGGAAGGGCTCATTCATTATTCTCCGGGAACCCTCGATTTCAGGAAAAGAGACAATGACCCGGTATTTTTAAGGGTTATTAAGTTCTCAAGTGGCGATTCAACAATTTATTTTACGCACAAGTTGTCAGATAAAAATCAAAAGAAGGCGGATTTTGAGGAAATCCTGCTGCCTTTCCGATTCAATTCTGCTATGTTCCGATTCTCAAGCCCCACTTTCGAGTATCCCGAAGGAACAGTTTTTTCATTCAGGCTGAAAGGTTTTGAAAATGAATGGTCGGGTTGGGAGAGTCAGGCGACAAAAGAATACACTAATCTGGCAGAAGGTGACTATACATTTATGGTAAAAAGCAAGAATGCTTTTAATTCAGAGAGTGAGGTTGTCGGGTTTAATTTCAAAATAAGGCCACCAATTCACAGATCACTGGCAGCTAAAATCTTTTACTCTATTATTCTTATTCTGATTTTTGCGGGCAACATTTTTTTCTTTCGAAGAAAAATAGAGAAAGCCCGACAAGCCGAAGTCATCAAACATGAAAAAGAGCTATCCGTTCAAGCCTCAAAATTCAGGGAGGAATCGCTGATAAATGAAAAAGAAATAATTCATTTAAGGAATGAGGCTCTGAAAAATGAAATGAGTCATAAAACAAAAGAACTGGCGAACACAACCCTGAATCTTATACACAAAACCAAAATTCTTACATTCCTGAAAGAGCAACTGGTGGCGCTACAGAAATCCCACAAGGAGCAGGATCAGAAATTCCTGCTTTCACAGCTCATTAAAAAAATTAATAAGGAGTTAAAAAATGAACAGCACCAGGAGGCTTTTAATACATATTTTGACGATGTACATCAGGATTTCATTTTGAGACTTAAAGATACGCATCCTTCGCTGACTCCAAAAGAACTAAGACTTTGTGCTTACCTGAGAATGAACCTGTCGAGTAAGGAAATTGCCCCGTTGATGAATATATCAGTCAGAGGCCTGGAAATCAGCCGATACAGGCTGCGTAAAAAGCTTAACATTGATCATAATGTGAATCTGACAGACTATATTCTGTCGGTGTAAATCCTGCAATTTGATTATTGAATACTTTTATACACAAAAACCTGAGATTTTGTATTTGTTGAGCTGGTTATTTCATGCAATCAACCTCTATTACATTGTTTAACAGATTTTTAGCATCATGTTGATGTAATAATGATGTAGTATGGTTTCATCAGTGTTGTAGACGTGATGCGTAAAAAAAATTTGCAAAAGGCACAATAAATACTATATTTGCGATGCAAACCAACTAAGATCAGCTAAACTTTTACACAATTACTTTACAAACCTGGTTTAATATTAAAATACATCAATTATATTTAAACTTCATTAAAAACAAATAACCAACCAATTACTCACATTAAAAAAACAAACAATGAAAAACAGATTTCTAAAATGGAGCAAACTGCTTCTGATTTTCGCAGGAGTCATTTCAATCGTGTCATTGTCGTCATGCAAGAAAGACGATCCGGATCCTCCAAAAAACCCGATTGCAAGTTTCCAGTTCGCATTGAGCACAACAAATTATCTTGAGGTTACCTTTACAAACTACTCACAGAATGCCACTAGTTACGAGTGGAATTTTGGTGATGGACAGACATCAACTGTTGAAAGCCCTGTCCATACTTTTGCTGCCCCGGGTACCTTTACAGTTGTTCTGACTGCAAAAAATTCGGCAAACGTTTCTGCAACTTATTCTGCAACAATTGAGATAAAAGATCCGAATGAAGCACTGGCACTTTTGGCGGGCGAAACATCAAAAACCTGGAAACTATTCCGTGAAGGTTCCAGCCTTGGAGTTGGTCCTGATGCAGCAAATGCACGTTCATGGTTTGCACTTGAAAATACAGGTGCCCGGCCTTGTGTTTATTACCATGAGTTCACTTTTACCCGTGAAATGTCATTCATATTTGATGACAAAGGATCTTTTTGGGGTGAAACAGCCGTTTTTAGTGGAACCGCCAATAACGAAGTATGTTTTGACGCAATTCCTGCCAATATGGTTAACAAAGACGGGGTTAACGTAAGCGCCTGGTTAAGCGGTACACATGCTTTTGATTATGAGCCCACTACAAATACAATTACACTGACTGGCAATGGCGCATGGATGGGACTTCCACAGCTTGGCACCAATGCAGAATCCATTGTTCCGGAAGCCTTTAAATCATTCAAGGCTGTAATTGAAAAGAAAGAAGGATATGATTTAATGACCATATCTTTCACTTATGATGGAGTATACTGGGATGCTACTTATGCAAACTATTCAAACCCGGCACTTGAACCCGAAGTAGTAACTGTACAACCACCTTTTGGAGAGGATCTTCCTGATTTAACACCAACCGAGATGTGGAATTCTTTTAAAACTCCAACTAGTTTCGTCTTACTTGATACGGCTGGTGTATATCCAGGCAATGGTTCAGCAACCAATGGCGGCATGGAATTTACTATTGGTGTTGATGATCCTGCAGGCGTTGGAGTTACCTGTGGTAAATATGACAGAAAGGGCACATACCAGGAACTACAATTTCAGATGGAATACGACATTCAGTTTGATAATTTTACAACTGTGTCTATTGATGTCTATATGCCAAGTTCAAATAATTATACAGGTACATTGACAAAAGGAATTGCCGTTATTATAGGTGAAGCAAGTCAAACTGAACAATGGTGGAATGGTCATGTGCAATATGATGCTGAGGCTACGGTAATGGATGAGTGGGTTACTTATACCTTTAACCTGAATGAACCATCCAGCGGCCCTGGAGCGGGTGTATATACCCCAGGTACAAGAACAGATCTTGACTTCTTTGCCATATCACTTGGTGGTGGTGGTCATACTGACGAAGGTACTTTCTTTATCCGTAATTTCAGATTCCAATAAAAAATTAATCAAGCTAAGATCGGCATAAGCCGATCTTAGCTTTTAATAAATTGCTTGTGAAAAGTCTTGGGCTTTATGGATACATTTTGGGATCCCTGTTATTTGCCTTGCTAGCTTCTTGCACCAAAGAAGAGAAAAGCAATACAGACACAGGAAATCCATCTAATCTGGAGGTTGAGATTACCATACCCGATCCAGAGAAGGGGATAGTCCATATCAAGGCAACTGCTGACAATGCCTCTGAATACCACTTATACATCGAAAACACAGTTAAGCCAGTTGCTTCGAATAAAACAGGTTCTTTCGAATATGAATTCACCAAACCCGGGACTTTTGAGATTACAGTGAGGGCCTATGGAACTTCGGGCAGGTTTATTTCCGCTCTAAAGCAGGTTATTATAATTGATAACAACCCCGTTACCATTGACGAGGGCTATACAACTCCGTTGCAATACGATGGCTATCAACTCATTTGGAACGATGAGTTTCATGGCAATTCGCTGAATACTCAATTCTGGACCTATGAAACCGGAGCAGGTGGCTGGGGCAATAACGAACTTCAATACTACCGACAGGAAAATACAAGTGTTGCTGGCGATGTGCTAACCATTGAAGCCCGCAACGAAAATTATCAGGGTAGTATTTATACATCATCAAGATTAATTACCCGCAATAAAAAAACCTTTACATACGGAAGGGTAGATATCAGAGCCCTTTTACCCAAAGGGCAAGGTTTATGGCCGGCACTCTGGACTCTTGGCAATAATATTTCCACCATCGGCTGGCCAGCTTGTGGCGAAATTGACATAATGGAAATGATTGGCGGAAATAACCGGGAAAGGACCATACATGGCACCATTCATTGGGATTTCGATGAGCATAAACAATCAGGGCAATCCTATACTTTGCCTTCAGGAATTTTTGCAGATAAATATCATGTATTTACCATTATTTGGGATGAAACCAGCATTAAGTGGTATGTTGATGATATCAAATTCAACGAAGCAGATATCACCCCTGCCCACATGTCAGAATTTCATCTGCCGCAATTTTTTATCTTTAATGTTGCTGTTGGTGGAATTTGGCCGGGAAATCCTGATTCTTCAACCCAATTTCCTCAGCAGCTTAAAGTCGATTACATCCGTGTTTTCCAGAGAAACTAGAAAATCGGGATTATTTTCTAAATAAATAAATCAAACCATTCAACCAAATTCAAAAAAAAATTTAATTCTTAATCTGAAACCTGATGAGAACAAATTTTTACAAAACCATAATCTTTATGCTGGTTTTTCTGCATGCAGGATTTATACTTGCACAGAAACATACAGTTACCGGTACAATCACCGATAAGGATCCCGGATTGGGAATTCCAGGGGCAACTGTATTGGAAGCCGGTACTTTTAATGGAACCACAACTGATATTGACGGTAACTATGCCCTAACAGTTTCTGGACCGACAGCCACTTTGGAAATTTCATTTATTGGCTTTACTTCACAAAGGATACCGGTAAACAACCAAACTGTCATAAATTTGGTTCTTCTTCCTGAAGTGACACAACTTAGCGAGTTTGTTGTAGTTGGCTACGGCACCCAGAAAAAGAAAGTTGTAACAGGTGCTATTGCCAGTGTTACCTCTGATGAGATTACTTCAACTCCTGTTCTGCGGGTTGATCAAGCCATGCAGGGCAGGACTGCCGGAGTGCAGGTAACCAACCTTTCTGGGCAACCCGGCGAAGCGCCCACCATCCGTATCCGAGGAACAGGAACAACAGGGAATTCTAACCCATTATATATCGTTGATGGAATTGCTGTGGGAGGAATAGATTATCTAAATCCAGGTGATATCGAGTCGATTGACGTTCTGAAAGATGCAGCTTCGGCGGCAATTTATGGTGCCAGGGCGGCCAATGGTGTGGTACTGATAACCACAAAGGGTGGTAAAGCCGGCAAAATGAACATCAGTTATTCGGGCTATACCGGTATTCAGAATGTTGCCAAGAAAATCGACATGCTGGATGCAGAGCAATATATGATGATCATGAACGAAGGCCTCAGAAACAAGGGAAGACCTGAAAGATTTGACCCGAACGAGATTCCGAAATACAACACCAATTGGCAGGATTTGTTGTTTCAGAAAAATGCCCCCATGCAAAATCACGAGGTGTCAATAACCGGTGGAAATGACAAAACGACTTATGCTTCATCTATGTCCTACTTCTCACAACAGGGAATCATTGGAGGAGATAAATCTCAATTCGACAGAATTACAGCCAGGTTGAATACCAAAAGCCAGGTCAATAAGGTTTTTAGTTTCGGGAATAACCTTGCATACACACATATTATAAGAAGGGGAATTGGAAGCAACGAATCATTCAATGGAGCTTTCAGCAGTGCACTGAATATGGATCCCCTTACCCCGCTATTCGAAGATGACCCCGATAAGCTTGCTCTTCCCCCTTATTCCAACAATCCTGTTCTGAAAGACAAACTTGGAAGAGTTTATGGTATTTCTCAACTGGTTGGAGGTGAAGTCATTAACCCTCTTGCTCTGCTTGAAATACAAACATCCGAAACCCGTGTTGATAAGCTTGTTGGGAGTATTTTTGGAGAAGCCGAGATTCTCAAAGGACTTAAAGTCAACACCAGCCTGGGTATTGATCTGGCTTATGTGTTAAACGATGGTTACAGGCCCCTTTATTACCTGAATGATGCCCAGCTCAATATCGACGAAACTTCAGTTAACAAGCAAATTGACCGGTATTTTACCTGGCAGTGGGAAAACACAATATCTTATACAAAGCAGTTTAATGATCATAATTTTTCTGTTTTGGCAGGAACAACCGCCAGTAAATTCAATTTTGAAAACCTATACGGATTCAATGCAAAGGTACCACTCACAGACCCCAATAATGTATATCTGAATATGGCTACCGATACGGTTTGGGTTGCCACCGGCGGAGCCTCTCATTCTGCACTGGCCTCTACCTTTGGCCGTATAACCTATGACTACAAAAGCAAATATGCTTTTACAGGGATTATCAGGCGCGACGGGTCTTCCAAGTTTGGCGAAAATAACCGGTACGGAATTTTCCCATCATTGGGCGTATCATGGGTTGCCAGCGACGAAACCTTTTTTCCCGAAATCAAAAATATAGATCAGCTTAAATTCAGGGCATCCTGGGGAGTAAATGGAAATCAGGAAATCGGAGATTATCAGTTTGTATCCCGAATTGACAAAAGCAGGGGGTATATATTTGGCAGCGGAAGATATACCGGAGCCTCTCCATTTTCAATTGAAAATGCCGATATCCGATGGGAAGAGTCAGAACAAATTGACATAGCTCTCGATCTGGCAGCATTCAATAACCGATTGATTGCTACTGTTGACTATTATATCAAGACTACGAAAGGTTTGCTAGAAACCATCCCAATTCCTGGCCATGTTGGAAATAATCCACCGGTTGCCAATGTTGGAAGCGTACAGAATAAAGGTGTTGAGCTAGGCATAAACTGGCGTAATATGTTGAAGGATTTGCGATATAGCGTAGGATTTAATGCTTCCTACAACAGGAATGAGATGACAATAATCGGAAACGAAGAAGGAGTACTTCCCGGCGCAAACTGGTCAATTGCCGGCATGATAACCAGAACCGAAATTGGATTGCCCATTGCTTATTTTTATGGATACCAGACCGATGGACTCTTCCAGAATCAGGCTGAAGTTTTCCAGCATATCGGGGTAACCGGAAAGGTGCTTCAACCCGATGCAAAACCAGGAGATGTAAGGTTTGTGGATGTTAATAATGATGGTATTATCAACCCTGATGACCGTACAATGATTGGAAATCCAACCCCTGACTGGACCTTTGGTTTTAATGCATCAGCCGATTACAAACAATTTGACTTTTCTTTGCTCCTTACAGGAACTTATGGCAACGAAATCTTTAATGGAAGTCAGAGGCAAGACCTTGAATTCACCAACCGACCCGCAACAATTCTGGATCGCTGGACCGGTGAGGGAACCTCAACCACAGTTCCAAGATTTGTCATGCAGGATAATATCAATCTGAATTACCGTGTTTCTGACCTATACATTGAAGATGGATCCTATCTCAGAGTAAAAAACATACAGCTGGGATATACCCTGCCGGGAAAAATACTGAGAAGGGTTGGCGCTTCAGTCTGGAGGTTCTATGTTTCAGCTGAAAATCTCTATACTCTGACCAATTATACAGGTGCTGACCCGGAAATTGGCGCAAGGAGTTCATTTGACATAGGTATTGACCGGGGAATTTATCCTCAGGCAAGAACATGGCGATTGGGAACAACCATTACTTTCTAACTCAAAAAAAAAGAGAACATGAAAACAACATATAAAATATTCATCACTTTATTTCTACTTGTCCTGCTATCGGCCTGCAGCAAGGATTTTCTGGACCTCAAACCATTGGATCAGGAAGTATCAACTTCTTTTTACAGAACTGAGGAACAAGCCATGCAGGCCCTGGTTTCTGTATATGATGTACTTGGTTACCAGGAAACTCCCGGAGTATCCTGGGCTCCGTTTATTGTTATATCCGACATACTCTCCGACGACTCGTATGCTGGAGGTTCTGATGCCAACGATGGGCAGGATGAAAATGAGTTCAACAACTTTAACATTCCAACCACCAGCAAGATAGCTCATGCAATATGGCTGAAGAATTACACCGGAATTTACCGTGCAAATCTTTTGCTCGAAAAAATCGAAGGTATTGATGCCACTGAGGCTTTCAAAAAAAGGCTGGCTGCCGAAAGCAAATTTCTCAGGGCTTATTTTTATTTTGAGCAGGTTGCATATTTTGAGAACATTCCTTTGCTTATTAATACATTAAGCGGTCCGTCAGAGTATAACCAGCCTCAAGCTACTCCCGAGCAGGTATATAACCAGATTGCACTAGACCTAACTGAAGCCATAGCCGATCTCCCAACCTCAGTGTCACCAGCAGAAGCAGGAAGAATTACTAAATGGGCAGCACAAGCTTTGCTTGCCAGGGTTTATCTTTTCTACAACGGAGTTTATAACCAGGATTTACAAGCAGGAAGTACTGTTGTTAATCGTGGTATAATGGTGAGCTACCTTGACGAACTTATCGCTACCAGCGGACATGACCTGTTTGAAGATTATGCTCAGAATTTCAAACTGGCTGGTGAATACGGCAAGGAATCGGTTTTTGAAATTTCTTACGGCGACACACCTCCATGGTGGGATTGGGGATATGTACGCGGAGGAGAAGGCAACCTTTCGGCACAAATGCAGGGGCCCAGGGTAGCCAACTCTACAAATTGGAACCGCGGCTGGAGCTTTGGAACAGTTAGCCAGAAACTTGTAAATGACCTGAAAGATGATCCCAGGTTTGCATATACAGTTCTTACAGAGGAAGAACTTGATGGCACTCTGACCAAAGGATATCAGCACACCGGATATTTCTCAAAAAAATACAGCTCAGATGCAGAACACTGGGGAAGCAGCGGACAATTTGAGTTGAACCGAACATGCAACCACAGGGTGATCCGATTTTCGGATGTACTGCTTATGGCTGCTGAACTTGGCAGCGGTAATGCACAACAATATCTCGACCGTGTGAGGGCGCGGGTAGGTCTTGCAAGTCTACCGGCAACTCCCGAAAATATTTATAACGAAAGGCGACTTGAGCTCTCACTGGAAGGTATTCGCTATTTCGATGTTTTGCGTAAGGGAATTTCCTTTGCTAACAGCACTCTTTCCTATTCGGGCATACGTGGGCCTAACTACGTTGGTGAACAGCAGTTGTTTGATGTAACATTCAATCCGGCTACCAAAGGTTTTCTGCCAATCCCACAAACCGAAATGGATCTTTCGGCCGGAACATTTAAACAAAATGATGGCTACTAAAAGTACGAATTCCTGAAAAATCTAAACTAATAAAAATAAAATAGATTTGGTTGGTTGGTTTAGTAATGCACGATGAGATACCGCAGCAGGGTGATTGAATTTAAAAACTTGCGGAATCCGGTAGAAATTACTTAAGAAATTTATCGGCAAGAATAGTAATCAGTCCTGAAAGCTGCGGTAATCTCACCGTTGTGAAAATGATCTCATGAAAAAAATCTCCTTTCTGTTTTTAATTTTTTGCCTCTTTATAACAGAATTATACGGTCAGAGTGAATATCAGTTGGTTTGGTTCGATGATTTTAATTATAATGATCTTTCGTTATCCAAAGATTGGGATCACAATACCGGAAGCCATGGCTGGGGCAATAATGAATTGCAGAATTACACAATTTCACCTGAAAATTCATTTATTGAAAACGGAGTTCTTTTTATTCGGGCAAAAAAATCAGATGATCAATGGACCTCGGCACGTCTCACAACAAAAAATAAGCAAGATTTTTTATATGGTCGGATTGAAGTCAGAGCAAAACTTCCCAAGGGGCTGGGCACCTGGCCTGCCATCTGGATGCTTCCAACCGAAAAAACTTATGGTGGCTGGCCCGAATGCGGAGAAATTGACATCATGGAGCACGTTGGATTTGACCCCGGAGTGGTTCATGGAACTATTCACACAGGTGATTACAACCATCTTAAGAATAGCCAGTTGGGTAATAGCCTGCTTATCAAAGATTTTTCTGAAACATTTCACCTCTATGCCATTGAATGGAACGAAACAAAAATCGATTTCTTTATTGATAAACAGAAATATTTTACTTTTTTAAATGATTTTGAAGGAGATATAATGACCTGGCCGTTCGATCAAAAGTTTCACATCATTCTTAATGTTGCCATTGGGGGCAACTGGGGAGGAAGAAAAGGTGTTGACCCTGGCTTGACAGAAGCCATTATGGAAATAGATTTTGTAAGGGTTTATCAGAAAAAATAGCACTGGTTACCCGGATAAAATAAATTTTTGGTCTTTCATCTTTCACAAAACATGTATTGTCTGGGTTAGCCCTGTCTCTTTCAATAATGTTTAAACCAATTCCATTTTTCGATAATGACATCAACCTTTGATATGTAAGGCACTAATTTCCCGCTCCGAAATGAAACAAAGAATAATTCTCATATTAATCATTATCAGTACTTTACTGCTATGTTCATGCCAATCTAAACAAAAACCGGTAAACCTGAATTATGAAATTGATATGAAAATCAAAGAATTGCTTGATCAAATGACTCTTGAGGAAAAAGCCGGGCAGATGACTCAGGTGACAATTGATGCACTTACGATCGGGAAAAACCCTAAAGAAAGTGATGAACCCCCAATGCTTGACACGAACATACTAAAGATTGCCTTTGAAAGATACCATATCGGATCTGTGCTGAATACGGCCAACAACCGCGCCAGAGAACGAAAAGAGTGGAACCGGCTGATTGGAGAAATACAGGAATTTGCAATTCAGAATTCACGTCTTAGAATTCCTGTACTTTACGGGCTTGACATGATTCACGGAGCTTCTTATGTTGCTGGAGCCACCTTATTTCCGCAACAAATTGGCATGGCTGCCACCTGGAATCCGGTACTCATTGAACGAGCCGGTGAAATTACAGCCTATGAATCAAGGGCTGTTGGCTGCCCCTGGACATTTAGTCCGGTGCTGGATCTGGGCATTGACCCGCGATGGCCAAGGCATTGGGAAACCTTTGGCGAAGATCCGCTACTTGTTTCAGAGATGGGAAAAGCACTGATACAGGGATTACAGGGTAGAGACAATCTTTTGTCAGATAAAAACAGAATAGCCGTTTGCCTGAAACATTACCTGGGATATTCTCAACCTGTGAGCGGCAAAGACCGCACTCCTGCCCTGATACCTATGAATGTACTCAGAGAATACCACCTTCCGGCTTTTAAAAAGGCGATAGAAACAGGGGCGATGTCTGTGATGGTAAATTCGGGCGAAATAAATGGTATGCCTGTGCATGCCAGCCGATTTTTGCTTAACGACTTGCTTAAGGGCGAATTGGGTTTCTCAGGCCTGGTAGTATCTGATTGGGGCGATATTGAATACCTGCAAACCAGGCATAAAATTGCAGCCAATCAAAAAGAAGCGGTCAGAATTGCAGTTAACGCAGGCATTGACATGTCAATGGTGCCCTACAATTTTGATTTTGCCGGTTATGTTGTTGAGTTGGTAAACGAAGGTGCTATATTGATGTCGCGGATTGATGATGCTGTGAGCCGGATTTTGAAAGTTAAATTTTTACTTGGCCTCTTTGAAACCCCCATGACTTTTCAGGAAGATTATCCTGAATTTGCATCTGAAAACTTTGCTGCTGATGCACGACGTACCGCTCTGGAATCAATCACTCTACTGAAAAACCAAGGCAATATCCTACCTCTGCCTAAAGATGCAAAAATACTCATCAGCGGACCTGCTGCAAACAATATGCGGCCTCTACTCGGTGGATGGAGCTATTCATGGCAGGGTAATCTTGTAAACGAATTTACAAAAGCCTATTCTACAATTTATGAATCGCTCAAAGATCTATCAGACAATCCGGAGCGGATTACGCTGTTTGAGGGTGTAAATTATGAGGATACTGAAGATTTCAGAGCTGAAAATGTTATGGATTTGAAACAGTTTTCGGTAAAAGCCCGGCAAGCAGATTATATCATTTTGTGCCTTGGCGAAAACACATACACTGAATTTCAAGGAAATGATACCAATCTTGAACTATCTGCAAATCAGCAGGATCTTGTGAAAGCTGCATCTGCAACAGGAAAACCGGTAATTTTGGTACTTGTTCAGGGGAGGCCAAGATTGATAAACAACATTGAACCCTTCACCAAAACCATAGTTAACGCTTATCTTCCGGGAAATTACGGAGGCGAAGCCCTGGCGCGCATCCTTTACGGAGATGCCAATCCCTCAGGAAAACTCCCCTACACGTATCCACGGTTTGCTTACAGCCTTGAGCCATACTACCACAAACATACCGAAGATCAAACCATAACAGAGGCACCTGTTGAATCAGGATTTTTGCCCCAGTATCCATTTGGTTTTGGATTAAGCTACTCCAATTTTGAATACTCCGGACTTGCATTGGACAAAACAGACTACAAATCAGGTGAAAATCTGAAAGTTAGTGTACAAATTCAAAATAAATCAGGAAAAGCCGGCATGGAAGTGGTACAGGTATTTATAAGCGACAGTATTGCATCCAACACCCCCCCGGTAAAACGCCTAAGGGCTTTTAGTAAAGTTATGCTTCAATCAGGCGAAACACAAACTTTAAAATTTGAAATTCCGGTAACTGATCTTGCATTTGTAAATCACAACAATGAAACTTTACTTGAAAAGGGATATTTCAGATTGATGGTAAACAAACTTTCATTATCCTTCATTGTAAATGAAGACAAAATCATTACAGTAAAATAAATGCTCTATAGTAACAATATTCAAAGATTAATTAAAACCTGAAATTATACATATATTGTGTTTGTGTATGCCGGTTGAAGCTTGCCGGCTCTCCTTACTTTTGAAAAAAAGTCTGAAGAAGATTGCTAACTTTGCAGCCTTCATCGAAGCACATACTGGATTTCATGGATTTTAGGCTCACGTCAATTGATACTTTAAGTAATGCCCGATCGGGAGTAATTTCTACTGACCATGGTGAAATTGCAACCCCAGTTTTTATGCCGGTTGGCACTGCGGGAACAGTAAAAGCTATACATATACGGGATGTAGATGAAGATGCAAAAGCCCGGATTATTCTGGGAAACACCTACCACCTCTACCTGCGGCCAGGTTTAGATATTCTTCAAAAAGCAGGTGGTTTGCATAAATTTAATGGATGGACAAAACCCATACTTACCGATAGCGGAGGTTACCAGGTGTATTCTCTTGCCCATAGGCGTAAAATGAAGGAAGAAGGTGTTATTTTTCAGTCGCATATTGATGGATCAAGGCATATGTTCAGCCCTGAGCGTGTAATTGACATTCAGCGCATTATAGGTGCTGACATCATGATGGCTTTTGATGAATGCACACCTTATCCTTGCGATTACGAATATTCACGCAAATCAATGGAACTCACCCACCGCTGGTTAGACCGTTGTTTAATCCGTTATAATGAAACGGAAAATCTTTACGGATATCGTCAGGCCTTGTTTCCTATTGTTCAGGGCAGCACCTTCAGGGATTTGCGAATTCTTTCGGCCGAAAAAATAGCCTCATGTAATGCAGAGGGCAATGCCATAGGAGGCCTGGCTGTAGGAGAACCGGTGGAGACAATGTATGAATTTACCGAACTTGTCTGCAACATTCTTCCAAAGGATAAACCCCGATACCTTATGGGCGTTGGCACTCCTGTGAATATTCTGGAAGGAATTTCACAAGGAGTAGATATGTTTGACTGCGTTATGCCTACCCGTAATGGACGTAATGGTATGATATTTACCAGTAATGGATTTGTCAATCTAAGAAATGAAAAATGGAAAGACGATTTTTCACCACTCGATCCCGAAGGAACCTCATTTGTTGATTCAGCATACAGCCGCGCTTATGTTCGTCACCTTTTCGTGGCAGGCGAAATGCTTGGACCAATGATTGCAAGCCAGCACAATATTGCTTTTTACATGTGGCTTGTTGATGAGGCCCGAAGAAAAATCATTGAAGGAACTTTCAGTACATGGAAAACCATCATGGCAAAACGCCTGGGGAACCGACTATAATAAACTCCTGCAAAAACCGTTAACTACCACCGGATATAGAAAGATTGCATGAAAAAACTTGACCTGTACATAATACGAAAGTTTTTAGGCACTTTTTTCTATGCCATTGCTCTGCTGGCTGTGGTAATTATTATTTTCGATATTTCTGAGAAAATAGACGATTTCCTGGAGAAAAAACCACCCTTGAATGCCATTATTTTTCAATACTACGCCAATTTCATCCCCTACTTTATTAACCTTTTCAGTGCTTTATTTACTTTTATTGCTGTAATTTTCTTTACATCAAAAATGGCTGCAAACACTGAAATTATTGCCATTCTAAATAGTGGAGTTAGCTACTGGCGCATGCTAAGGCCTTATTTGCTGGCTTCTTTTATTCTGGCGCTGATGTCGTTTGGCCTTACGAATTTCGTAATTCCTGAAACAAGCAAAAATATGCAGAATTTCCAGAAAAATTATCTGAAAAGTCAGAAGAATAACAATCAGTCAAATGTTCATATGCAAATCAACCCGGGTGTATTTGCCTATGTAGAAAGTTTTGATGTTAAAAAACGAACCGGGTTTCGTTTCTCCCTGGAAAAATTCAGCGATAGCGGAATGGTAGAGAAGTTAACCGGCGATTACCTGAAGTGGGACAGTATATCAGGATTATGGACCATTGAAAACTGGATAAAACGAGAGATTGGCACTAAAGCTGAAATCATCACCCGGGGCTCAAAAATGGACACTTTACTTAACATCAGTCCGGGAGATTTTGCCATAGATATTGACGATGCCATGTATATGAATTATCGTGAACTACGCGATTTTATTGACATGGAGAAACTTCGAGGGTCTGGAAACCTCATGAAATTTCAGATTGAAAAACACAAAAGAATCGCATTCCCTTTTGCAACCATTGTGTTAACTTTAATTGGGGTATCACTTTCAAGCCGCAAAATTAGGGGAGGAATAGGTTTTAATCTTGGCGTTGGAATAACCATTTGTTTTGCCTTTATACTTTTTATGCAGGTTACTACAGTTTTTGCCACCTTTGGAAATCTTCCGCCTGTTGTTGCTGTTTGGATCCCAAACATTTTGTTTGGAATACTGGCCATCTGGTTATTGAGAATTGCCCCAAAATAGACATAATTCAATTACGAAGCTTATCCCGTACTTGATTTATCAGAAAAAAAGTGAAGAAAAAATTCACCTTGTTGCTTTTTACAGCACTTCCTGCCATACAAACATTTGATTGAATTTTTCAGGCAAATTGTCGGGCTTTTTTTTGAACAGGCCGATAACAGAAGAGCCACTTCCGCTCATCGCAGCATATTCGGCACCTGCAATCAACAATTTATCTCGCAAATCGCGAATGACAGGATACTGATGCATCACCGGATTTTCAAAATCGTTGGTTAAAAGTGTTTTCCATTTTTCAACATTTTCTGAATTTATTTCAGAAACCGGCAAAGACTCTCCTGATGGAACAATCTGCTGGTAAGCCCAGAGCGTCGAAACTAAAATTCCGGGCATAACAATAACCAGATGCCAGCCAGCCAGATTCAGTGATATATTTTGCAGAACTTCTCCCCTGCCAGTGCAAAAAGCCGGCATCCCTTCAATATAAAAACTACAGTCGCTGCCAAGAACTGAGGCCATGTCAAGAAGTTCATCCTCGGAAATTCTGAAAGAAAAAATCCTGCTGACCAATTTCAGGGTGAAAGCAGCATCAGACGAACCACCACCCAATCCGGCACCGGCAGGTATAATTTTATGAAGATGAATTTTTACTTCGGGCAGTTTGTACCTTTGCTGAATCAACCTAAAGGCTTTAACACACAAATTACCTTCAACAGAGCCTAAAACAGGAATACCTGTACTCTGAAATTCAAAAACGCCATCCTTTGCCGGCACAATTTCAAGTGCATCTGACAAGCCTATCGGATACAATATGGTCTCTATATCATGAAACCCATCTGACCGCTTTCTGATGACCTTAAGTCCCAGATTGATTTTTGCATGTGGAAAATTTATCATTTTTCTGTAAGATACTTGAAACCAGTTATGCAAATATACATCCAATACAGCAGTCTATTTCAAACAAAATAATATTTCTGATGCAGATGCATCTGACCAAATAAATTCAACAAATCATCAATCTTGTATTATATAGACCTAAAAAACAATGCATTATAATTAAAGCAGCTTTGAAGAGTTTCTACCAGGAGAGATATCTGATAAAATGGTAAAAATCTATCATTTTATCTTCATGGGTTTCGGGATTAATCCATTATTTTTGTAAATATACCTGAAAGAAAATGGCTTTAATTAATTCCCTGATTTCGTGGTACATGAAAAAGCGCATACATCAAATTGAGCTTTTTATGAAATACCCCCATGATGTGCAGATAGAGTGGCTTAGAAAATTGCTGTTATCGGCCAGGGGCACTGAATGGGGGAAAAAATATGGTTATTCAGATATTGAAAACTATAAAACTTTTGCAGATAGGGTTCCGTTAAACAGTTATGAAGATTTAAAGCCTTATATCGATCGCCTGCGTAATGGCGAACAAAATTTACTCTGGAATTCTGAAATCAAGTGGTTTGCAAAATCATCGGGAACCACCGGCGACAAAAGTAAATTTATTCCTGTAAGCGAAGAGGCCCTTGATGATTGTCACACAAAGGGTGGCAAAGACCTCATTTCCATATACTGCAATAACCATCCCGAGACCCGCATATTTACAGGGAAGATTTTAGGGATGGGGGGATCTCATTTAATTGATAACACTGGCACTGGTTCGATGGTAGGCGATGTTTCGGCCATTTTGATGGAAAATATGCCGGCGTGGCTGGAGCTTATCCGTACGCCTGAACTCTCAATCGCCCTAATGAGCGAATGGGAAGAGAAAATAGAAAAAATTGCGCGAATAACCAGCAACGAAGATGTAACCAACATAACAGGCGTTCCATCATGGACAATGGTTTTGCTCAAACGGATACTTGAAATCACAGGAAAGTCAAATATAAAGGAAGTCTGGCCAAATCTTGAACTCTTTATTCATGGAGGAGTTAGTTTTACTCCATACAGGCAGCAATTCCACCGGCTGATTGCAGGCCCGATGAACTACCTCGAAACCTACAATGCATCTGAGGGCTTTTTTGGAATTCAGGACAGGTTCGACGCCGATGATATGTTGCTAATGCTCGATTATGGTATTTTTTACGAATTTATTATGTTGAGCGATCAGCAGCAGCAGGAAGCCCGCCCGGTGACCCTTGAGCAAGTGGTTCCTGGCGTGAACTATGCAATGATCATTACCACAAACGCCGGTTTGTGGCGCTACAGAATTGGCGATACCATAACTTTCACTTCAACCAACCCATACCGCATCAGGATTACTGGCCGCACCCGCAACTTTATCAACGCTTTTGGCGAAGAACTTATCATAGACAATGCTCAGAAAGCCCTTGAATTGGCTTGCACCAAATCCGGAGCTATGCTCAATGAATACACTGCTGCCCCGGTATATTTTAGTGAAAACAAAAGCGGAGCTCACGAATGGTTGATTGAATTTGAAAAAGAGCCTTCTGATCTGGGATACTTCATTGAAGTGCTTGACAATGCATTGAAATCACTAAATTCGGACTATGAAGCCAAAAGATACCACAACATGATTCTTGACATCCCGATTGTAAGACTCTTGCCAAAAGGAACTTTTTACAACTGGCTTAAAATCTCAAACAGGCTTGGAGGACAATTTAAAGTGCCACGACTTTCGAATGAGCGAAAATATGTTGATGAAATACTTTCAATTACAAGCAAAACTGATTCAAAAAAATAATCTGACGTTAACCCTTTAAAATTTACCCCATGCATATAGCCATAGCCGGAAACATAGGATCCGGAAAAACCACCCTTTGCGGATTACTTTCAAAACATTTTGGCTGGGAACCACATTATGAAGATGTTGAAACCAACCCATACCTGCCAAGTTTTTATGAAGATATGCAGCGCTGGTCGTTCAACTTGCAGGTTTATTTCCTCAATAGCCGCTTCAGGCAGATTATCGATATCAGGAGCAGTGGAAAAACTGTGGTTCAGGATCGGACAATCTATGAGGATGCCTACATTTTTGCGCCCAACCTTCACGCCATGAATCTGATGAGTTCGCGCGATTTTCAAAATTATGCCTCCTTGTTCGAACTGATGAGCACCTTTGTAAAACCACCTGATCTTTTGATTTATCTTAAAGCCAGTGTCCCTACACTTGTCCATCAGATTCAAAAACGAGGCAGGGATTACGAAAACTCAATCCGCCTAGATTACCTGAAAAGCCTGAACGATCGTTACGAAAACTGGATTTCAAAATACACCCTCGGCAAATTGTTGATTGTAGAAGTCGATAACCTGAATTTCTCCGAAAAACCTGAAGACCTGGCTGTTGTAATTGAGAAAATCAATGCTGAAATCCATGGACTTTTCTGAAACAAGCCTTAGGGTTGCAGGAATTATTCCGGCACGATACGCTTCAACCCGTTTTCCGGGTAAACCATTGGTTGAAATCGATGGCACAAGCATGATCGAAAGGGTTTATCGTCAGGCTGATTTGTGCCCGTTACTGACAACAGTTATTGTTGCCACTGATGATGAGAGAATTTTGTCACATGTGATGAACTTTGGGGGCCAGGCAATTATGACTGCATCAACTCATGCCACCGGCACAGACCGGATTTCAGAAGCCATTCATTTGCTCGAAAAAAATGGACAACATTTCGACATTGTAGTTAATATTCAGGGCGATGAGCCATATATCAAACCAGAACAAATCGAAAAAGTAATCAGATTATTCGAAAACAGTGAAGTTCAGATTGCCACACTTATTAAGGCAATTGAAAATAACGCTGACCTTTTCAACCCTAATGTTGTAAAAGTTATTTCTGATAGTTTTGGCCGGGCAATGCTGTTCAGCCGTTCGCCCATTCCTTTCATCAGGGGAAAACAAACTGAACAATGGCTGAATGTTCACAAATTTTTCAAACATATAGGTATATATGCTTACCGCACCAAGGTACTGAAAAAAATAGCCAAACTTCCTCCGGCACCTCCCGAAGTTGCAGAATCGCTTGAACAATTGCGCTGGCTATGGAATGGCTATGAAATTCATACCGGTGTTACCGATTTTGAAACCATTGGGATTGATACTCCTGAAGACTTATCAAAACTTACCAACAATTCTTGAAAATCCGGAGATATGCTATTATTTTAGCGGGACCAAAAATTTCTGCACTTATGCAGGTCTGTTAAGTTGTCATTTAACAAATTGGTTATTCCCTTACTGGAAAAATTGAAAGATTTTATGAGCATTGAAAAGTACATAAGCGAACTTTTAACCGAACAGGATTGTGTAATTGTTTCAGGTTTTGGTGGATTTATTGCAAAATACATTCCTGCTGGTATTAATCCTGTAACCAATGTTTTCACACCTCCAACCCGACAGGTAGCATTTAACAGCAGTCTCAGAAACAATGATGGTTTACTTGCAAACCATTTGGTGCAAACCTTAAAAATCAGCTATTCAGAAGCCTCAGCTTTGATCGACAGGCAATCGTTTCATTGGACGGTTGCGCTTAACAGCGGAGCTAAAGTCAACATTGAAAATATTGGACTTCTGTTTACTGATAAAGAACGAAATCTTCAATTTACTCCCGAAAGTAGCATTAATTTTTTTGATGATGCCTTTGGACTCTCTTCCTTCACATCGCAACCTGTTGAAAAAATGGGCAGCCTCCAGAAAGCATCCCGAAATAAGGTTCGCAGCAGTGCCGTTCCATCGGGAAGGAAACTTCCTTCTTCAATAAAATGGGCTGCGGTTTTACTGCCTTTGGCTGCACTCTCATTCTGGGGAGCTTTCAACACCGACAAAATCAACAGCATATACAATAATAATAGTGCCTCTGTTATTCCGGTACCTGAATATAAGCCAGCTAAAGAAATGATCAATCCATTTCTGGTTACTATTCCCAAAAGCAACACTCTCGCTGAAACAACTATAGCTGAAGTACCTGTCGGACCTCCGGTTGAAACTGTTGTGGCTGAAGCTGAAAAGCCGATAATTAAGGAGATTAAGGCTGAAGCCGATAATTTTTTTATAATTGCCGGCGCATTTGCAGTAGAAGAAAATGCTAACAGACTAGTTAAGAAACTCAAAGAAAAGGGTTATAATTCGTCGATAGCAGGGCAAAATCACAGCGGACTTTATAGGGTGAGTATTGAAGCCTTTTCAGAAAAGGAAAAAGCACTTCAGAAAACTGAAGAACTGCGCAAAGGCGATTTTCCGGGAGCCTGGCTTCTAACCCTTCGGTAATTCACTTGACATTCAACAACATCTTTTTTTGTAATTTTGCCCGGTAATCCATCCATTACTCACCTGTATTTTGCACAATCTTGACAAAGAATAAGTTGGCCCGTTTTGCTGAAAACGAAACATTTCCCCATTTATTTCAGCCTGGTTTTGAAGAGCTTCAGTCCGGATTTGAACTCAGGGGACGATGGAAAGATTTTTTCGAAAATAACAACCCCCTCATTCTTGAACTGGGCTGTGGCAAAGGAGAATATACTGTTGCTCTTTCGGCACAATATCCCTGTAACAATTATATAGGCATTGATATTAAAGGAGCAAGACTATGGAGAGGAGCCAAAACTTCGCTGGAAAATGGTCATAAGAATGTAGCTTTCCTGAGAATGAGAATTGATTCCATTCTGAAAGCTTTTGCACCTCATGAAATTTCGGGAATCTGGATAACTTTTCCCGATCCTCAGCCTGCAAAATCAAGAAAAAGGCTTACTTCTCCAATGTTTTTGAACAGATATGCCCAATTACTCAGGCCGGAAAGCATCATTCACCTGAAAACCGACAGCCTGGCCTTTTTTGAATACACACTTGAGACAATTGCCGGAGAAGGGCACAAACTTCTTATGCACACTTTTGATCTTTATAACAGCAATCTGAATGAAGATGTGATGCTGACACAAACGCATTACGAAAAAATTTTTCTGGCTCAGGGCATACCCATTAAATATCTTCGGTTTAAGCTTAAAGCCCGTAATGAGCATGTTAGATAGCAACCCTCCTCTTTCTTTTTTCGATGCGGTTTATCATGTAGTGAAACTTATACCGCATGGAAAAGTAACTTCGTATGGTGCCATTGCGGGTTTCCTTGGCAGCAAGGGCTCAGTCCGGATGGTAGGATGGGCAATGAATGCATCGCATCATTCTACTGCACAAATTCCTGCCCACAGGGTTGTAAACCGGAATGGAATGCTCACCGGAAAGTTTCATTTCGGAGATCCGCAACTGATGGCTCAACTTCTCAGCAGCGAAGGTGCAGTCATCGAAAATGACAGAATTGTCAATTTTAAGGAAATGTTTTGGGATCCTTTAAAAGAAATTGCGCTGCAATCAGACTGAAGCTAGTCAACATAATGTGTAATAACGCACTCAAGTTGTGAATATACCGTTATTGAATAGTTAGCCAATTGAAGATTTTTTATGACCTGAAAGATACAAAAGGATAGATTGACTTTAAATCCTGAAAATCAGACATTGGCAAAGGGCATTACCTGATTTCTTCTGATCCATCAGCATACCGGGCAAATCTGCCTTTTTCGCGCGGATGAACATGATCATATTCATTCCAGGGCCAACCTCCAAACTGTGTTTTCCGGTAATCAAAAATGGCTTCATTGATTTCAGCCGGCGTATTCATCACAAATGGACCATGCTGCACAACCGGCTCATTTATAGGTCTGGCCTGTAGCAACAGCAGATATGCATCAGTTTTACCATTAATTAAGATTACTGAGCCATCGGCTAAAAGTTCAAGAGAATGATAAGGCCTTACAGGAATTCCTGCAACTGTAATTTCAGCACCTCTGTAGAAATAAAGAGATCTGATGATTTCAGGAGATGCCTTTGGCAAAACCCACTGAGCGCCTGCCTCCATCTTTATCAGCCAGATGCCTGCTTCATTATCCGGATTGGCAGCCCATGAATCTGGTGCCGGCGTTGGCGCAGAAACATCTCCGATTTTTCCCGCTATAATCTTAACCTCCGTTGACTTTTCTGCCTCATCTATCACTGAATAGACCGGAATTTCTTCTGCCCATAGCATTTTGAAATGAGGCTTTACGAACTTGTTTGTTTTAGGAAGATTCAGCCAAATCTGAAATAACTCCAGATTATTCGGTTTGTCTTTATTTAGAAGCGGAAACATTTCGGCATGTTGTAAACCCGAACCCGCCGTCATCCATTGTACATCTCCACCCCCATACCTTCCTGCTGCTCCATAAGAATCAGAGTGATCAACAAAGCCATCAAGCACAACAGTTACGGTTTCAAAACCTCTGTGTGGGTGGGCCGGAAAACCCGGAATTTTCTCTCCATGGTACATTCTCCAACCATCTCTGGTAGTAAAATCCTGTCCCAGATTTCGTCCTGACAGCGAAGCAACGGGACCAAGCTGATCATTTCCTGCGGGATAATTGTCAAGATGATGAACACAGAAAAGAAAAGGATCCCTGGTTTCCCAGGTAAAACCCAAAGGTTTAATATTGGCAATCAGTTTGTTATACATGGTTACTATTATTAACTAGTTCAACCAAATAAATTCATCGTTTATTGAGTCGGCGAATTTGAAATGCAATAATAAATTGAATTTTCCACTAAAATTGGAAGAATGGGCCACAGAGCTTCAAACCATCAATATATTCAAGAGCAAAAATGTTTCATCAGATAAAATGATTTTCGAAGTTAAACATTTTTATAGAATTTCCCGGTTAAATGCTGGTTTTTGTTGGCATAGTAATTGCTAAACTGGAATCGTTCAAGATTCAATCAGGTAATATTTGGAATTGCCATTTCAAAATGACCAATGAATAGCAGACAATCCAAAAGACACTTGCATTCGAAATAAGTTTTTAATAACTTTACTTTCAGTTTGTTGTTGCTTTGGAAATTTAATTAATAATACTTTAAAATCATCTAAAATCATCAATCATGAAAAAAAACAGTAACAGAATTATTCTTTTTACACTTGCTGCCCTAATGGTAACAGGTTGCTCAACCTGGAACAAAACTCAAAAAGGTGCAGCTGTTGGAACTGCTTCCGGAGGTGCAATGGGCGCCGTAATTGGCAAAGCTACCGGCAATACAGCACTGGGAGCAGTAATAGGCGCTGCTGTTGGTGGAGCTGCAGGGGCCATCATTGGCAATCAGATGGACAAACAGGCGGAAGAAATTAAAAAGACTGTTCCCGATGCCAAGGTGATTCGTGTTGAAGAGGGTATTGTTGTTGAATTCAGCTCCAGTGTTTTATTTGGATTCGACAAATCAGATCTTTCGGCTGATGCCAAAAACAATTTGGATAAACTGGTCAAGGTATTGGAATCCTATCCTGATACCGATATTGAAATTCAAGGCCATACTGACAGCAGAGGAAGTGATGCATACAACCAGTCCTTATCAGAAAGACGTGCTTATTCTGTTTCCTATTATCTCACAGGAAAGGGAATTGACAGCAAGCGCCTGCTCATCAAAGGATTTGGCGAATTACTGCCTAAGTACACAAACGATACCGAAGAAGGCCGCGCTCAGAACCGCAGGGTTGAGTTTGTAATTACTGCCAATGAAAAAATGATTGCTGACGCAGAAAAAGAAGCAAATAAATAACCTAAACCATCAACCTAAAATCAGAATAATGAAAAGTAAAATTGTTTCAATATTAACCTTACTCATGTTGCTGTCAGTTGCAACTTTTTCACAACAGGCCGGTGCCGGACTTACCTTCGGAGTAATTGGAGGCGTTAACTTCCAGAATCTAAACGGAACTGACATTTCAGGCGATAAAATTGAAAACGATCTGCTCACGGGATTTCATGCCGGAGCAAATGTTCAGATACCTATAGCTCCTGAATTTTACTTCCAACCCGGACTGCTTTTCTCAACCAAGGGTGCACAGAATAAAGAAGATGCAATTACCACCAAATTCAAGCTATCCTACATTGAATTACCTTTGAATTTCCTCTACAAGGGTGCGCTAGGTGATGGCTATATTTTTCTTGGATTCGGTCCTTACCTGGGTTATGCCATTGGCGGAAAAACAGAGACCTCCGTGGGCGGAGCAGCTACAATTGAGCAGGATATTGTCTTCCAGAATGTTGTGGAAACTGACGACCCAAAAACCGTTCCTTATTACAAACCGCTTGATGTTGGAGGAAATATTTTCTTTGGTTACGAAATAGCAGCTGGTTTGTTTGTTCAGATGAACGCCCAACTTGGCCTGGTGAAAATTAACCCGGAGTACAAAGGTCTGACCATCTCAGATGAATCTTCCATCAAGAACACCGGATTTGGATTTTCAATCGGATACAGATTTTAAACCTGAATTTTAACTCATTCAGAAATAACCGTTTCAGATTTTGAAACGGTTATTTTTTTTTGCCAATTATCAAAAAATCTTCAAATAAAACTGTCCGGAAGAGAAATCTTTTAATAGATATTTATTTTGGAGAAGGAATTGGTTGATCTGAAATCCACATTTGGCAGTGAATTAACAAAATAGGGTATCTTTGCGCCCTGTTTTAAAAATTTATAAATGATTTCAGTTGATGGATTAACCGTTGAATTTGGTGGAACAACTCTATTTAAGGATATTTCTTTTGCCATTAATGAAAAGGATCGCATAGCCCTGATGGGAAAAAACGGAGCCGGAAAATCAACCCTGCTAAAGATAATTGCCGGAGTAAAAACCCCTTCACGGGGCAAGATTTCTGCTCCCCAGGATGCCGTGATTGCTTATCTGCCTCAACAGCTGCTTACTGAAGATAAACGCACGGTTTTCGAAGAAGCTGCCCAGGCTTTTGCTCACATCCACGATATGGAACGCGAAATAGAGTGCCTTAACCACCTGCTAAATTCGCGCAACGATTATGAATCGCCCGAATATTATAAGTTGATTGAAAAGGTTTCTTCACTAAGCGAAAAATTTTATTCTCTTGAAGATATAAACTTCGATGCCGAAGTCGAAAAAATATTGACCGGACTGGGCTTTCTGAGAAGCGACTTTACCAGGCCAACCAGCGAATTCAGCGGAGGATGGCGAATGCGCATTGAACTGGCGAAAATTCTTTTGCAAAAGCCAGACCTTATTCTGCTCGATGAACCGACAAACCATATGGACATTGAATCCATTCAGTGGTTTGAGGATTTTTTGATAAACAGCGCAAAAGCAGTAATTGTGATTTCTCACGATAAAGCTTTTATTGATAACATCACCACGCGAACCATTGAAGTGACCATGGGACGCATTTATGATTACAAAGTAAATTATTCCACATACCTGCAGTTGCGGGCTGAAAGACGCGAACAGCAACAAAAGCAATTCGACGAACAACAAAAATTCATTGCTGACAATCAGGATTTTATTGACAGGTTCAGAGGAACCTTTTCAAAAACCAATCAGGTACAATCCAGGGTGAAAATGCTGGAAAAACTTGACATTATTGAAGTTGACGAAGAGGATACTTCAGCACTCAGGCTGAAATTTCCACCATCACCCCGTTCAGGCAGCTATCCGGTAATTCTTGAAGATTTAGCTAAAAGTTACGGTAATCATACTGTCTTTTCGGGTGCTTCATTCAACATTACACGAGGTGAGAGGGTTGCTTTTGTTGGTAAAAACGGAGAAGGTAAATCAACTTTGGTCAAGTGCATTATGAGCGAAACCGATTATCATGGCAAGCTCAGCATTGGTCACAATACTCTGATCGGATATTTCGCACAAAATGAAGCTTCAATGCTGGATGAAGAAATTACTGTTTTTCAGACCATTGATGATGTAGCCAAAGGAGATATCCGGACAAAAATCAGGGATATTCTCGGTGCTTTTATGTTTGGCGGAGATAGCTGGGACAAAAAAGTAAAGGTGCTTTCAGGCGGTGAGCGCACCCGCCTTGCCATGATCAAATTGTTGCTCGAGCCGGTAAACCTGCTTATCCTCGATGAGCCAACCAATCATCTTGACATAAAAACCAAGGATATCCTCAAAAGTGCTTTACAAGATTATGACGGTACACTGATTCTGGTTTCGCACGATCGGGACTTTCTTAATGGACTGGTAAACAAGGTTTTTGAGTTCGGAAACAAACAAATAAAAGAACATCTGGGCAACATCAACAGTTTTTTGGCAAAAAAGAAACTGGATAACCTGAAGGAAATAGAGAGAACAGCCAGACCAAAAGTATGAAATAATGAGCAGACAATCCTTAATGATTCAGAAGCAGGCCAGAGAAATCCGAATACCAAAATCCAAATTTAACAATCCAAAATTTGAAATTGGAAATCAGCCTGCCGGCTGGCAGGTTGGAAATTATAAAAAACCTTATCTTTACCAAATCTAAATTAATACAGCAAATACCAACATGACTCTTTACAATGAATTAATTATCAATGCTTTAAGAACTGTTAATGATCCAGACCTGCATCTAGACCTCATTACATTGAACATGATAGAAGATTTGCAGGTAGATGGAAACAAGGTAAACTTTAAAGTTGTTTTAACAACGCCGGCATGTCCTTTAAAAGATAAGATAAAGCAGGATTGCATCACCGCAATTCATCAACTTGTTGATCAACAGGCCGAAGTGAATGTTGAGATGACTTCACGCGTCACCACACGGAGGGCCGTGAAACAACCCTTGCTTCAGGGCGTAAAAAATATTATAGCTGTTGCATCGGGCAAGGGAGGAGTAGGTAAATCTACCGTTGCTGCAAACCTTGCAGTTGCCCTGGGCCTTTCCGGAGCCAGGGTTGGCCTGATAGATGCCGACATCTACGGACCTTCTGTTCCGGTCATGTTCAACGAAAAACTAACCAAACCTCACGCCATTGAAAAAGACGGCAAGATGCTTGTTGTACCTGTTAAAAAACACGGAATCAGCATTTTATCAGTCGGTTTTTTTGTTGATCCGGCAAAAGCACTGGTTTGGCGCGGGCCAATGGCCAGCAATGCGCTTACGCAGCTTTTCAGTGAAGCCGACTGGGGTGAACTTGATTACATGGTGATTGATATGCCCCCCGGAACCGGCGACATACACCTTACCATTGTTCAACAATTGCCAGTTACCGGAGTTTGTATAGTAACAACTCCGCAGGAAGTTGCATTGGCTGATGCCCGCAAGGCCATCGGCATGTTTACGCAGGACACCATCAAAGTACCTGTGCTCGGACTCATTGAGAATATGGCCTGGTTTACTCCTGCCGAACTTCCTGAAAATAAATATTTTATCTTTGGCAAAGAAGGTGGAAAACACCTTGCTGAAGAGCACAAAATTCCCTTACTCGGTCAAATTCCGCTGGTTCAGGGCATTTGCGAATCGGGCGATAGCGGAATACCGATTGTGCTGGATCACAGTTCTCCGGTTTCAGAAGCTTTCAGGCAACTGGCCGAAAAAACAGCACAGCAGGTTGCCATAAGGAATGCTACAATGGAAGCAACCAAAATTGTTGAAATAATCAGATAATCTTTAGTTTAAAACTCAAAAAAAAAAAAAAATATGTCAAATCACGAAGAACTCACTGTAAAAGTGAAAAACATCATTGACCAAATCCGTCCTTACCTTCAGGCCGATGGCGGCGACATCAGCTTTGTTGAACTTACCGAAGACAAAGTTGTAAATGTTGAATTGCAGGGAGCCTGCGGTTCCTGCCCATATAGCCGCATGACCCTCAAAAACGGTGTTGAAGAGGCAGTAAAAAAAGCATTACCCGAAATCAAATCGGTGGAAGCGCTGAATATTTAAAGCTTCACATTGCGAAAAATCCGGATTCATGTTGACTGAATCCGGATTTTTTTATTTGAGTGAGATGATGACCACCATTTTATAGATACTTCCCCACAATTGGCATACGCCTCCCACCACCAAAGGCTTTTGGTGAAACCCTAAGTATGGGTGGTGATTGTTTGCGTTTCCACTCGTTTGAATTCACCATTTTCAGCACGCGTGCTACCAATTGTGGCTCAAAACCCATTTTTTCAAGTTCCATTCTGCCCTTGCGTTTTTCGATGTACTGGAATAGCAATTTATCGAGCACCTCATATTCGGGCAGGGAATCGCTATCCTTTTGACCGGGGCGTAATTCTGCCGAAGGCGGCTTTACAATTGAGTTCAGCGGAATAATCTCTTTCTCACGATTGATGTAGTGCGCAAGTTGGTAAACATCGGTTTTATAAACGTCGCCCAACACTGAAAGCCCACCGCACATATCGCCGTAGAGCGTGCCATATCCCACTGCTGCTTCGCTTTTGTTGCTGGTATTCAGCAGAATGTAGCCAAACTTGTTTGCCAAAGCCATCAGAATGACTGCTCTTATGCGGGCCTGCATATTTTCTTCGGTCAGGCCGAAGGGCAGTTCCTTAAAAAATGGCTGCATTGTGTCAGTGAGGGTTTGAAATACATCTGCTATTTGAATGATTTCGTGGGGGCAGCCAAGGCTCAGAGCAAGTCCTTTTGCATCTGCAATGGAATGATCACTCGAAAATTCGGAGGGCAACAGAATGCCATGAACATTCTCCGGGCCAAGAGCTTCGGCTGACAAAGCCAGGGTAACTGCTGAATCGATACCGCCCGAAAGCCCAAGAACGGCTTTACTGAAACCCATTTTCCCGAAATAGTCGCGGATGCCAAGCACCAGTGCATCATGCATAAGGGCAATATCAACCTCTGTTTCATCGATTAATACTTCGGCAGCAGGAAGTACATTATACCATGATTTTTCGGTTTCAATAATCTGCAAATTCTCGGCAAAAAAAGGTAAGATCGTGCGAACATTTCCCCCGCTATCGCAGGCCAGGGAGCCACCATCAAAAATGAGTTCTGTTTGCGCGCCTACCTGGTTTACATAAACCACGGGCAACTTATACTTCAATGCATTATCTCTCATCACCTGCCGGCGATTAAGAGCCTGGTTATAGTGAAAAGGCGAAGCCGCAATATTGATAATCAGTTCAGGTTTAAGGGTAATGGCTTCATCAAGCGGAAAACGCTGATATAGTGGAATTTCTCCGGTATTCCAGATATCTTCGCAAATGGTCACAGCCATAAGGGTTCCGTTAATTTGAGAAAGAGAGTAACCTGTGGCTGGCTCAAAATAACGGTATTCATCAAACACGTCGTAATTGGGCAACAGGCTTTTGTGCACCAGTTGCTGCACCTTGCCTTCTGCCAGCACCCATGCCGAATTGAAAAGAGGCTTTCCTTTTCCGGTCAGGTTACGCGAAGGGCCGCCCACAATGGCAGTAATTCCGCAGCATTCCGCTGCAATTAACTGGATGTGGTTCTCAGTTTGATTAATAAAATCATCAAATTCAAGGTAATCTCCGGCGGGATAACCTGTAAGGGCCATTTCGGCGAAGACCACAAGTTCGGCGCCGGATTTGCGTGCAGAAGCTATGGCACCGATGATTTTCTGACTATTGCCGGTGAAATCGCCAATCAGATAATTGAGCTGGGCAAGTGCAATTTTCATAGATCTTATTCCTATGATTATGTTAAACCATTCCAGGGAGGTCAGGTTTCCGGATTTTGCCAGGGAATCAAAAAAACCTTTGGGAACTATCTAAAAAATAACTCCTATGGTCAATTCAAAAGCATTGGGAACTCCTTTGTGCTCGACAGCTGTATTTACCCGATTGTCGCCTTTGAGAACATCTGACAAACCATTTATAAAATTGATTCCAGCAATAATTGCCGTTGAATTATCGATTGGATATTCAATTCCTCCTCCAATAACCATGGTTGCTCTAAACAGGTTTGTTTGTGAATCAATTGCATGCCAGTCTTTTGTAATTGTCATTGGTGGAATGGTTGATCTGAAAGAATCTTTGGCTTTTGAACCAATGCGAACTCCGGGTTGGATTCCAATATTTCCAAAAAACCGAAATTTGCCCAAATCATTGGTTTTCATTTTTATAAGCAGCGGTATATCAATGTATTTCAGCCTGTAGCTCCGGTTTAAAACGCCGATAGCATCAGATTGCAGATCGGGATATGAAATTTTACCATTATGAAATGAAACAGTAAAACCTGTTGAAAAAGCGTAGTTTTCAGCAAAATAAAAATCGGAAATCAGCCCCCAGCCAATACCCGTGACAATGCCTTCATTGGAATAATTTTCCAGATCAGCCCTAAGCCAGCCAATATTTGGGGCAATTTTAACACCTAATGCTATAGACTGGTACTGTGCATAAGAATTAACCGGGCTTGCCATCAGCATTAATGCAACACCAATAAAAAAAATATTTCTGAATGATTTCATAATTACCTGGATTTTGTTTTATGCAAAAATACAAAGCTTTGCGACAATATTTAGTTCATTTAAAAGTTATTTGTATTTATGTGTCCAATTCGATATTATATTTGTAATGTCAAAGATCAATCCTATGAAGAGGCTAATATTTTTGATGTTGATTTTCATAACAGCATCATTAGTTCAGGCACAGATTCCTTCATTAACTTTTGGGCCTAAGGCCGGTGCATCTTTTTCCAATTTCTCCTCAGATAACGTGATGATTGAGGAGCAAATAAAAGGATCACTTAATTTTGGCATATTTGTGAGATTGGGAAATAAAATTTACCTGCAGCCAGAGATTTCGTTTATGAATAGGAAGGGAGAATTATATAATAATGATATTCCTGAAAGCAATAAAACAATACACGTCAAAACATTAGATATTCCGCTTCTGCTTGGAATTGAAGTAATGGATGCCAGGCTTTTTAATGTCAGGGTGATGGGCGGCCCTGTTGCTTCGCTTGCAGTCAATAAAGACGTCAACAGCCAAAACTGGTTATCCGCTATCACAGAAGAAGAAATCAATGGGGCCAACTGGGGCATTCAGGTCGGAGCCGGCATTGACTTTCTGATTTTTACTTTTGACCTGAGGTATGAAATTGGAATGAGTGACTTTTCAAAAAACAATGACCTGACGCTGAAAAACAATTTGTTGGTAGCCGGCCTGGGAATAAAATTACTTTAGACTGCCAAATGACGTTTCTACACCCCTGATTCTTCCTTTTCGGGGGTTTTTTATTTATTTTGCACTGCAATTAATTGAATCTTAATTCCATGAATAAATCAAATTTTTCTTTTCTTCTCATTGTTTCAATGGTAATCCTGATTAAAGGATGCATAAGCAAAAATCAGAATTCTGACGTTAATCGGCCCGATTCATTAAACAATAGTCAAATTTCCCTACCAGAGAAAGTGGCTTTCCGCATCAAGCGTTACGAAACAGCTCTCTTTGAGATTGATAAAGCAAACCTGGAAACAAACCTCAAAAGGCTTGTTCCGGAATTCAGTGTATTTTTGGGTAGTGGCGACTTCACTCCTGACGACATTAACCAAATAAGTGCATTTATCAGCAGTGATATCAATCAGGACGCATACCAGGAGGTAAAAAAACAGTATCCTGACCTCAACAGCCTTACTGCAGGGCTAAACAAAGCATTTGAAAATTTCGCACGTGAAACCGGGACAAAAGTATTACACCAAACTTATACCTATGTTTCTGGTTTCGATTTTCAGTATCCGGTTAAATATGCTGATTCAGTAATTATAATTGCGCTGGATATGTTTCTGGGCAAGGATTATGAAATGTATAAGAAAATGGGGATTCCGATTTATCTTTCAAGCCGGTTTACTGCTGAGCATATAATTCCAACCTGCATGAAAGAGATGGCTTATCCGTTTATTCCAGAACAAACTGGCCCCTATACTCTACTGGACGCAATGATTGAAGAAGGAAAACTGCTGTATTTTGCCCAGAAACTCCTGCCCGGTACAAATGAACACATAATTGCAGGATTTAATCAGAACCAGCATAAATGGTGCATTGACAATGAAAGCAACCTCTGGCAATTTATTATCGAGAATGAGCTGCTATACGGCACCGATTCAAAATCGAGGAGTATGTTTATGGTTGACGGACCCTTTACCTCGTCCTTTTCACAGGATTCGCCAGCACGCACAGGAGCCTGGCTGGGAATGCAGATTGTTAAGTCTTACATGAAAAAAAACAACATCCCGCTGACATCGCTTTTGGCAAACGGAAGTTCAAGAGAAATTCTAGAAAAATCAGGGTACAAACCAAGGAAGAAATGATCAGAGTTTAAGATCTCTAAGCTGCATTCTCAAATGTGCCTTACGCAAAACTTCCAGCTTTTCTTCTTTGGGCATGATGGACCAGTTTGCAATTTCATCGAGATTACGAAAGCAACCAACACACATACCTTCCTCATCGAGACGACAAACCCTTTTGCAGGGTGAGGTGGGTTCTTTGGCTGTATTATCGGAATTCATAGTTGCGTGTTGATTTTCTGAATAAACCTTTGACACCCTTAAATGTTCAATATTCTATAACGATATAAGTTGCCCGATTGGAAAGTGGCAATTTCAGCCTTATTATTTGTAAATTTGCCGGTAAGCAATAAAAAATGGCGAATCTTGTATTGAATGAAAACATTTCCGGAAGAATCAATAAGTTAAATACCTGCTTAAAAACAGAATATGCTAGTAAAAACATTTGGTAGCACTGTCATTGGAATTAATGCCATTACCATCACTGTTGAGGTGAATGTGGACACCGGCATTCAGTTTTTTCTTGTTGGCCTGCCCGACAGCGCAGTAAAAGAAAGTCACCAGCGAATTGAAGCTGCATTGAGAAACAACGGATACAGAATTCCAGGGAAAAAAATAGTCATCAATATGGCACCGGCCGATATCCGCAAAGAGGGTTCAGCCTACGACCTGACCATTGCTGTTGGAATACTTGCTGCTTCTGAACAAATTAAACAGGATAAAATAGCCGATTTTGTTATTATGGGCGAGCTTTCGCTGGATGGCGGGCTACAGCCCATAAAAGGCGCGCTCCCCATTGCCATTGAAGCACGTAAACAGGGGTTTAAAGGATTTATTCTTCCAAAGCAGAATGCCAGGGAAGCCGCCATTGTCAGTGATCTGGAAGTTTATGGAGCAGAAAATATACTTGATGTAATCCGCTTTTTTAATAACGACGCCACTCTCGAACGCGAAATTGTAAACACCCGTGAAGAGTTTTACTCACAACTGAATGAATATGAATTTGATTTCTCTGATGTAAAAGGTCAGGAAAATATAAAACGAGCACTTGAAATTTCAGCAGCGGGTGGCCATAACGTAATTCTGATTGGCCCGCCGGGCTCGGGAAAAACCATGTTGGCCAAACGCTTGCCTTCAATTCTACCTCCCTTAAACCTTCACGAAGCGCTTGAAACGACAAAAATTCATTCTGTTGCCGGAAAAATGGGGCGCAACACTTCACTTATTTCAGTAAGGCCATTCCGGAGTCCGCATCATACCATTTCTGATGTAGCACTTGTTGGAGGAGGGTCAAATCCTCAGCCAGGTGAGATTTCACTTTCACACAATGGCGTTTTGTTTCTTGATGAATTACCCGAATTCAAGCGTACAGTTCTTGAAGTTCTACGCCAACCCCTTGAAGACCGGCATGTTACCGTATCCAGAGCCAGGCTTTCGGTTGAATACCCGGCCAGCTTTATGCTGGTAGCTGCCATGAACCCTTGTCCATGCGGATACTACAACCATCCTGATAAGGAATGCGTTTGTGCGCCGGGAGTAGTACAAAAATACCTTAACAAAATTTCGGGCCCCCTACTCGACCGCATTGACATACAGATTGAGGTTGTTCCTGTTCCGTTCAGAGAACTTTCCGATATCAGAATTTCGGAAAAAAGTTCCGATATCCGTGAAAGAGTTGTGAAAGCACGATTGATACAGGAAGAAAGGTACAAAGAGAATAAAGGCATTCATGCCAATGCCCAAATGACTACGAAAATGCTGAGAACGATTTGTAAAATTGACGAAACCGGTCATATTTTATTAAAAAATGCCATGGAAAAACTTAGTCTCTCCGCCAGGGCATATGACCGTATTCTTAAAGTATCGCGCACCATTGCCGATCTTGACAACAGCAGCGAAATTAAAACCGAACATCTTGCCGAAGCCATTCATTATCGCAGCCTTGACAGGGAAAACTGGGGAACCTGATTATAAATTCACAGCTGTCTGAAATATATATTCATTTTATAAAGGTCAACTCAACCGACTGATTATAATCAGATGAAGAAATTACACATGATCGGTCAATACCTGAAATACCTGATTTTTGCCAAAAACCGTCATGGCATTCATTCTCCGTTTGTGTATAAATTTTTGGATGAGGTTTTGTACGATAAGGCTGCATATCCCGATTACCATATTGTTGAAAAAGAGGTAGAAAAACTAAAGCACAACCATTCATTAATCGAAACCACCGACTTTGCGTCCGGAAATTTGAGCGGTGGTTATGGCTTCAGAAAACGCCGCATCAGTGAGATTGCTTCAACGGCAGGAATTACTGTTCGTCATGGCCGACTACTTTACCGAGTGGTAAAATATTTCAAACCGGTAACCATGCTAGAAATGGGCACTTCGCTGGGAATAAGTACCATGTACCAGGCCAAAGGAAATCCTGAGGCTGAGTTTACCGGAATGGAAGGATGTTTTAATATTTCATCATACACCCGTAAAAACCTCGAAAAGGTAAATTGTCAGCATGTTGTTCTTAAAATCGGACCTTTTATTGATACGCTGCCCGAAGTACTATCACATTATGAAAACAATCTGTATTATGCTTTTATCGACGGAGATCATACATACGAGGGTACAATGAATTATTTTGAACAAATAAAGAAACATATCAACCCCAACAGCATCCTTATTTTTCATGATATTCACTGGTCGCCGGAAATGGGAAAAGCATGGAACGAAATAATGAAACACCCGGATGTAAAAATAACACTTGACTTATTTTACATGGGTATAGTCTTTTTTAGGCAAGAGCTTAGCAAACAGGATTTTATAATCCGGTATTAATTTCTGGACAGGCTACATGTTTTAATACGCAGATAGCATATTAAATAAATCGCCGGGCCAATAATTATTTATAAATTTGTCCGTTTTCAAATAAATCAAAAGAATGAACGAGGAAATCATAAGGCTTGAAAATATTACGCGATTTTTCAGGGTAGGTTCTGAAATAGTCCGTGCTTTAAGAGGTATTACTTTGTCAATTAACCGCAATGAATTTGTGGCGCTCATGGGTCCTTCGGGGTCAGGAAAATCAACACTTATGAACCTTCTGGGGTGCCTTGATACACCTTCAGGCGGAAGTTACTGGCTGAATGGAAAAGACGTGAGCAAGCTGATAGATAATGAGCTTGCAGAAATCAGAAATAAAGAGATAGGTTTTGTATTTCAGACTTTTAATCTGCTTCCGCGACTCACTGCACTTGAGAATGTTGCGTTGCCAATGATTTATGCAGGATCGGCGAAAGCAGAGCGCACTGAAAGAGCGTTGCAGGTGCTCGATGATGTAAAATTAACTGACAGGGTAAAACACAAGCCAAACGAATTATCAGGAGGTCAGCGTCAAAGGGTCGCCATTGCCAGGGCGATGGTCAACAATCCTTCAATCATTCTTGCCGATGAACCCACCGGAAACCTCGACTCAAAAACTTCAGTTGAAATAATTGGACTGATCGAAGAAATTCATAAAGCCGGCAACACCATTATCCTTGTGACACATGAGGAAGATATAGCCCGCCATGCCCACCGCATCATAAGACTGTCGGATGGACTTGTATCATCTGATGAACTAAATAAAGAAATAAAAATGGTGAGCGATTATCACACGAAAGCAACATCTGAATGAACAATCGCCCAATCGCTCTGTTTACCCTTTGAAAATATTTATTAAACAATATTATGAGCTCCGACTGGAAAATCTACACCAAAACAGGCGACAAAGGCGAAACATCTCTGATAGGCGGAACCAGAGTTCCAAAATACAATCAAAGAATTGAAGCCTATGGTACGCTTGACGAACTTAATTCCTTCCTTGGATTAATCAGGGATCAGGAAATCGATCAACCAACACATGATTTAATTATTGAAATACAGGACAGAATTTTTACAGCAGAATCATTATTGGCAGCCGATCCTGAAAAAACCACCAAGCCACTTCCGGCTTTGTTTGAGTCTGATATAGAATTGCTTGAAAAAGCCATTGATGATATGAATATTTTGCTTCCTCCCATAACAAATTTTATTCTACCCGGTGGTCACCAGGCTGTTTCATTGTGTCATATTGCCAGATGTGTTTGCCGCAGAGCCGAACGTATAACCACAAGCCTTGTTGAAAATCAACCTGAAACCTTGATGGGGTCATTAGTGATTAAGTATTTGAACAGACTGTCGGATTATTTGTTTGTTTTGTCAAGAAAATTTTCGATGGATTTTAATGCTGTTGAAACGCCGTGGAAAGCAAGAGTTTAGAAAACTTTAAACTTAAAATAATTACAAAATATCATGGCATCGTTTTTGACTTGTATTTGATATTATTTAGTCTATTTTTGCAAAAAATTAAACCTATAACTTTTTTCTAATGTATTGGACTTTAGAATTGGCTTCAAAACTCGAAGACGCTCCCTGGCCGGCCACTAAAGATGAGCTGATTGACTTCAGCATCAGGTCGGGTGCTCCTATGGAAGTCATCGAAAATCTTCAGGAAATTGAGGACGAAGGAGAGGTCTACGATAGCATTGAAGATCTTTGGCCTGATTATCCTTCAAAAGAAGATTTCTTCTTTCATGAAGATGAGTATTAAAAAAGGCAGCCGCTGACAAATTGTCGCGGCTTTCTTAATGGCACAAATTCATATTGAATCCCTCCTGCTCAAGGATTTCCCTTACCGAAAAAAAAATAATCAATAAATAAGCTAAATTTGCACCACTTAATGGTGATTGCGGCACATTTTATGCCACTTGTCCTACATTTTGTTGGAAAAATCCATAATTAACTCACTTTTTGCACAATCATTTCCAGATATGCTATCTATATTCAAGAATTTTCTCGGCACAAAATCCGATAAAGATATCAGAGAGGTTACTCCTTTGGCAAACAAAATCAAGGAAGTTTATCCTGCAATTGAAAAACTTTCTAACGATGGGTTGAGAGATAAAACTCAGGAATTCAAGCAAAAAATAGTTGAAGCTACTGCGGCCAAAGAGCAATTAATTGCTGAATACCGCGAGAAAATCGAATCCGATTCAGAAATGGATATGGATGAGAAAGAAAAACTCTATGAGCAAATTGACCACCTTGAGAACGAAATATACAAGATAACCCAGGAAGTGCTCAACCTGATTTTGCCTGAAGCCTTTGCCGTTGTAAAAGAAACTGCCCGGCGATTTAAGGATAATGAAACCATAGAGGTAACTTCCAGCCAAATGGACCGCGACCTGGCCACAACCAAAGCACATATCGACATAATTGACGACAAAGCTTACTACCACAATAAATGGACGGCCGGAGGCAATCTCATTACCTGGGATATGGTTCATTATGATGTACAGTTGATTGGTGGTATTGTACTTCACAACGGAAAAATTGCCGAAATGGCGACAGGTGAAGGAAAAACGCTGGTTGCAACCTTACCTGTTTACCTCAATGCCCTTTCCGGCAAAGGGGTACATATTGTTACCGTTAACGATTATCTGGCAAAACGCGACTCGGAATGGATGGGGGTACTTTATGAATTTCATGGATTGAAAGTAGATACCATAGATAAACACGAGCCCAACTCTGAAGCCCGCCGCAATGCTTACCTCGCTGATATCACCTTTGGCACCAACAATGAATTCGGATTTGATTACCTGCGTGACAATATGACACGAAATCCTGAAGAGATGGTACAAAGGCCTCACAACTATGCCATTGTGGATGAGGTTGACTCAGTGTTGATTGACGATGCACGAACTCCCCTCATCATTTCAGGGCCAACACCAAGAGGCGACAATCAGGAATTTGAACAGCTAAAGCCTGAAATAAGGAAATTATATGAAGCACAGCGAAACCTGGTAACCAAAATTCTGGCCGATGCCAAAAGTTTACTGTCTGAAGGAGCTTCACCCGAAAATGAAAAAAAAGGCGGAGAACAACTTTTCAGATCATTCCGTGGACTGCCCAAGAACAAGGCACTCATCAAATTCCTGAGTGAGCCAGGCATGCGTGCCCTGATGCAGAAAACTGAAAATTTCTATATGCAGGAGCAATCAAAAAATATGCATCTTATTGATGATGAGCTGTTTTTTGTAATCGACGAAAAGAACAATACTGTTGAACTTACTGAAAAAGGGATTGACCTTATCACCGCATCATACGACGATCCAAAATTTTACATCCTCCCCGACATCGGTGCTGAGATTGCTGACATGGAAAAATCAGGAATCCCTGATAATGAAAAAATTGAGAAAAAAGCCGAACTGATGCGCGATTATTCTGTAAAATCAGAACGTGTTCATACCGTAAATCAACTTCTTAAAGCCTATACTTTGTTTGAAAAAGATGTTGAGTACGTTGTAATGGACAACAAAATCAAAATTGTTGACGAGCAAACCGGACGTATTCTGGAAGGCAGGCGTTACAGCGATGGTCTTCATCAGGCCATTGAGGCAAAAGAGAATGTGAAAATTGAAGCTGCAACCCAGACCTACGCCACCATTACCCTTCAGAATTACTTCAGAATGTACCGTAAACTTGCTGGTATGACTGGTACTGCCGAAACCGAGGCTGGTGAGCTCTGGGATATCTATAAACTTGATGTAGTTGTTATTCCTACTAACCGGCCAATTGTCAGGAATGACAGGGAAGATCTGGTTTATAAGACCAAACGCGAAAAATTCAATGCCGTTGCTGATGAAATCATTGATCTGATAAAAAAAGGAAGACCGGTATTGGTTGGTACCACATCAGTTGAAACCTCGGAGTTACTCAGCAGAATGCTGAAACTGAGAAACATAAAACATAATGTACTTAACGCCAAACTCCACCAGAAAGAAGCCGATATAGTTGCTGAAGCAGGTCAGGCCGGAACAGTAACCATTGCAACGAACATGGCAGGTCGTGGAACCGACATCAAGCTTGGAAAAAATGTGAAGGAAGCAGGCGGCCTTGCCATTATCGGTACTGAAAGGCATGAGTCCAGGCGGGTTGACCGTCAGTTACGCGGACGTTCAGGACGACAGGGAGATCCGGGAAGTTCACAGTTTTTTGTTTCGCTCGAAGATGATCTGATGCGAATGTTTGGATCGGAAAGGATTGCCAAAATTATGGACCGCCTCGGCCTCAAAGAAGGGGAAGTTATTCAGCACTCCATGATCACAAAATCCATTGAGCGGGCGCAACGAAAAGTTGAGGAAAATAACTTCGGCATCCGTAAACGCCTTTTGGAATATGACGACGTAATGAACTCGCAACGCGAAGTTATTTACAGTAAACGCCGGCATGCCCTTTATGGAGAACGCCTGGCCGTGGATGTTTCAAATATGATTTATGATGTTTGTGAAAATATAGTTTCTACCCATCACGAAGACCGCGATTACGAAGGATATCAGATATCACTGTTAAAAACCTTTGCTGTTGAGCCAGAATTGAAAGCCGATGAATTTAACTCTGCCAACAAACAACAACTCGTGGACGAACTGTTTGACCGGGTTTATGGAAATTATCGCAAAAAAAGTGACCAACTTGCACTAAGAGCTCATCCGGTTATCAGGGATGTTTATGAAAATCATCCTCGCTATGAAAATATTGCTATACCAATTACTGATGGAATTAAGACCATGCAGGTGGTAGCAAATTTGAAAAAAGCATACAATGACAAAGGACGCGAAATCACCCTTGCCATTGAAAAAGGAGTTACCCTTGGTGTGATTGATGATGCCTGGAAAGACCATCTTCGCGAAATGGATGAACTTCGCAGTTCGGTTCAAAATGCAACTTACGAGCAGAAAGATCCCTTGCTCATATATAAATTTGAATCGTTTGAACTTTTTAAGTCGATGTTGCAAAAAGTAAACAGAGACATTACCTCTTTTATCGTAAAAGCTAATTTACCAGTCCAGGAATCAACCCAGGTAAGGGAAGCTCAAATGCCACGCCGCACCGATACCAGTAAACTTAAAGAAGAGCGCACAGACCTTCTCAGCCAGGCCGGAAGAACATCAGAGCCACAGGTATCAGCCCCGATAAGGGTAGAGAAAAAAATCGGCCGCAATGATCCTTGTCCATGTGGCAGCGGAAAAAAATATAAAAATTGCCACGGCTTGTCAGAATAGGTGTTTATTTTTAATTAATTTTAAGGCCCTCATAAATACTATTCAAGATGAAAAGAATTGCTTTACTGCTGATTTCAAATGTAATTTTAAGTCTGAGTTTAAGTGCTCAATTTGGCTATAGTCCCTTTCTGGACTCAATAATTCAACAGGCTGATCATAATTCTGTTCTGCTTCTGACCCGTCAGCTGGCCGGCGATACAACAGTAACCATTAATGGCGATGTAGTAACCATTAATTCCAGGCATTACCTGAGCGCAGGCAATACCAGGGCAACTGATTTTTTATATCAAAAATTTCAGGAATACGGTTATACTCCCGAAATTCACACCTTCAATGGCACCCGGGGCAAGAATGTACTGGCAAAAAAAACCGGAACAAAATATCCCCAAAAAGAATTCATCATTTGTGGGCATTACGACAATATGCCTTCAGGTAATAATTCTCCGGGCGCTGATGATAATGCTTCCGGTACAGTTGCTGTGCTTGAAGCCGCCCGTTTATTTGCCAATCTCGATTTTGACTATTCCATCAGGTTTGCAGCCTGGGATGAAGAAGAAATAGGCTTAGTGGGAAGCGCAGCTTACGCGCAATATGCATCTTTTCAGGGAAGACAGATTCTGGGCGTACTTAATCTGGATATGATTGCCTGGGACTCCGATAACGATTTCGTGTACACCATTGCCACCAATACCCTTTCGCAATCTTTCAGCAATGATTTTCTGAGTACCACTGCACTTTACCAGCCACAAATGAACCATAACTATTATTATACCACCGCCAGCGACCATGCTTCATTCTGGTCATATGGCTACCCTGCAATGCTGGTAATTGAGGACTGGTACGATTTCAACGACTACTACCATACTCCAAGTGATGAAATTGATATTTTAAACATGGATTACTATGTTGCTATGCTTAGGGCAGCTCTGGCCAATATTGCTGCACAGGCCTGGGATCACCGCATTGGAATGGAACATAATCCGGTTGTTTCAGGAAATTCAACTGAACCCAGAGAAGCTGTTTTAACTGTATATAGCTCACATCCAATTAACAACAACAATTTTCCACCACATTTATATTATTCAGTCAACAATAGTGAATTTGAATTTGTACTTCCTGAAACAGCAGTAGATAATGTCTACACATTTCTGATTCCCGGGTTCCCCATGGAGACCAATGTTCAATATTACTTTGCCGTTCAGGATTCAGCAGGCAGACTGATGGCAACACTTCCTGCCGGAGGAAAAGGAATCAATCCTCCAGGAACAGAAGTTCCTGAATTCTTCTTCAATTATGATATAGGCAATATATTTGCTGTTTCTGAATGTTCGCAAACCACTCCACTTCCTATCATAGATTTCCAGAACACATATGACAATATTCAAATTTCGGGCCCGGGCGAAATTATGGACCTGAATGTGAACTTAAACATTACACATACCCGCACCGGTGATCTTAGAATCATACTTACCGGACCTGATGGTACCATATCAATGCTGAGCGACAAAAACGGAGGATCGGGTGATAATTACACCAATACTACCTTTGATGACGAAGCTGAGCAATCCATTACTCAGGGAGTTGCGCCTTTTACAGGGCGATTCAGGCCTCAGATGCCTTTGAGTGCGTTTAACAACAGACCAATTGCCGGAAACTGGCAACTACGGGTTAATGATGGTGGCGCCGGAAATACGGGAACACTCGACTCCTGGTGTCTGCATTTCCTATTCCTTGACGAAACCGTTTCTGTTTCCGGGCCCGACGAAGAAGCCAATGTCATCATGCTTCAGAATTATCCAAATCCCACTTCTGATTACACCAATATCAGATTCGGCCTCAACCAACCTTCACATGTGACGCTGGAAATATACAATCAGGTTGGACAACAGGTTGCCGAACTTGTAAACGGCAAATTTGATCAGGGCAGCCACCTGATAGTTGCAGGCTTAAAACATCTTGCACCCGGTCGATATTTTTACAGGCTGGTAACTGAAAAATCAATTCAAACCAAACCTCTGGTCATTATCAGATGAAATATAACAGGATACTTCTAAAATTAAGCGGAGAAGCCCTGATGGGCAATCAGCAATATGGCATTGATCCCAATCGGCTTTCGCTGTATGCCTCTGAAATCAAAGCTGCTTTTGATAAAGGTGTTGAAATTGCCATTGTGATTGGTGGCGGGAATATTTACAGAGGGCTTCAGGGCACTGCCAAAGGAATGGACAGGGTACAGGGAGATTATATGGGCATGATGGCAACTGTTATCAACAGTATGGCTTTGCAAGCTGAACTCGAAAAAACCGGAATTAAAGCCCGGTTATTGTCAGGAATTGCCATTGATCCCATTGCAGAATCCATGAGCCGGCGAAAAGCCATAGAATACCTCAAACAAGGCAATGTAGTGATTATTGCAGGAGGAACGGGTAATCCGTTTTTTACAACCGACAGTGCAGCAGCTCTCCGCGCTGTTGAAATTCAAGCTGATGTAATTTTGAAGGGAACACGTGTTGATGGAATTTATACTGCAGATCCTGAAAAAGACATTACTGCATCCAAATTTGATTCAATTACCTTCGATGAGGTTTATGCAAAGCAATATGGCGTGATGGATCTTACAGCAATTACACTTTGCAGGGAAAATAATCTTCCGATACAGGTTTTTAATATGAACATCAAAGGCAATCTTCAAAGAATTTTAGAAGGAGAAAAGATTGGCACCCTGGTAACAGAGTAAATTTGCAGGAATGCAAAACCAGCTATTGCGAATGCTTTGCCTCTTTTGTATATTTGCACCCGCTTTGCTAATTAAAACAGAATAACCTTTCAACACTTCAAACCATGAACGAAGATGTTAGATTTACGCTTGACGAAGCAGAAGAAGGAATGCAAAATGCAATTGTACACCTCGAAAAAGAATTTCATAAAATAAGGGCTGGCAAAGCAAGTCCTTCTATGCTCGAAGGTGTAAAGGTTGACTATTATGGTGCTTTGACGCCGATTGACCAGATTGCAAACATCAATACACCTGATCCAAGGCAGATTATTGTTCAACCCTGGGAAAAATCAATGCTTGGTCCGATTGAAAAAGCTATAATGGCTGCAAATCTTGGATTTAACCCACAAAACAATGGTGAGGTTCTCCGCATTGCCGTGCCTCCACTCACTGAAGAAAGGCGCAAGGATCTTGTAAAAAGAGCAAAAGCCGAAATGGAGAATGCAAAAATAACAATCAGAAACATCAGGCGAAGTGCAATAGATTCAGGAAAAAAACTGGAAAAAGATGGCATTCCTGAAGATGAAGTCAAGCAGCTTGAGAAAGAAGTACAATTACTAACTGACAAATATTCCGATAAAACAGATAAGCTTTTCGACCTTAAGGAAAAAGATATTATGACCGTTTAGGTTTTTATTCAACTTGCATAAAATTCAAAAAACCGGATCGATGAAATCCGGTTTTTTCTTATCTCAAAAATAATTTTATTTTCAACCTTCTGCTTTGGTGAGACAATTTGTTTAAATTGGAGATATTACATATTTTCTGTCAGCTTCTTAACAATCCGCATTTCGCTAAAAAATTCCCTGAGAATAACACGAAGAACGGTATAGGCAGGCACTGCCAGAATCATGCCTGCAATTCCAAACAAACTTCCGGCAATAATGATAACCAGAAAAATTTCGATTGGATGAGCTCTTACGCTGGTTGAATAAATGATAGGCTGAAGCAGCATATTGTCGATCAAATTGCTCACGGCGAAAACGGAAGCGATTGTAATACTCAGCGGTAAAAGTGATGTATAGGTACCCAATGAAAGGCTACTGGTAATGCCTAGTACAATGCCAATGGTTGCCCCGATAAGAGGGCCCAAATAAGGTATGATATTAAATAGTCCTCCGATAAATCCAATAAGCAGAGCATTCTGAACACCGAAGATGGTGAGACCAAGAGTAAGTAAAGTAATCATGGCAGCCAGCTCCATGCACAGTCCAAGAAAATATCTTGTGAGCAAACGTTTTACTTCATTTAAAATGCGGGCAGCTGATTCGGTATGCTTCTCAGGAATAAACAGCATAAATGACTTGTAAAACAGGGTTTCATCCTTCAGAAAAAAGAAACTTATGAAGAGAATTGAAAATACTGCCATCATGAATGCCCCTGTGAAGGATATTATATAATTAAAGACATCGGTAAATGTGGCCACACTTACCAAAGACTGTAGCTGAAACAGTATGGCTGCCTGTGCATTTTCGTCTTCTTTAAGTATGGATAAATCCTGCAGTGCAGAGTCAATAAACAGGAGTGGCTCCCTGAATGCAGCTGCAAGGGATTGAGTATCGATATTACCAATGATCCTGGCCTGTTGTGCAATTAACGGAACAAAAATTGCCACAAAAGAACCAATGAGTACAAGTAAAATAATTAGTGATAACAGGGCACTGATTACATGAGGAATTTTAAAACGCCCGAAATTTAATCCATCAAAAAAATGGACCATTGGCCGACCAATTACTGAAAATACTGCCGCCGCAAGAATATAAAATACAATATTGGAAAAATTCCAGACAAACAAGATAACCAGAACAGCCAAAGCTATTCCAAAAATAATTTTAACGGTGCGATTCATAAACTCATATTTTATGCTAATATACAATTGATCCACGAATCGCGAAAATGTAATCTGAAATGAATAAATGAAAATAAAATCATTTAAAGAAGAAATTAATTATACTCAAGCTTTTAGCCAAAAATTTTACTGAACAAAAAAGCATAAATTATTTTCTAACACAAGGATCATTAGTAACTTTAAAGCTCAAAAATAAATTGTCATATCATAAGAACAATACTCGGGCACTTATTAAACTCGTCGTCATGCAAAAGGAGTTACAACTATTCTTTGAAAAGCAGATAGAGGTATTTGAGCAAAACTTTGCCAAAATCTGTGAAAGCTTCGATTTTGATGCCATTCATGACATGAGGGTTGCCGTTAAACGCTTAAGGGCTATAATGATGCTGGCGGAACAACTTCAACCGGGTTTTAAAAGCGCTGAAACAGATATCGAAATCAGGGAATTATTCAGGATTTCGGGCAAAATACGTGACGCCCAAGTGCAAAAAAATCTACTGGCAACCTATTCTGAAAAATCAAACATAAACTTTTCTGAATTGGCAACGTTCCTGATAAGTTTTGAAAACAAGTCAATCAAAAAATTTAACAAATACATTCACCAGAATACTGCTTCTTTTTTTACCGGAAAAATTGCAATTGCTTTACCTCCCATTTTTGCAAATTCCGAAGATCCAAAAATCAGGTCAGCCATTGAGCTGCTTTTACAACAACTGATGGAAACAGCGGGAAACCTGAAGTCAAATCAGCGACACGATGAACAACTGCACGAGATCAGGCGAAAACTAAAACAGTGCAGTTATCTTTTATCAGTTTTTGAAAAGGGAGACAAAACCCTGGCCAGAAAGAGTAAAACCTTACATGAACTAGAAAAAGCAAATGATTTGCTGGGTGAATGGCACGATCATGTTGTAGCCAGAGCCCTCATTTTTAGATTTCTCTCCAGAAAAAATGAGAATAATTTTCCAGGATTCAGCAGGTATAAAATCTTGCTTACTGAAATTAACTATCGTAAACAAATCCTTTATAAAGAAATCGTAAGATTTATGGAGTCAGAATTGGGTTTGTAGTTTTTTTTTACAGATCAAAAACACCGGGTCGTTTATTATTCCTTCAATTTCGGATTGCTTTTGTGCCTTTGGGAATCGCGATCGGTTTTTTTTAAGAGGTTCTGCTCAAAAGCTTCTGTCAGGTCGATGCCAGTTTGGTTGGCCAGGCAAATCAGGACAAAAAGCACATCAGCCATTTCATCGGCAAGATTTGCAGATTTATCAGATTCTTTTTCTGATTGTTCGCCATACCTTCTGGCCATAATCCGGGCAACTTCCCCAACCTCCTCCATAAGAATGGCAGTATTTGTCAGTTCATTGAAATATCTTACACCGGTGGTTTTTATCCACTCATCTACAAGATTCTGGACTTCTTTAAGGTGCATAGCAGAGGTTGAAAATTTTTGTATAAAAACTATAGTTTACTAAGAAACCTGATTTAAGCCTATTGCCTTTAATCAAAATTCAGATTTACAATTGCATATTATTATCGGAAAAGCAAGCGATGAATAAGATTACTGATTTTTTACTTCGAGTTTGAAGCCCGAGCCATGGACATTTTGTATGTTAACATTTGGTTCGTGTTTCAGGTATTTTCTCAACCGTGTTATAAATACATCCATGCTTCTGCCGTAAAAATAATCGGTTGCTCCCCAAATTTCGATTAGCGCCTGATCGCGGGAAAGCAGATTGTTTTTATTCATACACAGGAGCCTGAGCAGGGCATTTTCCTTAGGTGTGAGTTTTTGTTCTTTATCTTTTGTCAACAGAACCATATTTCCGGCATCAAAACGTATTTCTCCCAAATCAAAAAAGTCAGAACGGGGCCTCATAGTCTGATTCATACACCGCTTTAAAATGGCCTCAATACGCAGGGCAAGTTCTTCGCTGCTAAATGGTTTAATGATGTAATCGTCGCAGCCGGCCTTAAACCCATTGATGCGGTTTTCGCTCTGCCCTAAAGCAGTAAGAAATATTATGGGAGATTGAGAATTGATGATTCTGATTTCGGCAGCAAGGGTAAATCCATCCTTGCGTGGCAACATCACATCGAGAATACAAAGGTCAAACTGTTGTGTCTTAAAAAATTCAAGGCCTTGTTCACCGTCGGCCGCCAGTGTAACATGATAACTCAAAAGTTCCAGGTAATCCTGCAACACAGCACTCAGGTTGTGATCATCTTCAACCAGCAATATTTTCATTTTCTGATCCATGATCTTCAGATTTTACATTTTTTTCAGATCGCAGTGGCATGTGTATTTCAAAAATACTACCCTTTTTCAGTTCACTCCTGGCTTTTACCGATCCACCCATAGCTTCGGCCATGGTCTTTACATAATATAAACCCAGCCCAAAACCTTTTACATCATGAATATTGCCGGTGTGCACCCTGTAAAGTTTATTAAAAACATATTTAATATTCTCGCTGCTTATGCCAATGCCTTTGTCGTGAACTTCAACAACGAACATACCCCCAATGTTTTTGGTAATGATCTGAATTTCGGGATAAGCTTCAGAATATTTTACAGCATTGTCGAGAAGATTGTTCACCATATTTATAAAATGATGAAAATCAGCATAAATATGACTATGGGTTGCATTGAGCTTTTTGCCCATAAAACCACCTTTATCGCGAATGGTTAGCTCAAAATTCTTCATACACAACTTTAAGGCTTCATGGGCATCAAATTCTTTGCGACTAAGCCTGTATTCGCCTTTATCAAGTATGGCAATCTGCAAGACCTGCTCAACCTGTTGCTTTAACCTCAGATTTTCATCGTGTATGATATTTCCATATCGCCTTGTTCTTGCGGGCGATTCAGAAACTTCGGGTTTTAACAGCATTTCACTTGCCAGTGAAATTGTTGAAATAGGAGTTTTAAATTCATGTGTCATATTATTGACAAAATCGCTTTTCATTTCTGAAAGTTTTTTTTGCTTCAGGAATGAAAATATCATGTAGGAAAAAGCAAAAATTACGATGCCCAGCAAAACAAAGGCAAGTAAAAGGTAAGGAAATATGTTCAACCACAACATGTTGCGCTCAGCAGGAAAATAAACCCCCAGCAATAATTTTTCGGATTGGTAAAGACATGAAAGTGAAACATGATGGTTGGTAGTAATAAGTTCGGATCGATAGCTTCCGGTATTACCGGCAAAAATGGTTCCACAGCCTGGATTATAAACTCCCCAGGCATAGGTTTTTGAAATTTCCATGCCACCGAACTCTTCGTTTAGCAATGAGTCGAGGCGAATGGTATTAACTGAGGTGAGTACATTATAGGTACGGCGGTCGCAATGTTCGCCACAAACGGTTGAATCAATTCCTACCAGGCCACGTTCATCGAACATCCGGTTGACCACACTTTTAAGTGTCAGCTGTATCTTATTGTCAAACTGTTCCTCCTGAAGGCGCAATGCATTCCTGACCCAGTATATTTGTATAAATATTATACCGGCAAGAGATACGGATGTAATTAAAATTAAGAGTAGAATGCTATGTTTTTTCATTGTTCAGCTGCGTTTTGCAAAGATACTGGTTTCAATGGCTGAATATTGTCTTTTTTAACAGGCCCTTAACAGTTATTAACTGTTCCTTAACAAACCAGTACTATAAATACGCCTAAGTTTGCAATCTAACCAAAACAAATATACCATGAAAAAAGTAATAATTGCATTATCAGTATTTGCATTCGTTTTTGCTTACTCGGGAGTAACCAGCGATGCTTCAGCAAATCAGGTCAGTACTTATACCGCTGATTTTAATGCTGATAAGGATCTGACACCCGATGGAACAAAAAAAGCAGCTAAGGCTGACGCAACCAAGAGTTCATGCGGTGATAAATCTGCAAAGGCTTCATCATCAGATTGCAGCAAATCATGCGGCGCCAAGGACAAATCAGCAAAGGCTTCGGCCGGTGACCGCGACACCAAAAAGAGTGGAGCGACCACAGCTGCTGTTTCTGCGCCTGATGTAAAATAACAAAATTCAGTATCTGAACTAAAAGCCCTGCAAATTGCCGGGCTTTTTTCATTTTATGCGCTTATCTTTGCAGGAAAAAACCATGGATACCACCGCTACCCTCGAATACTTAGGTGATTTACAACTTAAAGCCACACATTTACGGTCAGGAGTCGAAATAATTACTGATGCGCCTGTGGATAATAACGGCAAAGGATCGGCATTTTCTCCAACAGATTTGCTGGCTACTTCACTCGGACTTTGTATGATCACCATCATGGGAATAGCCGCCAATAATTCAGGGTTCAGCATTGAAGGAACAAAAGCAAAAGTCACAAAAATAATGGCCTCTGACCCGCGCAGGGTGGGTGAAGTCGTTGTTGAACTTGATTTTCCGGATCATAATTATTCCGAAAAACAAAAACAAATCATCAGGCAGTGTGCCAAAATTTGTCCGGTTTCACAAAGCCTTCATGCTGATCTTAAGCAAACAGTGATTTTCAATTTTTCCTGAAAATATTATGGAATTTAACCTTGCTCCCGGAATCAAAGGATATGCTGAAATTGTTGTGAGCGAAAATGATACCGCTGTTAAATACGGGTCAGGACTTCTTGAAGTTTTTGCCACACCGGCCATGATTGCTTTGATGGAAAAAACTGCCCAGTTGAGTGTTCAGGGCAAATTGCCCAAAGGATATATAACCTTGGGCACCGAAATATGTGTTAAACACCTGAAACCAACACTGACAGGAATGTGTGTAAAGTGCAGTTCAGAACTCATTGATAGTACCAGGAAAAAACTGGAATTCAAGGTTTTGGTTTATGATGAAAAGGGAACCATTGGCGAAGGCATTCACAAAAGACATATTGTTCATGCTGAAGAATTTTTGAATGCAATTAAAAGCACCAATCAATAAAAGTAAAACTTAAATACAAAACATGACAGCACTTTACCCGTCAAATAAGATGAAAATGCTAGCCAAATGTCCTGCAGGGCTTGAAAATGCACTTTCGCAGGAATTGTCAGATCTTGGGGCAGAAAGTATAGAAGTGCTGAACAGGGCTGTTGCATTCGAAGGAGATAAACATCTTCTTTACAGTGCCAATTACCAATGCCGAACTGCTTTAAGAATTCTGTTACCCATTCATCAGTTTACTATTCTTACCGAGGATGATTTATATACTTCCATAAAAGCAGTGAAATGGGAAGACTACTTTTCAGTTGACAACACATTTGCTATTGATTCTACCATTAGTAATGCAGTTTTTACTCATTCACACTATGTTTCGCAAAGAACCAAAGATGCCATTGCAGACCGTTTCCGCGAAAAAACCGGAAAAAGACCTTCTGTCGATACCGTAAATCCGGATTTCATGATCAACATCCACCTTAATAAAGATTTACTCGATCTGTCATTCGATAGCTCAGGATCTTCGTTGCATAAAAGAGGTTATCATATTTCAAATGCCGAAGCTCCACTCAGCGAAGTACTTGCTGCGGGAATGATAATGCTCAGCGGCTGGGATGGGCAATCCACTTTTATTGATCCTATGTGCGGGTCGGGTACAATACTTATAGAGGCGGCAATGATTGCCATGAATCTTCCTGCAGGACAATTCAGGGAGGAATTCGGTTTCATGAAATGGAAGGATTTTAACCGTGCCATTTGGGAAGATGTTTTGAATGAAGGCATTGAGCAGCAAAGAGATATTGAAATTGAAATTTTAGGTTCAGACATTTCGGGCAGTAATCTCCGTTCAGCAGAAGCCAACCTAAGGCAGGCAAGGCTTCATAAAGATATAAGTATTAAGGTATCCCCTTTTCAGGATATTATTCCTCCTGATCCTCCCGGTGTATTGATAACCAACCCACCTTATGGCGAACGTATTATGATTGAAGATATTACAAGTTTGTATAAGGATCTTGGGAATCTCCTCAAACGCAGATTTGCCGGATACAAGGCTTGGGTGATAAGTTCAGATTTGCAGGCCCTTAAAATGATTGGGCTTAAACCAATGAAAAAGCATATACTTTTTAACGGACAACTTGAATGCCGTTTTGTTGGATTCGATCTTTATGATGGGAGTAAAAAGGCAGCAAAACAATAAAAAAGACCAGCGCCTAAGTCGATCCAAACGTTTCTTCAAGCAGGGATTTCAATTTTGAAGGAGGAATATTTAACTGAATTTCACCAGCATTGCACCACGAAATCTTCCCGGTTTGTTCGGAAACAACAATTGCAATTGCATCCGATTTCTCGGTAATTCCCACCGCAGACCTGTGTCGAAGACCAACATGAGCAGGAAGATTAGCATTATTTGAAACCGGAAGTATGCAACTCGCAGCAGTAATGGTATTGTTCCTTATAATGACAGCTCCATCATGTAAGGGTGCATTTTTATAAAATATATTTTCAATCAGGCGGTCAGAGATTCGTGCATTGATTTCTTCACCTGAATTGATAAAATCTTCCAACTCATTGATGCGGGCCATCACTATCAAGGCTCCTGTTTTGCTGTTGGCCATGCGGTGGCATGCCTGAACAATGGGGTCAATATCCGTCAAATTATCGCCATTATCTTTGATTCTCCAGAATAAAAAATGATTTTTACGCTTGCGGTTAAAAGCAGAAGTCCCCAGCAAAAGAAGAAACTTTCTGATTTCAGGTTGAAAAACCACAATTAAAGCAATAAACCCTACGCTTATAAATGCCCCCAGAATTTCGGTAAGCAATTCCATTTCCAGAATTTTAACCAGGCGCCATGCGAGGAAAACAGCAACAATACCAAGTAAAATATTTATTGCGGCGGTCCCCTTTACAAGATTATATAATGCATATAACATCAGCGCCACCAATAGAATATCTATAATATCAAAAAGGCGGATCTGCATAAAAAAGGGAATCAACAGTGCAGTCATAAACATTACTTTTTGCAAAATTAAGCATTTGCTCCCGATTGCAACTCATATAAACTCATCATTTCAAGCCTTATGTCAAACAGGTTCTACTATCAATCTAGCCTCAAATATTATTTTTAAAAAAAATGATCATAATTTTTGTTAAAAAAACTATAAAACCATAAAAGTTTTATAGTTTTGCCGCTCGTAAATAAAAAAATTTGATGGAAACTCGTGAAAGGATACTTGAAAAAGCTTTGGAAATGTTTCTCAGTGTTGGGGTAAAGAATGTAACCATGGATTCTATTGCTACGGAATTGGGCATTTCGAAGCGCACAATTTATGAGTTATTTAAAGACAAAGATGATCTTGTGGTGCAATCATTGCGCGAAATGATCATCAGGAATAACAAGAAGATGCTTGGAATTATTTCAAAAACTGAGCATGTAATTGAAGCCATTTTTCTGATCATGAAAATGGAAGCAGAGAGAAGAAATGAATTTAACAGGGTATTTGTCGAAGACATTAAGAAATATTTTCCTGTAGTAAATGCATTATTATTTACATGTAAAGAAAATCTTAAAGAATTTTCTGCCTCTTATGCTCTCTTTGAGAAAGGAATCAGAGAAAACATATTCAGATCTGATCTAAAAATTGAACTGGTCGACAACTTTCTGCATGAGCTGATTGGTATGCTTCATACAAGTGATAGGTTAAGGGCACTGAATCCTGAAAAAACGGATATTCTCAAAAACATCTTCCTCCCTTATTTCAGGGGGATTTGCACCCGTAAAGGAATTGACCTTATGGATAAATATTTTGAAAATCTAGATGAACTTTTATAGACTAAAAAATGAAATCGAAACTTCTGACTTTACTGCTTCTGCTTGGTTGCTCTGGTGTATTAATGGCCCAGCAAAAACTTGTTCTTGACCTTGCCGGAGCTAAAAAAACCGCTCTGGAATACAACAAATCCATGACAAATGCCGATCTGGCGAGAAATAAAGCCTCAATGGCTGTGAGGGAAGCCATCGCCAATGGTTTGCCACAGGTTAACGCTGCCATGGATTACTCCAACGCGTTGGGTGCCAAAATTTCGATACAGTTTGCTGAAAATATGCCGCCATCAGAAATCGACATCAAACCACAAAGCAATCTTAATGTAAACCTAACCCAATTAATTTTCAGCGGCAACTACATAGTGGGAGTTCAGACTGCCAGGCTCTACCAGAAAATGGCAGATATGAGTTACACGAAATCAGAACTTGAAATTTTGAGCCAGGTAACCGATGGGTACCATCTGGCTCTGATCTCTGAAGAATTGCTGAAGCTGATGGAACAGAATCTTGAAAACCTGCAGGGCCTCTACGAAAAAACCGCTGTTCTTGAAAGGGTGGGTATTATCGAAAAGACTGACCTCGACCAATTATCGGTTCAGGTGAACACATTGCAAAATGCAGTAAGATCGTCGGAACGACAGCTTGAACTGGCTACAAATATGCTGAGGCTTCAACTGGGAGTATCGGTCGATACTGAAATAGAACTCACCAACACCCTGGATCAGCTAATCGTTAGCACTGAAAGCAGTTTGCCTCTGAACAGTAATTTCAATCCCGAAAATCAGATAGATTTTAAAATGCTGAGTCAGCAGGAATTGGTTGGCCTGAAAATGATAGATATGAAACGAGCAAACGCACTGCCCACACTATCAGGATATTATCGATACACCTACAAACTTATTAAACCGGATTTTGACATGACTCCTGAGAACATGGTGGGACTTCAACTGAGTATACCATTATTTTCGAGTGGTGTTCGCAATGCACAGGTAAAACAGGCCCGTATTGATCTTGAAACTACACAAAACAACAAAGCCCTTCTTTCCGATCAGTTGAAAATACAGGAAAAGCAGCTGCGATTTAATTTCAACAGTGCCATGGAAACATACAACAATCAGAAAAACAATGTTGAAGTTTCGCGGCGGATATACAACAGTCTCAAATTCAAATATGAGCAGGGAATCATTTCGGGGCTTGATTTGATTACCGCCGATAATAATTATGTCCGCGCTGAAACTGAATATATTTCTTCGATGCTGCAACTTTTGCAGGCTGGCGTGCAATTACAAAAACTTTATGGAAACCTGAATTAAAAATCAAAACATTCCCAATAAAATGAATAAAATATTCAAATTCAGCCTTTTAGCCATAACCGTAATGGCCATTTCATGTTCAGGCGAGAAGAAAGACGGTGAATCAAAAAATGCAGCAAATACTGAAAAAACTGAAATAGTAAAGGTTGCACCTCTTGAAGTGCAGCAGGTTTCGCACTCAGTTGAGTATTCGGCAACACTTCAGGCATTTGAGGAACTCCACATGGCTCCTGCCTCTCCGGGCCGGATTGATGCCATTTATGTTGAGGTGGGTAGCCGTGTAAATAAAGGCGACCTCATTGTTCAAATGGACCGTACTCAGTTGCATCAGGCTGAAATTCAACTCAAAAATCTTGAAATTGACTTCAGGCGTTTTGATACACTGCAAAAAGCGGGCAGTGTGCCTCAGCAACAATATGATCAAATGAAATCTCAGCTCGAAATCGCGCGAAGCAATGTTTCATTCCTTCAGGAAAACACAAAACTAAAGGCTCCATTCAGTGGAATAATTTCAGGAAAATACTTTGAGGCAGGCGAAATGTATTCGGGTGCACCGGTACCCCAGGTTGGTAAGGCAGCCATTGTTTCGTTGGTGCAGATTACTCGTCTTAAAGCGATTGTGCCGGTTTCGGAGAAATATTTCCCACTGATACGGAAAGGCATGGAGGTAAGATTGGTAAGTGATATTTATCCTGAAAAAACATTCAAAGGAAGCATATTTAATATTTATCCGACCGTGGATGCCGGAAGCCGGACATTCAATGTTGAAATACATGTTGATAATGCCGGAGGATTGCTTCGCCCCGGAATGTTCAGCAGGGCTGAGCTCGATTTTGACAAAGTGGAGGCCATGATGACACCTGCTATCGCCGTGCTCAAAATGCAGGGTTCAAACGATAGATATTTGTTTATCGATGAAAATGGTGTTGCCCGCAGAATAGCGGTTGTGCCAGGAAGAAGGTACAATGATCTGGTTGAAGTCATTTCAGATCAGCTCAAACTGGGTGATAAAGTTGTGGTCAGTGGGCAGGCCCGTTTGCTTGATGGCATGGCCATTCAGGTTGAAGGGGAATAAGTTCTTCGATAAACAATTTAAATGATAAAACAATGAGCATATATAAAACCGCTGTAAATAAACCCATCACCACTTTTATGGTTTTTACAGCCATAGTTGTAATGGGTTTTTACGCCATTTCAAGAATCCCCATCGACCTCTACCCTGAGATAGATCCTCCTTTTCTGTCGGTGATGACTACCTACGCCGGAGCCAATGCTGCAGATATTGAAACCAACGTTACCAGAAAGCTTGAAGACGCACTTAATACGGTGGATAAAGTGAAGGAGGTTACTTCTACTTCAAGCGACAACCTGTCGGTAATTACCATTGAATTCAGCTGGGGGGCAAACCTGGATGAGTCGACCAACGAAGTGCGGGATGTACTTGACCGTATTTATGACAATCTGCCGGAAGGCGCCGGAAGGCCAATCATCTTCAAGTTCAATACCAATATGATGCCGATTGTTTTCTATGCAGTTACTGCAAAAGAAAGTTATCCGGGTCTGGAAAAACTGCTTGAAGAAAAAATCATCAACCCGCTCAACAGGATTGATGGCGTTGGGTCTGTTTCAACCATCGGGGCACCCAACCGCATCATATACATTGATGCCGATCCAAAAAGACTGGATGCCTACAACCTCACAATTGAACAAATTGGCAACACCATTGCCACTGAGAACCTGAATATGCCTTCGGGCAACATTAAGATGGGTGAAATGGATTACCAGCTTAGGGTTCAGGGCGAATTTACCGACAGCAGGCAACTGAGTAACCTGGTAGTCGGAAATTTCAACGGAGTGCCGGTTTACCTGCGTGATGTTGCCTCGGTCAAGGACTCACTCAAGGACATGTCGATTGACGAAAAGATTAATGGTGAAAATGGCCTAAGGATGTTTGCAATGAAACAATCGGGTGCTAATACTGTAAAAGTAGCCCGTGAAATCAACAAAAACCTCGAAATCCTGAAAAAGACACTGCCGCCGGATGTTGAGATCAAGCTGATTATGGATACATCTACCTTCATCAAGGGATCTATTTTCAACCTTTCAAAAACCCTGATGTGGGCTTTCATCTTTGTTGCACTTGTGGTTCTGTTCTTCCTGGGCAGATGGCGTGCGACATTTATTATTATACTTACCATTCCAATTTCACTTATTGTTTCATTCATTTATCTTTATATTTCAGGGAACTCGATAAATGTAATTTCACTGACATCCCTCTCAATTGCCATTGGAATGGTTGTTGACGATGCCATTGTGGTACTTGAGAATATTTCAAAACATATTGAAAGAGGAAGTAGTCCGCGCGAAGCAGCCATTTATGCAACCAACGAGGTTTGGCTTTCGGTAATCATAACCACACTGGTTGTTGTTGCAGTTTTCTTTCCTCTAACACTGGTGGGTGGTATGACCGGAGTTATGTTCAACCAGCTTGGCTGGATTGTGACCATTACCATTATAACCTCAACAACGGCTGCCATCACACTTACACCCATGCTTTCATCAAAATTGCTGAAGCTGAGGGAAAAAACATCGGTGAAACGACGTTTTAGTTTTGAAACCTTCGTTGAACCTTTATTGAATCGGCTTGACAATATTTATGAAAATACGCTGAGATGGGCTTTAAAGCATAAAACCTTTGTCATGGTCATTGCGTTGGGAATTTTTGCGTCATCGCTTATGCTGATACGATTTGTTGGCACCGACTTTATGCCTGAAACCGATCAATCGAGCATTTCACTGGCAGTTGAACTTCAGACTGGTACACGTGTTGAAGAAACCGTTAAAACCACCCGGAAACTTGAAACTATGATCAAAGAGCATTATCCAGAAGTCAGAATTATGGCTTCCTCCTCAGGATCGGATGACGAGGGAAGCATGTTTTCAATTTTCAGTTCAACAGGATCAAACGTGATCAATGTTATGATGAGGCTTCAACATGTCAGCGAAAGAGATCGAACCGTTTGGGAAATTGCCGATGACATGAGAAAGCAGATTGCACTTTATCCCGAAATTATTACAGCATCGGTTTCAACCTCAGGTGCAGGAATGGGAATGGGAGGTGAGAGCACCGTTGATGTGGAAATTTACGGCTATGATTTCAACACTACCAATGCGCTGGCTAATGAAATCAAAAATAAGGTTTCTACCATGAAAGGTGCAACCGAAGTCACCATAAGCCGTAAAAATGACAAACCTGAGCTTCAGGTATTGCTTGACAAGGAAAAACTTGCACTGCACGGACTCAACAGTGCCACAGTTTCAACAATGGTAAGAAACCGTATCTATGGAATGACTGCCTCGCAATTTAAAGAAGAAGGTGATGAGTATGACATCAGGGTAAGATTGGATGAAGCTTACAGGAGTTCAATTTCCGACCTTGAAGCTTTGACAATAATGACTCCTATGGGTAAAAAGATCAAATTAAAAGAGATAGGATCTATTGAGGAATACTGGGGGCCTCCTGCTATTCAGCACAAACGCAAAGAGCGTATCGTTACCGTAAAGGTTAAACCCGACAACATTTCACTCGGAGAGCTAGCCAAAAAAGTTCAGGGCGTTATCGATGAGGTAAAAGTACCACAGGAAGTTCTAATACAGGTTGGAGGTTCTTATGAGGATCAGCAGGAATCATTTATGGATTTGGGATTGCTCATGGTACTTAGCCTTATACTTGTCTTCATTGTAATGGCATCACAGTTTGAGTCATTCACCATGCCTTTTATCATTATGTTCTCCATTCCTTTTGCCTTTACAGGGGTAATTTTCGGCCTGCTGATCACCAGTACCACGCTCAGTCTTGTTGCCGCTTTGGGTGCAGTGCTGCTCATTGGTATTGTTGTAAAAAACGGAATTGTACTGGTTGACTTCACCAACCTGATGCGCGACAGAGGAATGAGATTGTACGAAGCCATTGTTGTTTCGGGCAGATCACGACTGCGTCCGGTTCTGATGACTGCCATGACAACCATACTTGGAATGCTTCCTCTGGCGCTCAGCACCGGCGAAGGTTCAGAAATATGGCGTCCAATGGGAATTACAGTTATTGGAGGACTGGTATTTTCAACCATTGTTACCATGGTGGTTGTTCCGGTAATGTACGGTGTACTTGCCCGCAGTGGTGAACGCGATAAAGTAATGAGAATCAGGAAGAAATTTCAAAACCTGGATTAAAACACAAAATATGAAAGCAGTATTTATAGTATTTAACCAGGCACACACCGAACGGGTGGAGTACATCCTGGATCAACTTGAAATCAAAGGATTTTCGTGGTGGAATGAAGTAAAAGGCCGTGGATCGGAAACCGGAGAACCCCGCATGGGAACTCACACCTGGCCCGAAATGAATTCTGCCCTGATGACTGTTATTCCTGAAAACAAGGTAGAACCGGTACTTGAAAAAGTCAGAAAAATAAATCTCATAAATACCGAAGTAGGTATCAGGGCATTTGTCTGGGATATTCTGCAAAGCGTTTAAAATTAAAAAGCCGGGGCGCAACATCAGGTGTGGAGTGTCCCGGCTACTTCATCGGTCATCCCTGTTTTTGGATTGTAAACTGTGTCAGTTATAAATTATTATCTTTTAATAATTCTACCAGTTTTGCAGCCTCTATTGCCTCTTTCACATCATGCACCCTCAGAATTGAGGCACCATTAATCAAAGCAATGGTGTTAAGAACGGTCGTTCCGTTTAAGGCTTCTGCGGGACGGATTTGCAGCACCTGATTTATCATTGACTTTCGCGAAACGCCAACCAACAGAGGAAAATAGCTATTAGCAAATTCTTTCAGCCTTGCAAGCAGGCGATAATTGTCATACAAATTTTTTCCAAAGCCAAAACCCGGATCAAGGATTATGTTTTCTTTACCGACAGAAATATAAGGCTGAAGCTGTTTTTCGAAAAATGCACTCACCTCGGCAACAACATCGGTATACTCAGGATTTTCCTGCATGGTTGCCGGTGTTCCTTTGATATGCATCAGCACATAGGCCGCATTGGAGACGGCAATAAACCTGCTCATTTCGTCATCCATAGTACCTCCTGAAATATCGTTGATGATTGCAGCGCCGGCCTCCACTGCCTGGCGTGCAACTGAAGCACGGTAGGTGTCGGCCGAAATGATAACACCGGGAAAATGGCCGGCAAGCAATTCAATGGCCGGGATCAAACGACCGGACTCTTCTTCGGCAGTTCCTCCGGTGGTATTTGGCCGGGTAGAAAGAGCCCCCACATCAATAATACTTGCTCCCTGATTTAGCATCTCCCCTGCCCTATCGATAATCTGCGTTGCTGTGATATAATTTCCACCATCGAAAAATGAATCAGGAGTAACATTCAGTATTCCCATTACCGCTGGTTTTGAAAGGTCGAGCGACAAACCCCCGCACCTGATGGAGTGCGTTTGCGAAAAATTTGTACCTTTATCCGCCAAACCTGCATTTAAATCTGCCATCCCTATTACTGGTAGTTAATTAATAATTTGTTATCTATGACAACTGATACTGCTTCGCAATTCGACGCTGCCATTGAAGCCTGCAAAGATATATTTTTAACCAAGATGAAAGATTATGGTACAGCCTGGAGAATTTTGCGGCCTGAGTCACTTACCGATCAGATTTACATAAAAGCAAACCGCATACGAAGTATTCAGGGTAAAGGATCGCACAAAGTAGGCGAAGATGAATGGCCTGAATTTATCGGTATTGTAAACTACTCAGTGATTGCCCTGATACAGATCGAACTTGGCAACAGCGAAGACCTCAATATGAATCTTACCGAAGCCGAACATTTTTACGATAAGTACATCAGCAAAGCCAGAAGCTTAATGATGAACAAAAATCACGATTACGATGAAGCCTGGAGAAATATGCGGATTGGCTCTCTTACCGATATTATTTTAATGAAATTACTAAGGGTCAAGCAAATTGAAAACAACAAAGGCCAGACTTTTATTTCAGAGGGCGTAGATGCCAATTATTACGACATGATTAACTATGCACTTTTTGCACTGATTAAACTTACTGAACTAAAAAACAACGAAAATTAATCCCGCTTTTTTTAACCTAAACGTTATTCGTATGCGCTTTTATCATTTTATTTCACGGATTGTTGTAGGTGTAGTATTTATATTCTCAGGTTTTGTTAAAGGCATCGATCCTTTAGGGATGGCTTACCGTCTTGAAGATTATTTCTATGCATGGGGAACCGAATGGATGCTTCCGGCAGCCCTTACCCTTTCAATAATTCTCAGCACTGCTGAATTTGTTCTGGGCGTAGTGGTTCTGTTCAATCTTAAACCAAAAGTAAATGCCTGGTTATTGCTGGGAATGATGTTATTTTTTACCGGGCTTACTTTCATAGATGCAATTTACAATCCTGTGCCCGATTGCGGCTGTTTTGGTGATGCCATTAAATTAACCAACTGGCAGACCTTTTATAAGAATGTTGTGCTTATGGTGCCAACCCTTGTGCTTTTTATATGGCGAAATAAAACCAAAGATCAGTGGAATAATTTCCAGGCATATGGCGCGGCAGGAGTTTTTGCACTCGTCTTTATCTGGCTGAGTCTGCATTGCTACCGCCACCTGCCCATCATTGATTTTATGGACTGGAAAAAAGGCAATAAAATGTTTGTTGAAAATCCTCTTCCAGTAAAATATTTCCTTACTTACCGTAACACCACAACCGGCGAAACACAGGAATACCTTTCGCCCAACTATCCTTTCAGCGATTCGGTGTGGGTATTGCAGTGGGAATTTGTCAGTCAACGGGCCGAAGACCCCAATACTGAAAAAAGCCATGATCTGCAGATACTTGATTTTGAAGGAAATGACTATACCGAAAATTTCATTCGGAATCCTGGCTACCAGTTTCTTCTTACCGCCTGGAGCCTTGAAAAAGCTGACCACAAATCGCTGAAAAAAATGGACGATTTTGCCCGGGCTGCCGAAGCCGACGGCCATAGTTTTATTGCATTAACCAGTTCGCTGAGCGAAGAAATTGACAGCATCAAAGAAACCATGAGCCTGACCTATGAATTTTACAATGCTGATGATATCACACTTAAAATCATGGTCAGATCAAATCCGGGATTAATCCTGCTTGAGAATGGCGTTGTTCTTGACAAATGGCATTACAACGATTTTCCATCATATGCTGAATTTGAAGATAAGTTCATCCAAAAGACCCAATAAGCAGAATTTATGACGGGTTTCATTCTGAAAAGAATATTCTATGGCTTCTTTGTTTTAGTGGGTGTAGTAAGCCTGGTTTTTGTGCTTTTTACCATACTTCCCGGCGATCCTGCCCGCATGATGCTGGGTCAGAGGGCTGACATTTCATCGGTTGAAGCCATAAACAAGGAACTTGGACGCGACAAGCCATTGATAGTTCAGTATTTTGCTTTTGTAAATGATCTTTCACCTGTTTCGTGGCATAGTGTTTCTGAAACCCATCCCTCATGGTATCCCGACACTGAAAAATACGCTCCTTTTGTAACATTGATTACCGCCGGAGATTCACGCATTGTGTTAAAAAAACCTTACCTGCGCCGCTCCTATCAGAGTCAACGCAAAGTTTCAGAAATTCTTGCTCAATCTTTTACAAATACCATGTTGCTTGCAACAGTTTCCATGATTTTTGCTGCGGTTGCGGGAATATTTCTGGGAGTAGTAACTGCTGTGAGAAAAGGAAAATGGGTCGATCAGTTCATCACCGTGGTTTCTGTTCTTGGTATGTCACTTCCCTCTTTCTTTGCAGCCATAATCATTGCATGGTTGTTTGCATTTGTGCTGGCCGATTATACAGGCCTCAGTATGTTCGGTACGCTCTACTCGGTCGACGATTTTGGCCGCGGTGAATATCTTGATCTCAAAAACCTGATTCTACCGGCCATTACTCTAGGTATAAGGCCTTTGGCCATCATCATTGAACTCACCCGCAGTTCCATGCTCGAAGTACTTTCGCAGGATTATATCCGCACAGCAAAAGCAAAAGGACTTGGATTTAACCGCATCATTTACCGTCATGCTCTGCGAAATGCGCTCAACCCAGTTGTAACTGCAATTTCGGGGTGGTTTGCTTCGTTGATGGCAGGCGCTGTTTTTGTGGAATATGTTTTTGACTGGAAGGGGATTGGTGTGGTGATTGTTGATGGACTTGAAAAATATGACTTCCCGGTGGTGATGGGTGCTGTGCTTTTTATCGCCGTATTGTTGGTGATTATTAATATTTTTGTGGATATTGTTTATGGCCTTCTTGATCCCCGCATCAGGCTGGCCTGACTCAGAATAATCTAAAAATCAAAGAAAATGAGAAGAAAAATTGTTGCAGGAAACTGGAAAATGAATAAAACTTTTGATGAAGCTGAAGATTTACTTTTTGGCATCTCCGACGAATTGGCAAACAACAGTCCCGAAGAGGTCAGTATTGTGGTATTTCCTCCGGCGCTTTATCTCGAACTTGCCAATGATGTAGCAAATGAAAATAATTTTTTCACAGGTGTTCAGAACATCAGCGAACATGAGTCAGGAGCCTATACAGGTGAAATTTCAGCTGCAATGATCAGCTCAACCGGAGCCTCGTTTGCTATACTGGGACACTCTGAACGCAGGATGTATTTCGGCGAAACCGACGCCATCATTGCCCGAAAGATTGATCAGGCCATCAAACATAATATTACTCCTGTATATTGCTGTGGCGAAGTTCTTGAAGAACGCGAATCGGAGAAACATTTTGAAGTGGTTGAGAAGCAAATTGGACAGGCCTTGTTTCATTTGACTAAGGAAGATTTCAGCAAAGTTGTGATTGCCTATGAACCTGTTTGGGCAATTGGTACCGGCCGCACCGCCACGCCACAACAAGCGCAGGAAATGCACGCTTTTATACGTAAAGTGCTTGCTGCAAAATTCGGAGAAACTGCAGCAAATGAAACCCCGGTGCTTTACGGAGGCAGCTGTAATGCGGCCAATGCCCGTGAACTATTTGCCAATGAAGATGTTGACGGGGGACTCATTGGGGGAGCTTCGCTGAAAGCCAGTGATTTTGTAAAAATTGCAAATAGTTTTTAATTTCCTCCGAAAACCGGATTATCATTTAACCTGTCGGTATATCAACCTGTCAGGTAAATCTTTAATGAATATCAAATGGATTATATTGAACTGAATTGCAGTCTGCCAGCAGAAGAAGTTTCCTATGCCGAGGTTATTATGGCAGCTTTGGGTGAGTTGGGATTCGAAAGTTTTGAAGAAACCGAAAACGGATTGCTGGCTTACATTCGGGCAAATGCATTTACCGAAACGATTTTAAATAATGAAACGCTCTGGCCCGAAGGTGCAAATCCCTCATATACCTGGCAAATCATTAAAGATCAGAACTGGAATGCAGTTTGGGAATCAAATTTTGAGCCGGTAATCATTGACAACAGATGTTTGGTCAGGGCTCCTTTTCATCCCGAAATCACAGGCATGGAGTTTGATATTGTGATTGAACCAAAAATGTCGTTTGGTACAGCACATCATGAAACCACTGCACAGGTAATTTTATTGATGATGAATACAAACATCAAAGGAAAATCACTGCTTGATATGGGTTGTGGTACAGGTATATTGGCAATTCTGGGTGCCATGAAAGGGGCTTCTGACATAACCGCAATCGACAATGATGATTGGGCTTATCGAAATTCGCTCGAAAATATTGAGAAAAATAAAATGACTCATATCCACGTTTATCATGGAGATGTGTCCTTACTTGCCGGCAGGAAATTTGATATCATCATTGCCAATATCAACAGAAACATACTGCTCCGTGATCTGGAACAGTATTGCAACACTTTGAATCGGGGAGGAATACTGATAATGAGCGGTTTTTATTGCGATGATGTAGAAACAATCAATGACAAAGCAGAATCACTGGGATTAACTATGGTTACAAAAACCGAGCGAAACAATTGGGCAGCAGTGCACTATGAGTTAAAATAAGCATCCTGACGAAACTCAATTTAATTGTTGAATCTATTATGTTTAATAATCTCAGAATCTTTTCATCTTTTGTTTTACTTGCGTTTTTATTAAACGGGTTCAATGCTTTTGCCCAGACTGAAAAGCAATTTTCGGAACAACCAACAGTTCTGATTATTGAAGTGGAAGAATTTATGAAACCGGCCACCGACAAAGAGTCGCGACAGGCCATTCAGCAATTCAGTAGCCGTTGGAATTCAGGAGAATATGAACCTGCTGTTCAAAACAGCATAAGAAATGCGCTTAACATCATGATGGCCCAGCGCATGCGGCCTACACCGGCCTTTCGCGATTATTTATCAGCCCTCACTTCTTTTGAACCCCGCACTGAATCAAAAAATTTACTTGCCTGGCACAAAGGCCTGGAGCCATTTCTGGATGCTAAAAACCTCAGGGCATTGAGCAATTTTCTTGCAAACACAGCCAATCTGAACCTTAGTAAAGTGCTTTTTCGCTCCTATGCAAATTCGTGGCAATTCCGCAACGGAAACTTCAGTTATTATTTTGATTCCATTTTAAAAGTTAAACTTGAAAAGGTAGATCTGGTTTGCATTTCGGGCCGCGATAGCATCAGAATTTTTCAGACCTCGGGTACACATTTTCCTACCCTGGATAAATTTGCGGGGAATGGCGGAAAGGTAAACTGGGAAGTGTTTGGGTTTGATCCTGATAAAGTTTATGTTTATCCCGGAAATTATGAAATCAATCTGAAACAAACAGCCTGGTCGGCCGATACTGCAAATTTTTATCATAAAGATTTCTTTAACCTGCCCCTGACTGGTAAATTTGAAGATAGGGTTATGGCTGGAGTTTCTTTGGACAGGGCAACAACGCCAAAATTTACCTCATATCAGAACGATCTTGAAATAAGGCAGTTATTCAACGGCATTGATTACAAAGGTGGGTTCACGCTTGAAGGCTCACGGATTATAGGCTCAGGTTATGGCGATCAGGATGCCTTGCTTTGGATTTCATACAAAGGAGAACCCATTTTAAAACTGGCATCCCGTAGTTTTGTAATTCGCCCTGATCGCATCTCTTCGCAACGGTCTTCTGCTACACTTTATCATCAAGGTGACTCTATTTTTCATCCGGGGGTGCAATTGCGTTATCTTAATCAAAACCGGGAACTGATGCTTAACCGGTCTTCTGAAGGGGCATCAGCAAGTCCTTTTTATAACTCTTATCACAAGCTTGATATGTATTTTGAAACTTTGTTGTATACCCTTGAAAGCGACAGCATGAGTTTTGAAATGTCAAAAGGCATCAGACAACAAGGTGAAGCAGTTTTTGAATCCTCGAATTTTTTCTCCGAAGGCAGATATTACCGCATGCAGGGAATTGATGATGTTAATCCCATCAATGTCATCTACAATTTCGTGGAAAAGAATGGCAACAACAGGAAATTTTACCTGAGTGAGCTGGTTGAATACATGAAAAAACCAGTGGCCCAGTCAAAGGCAATGGTACTCAATCTGGCAAACGGAGGCTATCTCATTTACAATATTGACAATGAAAGAATTGAAGTTTCTGATCGCTTGTTTGACTTTCTGAGTGCAAAAAGCAGAAAAAAGGATTATGATGTTATACAGATAAATTCAAGGGTTAATGCTTCGAAAAATGCATCCCTTAATCTTGAAACCTTTGACCTTATCATAAAGGGCGTGCCTGAAGTTTCTATAAGCGATTCACAGGCGGTGAAAATTTATCCGCGCGATCAGGAGATTCTTGTACAAAAAGATCTGAATTTTGTGTTCACAGGAAAGGTAAAAGCCGGATACTTTGACTTTTATGCAAATAAGAGTTCATTCGAATACGACAGGTTTCAATTGAGCATGCCTCAGATCGATTCTATTTCGTTTAAAGTGGACACAGTTTCCAAACGAACAAAAAAGATTGATCAGGTTCTGGTTAAAAATGTACTGGCCAACCTCAGCGGAGATTTACTCATTGATGCGCCTGATAATAAATCGGGTACAAAACTACTCCCTCAATACCCGATATTTATCAGCAAAAATGATGCTTTTGTATTTTATGATTATCCCTCAATTGAAAAAGGAGCATACAGTCGTGACAAATTTTATTATGTAATTTACCCGTTTCAACTTGATAGCCTGAATAATTTTACGACTGAAGGCCTTAAATTTAACGGTCATCTTTTTTCAGATGGCTTGATGCCTGACATCGCAGAACCCTTGAGGGTAATGAAAGATTACTCGCTGGGTTTTACCCGAAAATTAAAGCCAGAAGGTATTCCTGTTTATAATGATAAGGCTGTATTTTACTCTGATTTATCACTGAGCAACAAGGGTTTGGAAGGTTCAGGAAGTCTTAAGTTTATGACATCCATTTCCGAATCAAAAAGATTTCTATTTACTCCTGATTCGCTGGTTGCCGATTTGAGCAGTATTAAAATGAAAGAGCAGTCTGGTCCTTTGAGCTTCCCGGAGATGGAAGTTGAGGATGTGCACCAGTACTGGATGCCGGATTTAGATATAATGCGTCTTCAATCTATACCTGGCAAAGAGTTCGCTATGTATAACAATAAATCACTGCACTCGGGCACACTCTTTCTGACCTCCGCAGGATTGCTTGGAAATGGCATCAGCAAACTTGACAATGCCGATATTGCTTCGGGCACTTTTATATTCAGCAATCAATCGTTTGAGACAGATACCGCCAGTTTCAGGCTTTACTATCCTGAAAGGCCAAACCTCTCGCTTTCTGTTAAAATTTATCCCGGCAGGGTAGATTTCAGGAATAACATAGCCAACTTTGGTACACCCGGTGTAAGTACAAAAATTGACCTGCCTTTGAGCCGGTACATAAGTTACATGGATAAAATCGAATGGAGGATGCAGGACGAAGAGTTGTTTCTTACCAATTCTCTGGCCCGCAGAGCTGCTCTTGCCGATACAACAAGCCTTACTGAACTTGTTGATTTTGACTTCAGTGGTTCCGAATTTATGTCAACCAATCCCAAAATGGATTCACTCCAGTTTTTTGCCATGGAGGCCACCTATCGGATGAAGGAAAACATAATAAATGCCAGGGAAGTAAAAATGATCAGGGTTGGCGATGCCGCTGTATTTCCGGGCGACGGACATGTGACCATACTTTCAGATGGAGTCATGAAACCACTCAAAAATGCCACCCTTATCGCCAACCGGAAAAGCAAGGCTTATCGGATTTACAATGCCGATATCACAATCAAATCAAGAAAAGATTATCTGGCTGCAGGATATTATGATTATACCGATGACCTGGGAAATGTGCAACCACTTTACTTTAAAACTTTGAGCATGAATAATGCCGGAAACACAAATGGGATGGCCAGAATTCCTGGAAATGACCCGTTTGCACTGAGCAGCCATTTTGATTTTACGGGCGATATATACATGGATGCTTCCCGGCCATTGCTGACCTTTACGGGAAATTACAGGCCAAAGAGCGATTGCTTTGATGCCAAGGGCCCAAGGGTGTCGTTTAGTGCGCAACTCGATCCTTCTAATATCAGGCTGCCGGTTTCACCGATTATGCGAGACACACTTGGCGACCCGGTGCTGGTTGCCATTGTTTATTCTGATTTTTTCAGTAGAATTTATCCGGCCATTTATAGCAAACCAAAAGCATGGGGCGACACACTCGTTGCATCTGCTTCAGGATTTATCAGCTTTGATAGAAACTCAGAATCTTTTCTTTTGGGAACAGAAAGCCAGCTTGACAAAAAAAACACCGAAGGAAATTTTATGACCATCGATACCCGGCAATGTATAATTACATCCTCGGGCGAGATAGAAACCGGAGTTGGCCTGGGTCTGGTGAAACTCAGGAGTTTTGGAAAAGCCACCCATTATTCAGTGGTTGACTCTACAAAATTCAATCTGGCTCTGGCGCTTAACTTTTTCTTCTCTGATCCCGCCTTGGGCAAACTCAGAGAAAGTCTGCTAAAAGCAGAACTTCAGGGCACCAATGTCAACAGCGAATCATACCATTCACTTCTAACAGGGTTAGCAGGCGCCCGTCAGGCTGAGGAAATACTCAATGAACTTAACACCACAGGCAATCTGAGAAGACCACCTGTTGAACTCGTACAGAGTATTATTCTTACTGATGTGGAAATGAGGTGGGATGAAAATCTGAAAAGTTTTGTGAGCAAAGGCCAACTGGGCATTGCAGGAATATTGCGCGATCAGGTAAACAGAAAAGTTAATGGATATATCGAAATCGGTAAGCGCAGAACAGGCGATATTCTCAATCTTTATATCGAAATCAGCAATACTGAATGGTATTTCTTTACTTATGGAAACGGCATAATGCAGGCCATTTCTTCAAATAACGATTTCAATAATATTCTGGCCGGACTGAAAGAAGATAAACGCAGGCTGAAAGCTCAAGGTTCGGGAGAGGAATATCAGTTTATAATCTCAACGCCTGAAAGGCGAATTGCTTTTTTGAGAAAAATGCAATCAAGAGAATCAAATTAATGATGTAAATTGAAACCGGAATCTTTGAAATCCTGATAAAAGATTCTGAAATTTGCTGAAATTGAGAACCTGTGAATTCGCCTGAGCAAACCTCGTGTTTGAAAACCGTAATTAAAAAGCCATAAATGACAATATTAAACACTATATTAGCATTCATAGCAGCCTATTTGCTTGGTTCAATTCCCACTTCAGTCTGGGTAGGCAAAATTTTCTTTAATATCGATATCCGTAACGAAGGAAGTGGAAATGCCGGTGCCACAAACACAATAAGAGTCCTTGGCCTTAAGGCTGGCATTCCGGTACTCGTGTTTGACGTATTTAAAGCCTGGCTTGCAGTTAGTCTTGCCAACTGGATAACTTATGAAGGTTTCAGCGAAAACCAGGAAGTCATTTACAGGATACTTCTCGGTGCTTTTGCTGTTATTGGCCATGTTTATCCGGTTTTTGCGCAATTCAGGGGAGGTAAAGGAGTTGCCAGTTTGGTAGGGGTTGTCATAGCTCTTTATCCGGCTGCTTTTATAATCATTCTTGTGTGTTTTGTCTTCTGTATGGTTATAACGCGCATCGTTTCATTATCATCCATTGTAAGCTCTGTTATTTTCCCTGTAATCGTGATTTTTGTTTTGGGAGAAACCCGTATTCCATTGATTATTTTATCGTTGGCAGTTGCTTTCTTTGTGCCTTTTACCCACAGGGAAAACATTAAAAGATTGCTGAAGGGAACTGAGAAAAAATTTGATTTCGGGAAAAACAGAATCAAAAAATAATCCGGGTTAATAAGCTGTTGATAATTTTATTGAAAGCAGTTTTTTTTACCTTAATGCATTGTCATTTATTTTTTTAATTTTACACGAAAGTAACAATTGTATTACCATTAAGAAAATCACCTAATTATGAGATTTATAGTATCAAGCCAAAGCCTTCTCAGAAGCCTTCAGTCAATCAGTGGAGTTCTGAATTCAAGCAATACTTTACCAATTCTTGATGATTTTTTGTTTGACCTCAAGGACAATACACTACAGATTACAGCTTCTGACCTGGAAACAACAATGCAGGTAACCATTGAAACAAACCTGGCCGAAGAAGACGGGTCGGTAGCAATACCTGCAAAAATCCTGCTTGAGCTTCTGAAAACCTATGGTGATACACCATTAACTTTTACCATCGATAATCTATTGGGGATAGAAATTGCTGCCGATGAAGCTAAGTTTAAAATAGCTGGTCACAATGCCGATGAATTTCCAAAAGCACCTCAGATGGAGGAAATTTCTGGCATTACCATTCCTTCGGAATTATTGCTTACTGCTATCAATAAGACGATATTTGCAACAGGTAATGATGACCTGAGGCCAGCCATGTCGGGAGTTTTTTGTGATTTATCGCCAGATTCTATCATATTTGTGGCAACTGATGCCCATAAACTGGTCAGGTACAAACGTTCCGATGTCAGTGCTTCGGAAAGTACCACGTTTATCATGCCCAAGAAACCATTGAACCAACTTAAGAACATTCTACCTTCTGACAATTCAGAGGTTAAAGTTGAGTACAGTGTTACCAACGCACGTTTTATCTTTAAAAATATTGAACTGGTCTGCCGCCTGATCGAAGGCCGTTACCCGAATTACGAAGCAGTAATTCCATCCGACAACCCAAACACGCTGATTGTCGATCGCCTCTCTTTAATCACTACCCTTCGCCGCGCTTCATTTTTTGCCAATAAATCGACCAATCAGATCAGGCTCTCCATTTCAGGACAGGAGCTCTTCATCGATGCTGAAGATGTTGATTTTGCCCATGAATCAAGGCAACGGCTCAGCTGTAATTTCAATGGAGAGGATATGGAAATTGGATTCAACAGCCGGTTCCTTCTTGAGATGCTCACCAACCTCAACACCGAGAATATCAGGCTCGAGATGTCAGCTCCCAACCGTGCAGGCATCCTTCGTCCGGTTGAAGGCGAAAATCCTGCTGAAGATATACTCATGCTGGTAATGCCGGTAATGCTGAATTCATAGGTCACCTTAACACCATCAGGTGTTACATTGAAAAATTGATTTGCAAAATATTCACAGGGAAGAAACCTTTCCGGTGAATTTGCTTTTAACAAGACCTGATTTAAAAGTATCCCAATGGTTTTGAAGGATTGGCGCCACTGATTTTATGTTTTTTTTCAGTCAAACAATTCACTCAGTTCTAGCCAGCGATTTGTTTTTTCGTCTAGGGTGATCTCAGTTTCCTGATAGGTAAAGCTCAGTTTTTCCAGCTCCTCCTGGGCACAGGTGCCACTATTCATCTTTTCAAGCACCTCAATTTTTAATTGCTCAAGCTGTTGAATTTCCTTTTCGAGTGACTCATATTCAGTTTTTTCCTTATAGGTTGGCTTCTTTGGTTTTGGCAAGGTGTTGTCTGCTTTTACCGGTTTTACAACTGCCTGTATTTTTTGCCGGCTTATCCTGGCCTCTTCCTGCATCTTTAGCCTGTAGAAATCGGTATAATTGCCATAGTAATCCTTAACTTTTCCGTTCCCATCAAATACAAATACATGGTCCACAATTTTGTCCATGAAATACCTGTCGTGCGAAACAATAAGCAGGCAACCCTCAAAATTGATCAGAAAATCTTCAAGAAGGTTAAGGGTGTGAATATCCAGATCGTTGGTTGGCTCATCAAGTATCAGAAAATTAGGATTTTTCAGCAATTGCAGAAGCAAAAAAAGCCGCCGCTTTTCTCCGCCACTCAGACTTGAAAAATAGTTATACTGAAGCACGGGAGAAAAATTGAAATGTGTCAAAAAGGCTGAGGCAGAAATCCTCCCTTTCCCCATAGCCATTTCCTCTGCAACATCCCGGGCAATGTCAATCACACGTTTATCCTCCTGAGTCTTAAATCCTTCCTGCGAGTAATAACCGTAAACTATAGTCTGTCCGGTGGTTATCTTACCCAAATCGGGCGATAATGACCCGGTTATCATATTCAGCAAAGTAGTTTTCCCGGAACCATTCTTACCTACAACCCCAACTTTATCGCCTTTTTTAAAGGTGTATGAAAAGTCCTCAATCAATCGGTTTTCTCCGAACGATTTGTGTATATTATTCATTTCCAATATTTTCCCACCAATTCTGGTCATTTTTACTTCAAGCGGGCCCGTATCCTTTTCGGTTCGTTTTCCGGCTTTCTCCTGAATGTCGTAAAATGCATCGATCCGGGCCTTCGACTTGGTGGTACGTGCCTGTGGCATGCGGCGCATCCATTCCAGTTCTTTTCTGAAAAGTCCTTTTGCCTTTTCTGTTTCGGTTTGCTCAATCAGTTCCCGTTCAGCTTTCTTTTCCAGAAAATAGGAGTAATTTCCTCTGTACCGGTAAAGCTTATTATTGTCGAGTTCAAGGATTTCATTGCAAACATTGTCCAGAAAGTACCTGTCGTGAGTAACCACCAAAAGGCTCAGGTTTTGGCGTGAAAGATAATCTTCGAGCCATTCTATCATTTCAATATCGAGGTGGTTTGTTGGCTCATCAAGAATGAGCAGATCGGTTTCTTCGAGCAAAGCCTTGGCCAATGAAACTTTTTTCCGTTGTCCACCCGACAATTCTCCTGCTTTTTGATCGAGTTCAGTGATTTTAAAGCGGCTCAGAATTTCTTTTATCCTAACATCGTAATCCCATCCGTGAACAAGTTCCATTTTATTGGTAGCCTCTTCAAGCATTTTGTGTGCTTCTATGGAATCATCGTGCTTCAAACGGTTCAGGCTGAGCTCATAATCGCGGATGGCCCTCATAAATTCGTTATCAGCATTAAAGAGAATATCAAAAACGGTCTGATCTTCCTGCATTTCAGGATTCTGCGACAAATAGGACCATCGAATGTCTCTTCTGAAGGTAATAGAACCGCTGTCGGGCAAATCAAGACCGGCAATAATGTTGAGCAGACTACTTTTACCGGCTCCGTTACGAGCAATCAGGGCAACCTTACTTCCCTGGTCAATGCCAAAAGTAATGTTGCTGAAGAGTTCTTTCTCACCGTAAGACTTGCTGAGTTGTTCAATCAATAGATAATTCAAAACACTGTATTTTATGGCCACAAAGATAGACGATTAACCAATGGCTGATATTGCCTGAATGTATATGATGAAATAAAAAAGCCCCGTAAAAGGGGCTTTAGGGCATTTTGAAAAGAAAAACTATATTTTTTTTACATCTATTGCTTTCTTTCCTCTTTTGTCCTCTTCAATTTCGAAAGTTACAAGATCATTTTCAATAACTTTCTCGAAAAGGCCTGTGGCATGGACAAAAACATCATGCTGGGTTTCATCATCGATAATAAAACCAAAGCCCTTACGCTCATTAAAAAATTTTACTTTACCGGTAGGCATAACAATTGAAATTAGAGATTAGCAATACAAATATAGTGAAAAAAAGAGGAAAATCAAATATAGATTAAGTTTTAAGGATAAATACAAATAATAAATATATCTCTGCGAAACTATTAAGCACAAAATCAATCAGATAGCAAGCCTACAGCATCCTTAACACTTAGTTTATGCTGTGAATCAAATTAACCGATAATGAATTTTCATCCACTGTTGTCCAATATTTAATATAACCAATCGCAAAATTTTTATTGTTGGATAAAATGTATAGAAAAATCAGTTTTTAATATTAGTTCAGCTAAAAAATCCATTCATGAAAAATGATTTATTTATTCTAAGATCATAAATATCCAATACCTATATTTGTCTTTCGCTGGAAAATATTTTATCACCTGGTCATGGATAAAGCAGAAAATGATAAGCGCTTCATGCAGGAGGCTTACAATGAAGCGCTGATTGCATTGAAAAGAGACGAAGTGCCTGTTGGAGCGGTGATTGTTAGCGGTGGCAGAATTATTGCACGCGGCCATAACCTCACCGAAACATTGAACGATGCAACCGCTCATGCCGAAATGCAGGCTTTTACCTCGGCAGCTCACCACCTGGGAGGTAAATATTTGAATGAGTGTATCTTATATGTCACCCTGGAACCATGCCCTATGTGTGCTGCAGCATCGCTTTGGGTGCAACTTGGCGAAATTGTTTATGGAGCATCTGACCCAAAACGTGGTTACTCAACCCTTGGAGCGAATCTTCTGCACCCAAAAACCAAAGTGCGGGGTGGCGTTATGGCCGGGGAGTGTGGAAAACTTATGACAGAATTCTTTAAAAAAAAGAGATAGGATTTATTTCAGGCTACCTGTGAGAGCATCAAAAACCTGCCAGATTAATCACATAGCAGAGGCAAAAAAAAACGGCAGTATTTTCGACTGCCGCTCGTGATATAAATCATTGTAACTAATCAGTTTCTTTTGTAATCGGCAATGGTGTTTAATGCAAGAAAAACATTCTGGCCATTTTTTATGGCAGTATCAATAATGGATCTCAGTATGGCAAAATTTTCAGCAGCTTCAAATACTTTGAACTGTCCGGATATTTTCTGTTTTACTTTCACATTCCGGATTGCCCTTTCCGAGCCATTGTTATCAGCAGGGACTTCAGGATGGTAAAGGAATGTCAAAATATGATCACGGTATTTGACTATCCGCTTTTGAAATGTGACCAATTCTTTGTGTTTCGGATTCAAAGGTTCTTCCAGCAAAATACTCAACTGTTTTTCAAGGCTATCTCTGGCTTGGTTAGGTCTAATATAATCAGCGGGAATAAATTCCTTTTTAAGCTTTTCGGCCTGTATCAATATGCTGCGAAAACGTTTAGGCCAGGTTGTTTTGTAACGCTTCTCAAAGTATATGGTTTCACGCTCCAGATGGGATGTGCATGTTTGATGCCTGTCTACTTGAGTTTGAAAATGAGCTTTCCAACAATCATGTACAAGGGTAACTTCTTTCGATATATCGGCAACATGTTTATTAATTGTTTCGGTTCCCCTGTTGGTAGAGGCAGCAATATATGTTGCTCTGTTATTTTGCCATGTCCAGAACCAATGCTTCATTCCATTGACCTTCATACCCGTTTCATCAGCACCGATAACACTACTTTTAACAACACTTTTGCGGATCAATTCATAGGCATCAGCCCCTTTGGCTGCCAACCTGTTAAGCAGGCAATGCAACCCTCCCTCGCTGATGTTCGCCCCCATAAGGTCATGCAACAACTCCTGAAGCCTTTTAAAAGGCAGATATTGCCTGACATTGAGATATCCA
>JAHYJC010000078.1 GCA_019429275.1 Lentimicrobium sp. | reverse complement strand
GCGAGGCAACCTACTCTTTTTGAGGGGGCTTACTTTTAAAAATGATGAAAAATTGAAAATATTGCTATTGATTATCAGATAATTACAAAAGAGACAAATAATTTTCTACTTTTACCGGACAATAGTGGTTTGAAAAGTGATTTTAGAACAAACCTTATAGCACTATCTATGAGAAAAATTATTTGGTTTTTTTTGATTGCTTTTTATTTCTGTTTTTTTTCATCGTTTTCTTTGGCGCAGAAATTACCTGTTAAACCCGGAAGCATCTCCAGGGGAGAGTTAGATCAAACCGTATGTGAAATGGATTCAAACGCCAGGGGAATGATCATCTGCGACTATGGACGATCATATATTGAATATCTTGATCATAAGGGTTTTGTGTTGAAATTCGACCGGCTGATAAGGATTAAAATATTCACAAAAGAGGGATATGACCTGGCAGATCATTCTATTTTGCTCTGGAAATCAGGATCGGTGGAAGAGACTGTTACCAATTTGAAAGGATATACCTATAATCTAGAAAATGGTTCAGTTACAAAAGAAAGACTTAAAAATGAATCTGTTTTCAGGGAAGAAAAGAGTAAATCGTGGAATGCGGTTAATTTCACATTCCCAAAAGTACGCGAAGGTTCAGTAATTGAATTGGAATATACCATTTCATCCGATTTTTTCATGAACCTTCACGACTGGTATTTTCAGCATTCAATCCCGGTGAAATGGAGCGAATACAGGACTGAGATTCCAGAATACTTCAATTACAAGAAAACCATGAAAGGTTATGAGAGCCTATCGGTTATTGAGAGCTCCAGTTCAAGAAAATCAATCATGTTTACCGAGTTTTCGAGACCGGGAGATGCGAATTACAAACGTGCTATATCCAACATAAACCAATACAAAGTAGAATACCATGAAGTGAGGGAAAGATGGGTTGCCGAGAATGTCCCGCCTTTTATTGTAGAGGAGCCGCTTTCATCAAAAGAAAATTTTATCAGTAAATTGGAGTTTGAACTCGTTTCATATAAGTTTCCCAATCAAGCAGTCAGGTTATTTACAAATACCTGGGATGACATCAATCGTCTGTTAATGGAAGATTCTGACTTTGGGGGTCAGTTAAAAGGCGGAGGTTTTTTGAAAACCACAGTTGACGAAATCAATCAGAAAGCAAAGGATGATACCGATAAAATCAGGTTGGCCTATTCTTTTATTCAATCGCACATGAAATGGAACGATGAAAATGCTTTATATACACGCAATAATTTACGTTCAGCTTACAATTCAGCTTCAGGCAATTGCGCTGAAATCAACCTGATGCTGGTGTTATTGTTACAGAATTTAAAGATTCAGGCTAGCCCTGTCATTTTGAGTACACGTGCTAATGGGATTATAATGCCCGTTCATCCTACACTGAAAGGTTTCAATTATGTTATTGCCTCAGCAACGATTAATGATAAACAATATCTGCTGGATGCTACAGATTCAAATTTACCTTTTGGTGTATTGCCCGTGAGGGCTTTAAATGATAAAGGCAGGCTGATCAGTAAAGATAAAACAGACTGGATTTCGCTTGATCCTGAAGAAATTTCCAAAACCTTTGTTATGTATAATCTGAGTTTACAGGAAGACCTTGAGCTGACCGGTGATCTGCAATCCTCGGGAACAGGATATGCTGGTATTGATTTAAGGAAAAAGATTTTATCCTATTCAAACCAGGTAGATTACATTAAATCGCTGGAAGAAAGTAAGAAAGGATTAACAATTGAAGAATTTGAACCCATTTGTCTGAATAATTTGGAGGATCCCGTGAAGCAGAAGTTTAAAGTCAAAATTTCTGATCGTATAGAAGGTTCCGGTAGCTTGTTTTACCTAAACCCACTGTTGTTTGAGTCTTTTCATGATAATCCTTTCAAACTCGAAGAACGTAAGTATCCCATAGAATATCCTTACCTTTCTGAGGTGGTTTTTATGCTTAATTTAACGGTACCGGAAGGCTATCAGTTTGAAGAGATCCCCGAGAACGCCGCCGCCTCTACTCACGATAACAGTTTGCTTTTTCAATATTCCGCAAAAGGGTTTGGAAATACATTGCAAATACTAAGCAAGATCCAAATCAATCAAAAAACTTTTTTACCTCAGGAATATATGTATCTGAAAGAGTTTTACAATCTAATCATTGCAAAACACTTTGAGAAAATTGTTATTTCAAAGACATAGAGATGGTTAGAATTATCATTTTGATTGTTTCCTTTTGCTTCATTTCTTATTCTAAAGGAAGTAACAACGACTACATGGCATTCTTAATTCCTGAGTCACTGAAACTTAATGCCAATGCAGTTATCCGTAATAGTGAGTCGGTGCTGAATGTTTATTCTGAAAGTAAAGCGGAATACCACATGAAAACAAAAGTAACTGTGCTGAATGAAAAAGGTGATCAATATGGTATTTTTATGGAGCATTATAATAACCAGTCTAAGATCACAAACATTTCTATCAATATTTATGATGCAGCCGGAAATCATATAAAGCGGGTTAAATCATCAGAAATACAGGATTTTAGTGCCTTTTCCGACTATACGCTCTTTTCTGACAGCCGGTTAAAATATTTTAAACCACAAATAAAAAAATATCCCTATACTGTAGATTTGGAATATACTGTGCAATACAGTGGATACATCCATTTTCCTCAGTGGTGGCCACAGCCGGCACATGATGTTTCTGTTGAGTCATCCACCTTAAGAGTGAGTAGTTCCGGTAAGCACAAAGTGCGGTTTTATCAAAGAAATTTGCCGGAAGTTCATGAGACCTGCATAAGTGGTACTATTTCGGATTCGACCTGGGGTGTTAAAGATATTACTGCTTTTAAAACAGAATCGTTTCAACCCCCTATTGCAGAAATCGTTCCTAATGTTTATTTAGCGCCAGTTTCATTCAGTTATGATGGCAGTCAGGGTAGTTTTGAGTCATGGACAGTTTTTGGAAATTGGATTGAAGGGCTTTTAAAAGGCAAAGACATCTTACCGGGCGAAACAGTCTCGAAAATGAAAGAATTGGTGGCAGGTTCTGCCGATTCGGTTGAAATGGTTAATCGCATTTATAAATATCTGCAGAATCATACCCGTTATGTAAGCATCCAGTTGGGTATTGGAGGTTACCAGCCATTCGATGCAGCAACGGTGAACAGGGTTGGTTATGGCGATTGTAAAGCATTAACCAACTATATGATGGCTTTGTTGAAAAGTGTGGGGATCACTTCAAACTACGCAGTAGTGAAATCAGGTAGAAATATTGCTGGTATTATAGAGAATTTTCCTGCCCAGCAATTCAATCATGTCATTTTATTGGTTCCGTTTCAGAATGATTCCATTTGGCTGGAATGTACAAGTCAGACTGCGCCATTTGGCTATCTTGGCGAATCTGCCAGTGACCGCAAAGCTTTGGTTATTACATCTAATGGTGGAATACTTATCAGGACATGTTCCGTTGATTTGGTTGATAACTATATTTCCTCAACCTATATGGTTGATGTTGATGAAACTGGAAATGCAATGATAGGGGGAAACATCAGTTTTTCCGGTTTGAAATATGATATAGTATCCCATTTCCTCAGATCCGATAGTGAAAGCCGGAAAAAGTGGATGATTGAAAATTTCTACCTTCCTGACTCCCGCTTAACCGGTTTTGATTTTACTGAATATGCCAACCGGGTACCTTCTGCTGAAATCGTATTTAACCAACAAGTCAATAATTATGCTCAAAGAACCGGAAAGCGGTTATTTATCCCACTGAACCGGATGAACAAATGGATTGGAATTCCGGAGAAACCGGATGACCGGAAATTTAATATTTACATACCCTACTCCATTCACTACAATGATACCCTCATTTATAAACTTCCACCCGGATATGCTATTGAACACAAACCGGAGAGCGTTGATTATGAAACCAGAATAGGGTCATACAGCTATAGTTTTCAGTACTCGGAGAACTCAATTGAATGTTACCGGCGACTGATCACTCGCAAAAGCTATTTACCTGCCGCTGAATACTCTGACATTTACGACTTTATTCAGAAAATAGTAGCGGCAGATAAATCGAGTTTGGTTTTGGTCAGAAATGAAGAATAAGCCTTTCACACCATTTGAATTGAAAAAAAGTGAAATAATAATCATATCCATCTGCGCTCATCAGCGTTATCTGCGAGAAAAAAAAAGAAGTTCACGCAGATAACGCAGAACGTCGCAGAAATGTATGTGTAAATAAATCTGGGTTAACCCCTGAAAAGTTGATTGATGCGGAAAAAATCAATCTGCCTCCGGCAGGCTTTTTACAAGCACATCCGCCATTTCAGCCACATAGTAGTTGATCCGCATCAGCGTTTCCATCACGTCTCCAAAAATTTTTTAAAAAAAAGTTGCTTTTTAAAAAAAACCATTTAACTTTACCTCTCCAAAATTGTAAAGTGATGTTGCAAGGAAGAAAAGCTATAATGTTCCTCAACCATAAAACCAAAATGTATTTTTGTAAAGCTCAGAATATCAGTATTTTACCCCCCCACCCATTTGCAAAAACCGACTGTTTTTAATTATAACATACCCGTTTATTTACAGACTTTTCCTTTTCTGAATTTAAAATTTTGTTGTGGTTACATAAGCAATATTAATTGCACAGGATGTAACCGACTAAGAAGAATCAATTAAAAAATCAAATACAAGTTCAGAGTATTTACTAACTTTAATCCCATAAGAAAATGAAAAATCTGATTAACATAGTGTTCGTACAACTTTTATTCTTAATTACACAAGTTGCATATAGCCAAACTTATGATGACTTTTACTATTCTCATAATGGAAAAGAATATCTTAACATTGTTCAAAACCAGTATGTTGTTGAATTTATAAATGGAGTGGATGAAGATATTTTCCTTCAGAACAACATCGAATTTGAGAAGCTGAGTCAAAATAATTATAAAGTAGGCGCAAACATCAGCTTTATACAAAACAACTTAAGCCTGGTGCATTTCAATCCAGTTTATAAAAGAATAAGATATGGCACAGATAGTTTTATTAAAAACGAAATTATTCTGAAGTTTAATGAAAACATCCAAGAGAGTTCAAAAGACAGCATAATCACAAACTATGGACTTATTGAAACGAAAGCAACAAGCCTATACAACCAGTATCGGGTAACTAATCCTTTACAGGTTTCCAAAGCAGTATATGAAACAGGCCTTGTTAAATTTTGCATTCCGGCCTTTTTTGGCTCGCATCCAATGCGATTTGACGGTTACATTCCTAATGACCAATACTTTAACAAACAGTTTTATTTGCGCAATACCGGCCAGGAGTTGAATGGCGGGGTTTATGGAACGGCCGGAGCAGATATCAAAGCAACCAAGGCATGGGAAATAACAAAAGGTAGTGAAAATATTGTAATTGCCATTATTGATGACGGAGTTACGGATGATCACATTGATTTACCCACCAATAACCAGATAAGATTACTAGGTAGTAACATTTTTCATGAATGGGATCCTTACAATGATGATCCCGATGATCCGTCACCTGTATGGGTAGTAAATGATCCACAAAATGTTATATTAGAATACCACGGGCATATGGTTACGGGTGTGGCCGTTGCCAGTCAAGATAACGAAGAGGGTATTTCTGGAGTTGCACCCAATTGCAAAGCTATGATTGTTAGAGTAATCTTCGAAAAAAGAGATGATGTAAAACATCCAGATGAAATATATGGTCAAGCAATAAATTTTGCTTACGAAAATGGAGCAAATGTAATTATAATGGCCTGGGGTTGGTCTCCTCAACAACCCTGTGAAGCAGAGAGTGTAATAATAGAAGCCATTGAAACCGCCATTAATGGAGGTTGCATTGTAGTAAATGCGGCGGGAAATTTCCACCCTGAAAAATCTCTCGATGTTTCATTTCCTGCAAGTGCAGGAATTGAAGGTTTAATCGTAGTTGGAGCTTCAGACCAAGATGATATAAAAGCAAATTACAGCTTTACCAGCGAACATATCAATGTGGTCGCTCCAGCAGGAGCTTTACAAGTCTGGACAATGGATTTTCCTGGAGGTAATGGATTCAATCCATGGCCATTCGGAGATGGCACAACCATACCACCTTATGGTGAAGTTTTGCCAAATTTGGGCGATTATAAATTAGACTTCACCGGCCGCTTCTCAGGCACTTCAGCAGCAACACCCCAGGTTGCCGGATGTGCAGCGTTGGCATTATCGGTCAATCCAAATTTGAGTGTAAAACAAATCAATAATCTGGTAAAACACACAGCGGATAGAGTAGGTCCATACAATTATGGTTGGAGCGAATCTATGGGGAAACATTCGAAAGAACTTGGCTATGGCAGACTAAACTGTTACAGGATGGTTAAAACGGCGAAAGACATGCAAGTACCGGGCGTTGACCTATATATTCGGGATCTGGAAGATGATTTCGGGATTGAGCCAAATGAGGCAGAAACCGGAACCCCGATGTGGATAAGTCCCGATATCTGGATAAGAAATCAGGATGACGGAACAGTTAACCAGGTACATGAGAATCCGGAATATAGCGCAACAAATCCGGTTTATGTGTATATAAGAGTTACCAACAAAGGCGATGAGACATCCACCGGAAACGAAGAGTTACATCTTTACTGGGCAAAAGCCGGTACAGATCTTGTCTGGAAAGATTATTGGGACGGTAGTGTTTCTGTTAATGGCATACCTATGGGAGGTATATTAGGAGATCAAAATGTACCGATAATTAACCCAG
>JAHYJC010000077.1 GCA_019429275.1 Lentimicrobium sp. | reverse complement strand
TAATGATTTCTTGTTTTGTATACATACTTATCATGCTTTATAAACGAGTTTTTATACTCGTTCTGTTAATGACTAAGTGGTATACTTTTCGATTGAAAGGTGGGGTACTTCCTGGTTAAAATAAACAGTCAAACTGGCCGGGTTGGGTGCCCTATCCCTAATGGACAGAATAGTCAGGAGTTTTTCAGCAATGCTGATGCTGCTTGGAACAATTGGTTTTTGGCATAGAAAAATTAAGTCGCCAGCATTTATACCTATGAGCGAATGAAAATTAAGAGTAGGTTGCACGCAGCTCACGGTGGTCAATACCGTTTTTGGCGGCTGAGTTTTTCAGCAGACCCTAATTACTAATTTTTGTTGGTAATTAAGTCCGACTTATTTGGGGGCCGTTACATTAAACCATTGACGAATAAGATAATTACTATTCTTTTTCCATCATTTGAGTAAATTCTAAAAAAAATATTTAATATCGCTTGCGATATAAAAATAATTGTATCTTTGCATCGTGTACGACATAAACGTGTGTGATAATTATTAATCAATAAAACAATGAAAATTAAAGAAGTTACACAATGGAGTTGTGGATCGAAAACCCATTGGATTCAGTCAATATTCAGGATTATTCTTGGGCTTGGACTTTTGTTTGCCGGAATTAGTCACCTTACCTTCTCCAGGTTGGAATTTGTTGCTCAGGTGCCTCAGTGGGTTCCCTTGGCAGTTGATCTGGTGGTAGTTTTGTCAGGAATCGTGGAAATTATTCTGGGATTGAGCCTTGTTTTTTTAAAAAAATGGAACTCTTTGGCCGGATGGATTGTAGCCATATTTTTTGTAATGATTTTTCCGGGAAACATTGCCCAATATGTCAATCAGGTTGATGCATTCGGATTAAATTCCGATCAAGCCAGATTTGTCAGACTTTTCTTTCAACCCCTGCTTGTAGTATGGGCTTTATGGTCAACCGGTGCATACAAATCTTTTATAAACCGAAACTTATAATAAACTAAACAAACTTTATGAAAATGAAACAGAATTTTTATCAGTTCGAAGCCAAAACTCTTCAGGGAAAACAGATCAGCCTGAATGAATACAAAGGAAAAGTTGTGCTTGTTGTGAATACGGCAAGCAAATGCGGACTCACTCCCCAATATGAAGGACTGGAAAATCTTTATAAAAAATACAAAGACAAGGGTTTGGTAGTTCTGGGGTTTCCTTGCAACCAATTTGCAAACCAGGAACCGGGCGACGAAAAAAACATCTCAGAAGGTTGCCTGATCAATTACGGAGTCACCTTTCCAATGTTCGAAAAAGTCGATGTAAATGGTGAAACAGCACACCCCTTATTTAAATATCTGAAAAGTGAACTTTCAGGAATCTTTGGCAGTAAAGTTAAATGGAATTTTACCAAATTCCTTGTCGATGCCGATGGTAAACCGTTAAAAAGGTTTTCACCGCTTACAAAACCCGAAAAAATTGACATTTATCTTGAAAAATTACTGAGCAATTAATCAAGATAAGTCGCAGTCGACTATATCAACTTTCACTAAATTTGTTGAATAATCATTGCTTATAAATTTTTAAATATGGCCTACGAACAATTAAAACTCGAAAACCAGTTATGTTTTCCAGTTTATGCTTCTTCACGCTTAATAACAAGGGAGTATCAACCCTATCTGGATCAATTGGGCATTACTTACCCTCAGTATCTGGTTTTATTGATTCTGTGGGAAGATGACCATCTTCCGGTGAAAGATATAGCCAAGAAGCTGATACTTAACACCAATACAATTACCCCCCTTCTTAAACGAATGGAGCAGCAAGGGCTGGTCAGCCGGAAACGTTCGGAAGCAGACGAACGAAAGGTTTTTGTGCGATTAACCGAAAAGGGGTTGCAAATGAAGGACGAAGCTTCACTGATTCCGCATGAACTGTTTAAGCGACTGATTCAGAGCGGTATAAAAGTAGATGACTTGATTAAACTTAAAGATAATCTGAATGACATGATTTCGTTTATGACGAAGTAAGTCGAATTTATTATCTATCAGGCAACTTTCAGCTTGATTTGGATGAACTCCACGATTTCATTCATTGCATCGGTAGCTTCCTTAAAGGCAGGAGCCAATAGCGGATAACAGTGAATCATGCCCACTCCTGGCCTGAAACTAACATCTACACTGGCTTCTTTTGCTTTAAGATAGAACTTTTCGCCATCTTCGAACAGTTCATCATCAACCCCTGAATTAATAAAAAAAGGTGGCAGGCCTTTTAAATCACCAAAAAAGGGTGAGATCAGTGGATTTGTTGTGTTGTTGTCAACGGCATAATAACGGCTGAATACTGTCCATGAATTTAAAGGTGCAGTCGATACCCTGTTTTTGGTCCTTGACGAATCACTTGAACAGGCAAGGTCTGTCCATGGCTAAATTGCAACAGCAGCTACAGGCATTGGAATATTCTTCTGTTTTAAGGCGAGCAATGTAGCCAGACAAAGGCCTCCTCCGGCTGATTCAAAAGCAATCACTATATCATCAGGCTTATAACCTGATGCAAGCAACCACTCATAAACAAATACAGAATCTTCAATTGCAGCCGGAAACGGATGCTCAGGTGCCAACCTGTATTTATATAGCAAATTTGTTATGCCGGTAAAATCAGCAAATTTTGACACAAATCCTCTATGGTCATTACATGAACCGGAAACATAACCTCCACCATGTACATGCAAAATAACTTTTCCCTGAGCAGCATTCCGGGGAATTATCCACTCAGCCGTAATCTCCTGAATTATAATTCTATTGATTTCTATTCCTTCAGGCAGTTTTCCTGATCTTTTCGCGCCTTTTTCACAACGCTCTCTGAATTCAGGAATGGAGGAACTAAAGTCAAAAACCTCCTTATGTAACTTGCCCTGCAAAAAGTGGCTGTTTCTGACTACGAAATTAAAAACCCTGCTTTTAATACTTGTCGTTGCTGTTTCACTTCAAAAAATTGCATAACAATGAACTCATTCTGCAAATATAAAAAATCGCAGTTGCCACAAAGGCCACAACTGCGATTTTTAATGCTACTCTCTTTCCGGATAGGAAAGGACTCGTTTTCTCAGAGAATGGGAAAAAGTTATTTTTTCAAATCAAAACGATCGGCATTCATTACTTTAACCCAGGCATTAACAAAGTCTTTTATAAACTTTTGTTTGTTGTCGTCTTGAGCATAAAGCTCGGCATAGGAACGGAGCACAGAATTTGAGCCAAAAACCAGGTCGACTCTTGTAGCCGTCCACTTTATTTCACCGGTTTTTCTCTCAACAATGTTGTAAAGATCATCGTTTAAAGGTTTCCAGGTGTATTTCATATCAGTAAGATTTACAAAGAAATCATTACTCAGTGTTCCAACATTGTCGGTAAACACACCATGTTTAACTCCTCCGTAGTTTGTGCCCAACACGCGCATTCCGCCAATCAAAACAGTCATTTCAGGAGCAGTTAGTCCCATAAGTTGAGTTCTGTCGAGCAGAAGTTCTTCGGCTTTTATTGAATAATCTTTTTTCAGCCAGTTTCTGTAGCCGTCATGTATGGGTTCCAAAACTGCGAATGATTCAGCGTCGGTCATCTCAGGAGTTGCATCACCCCTGCCGGGGCTAAACGGAACCTGAATGTTTATACCGGCTTTTTGAGCAGCGGCTTCAACGGCAGCGCTTCCACCCAGAATGATCAAATCGGCGATGCTTACTTTTTTATTCAATCCTGCCTGAATTGAAACCAATTTCTTAATGACCTTTGCCAGGCGTTCGGGTTCATTACCTTCCCAGTCTTTCTGCGGGGCAAGACGGATTCTGGCACCATTGGCTCCTCCCCTGTAATCAGAACTCCTGAAGGTTCTTGCACTATCCCAGGCTGTATTGATTAACTCTGTATGGGTTAATCCACTATTCAGAAGTTTTGCTTTTAATTCTTTAATTTCTGATTCACTGAGTGTATAATCAACTGTTGGGATCGGGTCTTGCCAGATAAGGTCTTCTTTTGGAACATCCTGGCCAAGATAACGGCTTTTTGGGCCTAAATCGCGGTGAGTAAGTTTAAACCAGACTCTGGCAAAGGTTTTTCCGAAGTATTCAGGATCTTTGTAAAAGCGTTCGGCTATTTTGCGGTATTCGGGATCCATTTTGATTGCCATATCAGCATCAGTCATGATCGGATTCCTGCGCACACCCGGAACATGCGCGTCGAAAGGCCTATCTTCCTCCTTGATGTTTATGGGTTCCCATTGCCATGCTCCTGCCGGGCTCTTTTTCAGTTCCCAGTCGTAAGTGAACAATAAGTAGAAATAAGTATGATTCCACCTGTCGGGAGTTGTGGTCCAGGCGCCTTCCAAACCGCTGGTTACTGTATGTTCGGCATTTCCCTTTCCTTTTGGATTTATCCAGCCAAAACCCTGGTGCTCAATGGGGGCTCCTTCAGGGCTTGGGCCAAGTATGCTTGCATCTCCATTGCCATGAGCCTTTCCCACGGTGTGTCCACCAGCAGTCAGGGCTACGGTTTCTTCGTCGTTCATAGCCATTCGCCTAAACGTAAGCCTCACATCATGTGCAGTTCTTAATGGATCAGGTTTACCATCAACTCCCTCAGGATTCACATAAATCAAACCCATTTGAACAGCTGCCAGCGGATTTTCGAGGGTCTCGCGGTTCTGATCGTCAGAATAGCGGTTTTTGGTTGGTGCCAGCCATTCTTTTTCTGCGCCCCAAAAAATATCTTTTTCAGGATGCCAGATATCTTCGCGGCCACCACCGAAACCAAAAGTTTTGAATCCCATGGATTCATAAGCCATATTTCCTGCCAGGATAAATAAATCGGCCCAGGATAATTTATTGCCATATTTTTTCTTGATTTGCCATAACAGCCTGCGGGCTTTGTCAAGGTTTCCATTATCGGGCCAGCTGTTGAGTGGTGCAAAACGCTGATTTCCGGTGTTGCCCCCTCCACGGCCGTCGGCTATCCGGTAGGTTCCGGATGCGTGCCAGGCCATCCTGATCATCAAACCTCCATAATGTCCCCAATCTGCAGGCCACCATTCCTGACTTTCGGTCATCAGTTTTTTAAGATCATTTTTTACCGCTTCTAAATCAAGTTTATTGAATTCTTCACGATAATTGAATTCCTGTCCTAAAGGATTTGTTTTTGTGTCGTGCTGGTGCAAGATGTCTAAGTTAAGCGCATTGGGCCACCAACTCATTACCGAATCAACTGTCTCAGTGTTTGCCCCATGCATAACGGGGCACTTTCCTTTTTTTGTCTTGTCCATTTTATTAATTTATTTGGTTATCAATATTCTTTTGTATTTCTATACTTAACAGCAACAACTCGTGGCCGCTGACAAGGCAATCTAAAAGAGCACTCAAGTCGAAGTCACGAATTGTATAAAAAACCAAAAAATCACAAGTATCACCCTTACAGATGCCGCAAGTTAGCGATTTTTTGGTTTCGTAATACCCTGTATAAACAAGGATTTACCAAAAAATGTTAAACAAAAACGAAAATAAAGTGAACAAGGAAAGTTTAACAAATAATTAATCCTTGATACAGCGCACGGAGAGCCCGCTACGCTTGTCTTCGCTACTGATGGTCACTTCATTGCCGAAAGTGTACAAATAACGATTCCACGCATACCAGGAGCTATTTTCGGTTGCTGTCCAGAAATAACCATAGTCACCCTTATTGGAATAGGATCCGAATACACCCCTGATTCCCCCGGGCAGGCCTGTGAAACCGGATTCATTATTAGCTCCGGTATTAGGGCTTGACCAATGCGTTATGCCAGCTTCTTTGAGCTTTCCTCCTGCAGCACTAACACCCCCAAGAAAAGCTTCGAGGATTTGCCATTCGGCATTTGTGGGTATATGCCATCCTACCGGACAAATATTGCGGCTATCGTTAATTGCATACCAATTGTAAAGCCTGCCAAAGGTAGTTGAGTTATTGAGATCATTATTATAATTGCCATATGCTCCAGTGGAAAGGTTACCCCATGCAGTACCATCGGTAACGTTTGGTATTTGATCACCATTACGATATTTGGTCGTTTTCAGATTTTCAGCCATCCAGGTCTGGGTGCCAATTACCACTGTTTTATATACATTGCCATCAATATCAGTAACTGTTTCTCCTGCAGGCAAAGTGAGGAAAGACTTAAGTTCCCCGTATCCGGTGCCTTTATTATTGGTTGCATATGCCCTGACATGATAAGTAGTGTTAGGCGTTAAATCTGTAAGTGTACTTGCAAAATTACTGACTCCAACACCATCGGTGGTTTTACTGTCAGCTATTGTAGGGGTTTCCCCTCTGCTCCAGCATACTCCGCGAGCAGTAATGTTTTCCCCTCCATCCGAAGTAACAATGCCTCCACAACTTGCAGTTGTCTGCAACACATCAGTTACATTGGCAGTTGTCAATACGGGCACTTTGCTAGTCTGAGACTGCTCGTTACTGTCATCATCTTTATCTTTTTTACAACTGATGGTAAGCATTAACATCGCCATCATCATGATTAAAGGATAAAAACAGATTCTGTTTTTCGTTTTCATGATATTTTAGTTTTAAGAATTGGTCATCATTTTAATGCTATTTGTGCTTTCAACAAAAAAATTTTGGGATTTATCTGTAACTTATGATTGTCAAAATTCAATATTTGAGATGGAGAAAACATTTCTCTTTTAGAGTCTTATGCTTTGGGTATTTTAGAAACATATTCATAATTAAAAATTTGAACACCTCTTGAGGATCTATATCAACCTTAACTATATTTACCAGCACTTTATTAAATAGCAGTAATGCATGAAAAGTAATTCATTTTTTCAAAAAATTACATTTATATACCAAAGCAACCGGAATATAAAAGTAAAACCATTAACCCTGCAATAAAAGCAGGGTTAATGGTTTATTTGCCATTTGCAGGCAATCCTAATCGAGTAGGAGGAAAATAAAACAGTTTTCCTCCTGTTTTATTTTCCGACCTCTCACACCACCGTACGTACCGTTCGGTATACGGCGGTTTGTTAGAAAAGTGTTAACTGGTATTCTGTTTTCCA
>JAHYJC010000035.1 GCA_019429275.1 Lentimicrobium sp. | reverse complement strand
GTTCTTCCGTCCAGATTTCATAATGATCTGGATGCTTACTGACCCGCTTCGGTTCCTGTTACGCCTGATAAACATGCCACAAATATAGCTTGCAGCACCCAAAAGCACCCAAAATATTTTTAATCATAACAGTTAATCAGATAGTTGCAATTTTAGCGCTCATGCGCCGCACAAAACAGGTGGAGTGATGCAGGGATGGAGAGATGGAGCGATGACTTGTAATGAACCTCTCCATTATTCCATTACTCCCGGCAAACAAACTTAACTTCAGTTGCTATTTCTCGTGTCTTTCCAAATTTGAGAAACTACCTGAAATGAACCACGGTCACGCCATGTCCGCCCCGTTCGAGGCTTTCGTCTTCAAAACTTACCACATCGGGGTTATCTCTCAGGTTTGCGTGAAGGATATTGCGCAATACACCGTCGCCTTTGCCATGAAGGATTTTGACTTCATTTACCCTGAGTAAAATAGCCTGATCAATATAGCGGGTAATGGCCTGCTGGGCTTCCTCCGCTTTTTTGCCACGAATGTCAATGGACATCTTGAAATCGGCCATTTTGTCATTCAATTGATGAATAACGCTGATTGCTGGTTTTGCAAAACGCTGGTTGGCCTCCCAGATGCGTATTTCGTCATAGCCTGCGAGTTCCAGTTTGTCGATGGTAGTCCGAACTGTCACAGAATCAAAAAGAACAGTTGCCCGCTTGCCTCTTATCTCTCCCACCTTGCCAATAGTTTCCTGTCCTTCAATCTTTACCAGGCTTCCGGCTTTTACCGGCCCTTTAGGCTTTTCAGTGTTTTTGGGTAGAGTCTCTTTTTGGAGAAAGGTTTCCTGAACTTCCTGTTCAATGGTTAGCTGTTCAAGCAATACGTCTTTTTCTCTTTGTAACTTTTCACGAATTTCACGGGTAATTTCTTTATCGGCTTTGCTTTCCTTGATCTCCCGTATGGTATTTTCAATAAGTTTATTTGAATTGTCAAGCAATCGCTGGGCTTTTTGTTTAGCATCCTTCAGTAATTCCTGCCTTCGGCCTTCAAGATTGCCGAGAAGTGTTTCGTAACGGCTGACCAAAGATGAAAGGGTTTCGTCGGCAACCCTGAGATCATTCTTTTTTTGCTCAATGTTTCTTTTGTCAACTTCCAGTTGGGCAAGTTGCTTCTCAAAATTAAGCTGTGTCTGGCTGATTTTCGATGTTGCGATTGCCAGTACCTTTTCGGGAAAGCCTATTTTACGGGCAATTTCAAAAGCAAATGAACTGCCCGGTTTTCCTGGGCTGAGTTTAAACAGTGGCTGCATGGCCTGGGCATCGTAAAGCATGGCTGCGTTGAAAATGCCCGGAAACTTATCGGCCATGAGCTTAAGGTTGGTGTAATGGGTGGTGATGATGCCAAAACAGCCGGATTCGTTGAGCTTTTCGAGGCTTGCCTCAGCCATTGCACCCCCAAGCTGAGGTTCGGTGCCAGCCCCGAACTCATCAATCAGGATGAGCGTTTTTTTGTCGGCATGTTCAATGAAATTCCTGATGTGAATGAGATGTGAGCTATAAGTACTCAAATCATTTTCAAGGGATTGTTCATCGCCTATTTCCAGAAAAATTTTACTGAAAATACCTGCCGTTGAATCTTCACTCACCGGGATGAGTAAACCACACTGAAGCATGTATTGCAGAAGGCCGGCAGTTTTCAGGCAAACGGATTTGCCTCCTGCATTCGGACCGCTGATAACCATTATTCGCCCATCGGAATTCAGGCTGATGTCCTGATCTACAATTTTGCGGCCTTGTTGTTTCAGGGCCTGCTGAAGCAGCGGGTGAACCGCTTTCTTCCAGTCGAGGGTGGTTTCGTTTTTCAGCTTTGGCTTAACGGCATTCATGCTGATTGCCAGCAGGGCTTTTGCTCTGATAAAATCAACATTGCCCAGAAATTCATAGCAGATCATCAGTCCGGGAATGAAAGGCCTAAGGAAATCAGCAAATTCGAGCAATATTCTTGTTATTTCCTGCTTTTCTTCAACCCTTAAATTCTGAATTTCATTATTGATTTCAAAAACTTCGGCCGGTTCAATGTACACCGTATGTCCGGTGGCGGAAGTGTCATGCACGTAGCCGTTCAGTTTGCGCTTGTTGGCCGCAGGCAGCGGAATTACGAGGCGGCCGTTTCTGATGGTAAGTCCGGCGTCATCCTGCGCAATGCCTTCGCGTCGTGCGGTATTCATAATCTGATTTATCCGTCGGTCAACTCCGGCAATGCGGCTTACAATCTCCTTCCTGATGCTGAAAAGCTTGTCACTCGCCTTGTCCCTGATCTCTGATTTATCGTCAATGATCAGATCAATCCGTTTGATGATGGATTGTTCCGGTATTTCCGGAATTTCCATTCTATGAAGGAAGGGAAACCGCTCAGGATCGAGTCGCCGTAAATAGCGGATAATTTCGGTAATTGCAATAAGCGAAAGCTTTAGTTCTGAAATTGTTTCAGGTTCAGTGAAAGTTCCGGGAAGGTTTACTCTCTGCAATTCATCAGAAAGATCGTAATAATCCTGGGCTGGAAAATTCCCGACAAACCTGAGCAGATACTGCATTTCATCGGTTGTGCCGGTTAACTTGTCAATAGCTTCAAAATCGTCAGTAAAACCTAAATTGGCAGCAAGTTGTGCTCCCCTTCTGCACAGGCAATGTTGCTGCAGCATTTCACGGAGCTGTATAAATCCGGTTTTAATCTCAAAACTGTCGGGGTAAATCACTTTGTTAATTTTCTGCAAAAATAGTCATTATAAGGCATAAGGAGTTACAGGGACTTATTCCGGGATTTTTTACGGACCATTGTGAGCATAAGCAGGCTTAATGAAGAAAGTGCAATTATACCGAAAAATATATTCAGCCACATTGGTTTTACAAATTTCATCGGGCTGTAATCACCAATAGTTACATAGGCGGCCCAGTAATAGGGATGTGTGCGAAGCATATCTTTTTCTTCGAGCAGATCGAGTTTTGCGTTGTGCAGAGCTTCATCTTTAGGCATACCTCTGTCAAGGTAATGATAGAATCTTTTAACAATCCGGGCACTGGCCTGATCTTCTACTGCCCACATGGTCATTACTATTCCGGGAACACCGGCATAAATGAATCCGCGGGCCAGATTCATGATACCTTCACCTTTCAGGAGTTTTCCGGTTCCAGTATTGCAGGCACTTAAAACGGCGAGCCTTGCATTCAGATCCATTCCGAATAACTCATACGTATTCAGCATTCCATCTTCAATGGTGTCGTTGTCCTGATAAAATACCAGTTTTGACAGCATAGGCTTTTCACTGTTGATAAGGGTGTGCATGGCAAAGTGCAAAATGTTGTAGTTTCCGGCAAGGTTTTTAAAGCTTTGTTCGTTTGCTTTTGCGCCGCTCAGCGTTTTCCCGGGAATGGCTCTTTTTATGCCCTTTATTTCCTCTTCAACGCCAGGTATTGGCAGCAAATAGACTGTATTTCCGGTCTCATCGATAAATCCGCCTTCCTTCAGGTCTGTGAGGTTATCATAGGAGGGAGCCATCGCCAGCATATTTTTCGTCGGTTTTTTTTCTTTTTTGTAGATATCAGAAAACTGAAGAATTGCTGAAGCGCTATAGCTGATAACGTAATCAAAGATCAGAAACTGAAGTTTGCGAAAATCCATTTCTGATGCATCGGCAGGTGAACTCAAAAGCATATCAAACGAAATAAAACCTATTTCAGCATCGGGAATTATGATAAGTTTCTTTTCATCAATGATTTCTGAAGCCGGTTTCAACAGGTCGTTGTACAATGAATAAGCTGCGTTGGTATAGGCAAGATAATCTTCTTTTTTTGCACTCATCAGGTCGTTGGAATTTGTTGATTCCCTGAGAAGGCTGATGTTATCAAGAAATGTCTGATCGATGGGATGTGTGATAACATCAAAAATTTTCTGATTCAGTACAAAGATGTATAGAACCGTATCAGAAAGTGCGTATTCAATGAGCGCCCTGCCGGGTTCCAGATTTTTTCTTATCTGTTCAATGCTGAGAACTGGTTCTGTATATTTAAGAGCATAATATTCAGGGTAATCCGTTTCCAGAACATTGATTAGGCTGTCATAGCTTACCTCTAGGTTGAAAATGAGAGATTCCCAAAGCCTTATTTTATCGGCTACCGGAGATGGTTTCTGCCGCTCTTCGTAGATGAAGCGGTTATAAGATCCCAGTTCAAGTTTAATTTTTTTTTCCTTTTCCCTTATGACGGATGGAATTTTGCCATATTGCAGGGCTTCAACATCCTGTAGTGAAGCCAGCAGTATTGCTGATTTTCCTTTATCAGAATAATTGAAAGCTTCCTCAAGAAATTCTGTTTGCCCGGTGACCTGATAGAGCATGGTGGCGACTTTCACTGTATTCAGATAGGTTTTTCGTTCATGTTCCGAAATCAGCAATTTACTCTCCTCGTTCTGATAGCTGGAGCGAAGCCTATGTACGACCTTTGTTGATAATTTGTATGTCTCAAGGCTAAGTTTCAATGCTTTAATATCAGGTTTTTCGGCTTTACCTTTCATAAAAAGAGCATCGGCTTTGCCGTTCAATGCATTGATAAGATAATGGTCTGGTGTGAGTAATTTTTCTTCGGGATTAACCAGAACTGAAGTGTTTTCAAAGTTCTTAACAATGGCAATGATTGCTTTCTGGTAATGCCCGAGGGCGAGGTCGTGATCGTTTTGAATTAAATAATAGTTGCCGATATGAGTCAGATTGTTGGATACTTCGCGGCTTGATGGTCCATAATGGGTTGTTGAAATTTCAAGTGCATTATTGAACATACTTAATCCCAGATCCCCCCTGGCTTCTGTCAACTGAAAGTATCCGTAACGGGTGTAAAGCAGACCGGTTTCGGGATGGTTGTCAGGAAGCAAATAATCAGCCAGTTTAATGGCTCTGGAATAGTAAATTTCAGCCTGGTCAGGGTCATTCATTGCATCATAGAGGCTGGCCAGGTTGCCATAGGTTTTTATAACTGCCTGATTGTTTTCATCTTTTGGGATACTGGCCTCATAATACCTCAGAGCATTATCAAATTCCCCTTTCTTTTCGTAGATATAACCGATATTCATGTTGGCAGAGAGTGTAACCGGATGATCGGCTCCATAATTTTCCAGTGCTATTGAAAGTGCCTTTTTGAAAAAAATCAGTGCTTTCTCGTAATCTGCAAGATGAACATAAGTTTGTCCTTTGTTCAGGTATAGGCTACCAAGGTCAGGGTGATTTGGTTCAACTATTTTCAGGAGATTTTCTTCTGCCCGGTTATAATAGAGCAGGGCTTCGTCATCTTTATTGGCAAGGGCTAGCAAACGGCCCATGTTAAGATAAGGCATAGCCAGTCCGGGATCGCCCGGGCCCTTTGTTTTTTCAATGATTTCCAGCGAAGAAGAGAAGGCGGATTCTGCCTTTTCATAATCGCCTTTTTGAGCATATATGATACCGGCATTCTGAATGAACATGGCGAGATCGGCATCCAGTGGATTTTTTCTTTTCAGCGCTAATTCATAGGCCTGGTTATAATTTTCAAGTGCACTGTTATAATTTCCTTTGAAAAAGAAAAGGTTACCAAGGCCATTATAACTCATGGCCAACAGTGTATCATTCGGTCCGTTTGCAGCAATCCTTGCATCAATACTTTTGTTTATCAGGATAATGGCGCTGTCAAAATTGCCTTTGTCCATGTAAAGCACACCTTGTTTGTGCATGATGTCGGCCAAAAGGTCTTTATTTAAAGGCAGGTTTTTTGCCAGCATATTTTCGGCCGATTTTATCAAGGTGCGTGCCCCGTCACCGTTGCCTTTTAAACGGTCAATATCAGCTAATTTAATGAGGGTAACGACGTATCGCTCCCACTTACCGTTTTTGCGGAAATTTTCAGCGGCAATTTCGAAATACTTAAAAGCACTGTCAATTTCTGATTTTTTCAGATAATCTTCAGCAAGTTTATAAATATCAGTTTGACTCCGCTTTACAATTTCAGGGGAAGGAGTTGAGGATTCCTGTTTTTTTGAATCTGACTGACAGGCAGCAATAATGGCAAAACAGCAAATTACAGCACTTGCTGAAAGAATTTGCCTGATTTTCGGATAATAATTAAGGGTTGCCATATAGAAATGCAAAAAGAACAAGCATATCTGTCGCGACAAATTTACTTAAATATGGTCAGAGTAATGAAGTGGCCCGAAAAAAATAAAAAAAGCGGTGAGCTTTTCAGCCCTCCGCTTACCACAAAACCAGCATGATAATTAGCGGGTAATAACCATACGTTTAGTTTCATTAATAAATATGCTTCCATTGGTTCTGAGCGTGTAGAAGTATATTCCCGGCTCCAGTCCTTCGCTGCTGATAGTAAGCGAATGGATACCGGTATTTTCGTACTTGTCGGCCAAAACTCTTACCATCTGTCCCATCTGGTTGTAAAGGCTGATGTTTATTTTTACATCGGCCGGTACTGAATAATCAATGGTTGTGCTTCCAACAAATGGATTGGGATAGTTCTTGCCCAGATAATTTTCTGAACTTGTGAGTAAAGGCAAACTGTAGCGTGTTTCTAGCTCATTGCTTGATGCATCGCAGAAATGGCTGGTTGGATCTACCTTGAATTTAATATCACTGCCATCATAATTGATGGTTGTTTCACCAATGATGGTCAGGATGGGTAAATCCGAATTGACCGGAGTTGCATAGGCCGACTCATTGATCCATCCGATGCGTATTTGTCCGTTTTTGATAAATGTCATTACCTCGCCCAATTGGCTGGTAATATCTGATATATTAACCATGTTTGCCGGATAGTTGATGATCAGACCCATGGCCGAAGCCTCAGTAATATCGGTAGCAAAAATTTCAACACTAAAATTATCGGTAATTGGTTTTTCGGTGTATTTTGCAATTGTTTCTGCCAGATTGCGTGTGGTAGGTACAAAGGTTCCATTTACATCTCCTGAACTTGAGCCACCCATGGTGGGTACATTTGTGCGGGCTTTTAAATCATTGTTTGTGACATCTATGTCATTTACTATATCGAAAATCCACGGATTTTCTTCGTTGAAATTGATGCCCTGCATGTGCCAGGCAACAATAGCATCATAATCATCCCAATTAACGTCACCATCGGAATTAACGTCAGCAGCTTCCCACTCGATTCCTTCCAATGGCTTAATTCCATTCAGATGATGTTTTATCTTATTTGCATCGGCCATATTCACGCCACCGGCCATAATGGTGGTTGATGCTTGTAAAGTATAATTTCCTTCCGAGACTTCTGTAAAAAGATAGCTACCATCCAAACCCGATAGTGCAGAAGCTACAGGATCCCCGTCTGAATCATACAGAGTAATTGTTACTGAAGGAATGGGTTTGTTGTTTTTGTAGTGATAATTTATTGTGCCTCCTATTTCGTTCTGAGCAAATGATTGCCCGGCTATTAACAGTGCAACTGAAAGCGCCATCAAGATTTTTGTTAACTTTTTCATTTTTAACAGGTTTTGTAGTTCGTAATTATCGTGTTATTTGTGGTTTTCATTTTTAATTTTCTTGTCACTGGTAGTTGGTTTGCTTTTTGAAAAGGTTCAGATTTCAATTTATAACCGAAAAGAACCAGCTTCGAAAGAACTATTTTTAAAATCAATCAGTGAAAATCTATTCAAGACTTTATCCACAAACTGGCGAAAGGTAATACCCGAAGCCTTAAAATTTTGTGAATAATTTTACTTTTTTTTATAAAACATTGATATATAGATTATTGCAAATGAATTGAGAATTATTTTATTTTGATCAGATGTTTATAACATTTTTAATCAGGCCATCATCAGGCATTTTTTTGAAGAAAATGTTCAAATAAGCGTGCTACAATAGATTACTTTTTTGTAAAAATGTAATTATCTTATTAAAGTTGTATTGAACCATATAAACGCATAGGTTCGGTCGGCCCGGCAACATAGCTGTAAAAATAAATCTTTCACTTTTTTTTTGAATTGTTAAAGCTCACAGATACAATAAATTAATCCGCAAAAAGATGATATTCAAACTGCTTTTTTAAAAAATAATTTATAAAAAGTATTACCTTTTTGCGAAAACCGGATAAAGAAACAGATTATGATCCACTACTCTGATGAAGCTATAGTAGAGGGCTTGCGCTTGAGGAGTGATTTCATTATCAAGTATATGTATCAGGAATTATTTCCGATGATCAGATACCTGGTAGTGAAAAATAGTGGAAATGATGAAGATGCTGAAGATGTATTTCAGGACGGACTGATTGTTGTTTTTAAAAAGATCAGAGATCACGAGTTGGATTTATCCTGCTCATTCCGTACCTATATTTATTCAGTTTGCCGGAATATATGGTTGCAGAAGTTAAATAAGAGAAAACAATACCAGAGAGAGTTCAGTGACATAGAATCCTATATTGATCTTCCCGACAAGGTAGATCAGTTTCAGGAAGAAGAAATGGAAAAATACAGGTTGTATCAACAACATTTCCTTACCCTGGGTGAGGATTGTCAAAAAGTACTGCTCCTGTTTATGAAAAAACAATCACTAAAAGATATCGCCCTGGAGATGGGTTACAAAACAGAAAAATATGCAAAAACGCGAAAATACCTCTGCAAAGAGGAATTAAAAAAGAGAATTATCAATGATCCCAAATGCCAAAAATTCCTGTCCGATGACAAATAAACTCAAGTATTCCCAGCTGATTGAACGATTTATAGCCGGGGAAATGAAAGAGGATGAACTACGATGGTTCGGCAAGGAATTACAATCCAATGCAGAACTTTCGGCAGAGCTGAAGCTTGACAAGGATATCGACAACATTCTTTTTGATGAGGATGTGGTTGAGTTCCGACGCAAGCTGATCAGTGTATTTAACGAGTCGAAACAGCAGGAAGTTTCACCAAAGATTATCAGAATGCAGCCACGCAGGTGGCAAATAGCGGCAGCAGCTGCTATTGCTATTCTGGTGATGGCTGGTGGAGTTCTGCTCATGACTCAGCAGCGCTCCTACACGGCCGAGAAGTTGTTCAGTATGTACTACGATTCTGAACGTACTATTGAACTCACCCGTTCAGGCAACGCTAACATAGTGGAGGCTATTCTTAAATTTCAACAAAGGGACTACCAGGGGGCATCGCTTCTGTTTGCTGAAATACTAGATAAGGACAGCTCCAATATCGCAGTATGGTTCTACAACGGGATTTCTTACATCGAAACCAATCGTATCGACGACGCCCTCAAAGCGTTCAGGTACATTGTCGACGATAAAGACAATCTCTATGTGGAGCATGCCGAATGGTATCTCGGGCTGTGCTACTTAAAAAACGAGCAAATTGATTTTGCCGTTGAACAATTCCAGAAGATTGCGGCCAACCAACAAAACTATCATAACAAAGAAGCCAACAAACTACTCGAAAAACTTGGTCGTAAGTAATACACACCCCGCAAAAAGGATCATTGATATTTAAAAAAGACCGGACTTGTCCGGTTTTTTTTATGACTTGTTTTTTGCTTGGAAAATTCAATGAAATGGAAAGCGTTATCAAGAAATTAACCGGGCTGAAGAAATACAGTAAAAATTAAATTAAACTCTTCACATGGATTTATCATAGTAAAGAGGCCAGAACCATATGCAAAATGTATGTTCTATAAAAGAAAAAGAGGTTCACAATTTCTCGTAAACCTCTGATTTTTAAGTCGGAGTGGTCAGACTCGAACTGACGACCACTTGCACCCCATGCAAGTACGCTAGCCAACTGCGCCACACCCCGAAGTATTGGTTACTGCCTGATCAAACAGGTAGCTTCTTCCGGCTGCAAAAATACAAAAGATTTCAGACCTGCGTCAGTTAAATACAAAAATTCTGTTTTATAAAAATATGCCATATTGTCTATAAGTTATATTGCTGATATCCAAGTCGATAAATTTTGGCATAGTTTTGGGCAATTCGCGTCAAAACCTTACTTTTGGTTTTTTAAAGTGCAATTATACTTATCTCGTTAAACAATTATAAACAATAAATACAATGAATCAGGAAGTCGAAAAAGTTGAATGTCTTATCATCGGATCAGGTCCCGCAGGTTACACTGCTGCCATTTATGCGGCAAGAGCAGATCTGAAACCAGTTGTTTACCAGGGTTTGCAACCCGGTGGTCAGCTTACATCCACTACTGAGGTGGATAATTTTCCCGGATACCCTGACGGAGTGCAGGGCCCTGAAATGATGCTGGACATGCAACGACAAGCTGAACGTTTTGGCACTGATATGCGCTGGGGCATCATTACCAACGTTGATTTATCAAAGCGGCCATTTGTAGTGACAGCAGATGAAACCAAAACTATTTTGGCCGAAACCATTATCATTGCCACTGGCGCTACAGCCAAATGGATTGGATTGGAATCAGAAACAAGATACAGCGGCCATGGTGTCTCGGCCTGTGCTACCTGCGACGGCTTTTTCTTCCGCGGCCAGGATATTGCTGTGGTAGGAGGGGGCGATACTGCTTGCGAAGAGGCTACCTATCTGGCTAAACTTGGCAGGAAGGTATATATGATAGTTCGTCGCGATGAATTACGCGCCAGCAAAGCCATGCAGAACAGGGTGATGAATACCCCGAATATTGAGATTCTCTGGAACCATGTTACAAAAGAAATACTTGGCGATGGGAAAACCGTTACCGGAGCATTGCTTGAAAATGTAAAAACCAGTGAAATCAAGCAGATTGATATTCAGGGATTTTTTGTGGCCATCGGACACAAACCCAATACTGAGTTGTTTAAAGGTCAGCTTGACCTCGATGAGAATGGATATATCAAAACCGTTCCCGGAACTACCAAAACCAATGTTCCCGGCGTTTTTGCAGCCGGTGATGTACAGGATCACGTTTTCAGGCAGGCAATAACGGCTGCTGGTACCGGGTGTATGGCTGCCATTGAATCTGAAAGGTTTCTTTTGATGCAGTAAGAATATCCAAATAGTCAAGAAATAAAAAAGACGCAAATACGCGTCTTTTTTATTTGGATTTATTTCAGTGTAGTTTTTATTTCTTCTTGAAACTGCCCGGTCCGCTTCTTCTGGGTGGTTTTTTCCAGGGCGAATCCTGTTCCTGTTTATTATTTGAAAATTTATTTTTTGCCGGGAAAGGCCTTTCACTGCTGTATGAGCGTTTTGTTTTTTTATGTGTGGGTTCAAATTCACGCTCTGAGGCTATTTCAATGCGTACACCCCTTGGGTTGGAATTCTCGTTTTCGAAAGCTTTCACAACTTTAGAAACAGATTTTGAATCAACTTCCACAAATGAAAAGTTATCCATAATGTCAATTCTTCCAATTCTGATTTCGCGGGTACGGGTTACTTCATTAATAAGCCCGATGATCTGAGGAGGCAAAACTTTATCCTTGCGGCCGATACTGATAAAAAGCCTTGTAAAATCACCGTTTCTTGAATCGCGGTGGCCACGGTCTTCACGAGGTCCGCGGTCTTCGCGCTTTCCACGGTCATCGCGCGAACCTCTGTCGCCCCGGGCACCTCGTTCGGTGCGGGGTTCGTACTCTTTTCGGTTATCGTCTTCAACATTCAGATCGCGGGCATCACGATAATATTCAAGGAAACGGTTAAATTCTAAAGATACAAAGCGTTTGATGATTTCTTCGCGGTCCATCCCCTCCAGTTTACGGTAAATCACAGGAAGGAAAGATTCAATTTCACTGTCGATACCCACATTTTCCATGCGGTCGATTTGATGAAAAAGCTGTTTTTCACATACCTGAACACCGGTAGGGATTTTTGCTTTACCAAATTCGCGGCCAACCTTTTTTTCGATCTGCCTGATTTTGAATTTCTCTTTCAGGTTGATGATGGAAATACAAATTCCTGTTTTATCAGCCCTTCCAGTACGTCCGCTTCTGTGGATATAGATTTCGGTATCATCGGGCAGATTGTAGTTGATGACATGAGTCAGGTCATTTACATCAAGCCCACGGGCTGCAACATCGGTTGCAACCAGCATTTGCAGTGTGCGATTGCGGAAACGTCCCATTACATTGTCGCGTGCTGCCTGCGAAAGGTCACCATGCAAAGCATCGGCATTGTAACCATCGCGTATCAGCGAATCGGCGATCTCCTGGGTTTCAATGCGGGTGCGGCAGAAAATAATGGCATAAATCCTGGGATTGAAATCTGCAAGTCTTTTCAGGGCAGCATAACGGTCCCTGGCCTGAACCATATAATAAATATGCTTGACATTAGCAGTTCCGGTGTTGCGCTTACCAACAGTTTTAACAACCGGATTGGTCATGTATTTGGTTAGGATGCGTTCCACTTCTTCGGGCATGGTTGCCGAAAAAAGAAGGGTGTGTTTTTCATCGGGGGTTTGTTCCAGAATGGTATCAACCTCTTCCTGAAATCCCATATCGAGCATCTCGTCAGCCTCGTCGAGAACCAGCCACTCCACTTTACTGAGATCTACTTTTTTGCGACGAATCATGTCGTTGAGCCTACCGGGAGTGGCCACAATAATCTGAGGGCCTTCTGACAGTTGTTTGATTTGAAGTTCGATGCTGGCACCACCATAAATAGCTGTAACTCTGATGCCAGGCATAAATTCTGCATAGCTTCTGATGTCCTTGGATATCTGTAAGCAAAGTTCCCTGGTTGGGCACAGCACAAGTGCCTGAATTTTTTTTTGACCTGCATTTATATGATGCAAAACAGGCAATCCGAATGCAGCAGTTTTTCCGGTTCCGGTTTGTGCAAGTCCAACCAAATCGGTTGGTGTTGCAATAAGTGTGGGAATTACCTCTGCCTGAACCGGCATAGGTTCTTTAAACCCGAGGGCTTCAACCGCTTGAACCAGTTGTGGGTTTAAGCCAAGTTCTTGAAAATTAAGCATAAAAACAATTAAATTTGAGCGTGCAAAGGTACGTTTATTTGAAGAGCAAATTGGGGTTACATCAAAATATTTATTTCCTATCCAAAACTTCAAAATTTTCTTTGAAAAATGTCCATTTCTGTAGGATCCGGATCTGATATGATTTCAGTAAATTATTGTTAAATGCAGCCAAAGTATTTTGTAAAGAATCTAATGGAAATGAGACAATTTTATTTATAACTTTAAAATTATTAACTATTTTTACATTGGCCTGCAAGGTTGAACAAACATGCTCAAGCCTTGTTATATGGTCTGAATTATAATGTCAATTATTTGCAAATTTTTCAATAATTATAATGGCAAGAAATAAATCGTTTGGGATAAAGGTCACCGACAAGGAAACGCTAAAAAACTGGTATTATCTCATGTCACTTGGGCGTAAACTCGACGACCGCGCTCCAAATTATCTGAAACAGGCCTTAGGATGGTCATATCATGCACCTTATGCAGGTCATGATGGCATTCAACTGGCTATCGGTCAGGTTTTTCAAAAAAATACTGACCATTTGTTTCCCTATTACCGTGATATGCTCACTGCAATTTCAGCAGGTGTAAATGCTGAAGAGATTATCCTTAACGGGATCTCGAAAGCTACCGACCTTGCCAGTGGCGGACGGCACATGTCGAACCATTTTGCCAAACCCGAATGGAACATTCACAATGTTTCATCAGCTACTGGAAATCATACCCTTCATGCTGCCGGTGTTGCCAGGGCAATAAAAAAATATGGTGCAAAAGCTGTTGCCATCAGTTCGCAGGGTGAATCATCGACCAGTGAGGGATATGTTTATGAAGCCATAAACGGAGCATCTAACGAAAAACTTCCTGTCATCTTCGTGTTTCAGGATAATAACTATGGCATTTCTGTTCACAAAAGGGATCAGACAGCCAACTGGCATGCCGCCGATAACTTCAGGGGATTTAAAAATCTTCGCATCATATATTGTGACGGCAAAAATGTTTTTGACTCGATGAATGCCATGACCGAAGCACGGAAACATGCCATTGAAAATCAGGAGCCTGTGATCGTTCATGCCACAACCATAAGAATTCATTCACATTCTAATTCCGATAAACATGAACTTTATCGTGACGATAACGAAAGGCATTGTGCGACCATTAACGATCCGTTTGACCGATACAGAAAAACCCTGATTATCTCAGGTCGTGTGACCGAAGAAGAACTTGATGAACTGGATAAAAAGGCGAAGGAAGAGGTATCTAAAGCCCACAAGAAGGCTTTGGCAGCTCCTGATCCTGATCCTGCGAGCATTTTTGATTTTGTTTTGCCAGCTCCCTATCCTGCATCAAAGTATCCGGAAGGATTGCACACTCAAAATTCAGGAGAAAAATTAAAACTCATTCAGGCACTCAATTCCACGCTGAAAGCTGAATTTCGTCACAATCCCGATACTTTCCTTTGGGGTCAGGATATTGCAAATAAGGATAAAGGCGGGATTTTCAACGTAAGTAAAGGAATGCAGCAGGAATTTGGTATCGAAAGGGTTTTTAACGGACCAATTGCTGAAGATTTCATAGTTGGAACGGCAAATGGAATGAGTCGCTTTGACAAGAAAATCCGTATAGTGATTGAGGGCGCTGAATTTGCCGATTACTTTTGGCCGGCCATGGAGCAGTTCGTGGAACTCACTCACGATTATTGGCGCAGTAATGGGGCATTTTCGCCCAATGTAACGGTTCGCCTGGCTTCGGGTGGTTACATCGGAGGTGGATTATACCATTCTCAAACCATTGAAGGTGCGCTGGCAACCTTTCCGGGAATAAGAATTGTTTACCCTTCTTTTGCTGATGATGCAGCGGGATTGCTTCGTACTTCAATACGCTCCGAAGGGCCTACCATGTTTCTTGAGCCTAAGGCACTTTATAATGATCCACTCTCAGAAACCTTTGTACCTGATGATTTTGAAGTTCCGTTTGGCAAAGCACGCGTCAGGCGGCAGGGGTCAGATATGAGTATAATTACCTACGGTAATACCACTCATATGAGTCTGGCAGTCGCTGAAAAAATCGCAGCTGAAACCGGAAAAAGTATTGAAGTTGTGGATATCCGATCTTTGATTCCTCTCGATAAGGAAGGCATACTTGCTTCGGTGAGAAAAACCAACCGCGTAGTGGTTGTGCATGAAGACAAGGTTTTTGGTGGTTTTGGCGGAGAAATAGCTGCTATGATTACCGAAGAAGCATTTACTTTTCTTGATGCACCTGTAAAACGCGTTGGTTCTACTTTTACGCCTGTAGGCTTCAACCGTATACTTGAAAAGGCCATTTTACCCGATCATGAGAGAATATACAAAGCCGTAATGGAAGTGCTTAACTTCTGAAAATGATTCACATATGACTTCAGGCTCTGCAGGTTGCAGGGCCTTTTCTTTAGAATGAGATCATAGGGCAGATGTTTTGTGATTGATTAATAATTACCATCCCTGTAAACGAAAATTGCTATTTTTGCCGGAAAGCAAAACTTTATTTAATTCATATGAAAAAATTAACCTTAATCTTAATGGCAGCCATTATGTTTTCAGCCTGCAGCAGTGGAGGTAAAAAAAGTACTACTTCCGAGAATCCTTTCTATACTGAGTATGATACACCCTTCGGTGTTCCGCCATTCAATCTCATCACCAATGATCATTTTATTCCTGCTGTTGAAAAAGGAATAAAAGAGCAGACAGCAGAAATTGAGGCAATCATCAGCAGCGAAGCTGCTCCTGATTTTGAAAATACAATTGCAGCGCTCGACTACAGCGGAGAACTGATTCGTAAAGTAACAGGAGTGTTCAACAACTATAACTCTTCCAATATCAGCAGCGAAATTCAGACAATTGCAAAAGAAATTGCCCCAAAACTTTCAGCTCATTCCGACAATATAAACCTTAACCCCAATCTTTTTGAAAGGGTAAAAACAGTTTACAATAGCCGGGCTTCAATGAATCTTAACGGTGAGCAAATGAAATTGCTTGAAGATACTTACAGAGATTTTGTTCGGGGAGGCGCTGATCTTGACAGTGCAAGTCAGGTAAGGTTCAGGGAAATTAATCAGGAGTTATCGCTGCTTACCCTGAAGTTTGGCGAAAATGTACTTGCTGAGAACAATGCATTTAAATTGGTCATTGACAATGAAGCAGATCTCGAAGGATTGACGCAGGGTTTGATTGATCAGGGTGCAGAAACAGCAAAGGCCGCAGGAATGGAAGGAAAATGGGTTTATACACTGCATAATCCAAGCATTATGCCTTTCCTTCAGTATTCTGCCAAACGTGAACTTCGTGAGAAGATTTACAATGCTTACATAAACCGTGGCAATAACAATGATGAATTTGACAACAAAGATAATATACTGAAAATTACTGCCTTAAGGCTTGAACGTGCAAACCTGCTCGGTTATGATACGCATGCTGCTTTTATTCTCGATAAAAACATGGCTAAGAATACGGCCAATGTTAATGATTTGCTGCAGCAATTATGGACTCCCGCCCTGAAGCGTGCCAATACCGAAGTAAAAGAGCTACAGGCCATCATCAATAACGAAGGCGGAAATTTCAAACTTCAGCCCTGGGATTGGAGTTATTATGCAGAAAAACTTCGGAAGGAAATGTATAACCTTGATGATGAGCAACTTAAGCCTTACTTTTCTCTTGAGAATGTAAAACAGGGCGTTTTTACTGTTTGTAATAACCTTTATGGATTAACTTTTACTGAACGGAAAGATATTCCGGTTTACCATCCTGAAGCCACTGCCTATGAGGTGAAAGAAGCCAATGGCGATCATGTAGGCGTGCTGTTTATGGATTTTCATCCCCGCGAGAGCAAACGTGGTGGTGCATGGATGAACAGCTACAGAAAACAATATGTAAACAAAGACGGCGAAAATATAAGGCCAGTGATTACTACAGTTTGTAACTTCTCTAAACCAACTGCCAATCAGCCTTCGCTGCTGACTTTTGACGAAACCAGCACATTCTTTCATGAATTTGGTCATGCACTTCATGGTTTACTTTCCAATTCAACATATTATAGCCTGTCCGGAACCTCGGTATCCCGTGATTTTGTTGAGCTGCCTTCGCAGATTATGGAAAACTGGGCTGCAGAACCTGAAGTATTGAAACTTTATGCAAAACATTATGAAACCGGAGAGGTTATTCCCCAGGAGTTGATCGATAAATTGCAGAAAAGTGCTTACTTTAATCAGGGCTTTGCAACCGTGGAATATCTGGCCGCATCATTCCTTGATATGGGTTATCATAACCTTTCAAATTTCAATATTGATAATGTCAGTAGTTTTGAAGACCAAACACTTAAGGCTGCCGGACTGATTCCTGAAATTACATCACGTTATCGCAGCACCTATTTCAATCATATCTTTAGCGGAGGTTATTCCTCGGGTTACTACAGTTACATTTGGGCTGCCATTCTAGATGCAGATGCATTTGAAGCTTTCAAAGAGAATGGATTGTTTGATCCCGAAACTGCAACTGCTTTCCGCAAAAATATTCTGGAGCGCGGTGGTACCGAAGATCCAATGGTATTGTACAGGAAATTCAGAGGTGCTGATCCCGATATTAAACCTTTGCTCAAACGAAGGGGATTGCTTGAAGGATAATTTTTAATTAACAGGAAGTTTTCATAATACAGGAAGCCGGCCCATTTTTGGCCGGCTTCTTTAATTATTTGTCCTGATAAATGATGCAAAACCTTTCAGGGTTATTGCTTACGGTCTTAACTGACAATCTTACGTTCTTTCAGATAACAATTCTAAAACCTGGTTGAAAACATTCCGGGCTGTGAAGCCGAATTTTTCGTCAAGCACTTTGGCAGGTGCTGAATATCCAAAATGATCAAGGCCCCATATCTTGCCGTTTTTGCCAATCAATCCGGCAAGGGTAACCGGCAATCCGGCGGTAAGTCCAAAAATGGGCAAATGATCAGGAATAATATTTTGCTGATATTCTTTGGTCTGTTGTCTGAACAAACCTTCAGAAATAACCGAAACCACCCTGACTTTAATGCCTTTTTCAGAAACCAACAGTGCTGCTCCGTCCATCAGAGTCGAAACCTCTGAACCGCTTGCAACCAGAACAACATCGGGTTTTTTGTCGCTTTCAAAAACAATGTAGGCGCCTTTTTCAGCCTGGAGTGCTGATTTATAACCACTCAATCCATTCTTTGGTGGCAGGTTTCTGATATTTTGTCTTGAAAATATAAGTGCTGTTGGGGTTTGGGTATTTTCCATGGCCATCTTCCATGCTAATGTGGTTTCGTTAGCATCAGCAGGTCTCAGTACGAGCAGGCTCATTTGTCCATGATGATTTTTCAGGTTTTCAAGTAGCCTTATCTGGGCTTCCTGCTCAACCGGTTGATGTGTGGGGCCATCCTCGCCAACCCTAAAGGCATCGTGCGACCAAATGTATTTCACAGGCAAACCCATCAAGGCTGAAAGTCTTACCGCCGGCTTCATGTAATCGCTGAAGACAAAGAAAGTGGCACAAGCTGCCCAAACTCCGCCATGCAGTGCAATGCCATTGCAAATGGCTGCCATGGCCAGCTCGCTCACACCAGCCTGAAGAAATGCACCCGAAAAATCGCCCCTGGTGAACTGTTTTGTGTGTTTGAGAAATCCATCGGTTTTGTCGCTATTCGCCAGGTCGGCCGATGAAACAATCATGTTTTCAACATTTTGTGCCAGATAAGATAGCACAACCGATGAAGCGGCACGGGTGGCAACCCCTTCCTTTTGCGCAATACCTTCAAAATCAAGTTTTGGAAGACTGCCCGACAAAAATTGCCTCAGTTTAGCAGCAAGTCCAGGATTTGAATTGGCCCAGGCAGTTTCCTGGTTTCTTCTTTCCTTTGCATCAGAGGCTTTGAGCTGCGCTGATTTTGCATACAAATCTGACACTTCCGGAAAAATAACAAAAGGATCATCAGGATTTCCGCCAAGATTTTCGATTGATTTTCCAAACGAAGCGCCCGACTCGCCGAGGGGCATGCCATGCGTTGCAACTTTGTGTTCAAAACTGCTTCCATCTTCCTTAACTGCCCCTTTGCCCATAATTGTTTTCCCGATAATCAGGGTTGGTCGTTCCTTCTCAGCAATTGCAACAGACAGTGCACGCCGGATTTCATCTGCAGCATTCCCAGCGATGGTCATAACATTCCATCCCCAGGCTTTGTATTTCATCTCTGTATTTTCGGAAGTAACCGCATTGGTTTGGGTCGATAACTGAATGTCATTTGAATCGTAGAACATGATCAGGTTGTGTAGTCCGAGATGGCCGGCAATTCGCCCGGCTGCCTGCGAAATTTCTTCCTGAATTCCTCCATCAGAAATGTAAGCAAAAGTTTTATGTGCCATCCATTCCCCAAAGCGGGCGCATAGGAAGCGCTCGGCAATGGCTGCTCCCACGGCCATGGTGTGGCCTTGTCCTAAAGGACCACTGGTATTTTCAATGCCACGCTTTTTATCAACCTCAGGGTGGCCAGGAGTGCAACTTCCCCATTGCCTGAAATTTTTAAGATCTTCAATGCTGTATTTTCCCGAAAGCGCAAGCACCGAATAAAGCATGGGTGACATGTGTCCCGGATCGAGGAAGAAACGGTCGCGCAGATGCCACTCCATATCAGCAGGATCATACCTGAGAAATTCTGTGAAAAGGATATTTATAAAATCTGCTCCGCCCATGGCGCCGCCGGGATGTCCTGATTTTGCTTTCTCAACCATGGCAGCAGAGAGAATCCGGATATTGTCGGCAGCAAGATTAGTCAGGTCTTTGCCGGTTTCTTCAGGTAGATTTTTCATTTTGTCTTGCATTGCTATTTGATTTTTTGCCAAATCGCAAACTTAAGTAAGATATTGGAAACTCTCACACCCTAAGGCAAGTCATTTTTCCACAATTTTCAATAAGAATACAGTACATTGATCTACAGTAGTTTAGGTTGTTCCGGCTAAATATTAATCAGTAATTGTGCTTTTTTGTAATAGAGTGGTAAATCATCTGCCAAGCTGAACTTAACTGATTCAGAGGGTTGGTAATTATTGCTATATATGAGAAACGGCTATGAAAAATGAGTTCTAAAAATATTTCAGGACTCCCTTTTTAATGTTTTGAATTTGAGAATATGTATTGAAACAGCAATGGCAATAATTCCAAGACCAATCCTGAGCCACCAATAAGCAGGTGAATATATGAACGAAATGCTCAAAGTTACATATAGGAAAATCAAACTATATGCTTTGTTTCTCAAAGTAATTCCTTTCCCTGATTTATAATTCGAGATGTAAGGACCCATCAACCGGTTGTGCATCAGCCAAGAGTTCATTTTGTCGGAAGAACGGACAAAACACCAGGAAGAAAGTAAGAGAAAAGGGGTAGTTGGCAACAGAGGTAAAAAAATACCTATGAAACCAAGCAATGCAGATACTGACCCGGCAATTAAAAGTAATAGTCTGATAAAAGGTCTGTGTTCACTTTCAGGATGTTGTTTTTTATTTTTTCTAGTCATTTAAAATTTTTGAAATGCAAAAATGGGCAATTGATCTCAATTGATTTGATCGGTTAGGCTAACCTACCAAATTAAATTTAGCTTAAAATTGAGTTAAAGTAAAACAATTTTACAAAATCTGTCGTACATTTATCCCACATTAAGCTAAAGTAGTATCCGGAACAGCATAAGAGACAGCAGCACTCTTTGCTGTTTTTTTTAATTAATTCTCAACCGCCCTGTTCAGGAAATCATTCATGGGTTTCAGGGTTTTGCAAATCCCGACTGCTTTTTCAAAAAAATCTTCCGATTCTACCTCTTTATCTTTCAAATAGTTGACAACTACATAGCTTTTATACATCAGCAGTTCTATTTCAGGAAAATCTGCCGGATAGTCTTTTGGAGGTCTTTTTAATTTATCCCAGGTGCTCAGGGATCCAAAAACTGCTTTGAATTTTTTATCTGAAATGATGGCTTTGAATTCATTTGCATTGAAATATATTTCCTGCCTTATTTTTTTGAGTTGATCTGTTTCAGGCATATAAATTCCCCCTCCAACAAATGATTTACCAGGTTCAATATGAAAATAATATCCGGCTTTGGAACCTTTTCTTCCTCCCGAAGAAATAAAAGCACCCATGTTTGTTTTATAGGGCGTTTTATCTTTCGCGAACCTCACATCTCTATAAATCCGAAAAATCGTTTCTTTGGCTGAAGGCAACCCCAGCGTGTTATCAAAAGCTGAAACAGACCCGATAACTGCAGAAATTACTGTTTCGAATTTTTTGCGGGCTTCCTGGTAAAGGACTTTATTGGCGTTAAACCATTCTTTGTTGTTGTTGCTTTCCAGCAATTCCAGAAAATTCAGTATCTCTTTCATTTTTATTTTTTAGATTAACAAAAATCGGTTTAAAATGATCAATGTTTGAAAATATTTGGTTCGTTTTTATCGGTATAATAAGCAACTTTGCCTGAAATACCTTTTTGAGTCGCATTGTCTGTTTGATTTCTTACTTCAAACAGAAACTGCTATATTTACCCCGGCAAAAAACCATTCGCATCAGACCGAACAAAGCACAAATTTATGGTTTCATTCGAATTTTTGATACACAAAGAATCTTAAAAAATGAGCAAACATTATCTTTTTGCCTTAACATTTCTATTTTTCATATTTAGCCGGGAATCATTTGCCGGAGGCGAGAACAGGCCTTCAGGAGCCCGTTCGGCAGCCATGGGTACTTCTTCTGTTGCCCTAAGCGATGTGTGGTCTGCTTTTAATAATCAGGCTGGATTGGCCAGACTGACAGTACCTGTGGCCGGAGTATATTACGAAAACAGGTTTCTGCTGAAAGATCTTGGCTATAAAGCAGGAGTTTTTGCTCTTCCTTTAAACCAGGGAACCGTTGCGCTGAGCTTCAGCCATTTTGGATATCAGGCTTATAATGAGAGTAAAATCGGTCTTGCATATGCCCGCGGGTTTGGAAAATATATCGCTTTTGGCTTACAACTCGATTATAACATGGCCCGACTGGCCGAAAGTTATGGAAACCGGAATTTTATAACCTTTGAAGCCGGCTTGCTGGCTAATGTTACCTCTCAACTTGCAATCGGTGTGCATGTTTATAATCCGATTCAGGCAAAACTATCTGAATTTAACGATGAGCGGGCACCTGTAATTTTCAGATTCGGAACAACTTATGATATTTCTGAGAATATTATTATCACTGCTGAAACCGAAAAGGACATCAATCATACTGCCAATATTAAAGCAGGAGTTGAATATAAACTGATTCCTCAAATTCATGTAAGGGGAGGAATTTCTACCAATCCGGCCTCCAATTCATTCGGAGTAGGTATTTTTATGGGTAATTTTAATATTGATATCAGCTCATCCTATCATTATGTGCTGGGATTTTCACCTCAGGCTTCACTCAATTATAAGTTTTAACCGTAAGGCAATATGAAACTTATCTACCGTCGTCTGATATTTGTATTTCTGATTTTAATCTCCGGATCGAGATTAAATGCTCAGGAGGTGGTCAAGCCCGAAAATGTCAACACTGGAAATCTGGAAGAAAAAATTGAACAACTGGGAGGTCAGGCTGATGCTGATATTGATTTTTCGGAGTTGGTAGATGAATTACTTCAATACATTGTCAGGCCAATAAATCTCAACAAAGCATCAGAACGACAGCTACGGCAACTACAACTCAATGATCTTCAAATCAGTAATCTTACAAATTATATTCAAAAATACGGAGAACTAACCAGTGTTTATGAGCTGGGAATGGTTGAGGGATTTGACTCAACCCTGGCAATTGCTTTACGGCCTTTTATAACCTTTGAATTAGAACAGGTGGGAGCTAAAATTAACCTGAAAAATCTTTCGCGATACGGCCGCCACCAGGTGATTACCCGCTACCAACAGGTATTGGAGCAGTCCAAAGGATATTCTCCCATCACCGACTCTGCATTGGCTGTTAAACCAAACAGCAGATATCTCGGAGGGCCTGAGCGTCTGTATGTCAGGTATGGTTATAGCTTTTACAACAAAATCAGGTTTGGAGTGACTATGGAGAAGGATCCCGGAGAGGTCTTTTTGAATGGCCCCGATTCTTTGAAAAAAGGATTTGATTTTTATTCAGCTCACTTCTATTACAATGGAAATAAGTTTGTAAAGCATTTGGCTTTAGGCGATTACCATCTTGCCTTTGGCCAGGGACTGACCATGTACAGCAGCCTGGCATTCGGCAAATCAGCCGGAGCTATTTCAAACCGGAGGATAGCACAACCTGTAAGGCCAAACACCGGAGTAAACGAAAATTTGTTTATGAGGGGTGCTGCGGTTACCATTACACCACTCAGAAATACAGACCTGACCCTGTTTTATTCTGACAAAAAAGTGGATGCCAACATCTCAGGAAGTGACTCATTGAATGCCGAATCCTTGTTTATCAGCTCATTGCAGGAAACAGGTTATCATCGTACACCTAGAGAACTTGCCGGAAAAAATGCCATTGAACAAACCGTATACGGGGGCAATCTTCAAACCCGGCTAAAGATGTTCAGGGTAGGAGCCACCGCGTATAAAACCACACTCGGGGCCGATCTCATTCGCAATGAATCACTCTATAACAAGTTCGATTTCAGGGGCAGAGAGCTTTTGAACTATGGTATGGACTTTGCCGCTATTCTCAGGGCTTTGACATTTTTTGGCGAAGTTGCCGGAAGCGATAACGGGGGCAAAGCCATGATTGTTGGAGCTACCGCAACCCCTGATCCGCGTTTTGCTTTGTCGGCCATATACCGGAACTACGGAAAAGATTATCAAAGTTTTTTTAGCAATGCTTTTGCCGAAGGGAGCCGCAATTCAAATGAAAAAGGACTTTACCTGGGCATGTTTGCTCAATTGGCCCGCCGGTGGAGCCTTTCGGCCTACGCCGATCATTTCAGGTTTTCATGGCTGCGCTTCAGGATAGATGCCCCCTCACGGGGAAATGAGTATCTAACTCAACTTGTCTGGAATCCCAACCGAAGGACAGAAATGCAATTCCGATACCGTTATCAGCAAAAACAAATAAATCCATCAGGGGGCGATGGCTATACTGACTTCCCCGAAGCTGAAACCCGTCAGAATGCCCGGATTCATCTGATTTTTAAGCCTTCACCATCCATAACCCTCAAAAGCAGGGTGGAAACAACCTGGTGGGCCATGCCTGGATTTGAATCAAGATCAGGCTTTCTGATCTATCAGGATATAATTTATAATGATCCTGAAAAGCCCTGGCTGTTGAATGCCAGGTATGCTTTATTCGACACAGACTCATACAATGAGCGCCTCTTTGCATATGAAAGTGATGTTTTGTATGCCTTCTCCATACCTTCTTACTACTACAAGGGGAATCGTTTTTACCTTATGGGAAAATACAGTTTTGGCCGGCGGCTCGATCTGTGGGTAAGGTATGCTTTTACCCAGTATGCCAACAAAAGTGTGATAGGGTCGGGACTTGATGAGATTGATGGCAACAGAAAATCGGAGATAAAAGTCCAAATCAGACTCAGATTCTGAAATATTTATGGACAAAATCCCGAACAGTTCCGGCGGTTCATTGTAAACCCGGATTTTTGGTTATTTTTGTTCCGGGAAATTTTAAAGATCATATTATTAACTACTAACACATTATTCTATGTTAAAAGAGCATCCGAAAGGACTACTCGTAGCGTTTTTTTCCAATATGGGAGAGCGCTTCGGTTTCTACACCATGATGGCAATCCTGGTTTTATTTCTTCAGGCAAAGTATGGCCTGACCGAGTCACAGGCCGGAGGATATTACAGCTGGTTTTACTTCGGCATTTATGCATTAGCCTTGATCGGTGGTATCCTGGCTGACGCAACCAGAAAGTACAAATTTGTAATTCTGATGGGTATCATCATCATGTTTGCAGGTTATGTTGTGATGGCAATTCCTGGTAATCCGCTGGCAATCACTTTGATTGGCCTGTTTACCATTGCTTTGGGTAATGGCCTGTTCAAAGGCAACCTTCAGGCTGTGGTTGGGCAGATGTATGACAATCCTGCCTACTCAAAAGTACGTGATACTGCATTTATGATCTTTTACATGGGTATCAATATCGGTGCATTTTTTGCACCTTTCGTTGCTACCGGAATCCGCAACTGGTTTCTTTCTACCCAAGGCTTTAAACATGACGGAAGCCTTCCGGCATTGTGCCATGCCTATACCAATGGTTCACTGGAAGATGTAAGCAAATTCCAGGAATTGGCCAACAGTGTCTCGGGCAAAGTTGTAACTGATCTGGGTGCTTTTGCCAATGATTATATCAATGCCTTTGCAAGAGGATATAACTATGCCTTTGGTATTGCTGCAATTGCCATGGTTATTTCATTGCTGGTTTATATCGTATTCAATAAACTTCTGCCCACGGTTTCAAAAGTTGTAAAGGATGCCAATGAAACCGGAAAAGCCAAAGGCAATCTCGTAAGCTTTCTGCTTGCAGCCGGACTCATGATTACCACTTCTGTTATTTTCTATCTTGCCATGGATGACCTTGCATTGGGTATGGCGGTCGGACTTTTTGTTGGTTTTGTAGCCATGATGTTCCAGATTTCTACCAAAGAGGAGCGGCCAAGGGTAACCTCATTGCTGCTTGTATTTATTGTGGTAATTTTCTTCTGGATGTCATTCCACCAGAACGGACTAACGCTTACATTCTTTGCACGTGATTATACAGTAAAAGAAGTCGGGGCTTTCACAAATATTTTCTTCAATCTTGAGTCAATTCTGGCATTCATCGCCGGTATAGCCGGAATTGTTCTTCTCTTTAACAAGAAACAGTCAAACAAACTGATTGGTGGAGCAATGACACTGGTATTCGGAGGTTTAACTTATTACTTTATCTCCAGAAGCGGAGCTTCCAATCCTATTGCCCCTGAAGTATTCCAGTCGTTCAATCCTCTGTTTATTGTTTCGCTTACTTTCCCGGTAATGGCTGTGTTTACCTGGCTGCGCAGTAAAAATATGGAACCTTCCACTCCGAAAAAAATCGGTATTGGTATGTTTATCGCTGCGCTGGGATTCCTTGTAATCCTTGTAGCCTCCATCGGACTGGTTTCTCCTCACGAACTTCAGTTTGTTGAAAACGGAGTGACCAAGTACAATCCTGTGCCTGATTCATCGAGGGTTGTGCCTTACTGGCTCATTAGCAGTTACCTTATTCTTACCATTGCTGAGCTTTTCCTGAGCCCGATGGGTCTTTCATTTGTATCAAAAGTTGCTCCTGCCCGTTTCCAGGGGCTTATGCAGGGTGGATGGCTGCTTGCCACTGCCGTGGGTAATAAATTCCTGTTCATCGGTAGCGATTTCTGGGGTAAACTGAATTTAACCTCCTTGTGGGCAATCTTTATCGTTTGCTGCGTATTGTCGGCGATTTTTATTTTCTCCATTATGAAACGCCTTGAAGCTGCTACAAAATAAGCTGAATAATTACTGAATTACTGTAAAGGCTGTCTGCAAAGGCAGCCTTTTTGGTTGGTTGATAAGCGTATATTTGTACTCTTGTGATTAAGTAGTCAATTCTGACTTCATTCAATACACAGAACTTTGATAAATATTTTTAATACATTCATAATCAATTTATTACAAAACGAAAGTTTTGCGATTCAAACAATTTATAATCAATAAATTGCGTCCCCGCCTGCCGCCGGGCAGGTTTGCGTCTTTGCGCGAGATAAAAATTTGCTGAATTATCGATACACAACTGACCAATGCAAAAGCCTGACAGTAAACGCTACAACAGCTACAATGAATACTTCAAACGCACCTTCGGGAGCAGGGTGCAGAAAGTCTCCATAGATGCCGGATTCACCTGCCCCAACCGCGATGGTACTGCCGGCTTAGGTGGTTGTACTTATTGTAACAATGATGCATTTAACCCTTCTTATTGTCAGCCATCGAAGTCCATCACACAGCAAATAAACGAAGGCATTGAATTTCACAAAGTGAGGTACAGAAGAGCAATGAAGTATCTGGCATATTTCCAGACCTATTCAAATACATATGCCCCACTCAGTCACTTAAAAGAGATTTACAATGAAGCTTTACAACATCCCGATATTATCGGATTGGTTATTGGCACCCGCACCGATTGTATGGACGATGAAAAATTGCAATATTTTGCTTCTCTCTCCAAAGAATGTTACGTTATAATTGAATATGGACTTGAATCGACCAACAATCAGACTTTAGCAGCCATAAACCGCGGGCACACCTTTGAACAGGCAGAAGTTATGATTCGTAAAACTGCTTCCTTTGGAATAAAAACCGGGATTCACCTCATTTTCGGGCTTCCCGGCGAAAGCCGCGAAGAAATGCTGAGCAGGGCAGAGGTTGTATCGGAATTACCTTTAAGTACCATTAAATTTCATCAGTTGCAGATCGTTAAAGATACTGTAATGGCCAGGCAGTTTGAGCAAGATTCGCAATCATTTGATCTATTTTCACTTGAAGAGTATGTAGATTTTATTGTTGCGTTTATTGAACGGCTGAATCCCGATTTTGTAATTGAACGTTTTACCGGCGAAGTTCCGCCCCGCTTTTTGCTGAGTCAGCCCTGGGGTAGCCTGAGAGCGGATCAGGTTGCCGTTTTGATTGAAGCTGAACTGGAAAAGAGAAATACGTGGCAGGGGAGGTTGTGGAAGGGGGAATGAGAGTTATACGGAAATGTTCTGGGATGGTGAATAAAGAATCGTATAAAATTTGAATCTGAAATCTGGATTACAGTAACAACAAAATTTCTGATTTAATAAATTGATTCTAAAACCACTTGACTTTTGAATTTAAAGTGTATATTTGATGCCTAATTTGTATAAATAAATGATTGTTACTTACTATCATATTAATCGCATTATATATTTATTAACTACTTGTTTATCAGCGAGTTGCGCTGGGGGGGGGTGAAATCCTCCTATTCATTAACCTTTAAGTATATCTCTGCACATCCCTACCTATACAACGGGTATAAGCATTTGGCTTGCTCAGTGGTTGTGGATGTGCCTCCATGAAAATTTTATTCTTCAATTCTTATAAGCTTAACAGATTTTTTAATTTAAATTACTTTAAAACCCAAGATCATGAATAAGATTCTTTTTACAATTCTTGCAGCTTTATCTTTGTTAGTAATTAGCTGCTCAAAAGAGGGTGATAATGCCCAAGCAATTTCCAATAAATCAGTTGACGAAGGTCAACATCTTTTCAGTAAAGAAATAGTAGTATCAGATGAGACTGGAAAGAGTACTGCCTATTATAGAGTCTATTCTGAGGAGAAAAGTCTCGTAAATGATTATCTTACTGCATATAGCCTAAAGTTAATTACGGGTGTCGATCATCTGGAATCAGGAAATATGACTGATCATCTATTAGGTTATGATAAAGCTAAGAAATCCGATTCTTATTCTGATGAAGAACCAAAAATTTTTGTAGAATTCATAACTGCAAATCTTGAAGAAGGTGTGAGCGGATTTCAATTGGATGTTAAGCTCAATCAGCTAAAAAGCTCAAATAATTGGATTATGGGTTACCCAGTTGGCTACACGACAAGTAACAATTTTATAGGAGTGGTCCATTACCTTGAAGGGTGGGAGATACTCGTAAAAATGCAATATAAGGAAAACTGGTTATCAAGTTGGAAATATGTTGTTATTAATGGAATAGAATCATGGTGGGTTGGAACAAACCTGAATCAGTATTGGTTACGCTTCAGCACAGGTAACTATAACAAAAGAGGACTAGTAATTTATCCTCACAGAGATCAAACGGTTTTGAATTACAAGATAGCTTATTCTTTAGAGGAATTCAGAGGTAGAGATTGTGCAATTGGAACTTATGATTCCAGAAATTGCCATATTGGCGTTGCACCTGTTGGAACATCTGCTTTTATGTGGCCAGATAGATACGGGGCGCATTACTATACACCAATAAATGGCAATCAATGCCCAATGCCTGGTAGTTCTTTTGATGGATCAAGTTGTTTTGTTGTTGATATCCCAGAAAACTTAACATGGGGTTTTACTTGGAACAATAACTGGTATGTAGCTGGGAATATTATCTACTAATTCTAATTTAAAAGACTGTCGCATAAGTAAATGTATTAACATTATCTTAAAACTGTTTTCTAATGTCAGTTTTTACGAGAAGTATTATTTTTTCTTATGTGGCAGTTTGGTTTTTGAAAATAGTCACATGAAGAAAAAATCAATTTATTTAATGGCAGTATTTATTTTTTTAACTATTTATTATTCCTGCAATAATAAAAATAAAGTATTGCCAACTCAAAAAAGTGGGATAAGTTTAATTGCTGTCGTAGGTGAGAAAGGAATTCGCTATGATGAAATTGATTCTCTTGGAAGAATTGAGATTTACAATATGCGAAAACAAAAACTGGAGCAAGTTATTATAGAAGAATTATTAACCATTGAAGCTAAAAAATATGAATTAACAAAAGAAGCTTATTTGGAGCAGTTTTCTTATGATAAAACAGGTAGAATTACAGATGACGATATATTGCAATTCATGAGACTAAATCCGGGGTTCTCTAACAAGGAGGAAGTTAATAGAATTCTTTTAAATATTACTAAGAAAGAGAAACTGAAGAAACATATTGACTCATTGTCAATAATTTATAAAGTGGAGTCATTTTTGTTGCCAGAGTATCACAAAGTCATTGATACCTCAAATATTAAAGGGATTTCATTAAATAATTGTGGCAATGATAAAGATAAAGTTTTCCTGATTGTAAACTTTGATTGTCAAAGTTGTATTGAGTTCTTGCTAAAAATGAGAGAAATAATATATAAGTATAATAATAGTATAATATTCGAGTTAATTTATCTGGATTCTTCATTTGAACTGCCTGCAAAAGCAATTGCTTATGCAGATCACAAAAATATAGGAGGAAAACTAATTGAACAGTTGATTAATAATCCTGATTCTATTCATTCTTCGAAATTTTATTCAAAATTCTTTTCAATTGATACCTCTGATGGTGAAAGTTTTGATAAAATTGTCATGAATGGCAATTACCTTATAAATATGTTGAAGGTTCGAGATGATTTATTTAGACAAGAAATATATTCTACACCATCACTTGTAATTAATGGTAAACTTTATGAAGGAAGTTTTACCCAAAACGAATTAGAGTTTTTGATGAGTTCTATAATTAATTCTAAAAATTAGAACATGAAAAAATGTATTTATTATTTCTTTAGTTTGTTTCTATTCCTTTCCTGCGACAAAGAGATATCCATAGAAGTACCTGAAACAGAGCCTGCATTGGTCATACATTCAACGCTGGTGCCATATTCATTTCCTCATGGCAAGTACCTTGGATTTGAAATTTCCGGTAGCCGCAATATCTTTGATACTACTTCATTCAGTTCAATTGACAATGCAATTGTTTTGTTGTATAAAAACGGCAATCCTGAAGCTGACACTCTTAAATGCGAAAAGTACCATAATAAAGACTTTTACCCAATTCGGTATTCACCCACTCAGGGCCCACTTACCGGAGAGCATTTCAGGATAGAAGTATCTGTGCCTGGTTATGAATCAGTTAGTGCAGAAACAAGCATACCCCAAAAGGTTAATATTGAAGAGATTAATATTGACCGTATGGCCTACGAAGATGAAGGCGGATTGATATACTCAAAAGTAACATTAACGTTTACTGATAATCCTGTGGAAACCAATTATTACGAAGTTGTTTTATCATTCACAGGGGCAGAATATAGTCCTGAAGATTACAGACAACTTGCCTCTTTTGCCCCATATGTGGTTTCTGAAATTCACTATCCATCGCCTTTAAACCCTGATTTAAAAAAGCCACAATACCTGCTGTTTACTGATAAAACAATTAATGGTCAGAGTGTTCAGTTCGAATTTTTCTTTCAGGCCAGACAGATACTGGATAAAGGAATTAAAGTACTGTTGAGCGAAATTATTTCCATTCAATTACGGAATGTTTCTCAGGATTATTATAAGTACAGAAGTACATGGCTATATTCCGTTTATAATAAACAGGGTGATATTTTGTACGGAACCGGAGAACCTGTAAATGTTTTTACAAATATTGAAAATGGTTTGGGAATTTTTGCATCTTTCAACAACGACATATCAACACTCCAACTTGAAGAACTTGAACTTAACTAGTATGAAAGGTATAACTTTATTATCAATACTCTCATTTTTGGCAATGACGCTTCTGTCTCAGACCACACGGTTAAGTGGGTTTGTGTATGATGAATTAAACAAAGAATCTTTAATTGGAGCCTCAGTTTTTAATCCTGAAAGTGGCAAAGGGACTGTTACCAATTCGTATGGCTACTATACCATAATGGTCGATATTTCGGCACAAGGAGAGATTCAGATTTCATTTACTGGTTACCTTCCTTTAAGAATGCAGTTAAAAGATATCAAAAAGGCGGAAATTGATTTCTATCTGAAGCCAGGGATAAGTCTGACAGGTGTAAATATTGTATCCGAAGAACTGACCTCAGTTAATAAAACTACCGAAACAGGTACAATACGACTCTCAATCAGGGAAATAAAGAAAATACCAAATCTGTTCGGCGAAGTTGACATCATTAAAGCTTTTCAAATGACCCCCGGCGTTCAATCGGGCGGTGAGGCAAAGAGCGAGATGTATGTCAGAGGTGGTAGTCCTGATCAGAATCTGATAATTCTAGATGATGTTCCGCTTTATTACGTTGCACATTTTGGTGGTTTTCTTTCTGTTTTTAATGCCGATGCTATCAGCGATGTGAAACTGATTAAAAGCGGGTTTCCTGCCCGATATGGTGGCCGCTTGTCTTCTGTTTTTGATGTGAGGATGAAAGAAGGAAACATGGAAAAATTCGCAGGGCAGGGATCATTGGGTTTGCTATCTTCAAAATTGTTACTTGAAGGGCCGGCATTCAATGGTAAAAGCTCGTTTATGATTTCAGCCCGGCGAAACACGCTCCCACTATTACGCCTTATGGGGACAGGAATCGGGTATAATTTCCATGATCTGAATGCAAAATTTAATTACAAATTGACTGATCGAGATCGTTTATTTTTCAGTTTTTATCAGGGAAATGATGCTGTGAGCATCAAAAATAAGACATATTATTCTAATCTTAAATCAACAGTATCCTGGGGTAATCTGGCAGGGGCTGTCAGGTATAACAAAATCGTGAATGATAAAATTTTTACTAATCTGGTGTTGGCCGTTTCGCAGTATCAGTATTCAAACAAGTTGAAAAATGAGATTGAAAGTGATTCTACAATTCAGATCGTCAATAATCAGTTGACTTCAAAAGTTCGCGATCTGTTGTTTAAGGCAGAGGTATCTTACTCTCCATTAGCAAATTATAGAATTTTGTCAGGGTATTCCGGGATATTACATCATATTTCACCAAATGATGAAGTTTACGATGCAGAATTCAATGATAAAAAAGTTCACAGAAATTATAGCTCAGGCGATAAATCTTTAGAAAATGCTTTTTTTACCGAACACGAGATTTCTCTTAATAACTTTTCAATAAATGCCGGCCTCAGGATACCCCATATGTATGTTGATAAAACGAGCTATCTTTTTGCTGAACCAAGGATTAATACCAACATACCACTTAATCAACAAACCTCAGTAAAGCTTTCATATGCAGTTACCAATCAGTTTATGCATTTGCTTTCGTATTCGGGAACAGGCATACCCAATGATTATTGGATGCCATCTACCGGTAATATCAAACCAGGGCGCTCGGCGCAGTATTCTTTAAGTTTTGCAAGAAGTTTTAACTCGAAAAATATTGAGTTGAGTGTGGAGACTTACTACAAAGAACTATCGGGTCTCATAGCATTTAGGCCGGGTTATTCTCTTACAGGAGCCTTTTCCTCCTGGGAGAGTGTTGTTGTAAGTAATGGTAAGGGAATAAATTATGGGGTTGAATTTTTCCTTCAGAAAACAAAGGGGCGGTCAACCGGGTGGGCTGGTTTAACAATAGCGGATGCTACCCGAAAATTTAATGAATTGAATGGTGGAAAAGCTTTTCCGTTTAAATACAACCGCCTTCTCGACATAAATCTGGTTTGGAATTACGAAATTTCTGCGAAAATAATTGTTTCAGCTACATGGACTTATGGCAGCGGATATCCGGTCACAATTGCTTCAAAACGGATCGATCTTGAAGGGCAGGAAGTTTTTGTTTACGATGAAATTAATTCTTTCCATATGAGAGATTATCACCGTATGGATGTTGCGGTAAATTTTCCGGCTAAAACCCGATGGGGAGAACGTGTCTGGACAATAAGTATTTACAATGTTTATAACCGTAAAAACCCGTATTATTACTATTATGATCGGAAAATACTGGGTTATAATGAAGTAACATCACCGAGCGGATTTGATTTTGAAGCAGTTTACGACAATCTTAAGTTGTATCAAAAAAGTCTTTTTGGTTTTTTCCCATCCTTTGGTTACAGTTTTAAATTTTAAACTATGAAAGCTTTCGCAACTATCACATTTTTGCTTTTGTGCCAATTATCTTATGGCCAGTTTTATTTTGGGGCTAATGCCGTTGCTGGTTTTTCTACCCAAAAAGTCAATGATATGGACTATAGCAAGGGATTTAACTTAAATTCAGGCTATTCTATTACAAAATCGATAAGTACTCAGGTAAATTTTGAAAGGCAATACATTGTTTCCTTCAAAGAAAAAAATTTGTTAGATCTGATTTATGCTGATGTTATGTATAGCCCGACTGAATGGTCAATCAAACCATTTGCCGGACTGAGCGCAGGTTATGCAAGAGAAAGGTTTGATCTTCCTCTTGATTTTGGAATAATGACAGATGATGGATGGCTATTTTCATTATTTGCTGGAATTTCAAGCCATTCGGGAATTATAGATAATCTGATGTTTGATTTCAGATTGTCTTATGACCAAGTTTTAATTGAGCAAGATAAAAGCCTGATTAAAGCAAGTATAGGGTTGAGATATGTTTTGTAAAAGTAGTATCACTCTTCACCCCGTTGCTGTTCCTGGTCGGGTGTTTTATTGACTTTCAGCCGTTTTGCATCTTTCAAAGCCTTGCTGATAATCCACTCCAATTGCCCGTTGGTGCTGCGAAATTCATCGGCAGCCCATTTTTCAACGGCTTCGAGCAATTCTGCATCAATACGTAAAGCAAATGGTTTTTTCTGAGCCATTGTTTTTTGTTTTTTTATTCGGGATTCGCAAGCAATGTGCCTTGCTGCTTTGTCCCGGATTTACGAAGCGACAATAGCTCCGTGGGAAGCCTGCCTCGATATATACTCTTTGCAAAGATATACCGTCAGGATAGCCAGCAACTGATGCCCCGGCCGGCGTTTAATACTATCACTCACAACAATATGGTAGTTGTATCTGAACTTCCTCCAATTTAATTCCGGTTTCACCTCTATCATTTCCCGTGAATCTTTGTCAAGCAAAAGATATTTGCTTTTAAAAAAGCCTTGATGTTTAAATGTGTATTCCTGATTATTGGTGTCGAAAAATGTTTTTATCAGAGAATTGCCATTCCATTTCCGGTGAAAGGAGAGAATGGTTTTCTCTCCTTTTTTTACACCATAAGCTGTTCGCCAGATATTGACCGGTTCAATTGAAAGCACTTGTTTCTCCGCATCAGTAATATCGGCTTTGGATGAAAATCTGCTTCGGAAAGTCAGACGGCCTATCTCATCTATACCATCATAAAGTAAAATTGTTCTGGCATCTTCACGAATTGCTTTCATAATGCTGTGGCTACTGATTTTAAGAAGAGTTCTAATGATGAAGTGTGCCGGTATTTATCACCGGACTTGCATCTTTGTCGGAACAAAGAACGACCATCAGGTTACTTACCATGGCAGCTTTTTTGTCTTCATCAAGATCAACAAGTTTCTTAATGGAAAGTTGCTCCAATGCCATTTCAACCATACTTACAGCACCTTCAACTATCTTTTTACGAGCAGCAATGATAGCAGTTGCCTGTTGTCTGCGCAGCATGGCTCCTGCAATTTCCGAGGAATAAGCAAGATAGCTGATGCGTGCCTCAATTACCTCAATCCCGGCTCTTTCCAGGCGTTCTGAGAGTTCCGCTTCGAGCTGATGGTTTACCTCTTCGCCTCCGGCCCTTAATGATATTTCAGACTCGGCATCATCAAAATTATCATATGGATAATGGCCGGCTAATTTCCGAATGGCTGCTTCACTCTGAATTTCCACATAATGGATGTAATCGTCAACTTCAAAAGCTGCTTTAAAAGTATCCAGGGCTTTCCAAACCAGCACAATGCCGATCATAATCGGATTGCCAATCTTGTCGTTGACCTTGATCGGATCACTGTTCAGGTTTCTGGCCCTGAGAGATATCTTTTTCTTGGTGTAGAAGGGATTGACCCAAAAGAAGCCATTGTGTTTCACAGTGCCGATGTAATCCCCAAACAGGACCAGCACACTCGACTCATTGGGATTTACAACAAGAAAACCTGGCATAAGCACAACTGCAATCGCAAGTACTGCTGCCGATACAATCATTAACCATACAATTTGATTGTAGTTTACCACATTGTAGATAAAGAATGCAATAATAGCCAGTTCTATGGCCAACATTACATAACCCGACATGGGACGGGCGAATTTTTCATTCTCTGAAGTTTTCATAATGATATCAATATGATATTACAAATATACTATTTCAAAACTCCCATTGTCAAGTTTTTCTGAAAATATTTTTATAGAAGGATTTTCATGACAAACGGCTAAATTTGTCATGCTTAAAATGAATTGTGTTGTGAATAGAAAAACCTACCGGCATATATTTTTTGATCTTGACAATACCTTATGGGACTTTGATGCCAACTCCATGGATACTTTCAGGGATTTATTTTCGAAATATCATCTGAAACTAAAGGGTATTGAATCTTTTGAGAATTTTCTATTTGTGTATCACAAACACAACGCCTTACTTTGGGAATCATACAGGCAGGGGAAGATTTTAAAAGATTTTCTGAACCTTAGCCGGTTTACTCTTACACTTGATGAATTCGGGATTCATGATGAGGTATTGTCGGTCAATTTGGCGCGGGATTATGTTTTGCTAAGCCCGACGAAAACCATATTATTTCCTGAAGCTTTCCAGTTGCTGGACTATCTTTCAGGAAGATACAAGATGCACATCATAACCAATGGCTTTGAGGAAATTCAGTACAAAAAACTGTCCAATTCAGGACTGGCAAAATATTTTGAAAACATCATAACCTCAGAAGATGCCGGCACAAGGAAGCCTGAACCCTTGATTTTTGAATATGCATTGAACAAATGTGGAGCCAGCGCCTATGAAACTCTGATGATTGGTGATGAAGAAGAGGTTGATATTCAGGGTGCTATAAGGGTGGGTATAGATTCTATACTGGTCGATTTTTCAGGAAAACAAGCAGAAAGTAAGGCAACCTATACAGTAAATTCTTTGGGCCGGTTAATTGATATTCTGTGAATTGAAAAAGTAGCAGCATAAAAAAGGCCTCCTTGTGGGAAGCCTAAGATTTTGTGTGTGCAAAGATTACTTGCTTTCCGGAGCAGGAACTGGTTTTGCAGTTTTTGCTTTGTCACCGGCACAGCAGGCCTTAGCTTGCTCAGTTGTACAAGGTGTAGCGCAACCTTTCTTGGCTTCAGCACTTTTTTCAGTAGCACATTTGCCGTCTTTTTTCACGGTAGCACATTCAGTTGCCTTTTTAGCAGGAACTTCCTGAGCAATAACAGTTGTAGAAACTGCAAAAACGAAAGTAAGAGCAGAAATAGCAATAGCAATTTTTTTCATGAGTTCTAGAATTAATACCCTGCAAAGATAACGCCTTATAGCCAGTTTGCAATACTGAAAATGTTAATAATTTGTTAAAGTTCTGTTTTATACCTAATTTTCAATGAATGCAGTCGAAAAATCAAAGCGTTGCAATAATTGTTTTTCTGCCTTCCACTTTCTGATTGAGTTTAACTTTAATGCTGTACTCCAAAGGTAAAAAGAGGTCAACGCGCGAACCGAATTTGATGAAGCCGAATTCTGCACCTTGTCTGATATCTGCACCTTCTCTGGCATAACATACTATTCTTCTGGCCATTGCGCCAGCAATTTGCCTTATCAGAAGCTGTTTTCCTTTGGCATTTTTGATTACAATGGTAGAACGTTCATTCTCGGTTGAGGATTTCGGATGCCAGGCAACCAGAAATTTTCCGGGATGATATTTCATGTAGCTGATATTACCTGAAACCGGAGCCCAGTTGATATGGACATTATTGGGCGACATGAAAACGGATACCAGTATCATTTTCTCTTTAATAAACTCATCTTCAGTCACTTCTTCTATGGCCACTATTTTTCCATCAGCAGGGCAGATTATATTTGATTCATCTATTTGAACGGGTCTGTTGGGAGAGCGGAAGAACCTGATAATAAATACAAAGGTAACTAAAAGCAATACCCAGAAAGCGTATTCCAGCCAGGAAGGCATGGAGATCAGGTCAATAACCGGGATCAGGATTCCAAGCGCAATGAAAGAAATCAAAATAATCAAGTAACCCTCTTTATGAATCCGCATTCTGAAAGATTTAGAAAGAAACTACCAACGACTGAATCTCTTGAATTATAATCAACGAAGATAATAAATCAAAAGGAAAACTGCGGGAGAAGCAATAAAAACTGCATCAAATCTGTCAAGAATTCCACCATGCCCGGGTAAAATATTTCCTGAATCCTTAATAGATGCACTTCTTTTAACCATCGACTCAGAAAAATCACCCAGGGTTCCGAAAATAATAATCAAAAGCGCTATCAACAACCATTCGGATAAAGTAAACTCGGTAAATGAGGCAGATACCAGGTAAGCGGTTGAAAATCCGAATAACACGCCACCGGCAAATCCTTCCCACGATTTTTTCGGACTGATCCTTTCAATCATTTTTGTTTTTCCGAAAAGAGATCCGGTAATGTATGCTCCGGAATCATAAATCCACAATATCAGAAAAAATCCAAGCAAAGCTCCACTGTTAAACCATGCCGGACCCTCGGAATGATTATAGAAGCCGTTTAATAAAGCAATGGGAGTCACAATCCAGATAAGGCCTGCGATGCTGTATGATATATTTGCCAGAGGAGTATTTGTTTTCCTGAAGAGCTCGAAAATCATTATGGCAGGGAAAAGCAACAATCCGAAAATCAAAACCTCTTGTTTAATTAAACCATTGGCAGTAAGGGCAATAAAAATGTACAATATTGTTCCTGAAGCCAACAAAACCCAAGGGTTTAAACCGGATCCCAATGCTTTTGCAATTCTTGAATACTCTAACAGACCGCCTGCAGAAACAAGTAAAAACAAGGCTGCAAAAGCCAGTGGACTCAGAATAATTGAACCTATTATCAGAATTACAAATAAAACACCGGTGATGGTTCGTTTAACGAAATTATTCACTTTCTCCAGAATTAATTAATTGTGTGGCTTCAAATGCATTTACCGTGGGTACGTGAATTTCAATATCACCAAAAAGGTAAACTGAGTCCTGTTTGTTGACGAGAATTGCTGTAATCAGATTTTCTTCAAGCATGCCACGAATCAGCTCTGCTTCATGCAGAAATGAGGTTGTGTAAACACAGGTCCAGCTTTCCATATTTCAGCTTTTATTTTTGGTCATCAGCCATAAAAAGGTAAACCTCTTTTGGACCATGAGCGCCCATTACAAGTGTTTTTTCAATATCAGCGGTGCGGCTCGGGCCTGTAATCAGGGATACCATAGAGGGTATTTTGCCATCGTATTTATTCCTGATTTTGTTCAAAGCATCTGATATTTCGCTTACAATTTGTGAAGTGAAAGCTATGATAACATGAATTTCCGGAAAAATATTCATTTTTCGCCCCGAAATCTGTGCACTTGAAACCATGATACTTCCCTGACGGGCAACGAGAAATTCACAAGTAGTCAAAGCAACTTTCATTTCGATGTCGTTCGCACCTGAATTATTGACTTTAATGCCTGCATGTTTCAGCAGACCTATCAAAGCTTCGTCATTTGACCAGGCCTGTTCCCACAATTTACTATCGAAGAGAGAGACAACTTTCTCAACCATATCTTCAGGTGATTCACAAAAAATAAATTTTCCGCCTGCCTTTGTAAATTCAGAAGCAAAGGTAATGTCAGGTTCTTCGGCCATGGATTTGTAAATCGGCATATTTTTATCAACCCCGTGAAAAGTATTCTCCGGGGGGTCGAGTAAGGCATGCCTGATGTTCTTCAGCACCTTTTCTCTGGTGGTGCTTTCTCTAATGTGTTCAGGGCGCGTATTGAATCTACTGCGGCGTTTCTTCATTGGAATCCTTCGTTAAAGATCCTTCAGTGGGTTCCTGTTTTTCTGAAACAACTTCTGTTTCGGCAATTATGGCCGGATTAGTATTTTCGGGTTTAATTGTCTGACCTCCATTGAACTCAGGGTGTTCGTCAAAATGCCTTGGGCCGAATATTTCTTCAAGATCCTCCTTGAAAATTACCTCTTTTTTAAGAAGGATATCAGCAAGTTCTTCAAGTTTGGTCCTGTTTTCTTTAAGTAGGTTAATTGCACGTTTATAGGCCTCTTCAACTATTTTTTTTATCTCAGCGTCAATGAGTTGGGCTGTTGATTCACTATAAGGCTTATTGAAGGAGTATTCCTGCTGGCCAGATGAATCATAGTAACTCACATTGCCAATCTCTTTGTTCAATCCAAAATAAACCACCATTGAAAAGGCCTGTTTTGTGACCTTCTCCAGATCATTCAGCGCACCGGTCGATATTTTTCCAAAGATAACTTCTTCTGATGCCCTGCCTCCAAGAGTAGCTGTAAGTTCATCGAGCATCTGTTCAGTAGTGGTAATTTGCCTTTCTTCGGGCAGGTACCACGCTGCACCCAGGGCTTTTCCGCGGGGAACAATGGTTACTTTTACCAGTGGATGCGCATAAGGAAGCAGCCAACTTACGGCTGCGTGACCGGCTTCGTGAAAAGCAATCACTTTTTTCTCCTGTGGTGAAATGATTTTGTTCCTTTTTTCGAGACCACCAACAATCCGATCAATAGCATCAATAAAATCCTGTTTACCGATTTCAGTTTTGTTATGTCGGGCTGCAATCAGCGCTGCTTCATTACATACATTGGCTATATCAGCACCTGAAAATCCGGGAGTCTGTTTTGCCAGAAATTCAGCATCTATTGTTATATCAAATCGAAGTGGCTTCATGTGCACATTGAAGATGGCTTTGCGTTCCTCAATGTCGGGCAATTCAACATGTATCTGCCTATCGAACCTACCGGCTCTCAGCAGCGCGCGATCCAGCACATCTGCACGGTTGGTAGCCGCCAGAATAATTACTCCGGCATTGGTTGCAAATCCATCCATTTCGGTGAGTAATTGATTGAGGGTATTTTCCCTTTCATCATTGGCACCGGTAATCTGATTTTTTCCCCTGGCACGGCCAACCGCATCAATTTCGTCGATAAAAATAATACACGGAGCTTTTTCCTTGGCCTGTTTAAATAAATCGCGGACTCTTGAGGCGCCAACTCCTACGAACATTTCAACGAAATCGGAACCTGAGAGGGAAAAGAAAGGAACCTTTGCTTCGCCTGCAACTGCTTTAGCAAGCAAGGTTTTCCCTGTTCCCGGAGGGCCAACCAAAAGTGCCCCCTTTGGAATTTTACCACCAAGGGTGGTGTATTTCTTGGGATTTTTCAGGAAATCAACAATTTCCATGATTTCAACTTTTGCTTCTTCAAGCCCGGCTACATCCGAAAAATTGACGTTAACGTGGGTGTCTTTATCGAAAAGCTGAGCCTTGGATTTTCCGATGTTGAAAATCTGTCCTCCACCGCCTGAGCCACGGCTCATCATTCGCATAATAAAAAACCAGGCACCTATCAGCAGTAGGATCGGGAAAATCCACGAAAGCGCATCGCCCCAAACATTGCGGCGGGTAAGATTTTCAATGTAAACTGGTTTTTCTAGCCCTTCCTGAACAATATTTACATCATTTTCAAATTTTTCAACTGACCCTATATTATAGATAAATTGAGGTTTTGCAGCTCCAAAATTTTCGCTTGAAGGAAGGTCTTTGTATTTCTCAAGTTGAAGCTTGTCTTTTTTAAGATAAATTTCAGCAAATTCCCTGTTGACAAGAACCAGGCGTTCAATTTCCTGATTAAGGAGCATTTCTTTGAGCTCTCCTTCGCCAATATTTTTTGAAGGTGTACTCCAGTTCATAAACTGCAAACCAATGATCAGCAGCGCAAGTAAAGCATATATCCAGTAAAAACTGAATTTTGGTTTTACTGGTTTTGGCTTCAGCCCGTTATTATCCGTTTTATTTTCTTTTGATTCGCTCATCGTATTAATCTGTAGTCCCCTCAGAAGTTTTTTTAGTTCTTTTTTTAACCGGTGGCGCCGGTTTGCATTCTGTTATTTCAGCATCAGCCCATAAGTCTTCCAATCGGTAAAACTTTCTGGCATCTTCCTGAAAAATGTGCACCACAACATCAACATAATCCAATAATACCCATTCGGCATTTTCAAAACCCTCTTTTTTCCAAACATTTTGTCCAACTGATTTTTTAACTTCCAATTGAACAGAATCGGCGATGGCTTCAACCTGAGCTCTTGAGAATCCGTGGCAGACAATAAAAAAATCGGCAACGGCATTTTTCATTTTTCTGAGATCAATTTTAACTGCCTTTTCTCCTTTTTTTTCCAAAATCCCGACTGAAATGATTTCAGCAAGCATTTCGGATGCGGTTTTGACTTTTTTAATCGCCATAGGCCTTTTTTTGTTATATTTTTGCAAAGTTAAACATTTAAACGTTTCAAAGCGGGCAGAAAGGAAGGGGCTTCTTGCCGGAAATTAAATCGTTTGCAAAATATTAATCAACAATTATACCGCCTTCCAGATTACGGGTTTATTCAACTGAATCGCACATTTATCATGACATTCCGGCATAATTTTATTTATTTCGACAAAATAACTTCAACCAACACCTTGGCTGAACAGTTTTTACGATCTGAGAAATTGCCGGAAGGAACTGTAATTTATGCTGGCGAACAAACTGATGGAGCCGGACTAGGTGATAACAAGTGGCTCAGTAACCCAGGAATGAACCTGACCGCATCTGTTATACTTTATCCTTCATTTTTACCTGTTGAGGATCAGTTTGCGCTTACTAAGCTACTTTCGGTGTCAGTTTGCAGGCTTATAGAAACGCTTGACCCTGGATTGAAATCTGAAATCAAATGGCCGAATGATATATATGTTAACCGTAGGAAAATTGCAGGGTTACTGATCAGAAACAGTATTTCGGGGAAAACCATTTCAAATACAGTTGCCGGACTTGGCCTGAATGTGAATCAGATTACTTTTGGGAAAAACGCTCCAATGGCAATTTCTTTATCACAAATTACCGGTGAAACTTACGACATAAAACATTTGCTGACAAAGTGGCATGACTTGCTGATGAAAAGTTATGCAGAGTTGAAACAGGAGGGCCAGGAACAACTGAATAGTCAATACCTGAGCAAACTTTACCTTTTAAACAAAGAGGCTCAGTTTATGATCAATGGAGAAACTTTACGGGCTGTCATTCAGGGGATAGGTTTATTCGGAAAACTCAGGCTCAAGGCACTGGATGGACGTGAATTTATCTGCGATCTGAAGGAGGTTGCTTTTATTTCTGATGAATCAAAATTATAGCACTAGGGATTGTATTCAGTATATTAAATGCAGGTTTACATTTTTTCAGTAACTTCTTTTAATTTTTCTGCCAGAATATTCACAAAATTTCCAAGCGGCCTCGAAGCCATCATCATCAACATTGGACTAAGTTCCGCGTTAAGTGAAATCTTAACTTCAGTGTTTTGCTCATGTGTTTCCAAAATGTTGCAGACTAATGTGAAGGGGAAGGGCGATTTTCCGTCGGATTCAATATCAAGAAGACTATTTGGAGTTTTGTTCCTGAATTTCATGCCCAGGGTTGCCATATTTTGTATGGTGAAAGAGCAACTTTCTCCATCGGTTGACCAACCTGAAACCTGTTCGGGCATTAAGTTTTCAAAATTTCTGAAATCGCACAGAAAATTATAGATAAAGTCATTGCTTTTAGCAATGGTGACTGCATTGCTGGTAAATGATGCCATAGCTTCGGATTATTTTCCCCAGGCTTCAGGGTTTTCGCGCCACTTGATAAGCGATTGAAGGTCTGAATCCTTGATGTAACTCTTGGTCAAGGCGTGTTTGATCAATTGATCATAATTGGTAAGTGTGAACAGCGGGCAATTGTCTGTCTTAAATTTTGCGACAGCCGACTTCAGTCCGTAGGTAAAAATTGCTACCATTCCTTTTACATTGCATCCGGCTTCGCGGAGTGCAGCAACCGCATTCAGGCTGCTATTTCCGGTCGAAACAAGATCTTCGACCACAACCACTGACTGCCCGGAATCAACAACACCTTCGATCAGATTTTCCATGCCATGCTCTTTTTTGGAAGATCTGACATAAACAAAAGGAACCCCAAGATCCTGGGCTACGAGTACACCATGGGCAATTGCACCGGTAGCAACGCCTGCAATCAGATCGATATCACCGAATTCATCGTTGATCATTTTAACAAATTCCTGCCTGATAAAAGTACGTATCTTTGGGTAGGATAATATTTTACGGTTATCGCAATATATAGGAGATTTGATGCCCGATGTCCATGTAAATGGATTGTTTGCATCCAGTTTTATTGCCTTTATTTGCAATAAAAACTCCGCAGTATCTTGTGCTAATGACTCATTCTTATTCATGCGGCAAATGTACAAAGTTTTTATAAATGATAAACCACTTATCTTAATGGGAAATCCTGATGAAAGTCATCTTATGGACTTACCATTAATAAGAATTGAAGTCTCAGGATCCAAATCCATTAAAGAGGCTGTCAGAGAGTTTACGAATTTATCAAATCCAATTCAGTCAATTATGCTATTTAACAATAGTAATGCCAAAAAATTGTTGGATGAGTTTATATCATTATTTTGGTATCTTGAAGCAGCCGGTGGAATTGTTAAAAATGCTGAGGGAAAGCGATTGTTCATCTACAGGTTTGGTAAATGGGATTTACCAAAAGGAAAAATTGAAAAGGGCGAAAGTCATTCTGAAGCCGCAATACGAGAAGTCATGGAGGAAACAGGTGTTTCGGGCATTGAACTGGGTTGCGAATTGCCTTCTACTTTTCATATGTATGAACATAAAGGCAAACGTGTGTTGAAACGAACATACTGGTTTGCCATGCATTGCAGCACAGATGGTCCTCTTGTTCCCCAGCAGGATGAAGGAATAACGGAAGTAGCATGGTTTGAAACTGAACAGTTGGGGAAGATATTAAGAAGTACCTATGCTTCTTTACATGATCTTTTACAGTCTGATATTCAATTGAGAGGTTAAAATAGAGTGCAATTGATTATTTTTGTTAAAACAATCCGATTATGGTAAAACGTGCAATGTTTCCGGGATCCTTCGATCCGATCACCCGAGGTCATGAAAATATCATCAGACGGGCACTTCCGCTTTTTGATGAAATTATTGTTGCAGTGGGAATCAACATTGAAAAGAAAGGCTATTTCTCTGTTGAAGATCGCATGAAATGGATAACAAAAGTATTTGAAGGTGAACCTAAAATAAAGGTCTTGAGTTATTCGGGGCTTACTGTTGATTTCTGTCGGGAAATATCAGCAGGATATTTATTGCGCGGACTTAGAACTTCTGCCGATTTTGAATTTGAAAGAACAGTTGGGCAGGTCAATAAAAAACTTAACCCTTCCATTGAGACCGTATTTTTATTAACTACGCCAGAGTACACATCAATCAATTCATCAATTGTGAGGGATGTTTATAAAAATGGCGGTGATGTGAGCCTGTTTATACCTGATGCCGTGGAATTACCGGCAGTAATGTAATTGTGCGAATATTCAGGGTTATCTGCCAGAATTTTTTGTGTTCGCTATAATATTTAATTCAACAGATTAAGCTTCTTCAGTATTTTCTTTGAAAATACTGAAATTTACTTTTCCGTATTTCCTTTGTTGAAGGAAACCGGGTAATTTGCTGAAATCATAATCTCTCGAATGTTCCAGAATCAGCCAGCCCTCATCTTTTAAAAGTCTTCTTTCGAATACAGAAACCGGAATTTCTTCAATGCCTTCCAGTTCATAAGGAGGGTCACAAAAAATAATATCATAAGTATTCTCACTGTTTTTCAAAAATCTGAAGGCGTCAGAACGGAAGGAGAGAATAGCTTCGAAGCCGAGGTCCATAGCGGTTTTTCTGATAAAATTCACACACCTCAGATCTTTATCAATACTGGTTACACCCAAAGCCCCCCGACTGGCAAATTCATAAGTTATATTTCCAGTGCCGGCAAACAAATCAAGCACCTGAACGTCTTCAAGATCGAAATTATTTATCAGGATGTTGAAAAGCGCTTCTTTGGCAATGTCAGTAGTAGGTCTTACAGGCAGGTTTTTGGGTGCATGTATCTGCCTGCTTTTGTGAGTTCCGCTTATTATTCGCATAAGGCAGGGTTCAGTAGTTCGTAATATTTATGTGATGCAATCAATTCAAGCGCATAACCCCTGGTGTGGGGCTCATTATGCGAAAGAAATTCCAAATTACGAATGTATTTTGAAAGCAGTTGATGATTTTCATCATTTTCATCAATTTCTCCTGATAAATAAACATTGACTTTGCCGGGATTCATTGAAAGTTGGTCGAGCACAAAAAGCAGAAAGTAAACAATATCTGTCGATGCCCTCCATTCAAAGGAATTGACGAAATTCAGATTATTGTTTCGTAAAACAATAATATCTATCAATTTATTGGTGATGTTTAAGAAAACAGGATTCCCTGTATCAGAATGTTTAAACGCAGGAAGCACAGATTCAATTAAAGCACCGGCATGATGTATCAATGCCGGATTGTTAAACCATGAATTGATTTCTTTGTAAATAGTGCTATTTATTCCGAAAACGATGCGGGAGTCGGGTGTCTGAAATTTTGATGTCAGAACTGTATCTCCATCTCCTATTTTATGAACAAATCCGAGATAAGTTATGATTTTATGAGCATTGAAAAGTGGTTCAGGTATCAGTGTGTAGATTTTGGTGTTGTATATGACGATGCGATTTTTGAATTCAGAAAGCAACCATGATTTCTCGTCAATGGTTTTTGCAATCTGATCCAGGTAAACCGAGATAGCCAGGGCTCCACCATGCATTTGAAATGTCTCGGGAAACCTGAATGATTCAAGTGCAATATATTTTTTGTGGGGAATTGAATAAACCGAAAAAGAAAGTCCATCCGGATTAAGCCGGATGGACAGGTTGTATTGTCTTGTGTGGGCCTGATCAAATAAACGGTCGTAGGACGAAACCTTTTTAATATGATCACCCAACATATTTAACAATTTAATCTATTCCCAGTTACCGTCGGTTGTGGCTTCGGTAAGAGAACCCAAACGTATCCCGGGATATCTGTTCATGTTTTTCTGGATCGCTTTCAAGTTGACTATGTCCTGCTCGGGCAAGTCAGAAAGATAAAATTCATAGGGTACAAGAATTTCAATAACAGGAACCATTACACCTCCTTTATCAACTTTGGCTGTGCTCATTTCAAATTTCCGGCCTTCGGAGAATGGGATGATGGCAAGGTCTTCCATTTTGAAATTGGTGCGTTTGCCAAATAATGAGTCTGAGATTCCTATAAATCCGATTGTGTCGCTGATTGAACGAGAGTAAGTGGTATCATTTGGATCAGGAATCATTTTAACCACCGGAATCTGACCTTTTCTGAGAAAATCGAACAAAGTGTCGAAACTTGAAGTATAGGCATTGTTAAACTGCTTGTAGAAGATCTGGGCCGATCTTATGTCTTTCAGTTTGTTGGCAATCTGAGTATTTCTGGTTGCCAGTTCTTTCTGAAACTCAATAGGTTTCATAATGGAAGAGTATAGCAGATAGCCTAATACGATCACAACTATCGCCAGAATGACCTTGATGATTGAACTTTTCATATTAAATAATTTTTTGCAATGCAAATGTATAATAAAATTTAATGTAGCAACCCTGTTGGTATTTATTTATTATCAATTTAAGCCAGGTTGGGTAGAAAGCAATAGGTAAGCCGGAATTACAATATGTAAACTCCATAATTTTTAGAAGTGTGAAAATTTATTGAGGATAATTTTTCACAGAATTTCACATGAAAGCATTCAAATATATAATATTCAGTTAATTAAGAGAATAGCTTTCCAAAAACTTGTAAATTTTCTATTCCACCAACTTTTTTGGAATCATATTTGTTTACTTTTGCGAGCTCAGTTATTAAAATTAATTCAAACGAAATGAAAAAGTTTAAAAAATTCCTTTTGGTAGTTATACTGATAGTTACCGTAAATGGTGTGAAAATTGCTCCTGCTCAAACCGTTGAAGAAGCAACAAATGCATATAATACAGGTGTTGGACTTGCAGCTACTGATATGCCAAAGGCAATTCAGGCCTTGCTTGAGGCCGCTGATATTGCTGAGAAAGCCGGACCAGACGCCGCTGAAGTATTAAATTTATCAAAACAGCAAATTCCACTTTTACAGTATAATTTTGCTACATCTCTCTATAAAGATAAAAAAGTAGATGAAGCCATCTCCAATTTTGAGCAGGCTCATTCCTATGCAGTTCAGTTTAATGATGACGGAATTAAAGGGAAAGTCGAAGAGTTACTCCCAAAGCTTTATCGCGTAAAGGGAAATGGTGAATACAAAGCGGAAAAATACGACGAAGCTCTTGCTTCATTTGATAAAGCGCTTGAATTTTATCCCGATTTTGCCGGCGCATGGCTCAGCAAAGGTCTGGTTTACAACAAGCAGAATAAAACTGATGATCTGCGCATTGCCATGGATAAAGCCATTGAAACCGGCACAAAAATCAACGACGAAAAAACAGTGGAGCAGGCAAGCAAGTTTATGAGCGATAACTTTATAAACAGTGCCAACGGAGCATTCAAAAAGAACGATTTCGAAAAGACAGTTTCTTTGCTCGACGAATCATTGAAATACGTTCAGAATAATGCTGAAGCTTATTACCTATATGCACTTTCATTCAACAAACTTTCGAAATTCGACGAAGCCATAGCCAGCGCTCTTAAAGGAATAGAACTTGACGGTGATACTCCAGGTAAACAAGCCCGGTTCCATTTTGAAATAGGAACGGCTCAAGCTGGGAAAGGTTCTATCGACGACGCTTGTGCATCATTTAAAAAGGCTGCCATCGGTCCTTTGGCTGAATCAGCAAATTATCAGATAAAAACTGTTTTGAAATGCAGCTGATCTGTTAAGGAATAAGAATTTATGAAATCGGGCCACCAGAAGGTGGCCTGTTTTTTTATCTATTCCATAAATTATGGAACTGATGTATAATTAGTAATTAGACTAATATCTCCCCCTGTTCAGAATAATGAGTGCCGCAATTACACCGGGAATCCATCCTGCAAGTGTGAGCAACAGAACAATCAGCACAGAGCCACAGCCCTGGTCAATAACTGCAAGCGGTGGAAAAACAATGGCCAGAATTACACGCAGACAAGACATATGGTTTTTTTTACAAAAATAGTAAAGGATTCCAAATCTGATACCATACGTGGAAGTGACTTTACTTTGTGTGGCGACTGCGTTTTAAGGCTTATTTGATAAATAGCACAACATAATTGACACTTTTTTTCGTAGCACAACATCGTTGACACTTTTTTCAAAAATCGTTCTTTGACATATTTTTTTCGTATTGTTCAAATAAAAAATGGACGAATACGAGAA
>JAHYJC010000076.1 GCA_019429275.1 Lentimicrobium sp. | reverse complement strand
CCCAAGGAATCGGTTTTTTGTCATTCAGGCGCCATAAAGCGGTGTGCTATAAACAATATTTAGCAGGTAATTCAGCAAAAAAACCATCAGGCTGCTTCCATCAACCCCATCATCCCTTCCCCAAAAACACCAAAAAACGTCGCTAAGTACATAGAGTATACCCAGGGATGTAGTTCAACCGGGAATAATCGCTGGGCGCTACGCGCCGCTCATATTCCTGTATATTGCCAGTAGTTATTATTTCGTCTCGTTATATTTATCAATAATCTCAAACATTTCATAAACACTATCAGGTGTCAGTTTTTTTGATTCAAGTTCAGCCGTTAATTCGCTATTATCAGAAATCAGTTCTTTTAAATAGACTGGATTTAACCACTTTACAACTCCATCAGGTAATATAACATAACTTGTCTTGCAACATACTCCTTTCTGCGGCTCTCCTTCCTTTATAATTCCAAGTTCTAGCTGTTCTTCTTTTAATCTTGCTGGCTCACCTATGAAATAACAATAGTATCCAACACCTAATATTTTATTATATCCTATCAATTTAGAATATGGGTAACTATTTATAAAAACTGAACCATTCACAAGTACACCCCAAGCTTCTTTTGTCAGATACTCTGCGGCTGTTGATGGTTTTACTTTCTTTATTCTATGATTAGTGATTCCTCCAGTCATAAAGACATTCCCCATCGTTCTATGTTTTAATTGAAAATCAAATTTCTGCGATGGACTCATTTCTTTAAACTCTGTAAATGACTTAAATACATGTTCAGAATCTTGTCCGAAAAGTTGAATTGTTAGAATCAGGCAGAAAAATAAAATCGTAGTCTTTTTCATTTTTTTGTATTTAATTTAGTTGGTATTATTTTCCGTCTATTATCATCCTGTTATTTAGCTCTTCGATTAACATCTCTAATTCTTGTTTTGAAATAAATTCTCTATCATGCAGCCAGAAAAAAGTCTGTTCCTGACTCTCTTTCGGTCGTAAAGTATCAATTTGCATATATTTTTCTCGCATGTAATCTCGCTGATTTATTTTTAAGTTCTCAATGAAGGAGTCAACCGTTGATTGTTCCTTTGGCTCATAGAAGAAAAATATATTCTGTGCTCCTTTAAGAATTTTTTCTTTACTCCTTTTAAACAAATTAATCATCCAAACACTTAATCCTCCAAGCAATCCGAAAGCTACAATTGAAATAATAGTTTCGTTACCACTCGTCTTAATTAGCCAATCAGAAAATATTACTAAAAGGAAAATCAGGTTGAAAAACACAGATATAAACAATCCAACTTCAATCGGTTGCGGTTTCTTTGTTGAAACTATCTCATTAAAGTCAATCTCCTCAAATCTTATCCTATAGGATTGATGGTTTCCGTTCGATTTAATTTCAGAATCCAATCCATCTTTTTTAATTTTATATCCTCGTATTTCTCTTCCTCTTTTTTGATAAATCTCAGTCATTTATATAGTTTTCTTATTTGTCAAAATATCAGATGTTTCTGTTATGCACAATCATTTTATAATTACTGGCAACGGTCCTGCTATACCTGCATGTTGCGGATTACGGGCTGCTAAACTGTCCACCGCTACGAAAGATAACGCTAAACTGAAACCCCGAAACCTGCACTGCACCCGCACCACGAAGTAGCAGCGAAGCTAATTGCCAGGTATAGCATGTTGAACTAAATCCCGCACAGCGGGATAGCTCTTTTTTTCCGGGTAAAGTTATTCATTTGATCGTATAACAGAGTATTTATTAACCTTAAAATCTTTGTATTATGCGAAAAAGAACAAGTCCAACCATTGTGGAAAGAGCTATCATTGCCGTGCCGGGGTTTGAAAATGTTTTACGTAAACTCGACCAACAGGTTGCCCTGCGCAATCAGAGTAAAAGTACCCTTCAAAACTATGGCCGGCGTATCGCCCTGTTTGTGATCCATTTCAATGATCTGCCCGAGAATATTGATGATGATCAGATCAATGATTACCTTGTCGGCCTGGCCCGTGATCCCAAATCGCCATCGCGAAGTTCCTTCAAGCACATGGTTTACGGCCTCAGGTACTACTTCCGGCTTATGGGTATGAACAAAAGAGCCATCGCCCTACCTTCTCTCAAGCAGGACACCAAGCTACCGGTGATCCTGAACCACGATGAGCTGCGAGAGCTTTTTAAGGCTCCCAACCTGCTCAAACAACGCATCGCACTGGCTTTGATCTATTCGGCCGGTTTGCGCGGTCAGGAGCTCATCAACCTGAAGATCGCAGATGTGGATTTTGAGCGTAAAACCATTCACATTCGCCAAAGCAAATACAAAAAGGATCGTATCGTTCCCCTGGCCGACTACATGGTTCACGGGTTGAAAAAGTATATGGGCGCCGAAAATCCACACATATGGCTTTTCAACGGGAAGGATATTTCGGGAAAATACAGCGTTAGGGGATTGTCGTGGATCATGCGCGAAGCCCTGAAGAAAACCAGCATCCACAAGCAGGTAAACCTGCATTCGCTCAGGCACTCCTATGCCACTCACCTGCTGGAAGAAGGGGTAAACATCGTTACCCTGCAAAACCTTCTGGGGCACGCTGATATCTCCACCACCATGGTTTATCTGCATATAGCCCAATGTAAAACCATTGAAGCGCACAGTCCACTGGATACCCTGTATCATGAGCTCCGCCAGAAGACCCAATAAGCCCGAACTGGCAACCATCGTTCATCGCTTTGGCAGGCAGCTTATTGATGGGCACAAACTATCGCCCACGCAGGTAAAGGCCTTGAACAACATTGCCCAGTGCCGCACCCGTGCCCTGGGTGGACACGAAGAAGTGTGTGTGCATTGCGGTGAAAAACGATACAGCTACAACAGCTGTGGAGACCGGCATTGCCCCAAATGCCAGATAACCAAACAAATGCAATGGGTAGAGCAAATCACTCAGCTTACTTTGCCCATCCGGCATTACCACATCATTTTTACCGTACCCCACCAGCTTAACAGCATATGCCTGTGGAATCAGAAGCTTTATTACTCCACCCTGTTTGGCGCTGTGTGGGATACTTTGCAAAGTTTTGGTTATACCCATTACGGCGTTGAATCGGGAGCCATTGCCATTTTGCATTCATGGGGACAGAACCTTTCGCTCCATCCCCACATTCACTGCATTGTGCCCGCTGCGGGTTACTCCCTGCAGGGTAAGTGGAAGAATATTGGCCAGGAGAAGTTTCTTTACCCGGTGCACCAGCTCAGTGCGGCTTTCAAAAACAAGTTTTTGGATAGCATCAAACGCAAGCTGAAAAAGTTGCAGATGGCTGCGTCCTTCCATGAGCAGATACAGCAGGCATACGCTACACCCTGGGTGGTATTTTGCGAGCCACCCCTTAGCGATGCCCGCCACGTGATCCATTACCTGGGCCAGTACACCCACCGGGTGGCTATTTCCAATCACCGGATAGTGGATGTATCAGATACCCACGTAACTTTCCAGGCCAAAGATTACCACGATAAGGCCAGGGCCAAACCGGTACGTCTGCCGGGAGTGGAGTTTTTGCGGCGTTTCTGCCAGCATGTGTTTCCTAAGGGAATGATGCGGATCAGGCGGTTTGGTATTTACAACCCCACCACTATTAAACGGCTGGGGCTGGTGTTCAGCTTTGATCACCTGCGGCGCATCCGTGCAGCCAAAGCCGGAGTTAAGGTGAAAAAGGAAACCGCTTTGCAGTGCTACAGACGCCTTACTGGTTTTGATCCCTGCCGATGTCCGCGCTGCAACAACAAAACCATGAAAGTAGTGGCCGTGATACCACGCATACGGTCGCCGGCTGAAAACATGCTCAAGCTGCTTCGGTCAAAATTGCTCTAACTTCTAACTATCAACATTATATTTCCCGCCACACGGCGGGCATGGAAGTGTTTTGCCCAAGGAATCGGTTTTTTGTCATTCAGGCGCCATAAAGCAGTGTGCTATAAACAATATTTAGCAGGTAATTCAGCAAAAAAACCATCAGGCTGCTTCCATCAACCCCATCATCCCTTCCCCATAAACACCAAAAAACGTCGCTAAGTACATAGAGTATACCCAGGGATGTAGTTCAACCGGGAATAATCGCTGGGCGCTGCGCGCCGCTCATATTCCTGCAGATTAGCAGAGGTTTTTATTTTTTTATAATTTTCTTAACAATTTGATTATTTGTATTTAGATTATAAATTTTAACAAAGTAAATACCAGATGGTAAATTTTCCAATTTAATTTTTACATTGTTTATTTGTTTTAAAAATTTTTCTTCATAGTAACTTTTACCTTCGATTGAAATCAAATTAATTTTATAAAAATTATCAGTAGACAAACCATTTATATTTAATTCGGAATTTTCATCTAAAGGATTTGGATAAACAATTAAGTTTTTTGACTCTGAAAAATAGTCAGTTGTTGATAATGCATTATGAGATAAAGCATTATAAGCATTTATTCTACCATATCCATAGTATGGATCCCAACCGCTTACATCAAAAATATCACCAACCATATCTTCAGAAGTTTCTTGTAAAATTTGTCTAATTTGGGTTACAGTTAAGTCTGCATTAACACTTAACATTAAAGAAATAACACCCGCAACATGAGGTGCTGCTTGGGATGTACCACCCCAAAATGAATCAAAGTTTGTGTTTGATGTGTGACTTAGTCCGTAAATATAATTCCCTGGTGCAACAAAATCAAGTTCAGGACCAAAATTACTTCCACTATTAGGATTCCAGAAAAAAGGGGCAGACCTTACATCATTTGGATTTGTTGAACCTACCGCAATTGCGTTTTCGTATTTAGCTGGATATTGTATTGTTGAGTTCTGATTACCTGTAGAAACAACTACACTTACATTATTATTATAAGCATAATTAATTGCATCTAATAGTAAAGTGGATGGTGAATTTCCTCCAGCAGACAAATTAATAACTTTTGCGCCATTGTTAACTGCATAATATATTGCTGATGCCCACCAACTGTATAATCCATAGTTATTACTATCAAGTATTTTTAAGGGCATTATTTTTGAAAACCAATTAACTCCAGCATAACCTATTGAATTATTTCCTGAAGCTAAAGCAATTCCCGTTACATTTGTTCCGTGACCATGGTCATCAGTAGGGTCTGTGTCATTATTCACAAAATCAAAACCAGCAACTAATCTTCCTGAAAATTCAGGATGATCTAGTTTTAAACCAGAATCTAATACAGCAACTATCAAATTTGGATTACCTTGAGTTATATCCCATGCCAAATCTGTATCAATGTCCGCATCAACAGTTGATGGAGATAAAGAAAAAGTTCCATCATTTAAATGTGACCACTGTCTATAAAATAAAGGTTCATTTGGAATAGTCTGAGAATAGCCATGCCCTGTTCCAATGTAATTCGGCTCAACGTATCTGAACAAACCTAATTTATAATATAATTTTACAGCTGATTCTACATTAATGGAATCTTTAAATCTAAAAAGAAAAGTCCTGCTCTCTTCAATGTTCCCAATTATTTCAAAGCTTTTTAACTTAAGTGAATCATTGACTTGTTTAATTCTCTTGTTTTTCTCTAAAATTTTATTAATCTTGTTTTGGTTAGTTGAATTAAATTCTAGTATTAATTGGTTATTTGAATAAAGAGCTACTTGACAATTACTCAATAATGAAAATAATAGGAATAATGTAATTAAAATTTGTTTCATATAAATTGTATTTTAGTTATGTTTTTTGACAAAATCTCTGCTAATCGAGTCACGCGAGGGAATTTCACCCTCGCGTTCTCACAGAACCGTACGTGAAAGTCTCCCTTCATACGGCTCTTCTTGTTTAATCACAAAAGTATCTCTACTTTACGGATATACCAATTTCCAGTGCGGAAAAAGTAAAGGTGCTTCCTTGTACTTCTTCTTTAACCCTGGTAATTGGCTGTGATTTTATATTGCCTTCCTGTCAACTTTATCCCGGATGCCATGTAAACAGTAATCAGGTTTGCTTTACACTCTTAACGGACAAAACCGTAACCATCCGCTTTCGACATCGCTTTTACCTTACGAGACTTCATAGTTGCTTTAATTTATTCAGCTCGACAATACACACCTACAGGAATCAAGTTCCCGTTTTTCCTTATCGCTCACCACAAAAAGAGTTTCCGCTAATTGCAGCATAAGGTGGTTTGCAAACTACTCCTGAAAGTCGTCTGCGGAAGGCCATTTCCTTTGTTGATGATAGTGATTCCTTTACCAGTTCGCTCGGCTCCAGCTTTCGTTCTATCACCTCTAAAGGGCTTCCATCTTTTGTACAGCATTCTTCCCTTTTCTAAGGGTTGATTCAAGACACACACGGTCCTCGTTTATATACAGTGCAGGATTGCGGGCTTCAAAACTATCCACCGAGTTAAAAGCTGATGCGTGGCATACAGGTTAAATTAAACATATCGCCCTGCATTGGATGCATACGATGTTATGGCCTGGCTTTAATTTCGTCCGTCGTTATGTTATGGCTAATTGATTTCCGTCTTCTATTTCAATCTGGAATTTCACCTTTGCTTTCAGTGCTTTAAAAACTTTCAAAATAGTCGAAACTGTCGCACTGCTTGCACCGTTCTCCAGTTTTGAAATCTGTGCTTTTTGAACTCCGATTAATTTCCCCAATTCTTCTTGGGTCATTTTCTTTTCTTTCCGTATTTGTTTGAGTTTTTCTCCTAATATCTCCATACTGAGTTCAAATTCATATTGTTCTCTCTCGGGCGTTCCACGTTCACCGAAATATTTGTCTTCCAGTTCTCCTAAGGTCTTATATTTTCTTGTCGTCATAGCTCTTTACTTTGATTTGTTCTTTTTGTCTTTTTTCTTTTCTTCGAAGTAGTCCCGCTTTATCTGCTCTGCTTTCCGAATTTCCGCTGGTGGTGTCTTGTTGGTCTTTTTTATTAGTCCGTGAGTAGCCACAACCAAGGTTTCTTCTTTTCCTTCCGTATCCCAGAATGCAAAGAGCCGATAAAATTTTCCGCTGTCATCTACCCTAAACTAAAATATTCCGTCACTGCTTTTCAGTTTGGTGAACCATTGTCCGAATAATCGGTCCTTGGTCTTACGTATTGCCTGAAATAGTTTCTTTTTCGGGTTGTTTTCAATTGAGTTTGTAAATTCTTCAGCTTGTTTCAGGAATATTACTTTGATAGGTTTCTCCATATATGTCGGTTAAAATCAATATGTTTCTAAATATAGAAACAATTTCGAAGATATCAAAGTATTTTCTGTTAATTATGC
>JAHYJC010000075.1 GCA_019429275.1 Lentimicrobium sp. | reverse complement strand
CGATCCGGAAAAAGACCCAAACGCTGTAAAGTTTGATACAGTGAGCTTTGATGAAGCCATTGAAAAGCAGTTAAGAATCATGGATCTAACGGCATTTACACTTTGCCGCGAAAACAACCTGCCTGTAGTCGTTTACAATGCGAACCAAAAGGGCAACCTGAAGAAAATTGTTGAGGGCGAAAACATTGGAACTTTTGTTTCTGCCTGAGCAGGGTATGTTTACCGCTAAGACGCGAAGACGCTAAGTTATTAGAATTGAAATAACCTGATTAGCATTTAACTCCGCTGACCGGCATTTCAAATGCCGCTCAAAACACCGGATAATTTGTAATTATCCATGTTTTTATTTAGTCCGTTCATTTTCATTGCTTTACAAATAATCCGCTTTTATGCCTTTCTCCTGCCTTGCGGAGATGCAACACATATACACCGGCAGGCAGGCCATCCAGGCTTATCTGCGTTTGGCCGGCAGCCAGTTTCCCTGATTTGATGCCCGAACCGTTAACCTGAATAATTTCATAGCTGAACGTGCCTGCGTGTTTAGCATCATCCAACATAAAGCTGATTATATCAATAGCCGGATTTGGAAATAACATCAGGCGTTCTTCGCGCTGAATGAAAACGCCACCGGCTGAGCTGAGTAAATCGTTCTGAACAATATCAACGCCGGCCCAGGCAGGTATATAGCTAATGCCCTCTTGAACCGTCATTTTGCTCACAAAGCTACCAAGGCTGTAAAACCCGCACAAAACGGGTTGTATCCCCTGAATGTCATAAATGTTTAAACCAACATATTCTTCAAACACATACAAATAATCGCCCTCAATTATGACTTGTTCAAAATGCCGGCTGGGCTCATGGCCGGATATCAAAGAAGCAGAAGCTGGGTTTTGCACGTCGAAAATTTTAAGAGAGTGCTCATATATGCTGGGATATATGCTGGATACAACATAGGCCAGGGTGTCTTTCACTGCTACAGAAGTTGTTGACATATTGTCTATGACTGATAATTGAACCAGGTTGGCCGGGTCGCTGATGTCAAGAATAACAAAATCACTAAAGTTGACATAGTATAAATAATTATTCTCCACTATCATTTCATCAATTCCCCCGATAGCATAAATTCCCAACAATTCCGGATTATGAATATCGGTTATATCAAAAATCTGAAGGTTATCGTAGTCAGAAACAAAAAGCAGTTCATTGTGCTTGAGCACATTGGTAATAGTGGTGGAAGCAACAATGGTATTAAGATAAACCGGATCAGAAGGCTCTGAAACATCGTAAATCTTCAGCCAGTGGTAAGTGTTCGTAAAAAGTACAGAACAACTGACCTCTGGGGAATTTAAGTTGATACCATTATGTATTTTAAGGCCAGGTCAGTGCCTGGAAATGGTGTTTGGGTTTCATTGAGTTGCTGACAAAGTTGCAGGAGGATTTTATCGTCTTTGTGGTAGCTAAGCGAGTGTATTTCAACGATCAGTTTTTTGTTGACATGGTCGGGATAAATATTGGCGTCTGTTTTAAAGATTTGTTGGAGCAAGGCTCTGGCCTCGTCGGGGTGTGACATTTGTGGTCTTATCATATTCACCAATGAGGTTTCGGCGCGGTACGCGATCATCTTGATGCTGTCCATGAAGTGCTTGCGGTCGTTTATTGCATTGCTGAACTTTTCATTTTCAGGCAATTGTGAGTACTGTATTTTGCGGGGTATTTGTTTTTTTTCGGCCTTTAGCTGATATATTTCATATTCGAGCGTTTGTATTTCACTGCTGAGTTCGGCCTTTTTTTCAAGATACTTCTTTTTGTTGTTTTCTTTTTCGGGAAGTTCGCCCATGAGCATACCTGCAAATTTTACTTTGCGAACATTTAGCCGGGATACCAATTTTTTCAAGCTACTTTCCAATGCCCTGTATTGTGGATTGATGAGTTGGGTGGTATCACCTATCTGGGTTTTTAGATAGCTTACAAGTGTGTCTATACCAAAGTTTTTCATCATGTAGCTAAAGAAATTTTCCTGCGACCATCGTGCAAACATATACAGTCCGATCATTACCAGGCTCAATGAAAAGTTGGTGGTGATGATTGAGGTTTGGTGCCCCGATGCCGAGCGTTTTCTGATTTCTCTGGCCCATATTTTTTTCTCGCTACCAGCATTTTGAAGCAACACCCCTCTCTCGGCAAGCTCCAGTTGTTGAATCTCGCCGCCAGGCAAATTGCCCTGACAGGTTTTGAACTCACAATCATCCCACGGACGATCAACATTCTTTTTGTAGGTGCATATGGCTATGCGTTGCTGCCAGAGGTCATAAAAAAAGTCGGGGCTGTAACATTCCCTGTCAAAAACAAGCATGTAGCGATGCATGTAGCGATCTTCCTGAAGTTGTTCAGCAGTGGGTTGATGGGGAACATCCTGATCAAGGCGGGGAATAATGTCTTGGTTGATAGTTTGGATCATGCCCTGGTTGATGGTTTTGTTCACCACAAAAAATGGCTGTCCCGTCATATCGTTCACCCAGTAGTCAGTACTCCCGCTCATGCATAATTTCAGGCGGGCCACATAGCGTTTTGGCATTTTTGTCTGATGCCCGAAATACACAACAACATGCCCGTCAATGTAAAAAACACCTGCAAGATCAGGATGATCGCTCATCCAATCCCGGCTAAGTTTGCCGGCCCATTGCTGAATATTTGCCCTTTGGCAAAACAAAGCTATCCGCTTGCGCAAAGTTTTAACCTCAGGAATACGATCCAAGCCAATTACTTTGCCTAGCTCGCCTACTGCTGTAAAAGTTGATTGCGAAAGAGTCTTGACCCGCAACAAAGCTAAAAATGCCAGGCTTATAAAAACACTGGCTATGGAATAATAGCCATTGTCTGGCTCAAAATCATCGCGGTAACGCAGTAAACCATTGTGAACCAAAGCTGGCAGAGATAACAAAACCCCTCCATAACTCAAATCAATCCCAGGCTGAAATGTTGGCAAACATAAAAAACCTTCACGACTTGCAAGCACGCGTTCAAGTGTGTTTACACAAGCTTTGCCCATGGGCTGAAGCGAATCTATCTGATTGCGCAAGCTCTTGGTAGTGGGAACTACTTCGTTGATCTCTGGAAGTAGCAGTCGCCCCTGACGAACTGCCTTTTTTATTGTGTCGGTTTTAACGCCTACTATGGGCGATATCTCTTCAATGCTTAATCCCGAAAGGTGGTGCTGCTGGATGCTTGTTATGGCTTCTGCTGTTAATACAGTGTTGGTCCGTACACGACTACTTAAAAAAAACCACGGGCGCCTTGTGTGCGGTATTTCTTAACCCAGCGTTTTACACTTATTGGGCTAACGCCAAATGCCTTTACAATCTCGGCCTGCGTGGCATTGCCATTGACAACGATCTGACTAGTGAAAAAACGAAAACTCTCTATATCAGCCTCCGGATGCTGATAAACCGGCATCATCCCGTTAAAGTAAAAAACAATTCCATTACGCTTCTCAAAGCCAATGTAAGAATTGATATAGGTCATATCTTCCGGAAAAAATGGCAGCAAAATCTGTGGCATAACAATAAGCTCTTTTTAAATTTTGGTATCAAATTAAAATCCGTAACCAAAACTCTTATTCAACGCTAAAAAACACTGATATAGCATAATCAATCAATAAGTTGTGCAAAAGTAAACATTCGGTTGTTTGGGGTTGAGGTCAGTTGTTCTGAGCATAGTACGTTTTTAGTCGCAAATTATTCCATTATTTATTATTCTGCAACCATTTATTCTATTGACCACCATTAGAAATTCATACATATTAACTAAGATGGGTAACACAGAGTTTAACAGTAGATTCCGGCTAAAACATACAAACATGGTTGAGATTCATCACTGCGCCTTGAATGACAAGTCCTTAGAAATACTCCAGTCATAATAACTTTTGAAAACCATGTCATTCCGATTCGCCGAGGCGGAAAGTAACTGAGCGAAGTGAGCTTAGCGAACCTGATCCTCTGCAATCAACCTGACAATACTGAAAAGTTATGAGTAAAGAAACTTTGCATTTGTAATAGTTATCTTTAGGTCTGGTTTGTGACATCCTGAAGATTTAATTCAAATTATTGAACTTATAATTTTTTTGTGTAAAAATAATTTACAATTTTATATTATAAAATTATTACTCATCTATAATCATAAAGCACACATTATAAGTAGTTAAACAATAATTTATAATATTTTCTATATTATTGGTAAAATAATTTTCTATTTAATTTGATTACATTTTTCAATAACTTGAATTAAGCTATATCAGAAGGGGAATTATTTTTTCCCGAAGTTTATGGAACTTTAAGTTATTGAACTTTGTATTTGTTATTTACTTGATAGATATTGATGCTTTTGATTTCATGCTAGAATAGGGGACTAGCCAAAATCATTCTCTAATATCTTAAATGTTGCAATAGGGAGCCGGAATAATTTATTTCTTATCTGCTCTCTGTGCAACTATCTCCCTTCTGTTAATAGCCATTGAGGAGTCAATGCATTTCCAAAAATGCATCAAAAACTTAACTGATATTACTATGAAGGCGAGAGCATTAAAGCTAGCAATGATTATCCTGCTTTCCATTACTGGAAGTTCAAAAGCACAACCTGTTTATTCAGTTCAACGCAGGGAACGCCCACCAATTGACATAGAGTCGATAAGTGAAGATGCTTATGAACCTGGCATGATCAGGATTAAGGTTTATCCTCATGTTAAAAGCAGTTTGACTGAATTGCACGAAAAGGGTGAGCAACCACCATTTGTCAAAACAGGACACAATGATTTTGATATGTTGAACCGCACTTTTGAGGTAAGTAGATATACACAAGCTATTTCCTCTTTATATTTAGCTGATACCAATTCAGAAAAGTTTACTGAAAGGCATAAGGCTTGGGGGCTAGATCTTTGGTATGAATTGAAGTTGGATTCAAAGGCTGATGTTATCTCGGCTGTTAAACAGTTTACTGACCTTAAGGATGTAGAAATTGCTGAGTTGGTATTCAAAAAGCAATTGGTAGCCGATGATCCGGATTTTTATCAAAAGAAATTGAAGGAAGGGCAACCAAATGGAAGGTCTGACTGCTGGACTCCAAATGATACTCAATATAGTAATCAATGGCACTACAGTAACTTCGGGCAGCAGGGTGGAACTCCAGGAGCAGATATCAGTCTGGAGGAAGCATGGGGACTTGAGAAAGGAAACCCTGCTGTAATAGTAGCGATCATTGACGGAGGAATTCAATATGACCATCAGGATCTTGCAGCCAATATGTGGCCAGGCACTGGCTTTAATTTTGTTACTAACACGAGCAGTATTTCTCCACATAACCATGGAACACATGTAGCAGGCACTGTAGCTGCAGTTAGTAATAACAGTGTAGGAGTTGCAGGAATTGCTGGTGGTTCTGGTTTAGCTGATGGCGTTAAACTTATGTCATGTCAGGTATTTTCCAATAGCGGAAACGGTGGGTTTCATCTCGCCCCAATATTTGCAGCTGATAATGGTGCAGCCATTTCTCAGAATAGCTGGGGATATACCAGCGCTGGTGTTTATGAACAATTGGTTCTGGATGCAATTGATTATTTTAATGCAAATGGTGGTGGTTCAGCACTTGAAGGTGGCTTAACAATTTTTGCTGCCGGAAATGGCAATTCCAGCGGACAATGGTATCCAGCTTGTTATCCTGGAGTATTTTCAGTTGCTGCAACCAATAACCAGGATGTCAAGGCATGGTATTCAAATTTTGATACCTGGGTAGATATTTCAGCTCCTGGTGGAGAAACAAATTCTGTTCCATCCCGGGGAGTGCTGAGCACACTTACCAATAACACTTATGGTTATTACCAGGGTACTTCAATGGCTTGTCCTCACGTATCGGGTGTTGCGGCACTAATTGTATCAAGTGCTTATGGATTACTTACCGCCGCTGATGTTTCTGAGATTCTGAGAAACTCTGCTGACGATCATTATGATGCAAATCCACTCTATGCAGGAAATCTTGGAGCAGGGCGCCTTAATGCATATGCTGCGTTGATTGAAACACAAAATATGCTTAATGGGGTAATGAATCCGGTGAGTTTTACTGCTCAAGCCATTTCGATCAACAAGATCAGCTTGAATTGGTCACCGAATGTAAACGATCATGATGTAATGATTGCATGGTCACAGGATGGAGTTTTTGGCGAACCTGAGGAAGCTACTCAATATTTTCCCGGGCAGTTGATACCTGGTGGAGGAAATGTTGTTTACAGAGGCAGCGGTTGCTCCTTCCTGCATGAAGGACTGCAGACAGCGACAATGTACTATTATAAGATATGGTCTTTTAACGGAATTGATAAATACTCAGCTGGCAGGGCTGCACATGCGATCACTCAATGTGAAAGCGAAAACCTTTTGCCATTTAATGAAAACTTTGATGTATGCACTTCGATGCCAATTTGCTGGGATGTTGCTGATAACATTGGAAATGGTCAGGTTTGGATGTTTGGCGTATTTACTGGAAAGGTGGCTGGAACAACTGGTAATGTAGCCTTTGTAAACAGCAGTACATATGGCTATGGGAATTCTCAAAATACTGATTTAATAACACCAACACTTGATCTTACCAATTATCAGAATGTCAGACTGAAGTTTAAGCATTATTTCCGTCAGTATCAATCGGCATCAATCGCATCAGTTTCATATAGTCTTGATAATGGTTCGACATGGACCAATATTCAAACATGGTCCACCACATCTGCAAACCCCTCGATTTTTAACATGATAATCCCTGACATTGCTGGTCAGTCAGAGGTAAGGATTAAGTGGAACTATTCAGGTACCTGGGGATACTTTTGGAGCATTGATGATGTAGAAATTCTAGGCACTTATTCCCCACCTCCTCCTGTTCCTGATTTTTTTGCCGATCAAACCATTACTAACCTTGGCAATAGTGTAAACTTTATTAGCAATGTTGGTACACAAATCATTTCTTCATATGAGTGGGACTTCGGAGAAGGAGCCTACCCGCAGATTATTAACGGTCAAGGGCCTCATGAAGTATTATACCTAACACCCGGTTATAAAACTGTCTCGCTAACAATTGACAATGCATACACTGAGATCAAACATGATTATATCCAGGTTAAAGATTTATTTACATTTACTTTGGGAATTGAAGGTCCAGGTAGTGTGCTTGTTGATAATTTACCATATTCATCACCTTTGTTGGTGCCCGAAGGAACAACTATAGTCATTCAGGCTGAAGAAGAAGAAA
>JAHYJC010000034.1 GCA_019429275.1 Lentimicrobium sp. | reverse complement strand
TTGGAAAACAGAATACCAGTTAACACTTTTCTAACAAACCGCCGTATACCGAACGGTACGTACGGTGGTGTGAGAGGTCGGAAAATAAAACAGGAGGAAAACTGTTTTATTTTCCTCCTACTCGATTGTTTTTATGGCAAACAGAAATTAAGTTTTATCATCATACAATAGCCAATCTACATGAATCCTCATGGTTTGTGATAAATGTCTTTCGTCTTTTTTACTCGTCGAATTTTTGCTTTACAAATACAGAATTGTGTAATTTTAAACTGATTTAATGTATCACCAAAATATTCCATCTATGAAGAGGTTTCTTAAAATTTTCTCGGTTTCTGTCGTGATAATATTACTTGTCTTGATTTTTTTTCCATTTATGTTCAAAGGGAAAATTATTACAATGATTAAAAATGAAGCCAACAAAAGCCTTAATGCAAAATTTGATTTTGACAGGGTCAATTTGTCCGTTATCAGGAATTTTCCCGACCTTACTGTTGGAATGAAAAATCTTTCCATTATTGGTATTGATGATTTTGAGGAAGATACGCTTGTATATATCCCTGATTCAAGATTGACCATAAGCCTCAGGAGTATTCTTAAGGGTGATAAATACGAAATTAAGACTGTACGGCTTTCAAATCTGGTTTTAAAGTTAAGGGTACTGGCCGATGGACGCGTCAATTGGGATATTATTAAACCTTCAACGGATACCATTCGCGATGCAATTGAAGAAGCTCCGTCAACTTTCAGTGCAGCGTTAAGAAGCATGAAAGTGCAGGGGGGTAAAATTATCTATGATGATGCTACTTTTCCAATGTATGTGGAAGCAGGTGGCGCAAGCATAGATATGAGTGGTGATTTGTCTCTTGATTTCTCAGACCTTCTAGCAGAAGTTTCAGTTGAAACCCTGGATGCTGATTATGATGGAATCAGGCATCTGAATAAGGCTAAAGCCAGTTTGAACTCTAAAATAGGAGTTGACCTTGTAGCCTGGAAGTTCACTTTCCCCGATGCCAAGCTGAAACTGAATGAACTGGACATTCTTGTATCCGGTTTTTTTGCCATGCCAGATGAAGGCTATGATGTGGATGTAAATTTTGAAACCCTGAAAAATGATTTTAAGAGTTTCCTTTCAATGGTGCCTGCAATCTACTCAAAGGATTTTGAATCTGTTCAGGCAAGTGGAAAACTGGCTTTGAATGGCTTTGTAAAAGGCTTTTATTCAGATACTTCAATGCCGGGTTTTGGAGTAATTGTGGAAATAGCAGATGCAATGTTTCGTTATCCTGATTTACCTGAATCTGTTGAGAATATTTCGATGAAAGCAGGAATATCAAATGCAACTGGCGACCCGGATGCAACCATCATTGATGTTACTAAGTTGCATTTTGAAATGGCAAAAAATCCGGTGGATTTGCGTTTGTATGTTGCCACGCCTGTGAGCGATCCGTTTATAGATACCAAAATCAAAGGCAAAATTAATCTTGCTGACGTAGGAAAATTTTACCCACTTGAAGGTGGTGATGAAATGTCAGGTATGATTGATGCGGATATTACAGCCAATGGAAAACTTTCAGCCGTTGAGCAGAAACATTATGATCAGTTTGCTGCTGATGGAAGAATAATCGCAGCAAATGTGGTTTATAAAACATCCTCTCTGCCCGAAGGTTTGTCAATAAGCGAAGCAAAACTGAAACTTACTCCTGCCCTGGCTGCCATGTCGGTTCTGAAGGCGAAAATCGGTAAAAACGACTTCTCAGCCAGTGGTAATCTGAATAATCCCATGGCCTACTTTTTCAGTAAGGGCGATCTGCAAGGTACAATGGAGTTGAGTTCGACATATTTTAATGTGAATGATTTTATGCCTGAATCCTCTAAAGGTGCCGGAGCTGATACTTCCTCACTGGCCGTTATTGAGATTCCCAAAGGGATTGATTTTACTATGAATGCGACATTTGATCAGGTGATTTATGACAATATGGATCTCCGGAATTTAAAAGGCCGGCTCCTGGTTAAGGATCAGAAATTGAAACTGGAAAATGTCAACATGAACACCCTTGACGGAGCCATTGGAATCATTGGAAGTTACTCTACAGTTATTCCTGATAAACCAGTTGTCGATTTCGTGTTGGATATCAGAGATGTAGATGTACAGAAAGCATTCACGACTTTCAACACTATGCAGAAACTCGCTCCTATCGCAGGTTTGGCCAAAGGGAATATCAGTACCAAACTCAGCCTCAAAACCGATCTGGATGGGAAAATGATGCCAGTTTTCAGCTCCATCATGGGCGACGGTAATCTGAGGTCTCAAATGCTTACTTTCAGCAATGTTAAAAGTTTCAATAAACTTGCCGATGCTTTGAAGATGGATAAGTTGAAAGAGTGGGTGATTGAAAAGGTGAATTTATCATTTGAAGTTTTAGATGGAAAAGTGTTTGTTAAGCCCTTCGAGACTGAAGTAGGTAAGACAAAAGCTGAGATTTCGGGTTGGAATTCTTTTGATGAAACCATGGAATATGTGATGCAACTTTCGATTCCACGCAGTGAGTTTGGAGGAGCGGCCAACAATGTTTTGAACAATCTGGTGAGTGAAGCCAATAAAAAGGGAGCTAATTTCAGTGTGGGAGATGTAATACCTATTGCTGTGCTTATAACCGGTACTGTGAGAGATCCGAAAGTTTCCACCGACCTTAAAATCATGGCCTCTAATGTAATAGATGATATGAAGAAGCAGATGATTGAAACCTTGCAAGAAAAGAAGGAGGAGGCCGTTGCCAGGTTGCGCGAAGAGGCTGACAATTATCTGGAAGAAGCCAATATTCGTGCTCAGAAAATTTTATCAGAGGCTCAGAAACAAGCTGATGAAGTGATGCGTTTGGCCAATGAATCAGCAACTAAAATCAGAACAGAAGCCGATAAGCAGGCTGAGCAATTGATTGCTGAAGGGAAACAGAATGGAACGATTGCCGAAATGGCTGCAAAAAGAACTGCTGATAAATTGAAAGGTGTAGCGTATGAAAAGGCTGACATGTTGGTTTCGGAAGCTCAGGTGCGATCAGATAATTTGATGTCAAGAGCCCGCGAAGAATCGGACAGGATAGTGCAGGAAGCCAGAGACAAGGCTGCCGGGAATTAGCTGTTCATTGAACCCGGTAAATTATTCTGCAGAACTTTGTGAAGAATTATTTTCAGGAACTATCAGGTTGCTGCCATTAAGTAATTTGCGGGAATCTTCGGCAAACTGCCGGAGTTTACTTAGCGATCCAGCATCAAGGGTTGTGTCAGACTCAAACTGCTTTACAGGCAGAATGTAATAATGTTTTTTGTCGTTTTCTATTGCAGTATGCACCCAGGTCAGTTGGTATTCAGGGTTAATAACTTTTTTACTATTCCATGTTTTGGAAAGTGTAAAGCTTATCATTGCTCCACCATCACGATAACGATCGCGCTGGTTGGAGACATAATTGCCCAGAGAATAAACTACAAGATGGCCTTTAGGCAATGAATCAGATGATTTTTCATACTCCATTCTCTGCAGCACATGTGGATGTGAACCTATTACAACATCTGCACCGTATTTTCTGCACAAATTTGCCAAACTAATCTGCTCTTCTGAGGGAGTTGGCTGATATTCATTTCCCCAGTGGAAAAAGACAAGTACAAAGTCAATATCAGGTTTTCTTGATGAAAAAAGATCATTGATAATCTGAGTTGTATCGATCAGGTTCACTACGGCAGGCGGATAGAATGGGATTCCATTGGTTCCGTATGTATAGTTCAGAAGTGCAAATGTTATGTTGTTTTTGCTCAGAATAAGAGGATGATGCCGGGCATAATCTGCACTATCACGGAAAGTACCTGTTCTTTTTATATTAAGATTATCAAGTACATCGAGGGTTCTCACAAGGCCGGAATTTCCCCTGTCGCATGAGTGATTGTTTGCAGTTGCAAGAATATCAAAACCAGCATCGCACAGAGCAATAGCAAGTTCATCAGGTGCACTGAACTGGGGATAACCAGTATAAGGTTCACCGGCAAGCGTGCATTCAAGATTGGCAATGGCAAAGTCAAAATTACTAACAACAGGTTTCACAAAACTGAAACAGGGATGGTAATTATATGCCGAATCTTTCACATCCCAGGCTGCTGTGATTTGGGGACTGTGTTGCATTACATCACCTGCAAAAATCAGGGATATGGATGTTGAATCAGGAGCAAGTATGAATTCTGGGGGCGGTAATTCTTCAGTGTTATTAAACAGAAAAAGAGACGCACTCAGACAGATATATTTTATGTATTCAGAAATCATAATGTTTTCAAGGGTTTTTATGCTTTTTTATTCAGCTATTAATAAATAGATTCCCTTATCAGTTTGTTTTCGTTAATGCTAAACTGAGTTACCAGTTATAATCCAGCCCGATTTGTCCCCAGAAATGTTGTTTTCCTTCTTTAAATTCAGGGCTTAGGTAATACTGAGAAATGCTGATTCCCAACTTTCTGTGACGTGCAAAAACGCCCAGATGCATTGCGGCTACCATTCGTTCAATCTCCTCGGGTTTTAGTGAGTAGATGTTTTCATTGCTGAAAATCCCACCCTGAAGCGTCGCATCATAACCAATCAACCTGAATTCAAATCCTCCGCGGATGCCATATTGCCAATCCCGCTGAACTTTTTGCAGATCGCTGTAATCCATTGGTAATCGAGTGATTCCGGGGATAAATAAACCGGCAATGGCATTAATTCCCATGCCAGCCCGTGTATGCAATGTGCCCAAAGTGGCTTCTCCATGTGCATAAACCTCAGTATTTTTATTTTTCAGTAACTGTTTTTGCAGATTTACCGAATAGTTCAGCACCAGATCGTTCCTGATCTGCGTTTCCCAGCCCAAGGGTTCGTCGTTGGTAGGTACGGTGGCATGAACCGATTTCTGGAAATATCTTCCAAGCGCTGCATCACCAATTACACCGGCATCAATTGATGAGGTTAACTTTAAACCCGAAATTGCGTCATCAGAGGTTTGGCTGTATCGTATGAAAAGAGTTGAAGCATAAGGCCTTTCATCCCTTAAAAGAGGCGGGGTTTTGGTTGTAAAGGGTGTAAACATAGCATGGTGTAGACTGAGTGAAGCCTGCACTACACTGTTGCGGTTGAACGAAAGTATCAAAAAATTCAAGGGCATGTTGACCAGATTTGGACCTGAGTAACCCATTTCAATTCCATTGGTATAATATCGATCAGTATTGGAAAATATATCATTATCAAAATTCAGCCAGAACCGGTGAGCGGGACTTATGAAACTGTTGATTATCCTGATACCTGCTGTTTCCTGCCGGTCCGCAACTGGTTTTTGCCCTGGAGGAATCAGCAGCCTGATGGTTATTTCTTTGTCATAAGGTCTGTCAGGCCTGATAAAATCAGGATCTCTTATGATTTTATCAGATGTAGAATCGTACTCAAAAATCAGACGCTCTTTCAATGATATTGATTTTCCCGGCGACGTTTTTGTTTCTATAAATGGGAACAAACTACTGAGCCTGCTTTTTGCTTTTTCGGGAGAAACTAATAGAGGGCCTTCTGTTCCGTTGAAAATGATTACCTGCCAGGGTGATTCCAAACTGGCTAGATTTATTTCTGTAATTGCGCCATTGGAGGAATAAAAACGGAAAAATTTATTTTCTCCGGTCATTACAGCAATGCCCCGGTGTTTTAAGATGGTTCTTAATTCGTGAAAATAAGTTGAATTTTTGTCGGAAAGTTCATAATATGCATCATCGCCCATTGCCTTTTTTAGACTGTTTGCTATTTGCAAATCAGGATATATTAAAAGAACGACAGGTTTATGAAATTGTTCAATGGTCTGTTTATCAGTGGTTTTTGTTTCAGAAGTTGTAACTGATTTATTGTTTTCCCTGCATGAAACAAGGAAAATAATAATGAAAATCAGAAATAAACGGCTGAAATTGTACATAAGTTTATTGCTCAACCCAAATTCTTTACAGGTTAGTAAAATTACTTAAAATATCTTTAAGTTATATTGAAAGTCAGATTTCTAAATCATTGAAAAAGATGATAGTCAGAAGTTTAAAATTCTATTTAAAAGGATAAAACGGATATGTTCTCTTATAAAATTTAAAGCATAGAAATATTGATTTTCCTTATCGGGATTTTTATTTATTCCTCCCCGAAAGAAAAAAATTCCACTTTTCGAGGACCTGTAGCATATCATCGGGAAGTTCAGATTCAAAGAACATTTCTTTTCCTGTTATGGGGTGGTTAAATCCGAGTGATTTTGCATGAAGGGCTTGCCGCGGCATAATTTGAAAGCAGTTTTCAATAAACTTCTTATACGATCCTGACGAATTACCTTTAAGGATTGAACTTCCTCCGTATTTTTCATCGCTGAAAAGCGGGTGGCCAAGATATTTCATGTGTGCCCGTATCTGATGCGTTCGTCCGGTTTCGAGGCGGCATTCAATCAGACTTACATAATCGAAGCTATGAAGAACTTTGTAATGAGTAACTGCATGTTTTCCATGGCTTCCGTCGGGAAAGACGCTCATAATAAGGCGATTATTAAGATTTCGGCCTACATGTCCGGTTATTGTGCCTTCTTTTTCTTTAGGAGTTCCCCACACAATGGCCTGGTAAGCACGTTTGATGGTATGATTAAAAAAATCACGGGCAATGCGGGTTTGTGCTTCTTCGGTCTTTGTAACCAATATGATACCTGAAGTATCTTTGTCAATGCGATGCACAAGCAATGGCATTGCATCGGGTCTTGCTCCGGATTGATTGCGGAGGTGCCAGACCAGGGCATTCAGCATGGTTCCTTCGAAATTTGCATATCCCGGATGGACCACCATGCCAGCCTCCTTGTTCACCACTATGAGATGTTCGTCTTCGAAGATAATATTGAGTGGAATATTTTCAGGGAGCACCTCTGTTTCGCGCGGAGGATGCGCCATGACCACCGAGATCACATCACGGGGTTTAACCCGGTAATTTGGCTTTACCGCAATGCCATTCACAAATATATTTCCTGCTTTGGCTGCTTGCTGAATCTTATTTCGCGAAGCATTTTCAATCCTGACCATCAGGAACTTATCTATACGGAGCAAGCTCTGGCCTTTGTCGGCGATAATACGATGGTGCTCGAAAAGTTCGTTTTCTACGTTTTCGTCATCAGCAAAGTCAGGGGAATCGTGCTCTTCCAAAAAATCTTCAGCATCCTGCATATCTTCAGGATTACCGGTTAATGATTAATTTGCTGCGGCCAACGACTTTTCCGTTTTTGTCCTTTACTAAAACTATGTAAAAGCCAGAAGGCAAGGCTGATACGTCAGTATCCCGATTGTAGGGAGCAATTATTATAGTTTTGCCATCTGCACTAGAAATATTAACCGATAAATTGTCTGATTTTTTTCCAGATGGAATTTCTATGGCTACCAGGTCTGATGAGGCAGGATTTGGGAAAATCTTAAGCGTCTCATGATGAGTTAATTCGGGTGTCCCAACAACTTTGAGTTTTCCAAGTACAGGCCTCATCATTATAGCACCTTTGTAAAGACTCTGGTTCCACCCTCCAAAAGTTTTGTACCAGGTGTTCTTCGATGCATCACTGTTAAAATCATATCCTATGTTTAGATTGTCTGAGGTGGTTTGTTCCCATCCGACATAGAAAATCAGGTTTGGGAAAAGGCCTGCTTCTATACTGATTATGCTGTCAAGCGTGTAGGTGTAGAATTTATTCAAACTGTCTTCATAAGCCGGTTCGTAGCCAAACTTTGAATAGATAAGCTCACCTGGTTCGCCAAAATAGTCGTTCCAAACATTAATATAAAAACTTTTAACATTACCACCGTTAAGGGTTTGGTTAAAATACATCTGAATGGCCAGAAGCGAATCTGCCCTGTTTAGCTTGAATTTGTAAGCAAGTTGAGCACCGGCAGGGGTAAGTCCGTAGCCGGCTTCGGCAGTGCCATCATCGTAGGAAAGATAATTTGCAAATACCTGAACCTGCCTTATGGTATCATTTTGTCTTCTTATTAAATTGGCTTCTGTGTTGAGAATGTGAGTGGTTGTAAAGAAGATTTTTTCCTGAGTTCCAATTGGATAAACAAAACTAACCGGCGGCCTTGAAAACGGCTGGTGATTTGTGTATCCAGAAGTTACATAGGGAGGAATAAAATAGTTTCCACCGGAGTAGAAAAAAAACGGAGGTTTATATTCGCTGGAGACTGAATACGAATAAGAAGCATTGTAGTTTATATTGTCGAGGTTGGTAATCCTTATATTCAAACTATCAGACATTTCATTCACAAAATTCGATCTGTACTGATTGTAAGGCATTGATGTGTAGTTTTTCAGCATGGAAGGAGCTTTGGCTGCAAACCCAACATCCCTGTGCAAGGTGTCGTGGATGTTCCTACCGATATTCAGATAAACGTAATCAATGTTCCATTGATCACCATTGCTTTGCCAGTCGGGTAAAATTCCACTGGCCAGACTAGCATAATTTCTGAACCTGAACCGGAACTCTGAGGTGTAGAACCGTGCGCTGTCAGCAACTGGAATTACAACCTGACGGAACCACTTGTTGTTCTGAGCATAGAAAGTCTGAAGCGTCTGGCCTGATGCACTCCACATCCGGCGCCAGCCTTCAATTACAACAGTGTCAGTAATCGTAGTATCAATACCGCTTATGATTGTATCAGTATTGATATAATAGGTTTCATTCTCTCCCGGAGCTAAAAATTCAAGAACAAGTGAATCGTTTTTTGCTGGTGAATTTCCAAAACCCTGGGGCTGATAATAGAAACTGAAATAAACAGAATCGGCACGTGTAATTATTCTCCGAACTGGTGAAAAAACAGAATCGAGCCGGATGGGCTGTGAAGTCAGAAAATCTGCCATATAAGGGAAGGGACTTGCATTGCTGTATAGCCTTCCGAGGTTATCAATGGCATCGAGGGTGGCTACTCCTATTGTAGGAGGGTGAACAGCATAATCATCATTTATATAAGCATCATTGTCGGACCATAAGGTTGGATTTGGAAAAATCCTGCTATTGCTGAAATCATCAAAAAAAGGCAGTAGGAGAGGGTTGGTTAATTCACGACCGGATATGGTTTTTTCAGCATTTTGTTTAACCTTGATATTTACCTGTAATCCCGAGATAACCTCCTGAGAAAAAACAGTGACTGGTATGAATAGAAAAAGAAAAATATTGAAAAACTTTAAGTTCATTTTATATATCAGTTTCGTTTTTGAAGGTTTGTTTTCAAAAATTAATAGTTTAAACTATCATTGTTCATGCTGAGGGTGTCGCTGGAAAGCTGCTGCATATATGACTCAAAGTCAAAGCTTAAAGGATCTTTGTAAACCAGCGAAACCGGATTACCGGCATTTAACAATCTGTTTCGTGAGTAAACCGGATTCTGGCTGTAGACCCTTGCGGTTAAAGGGTCAGCATCATCATCAAAAGTTTCAGTGCCTACACTCAATAGATTTTTATTGATCAGGTTATGAGCTTCTTCCCGGGTTTTCCCAATTAGAAAAGGCAAATAATAACGTCCTCCTCCGGTCGAAAGACCCACCTTAAGGTCAATAACGGAGCCTTTGAGCAACTCGAATCCTGGTTTAATGTTTAAATTCTTATGAAACTGTGCCAGAACTGCATTGGCAGCTATATCAGGTATGTAATTCACATTACCGAGTCTAAGACCGTAGGTTTCAAGTGTAGCAGTAGCCTGCCTCAGGCTTAAATCTACAAGATCGGGCATTTCAACTTTTTCAGGCATTACCGCAACTGTAGTCAGATAAACTTTCCGGTTACGTTTTACTTTTGATCCGGGTAATGGATCCTGAATCAATACAGAGCCCCCTGGCATCCTTGAATCAAATACCGAATCAATAATTATAATTTCAACATCCGAAATGGTTTCCATCTTATCTATCTGATTCGGAGTCAGGCCAATCAGAGAAGGAACAGTTACTGATTCACCATGGTGGGTGTACCATTTAAGTGCCCATAAAACAAGGCTGATTACAACTACAGTTAATGCTAAAGAAAGTAATAGTTGCCTTACAAAAACACGGGTGCTCATAAATTCAATAAATTTCATGTGATAGCTTGTGGTTTTGTTGCTTACTTTACGGTGCTGAATTTGATCGATAACCCGCATTATATTAAACTTTAGGATGTCTCGTTTTATTGTACAGCAATGCAAAGATATAAATATTTGACCTGATCAGCTGATTTTGATAATTGGTATTTTGGTCATGGTTTATTGATCATCAGATGTGTGATTATTTGTTATGCTTTTTTGCAGCATTAATTGCTTTAATTTTGTAAACCACAATCTTCGTTGCAGGAAATCGTTTTAATTTCTAATTTCGTCATCAAAATATAAGTCAACTGTGAAGAATATTTTTCTCATCATATTTACGTTCTTTCTGATCTTATTCCTGCCTGTTTTCTCTTTTGGACAGTTAAGCCATGGTGGGATTCCACAAGGTTTTTTACTAAAAAATAAGTCTGTCAGCATCACAAAAGTAAGTCCCGGTAGACCTGACATTGAAAAATTGTTACATGAAGATGCTGTCAACGAAGCTGCCGGAATGCCCGAAAGGATGGGAATTGGTTTTATTGCAGGATACAACACCAGTAACGCAGGCAGTTGGATAACTTATGGTGGCCGTCAGATTTGGAATTTACAGATTGAATTACCGGGTGCTGTTGGCATAGGATTGTATTTCACTGATTTTAATTTACCGGCCGGTGCTGAATTATTTATTTATTCTGCTGATAAACAGCATTTCATAGGTGCTTTTTCAAACCACAATAATCATCCCTCAGGATTATTTGCCACTGAAATAGTTAAAGGTGACAAAATTATTGTTGAATATTCTGTACCTGAATTTACTGTACCCGATAATAAATTTACCATTTCTGAAGTTCTATTTGTGTACCGTCCCATGTCTTTCCCGGTCAATAAATCTGCACTAAATGAAACTTCCGGCAGCTGCCAGGTAAACACAATTTGTAATGAAGGCGACAATTGGCGCGATCAGATAAAGAGCGTGGTTAAGATTGTGGTAAAAACCGGATTAAGTTCATTTTGGTGCACAGGTTCGCTAATCAATAATACTGCTTATGACTTTGAGCCTTATTTGTTGACTGCCGATCATTGTGCCCGCAGTGGTTCGGGCGCTTATGCTAGTCCCCAGGATGTTTTACAATGGGTATTTTATTTCAGGAATGAGTCTCAGGAATGTGATAATACAGTTCTTTCGGAAAGCAAAACGCTCACTGGAGCCGTAAAAGTTGCAAGCAGCAGTCCCTTGCAGAATGATGGGAGTGATTTTTATCTGCTTTTGCTCAACAATAACATTCCGGCATCCTTTGAAGCGTATTTTTCAGGCTGGGATAGAACCGGAGATTTTAGTCCTTCAGGTGTCGGGATTCATCATCCTTCGGGAGATGTCAAGAAAATTTCAACTTACACAACCCAGTTGACTAATGATCAATGGGGAAATAATCCTGAAACTCATTTCAGATTGAATTGGAGCGCAACCGCAAATGGCCATGGGACTACTGAAGGTGGTTCTTCGGGCTCTCCGCTTTTTGACAATAAGGGCAGAATTATAGGACTGTTGACTGGCGGCCAATCAGGGTGTACAAATCTTACAGGCTTTGATTATTATGGTAAATTTTCTTATTCCTGGCTATCCAATGGATCGAATGATACTTTAAAACTGCAGCCCTGGCTTGATCCTTTGAATATAGGTTCGGTTAATTTGAACGGAACTTACAATGATAAACAGGTTTATGCCCGTTTTCATGCCGATACAAATATAGTAGCAGTTGAAAACAGCCTCAGATTTAATGATCTTTCACAGGGGAATCCTGTTTCCTGGAAATGGAGATTTGAAGGAGGCAAACCTGAATTTTCTACCTTACGTGATCCGGGATTTGTAAAATATTCCAAACTCGGCCGGTTTAATGTAAGCCTAACCGTAACAAATGAATTTGGAGCTGATAGTCTGCTAAGAGAAAATTACATTACAGTTGTACCTAAAATCTTTCCGAATCCTGCTTATGAATATTTTAATGTTATGACTGGCTCTGATCCTTCAAAGGAGTGCAGTATCCTGGTTGCTGATGCAACCGGAAGGATTGTTTATGAAGCTCAAATCAATCAGGGACAAGGAGGGTTTAAACAAATAAACACTCAATTCTGGAAAACCGGATTGTATGTGGTGCGTGTTAACGGGCCAGACTTTTCCTATTCAGGGAAACTTATCAGGTCTGTTTACAAAAATTCTGACAGATAATACCTCAAACTTTTGATGGAGAGTTCTTTCAAAAAAAAACAGCCACATAGTTTAAATGTGGCTGCATTTTAAATGATTGCTTCTTTTATTCTATGATGAGTTTCTCGGTAACATTAATTCCTTGCGATTCAATACGAAGGAAATAAATGCCTTTTTTGAGGTTGCTGGTCGAGAGTGACCAGTTTTTTCCATTTTCCAGTTTTTTGTCGTAAACTGAAATCCCTGAAACATTGACTATACTAACTCTTGCATTCCGAAGTTCTTCGTTTGATTGGATATTCAAAACATCACGACCCGGATTTGGAAACAGTTTAATTTTTGGTGAACTGGTTTCGAGATTAATTGTGCTCACGAGGTTGGTCAGGAATATATTGTCCAGATAAAGACTGTTTCCACGCCTGTGAACTGACTCAAAAGCAATACGAATATTTTCCGCATTGGCATACTGGCTAAGATCAATAAGGTTACAAACCGGATTTCCGGGTGATCCGCACCAATCTTCTGTGAGGGCAGGTACGAATAATCCGGTGTCAACAACTGTATGGGTAGCAAAGTTACCACTTCCATTTTCGCCTATCGCAAAAATCCTTTCCCAGGTTTGGCCACAGTCAGGTGAAATAAGTATAATCAGAGAATCAGTAATCTGTTCATAACGTCGAGCATAAGCATGATCAAATCCCAGGAAAACCGCTTCTACACCTGAAAAATTAAAAGGAGGAGAAACCAGTCTGTCGCGCGGCCCCGGAGCAGCAGAATAGCCAAAGAAGTTCATCATGATGGCGGTAGTTCCACCAGAGTTGCCATTTACCTGAGCCAGTTCCCAGGTGTTTTTGTTATCAGGATTTTCAATTGTCCACGAGTTCATTTGCACCGATTGGCTTTCCCAGGTTTCACCAAAAGGAATTGCCAACCCACCAATCTGAACATAATCTTCTATGGTTAGGATCGTCTGACCGTTAACATTATAGACAGTGAGTGTTACATCGTAATTAGAGGCTACATTAAAAACCACCTCAGGATTTTGAGAGGAGGCAGAGGTTCCGTTAATAAAAGTTACATCGGTGGGATTGAAACTCCATTCCCAACTTGTCGGGCAATTTTCTGAGTCGTCAGAGAAATGAACCACCGGATTTTCGTTTGAGCAGAATGCTCTTTTGTCAGCTGTGAAAGAAACAACCGGGAGCAAGTCTTCACTTACAAAAATATAACTTGTTTTTACAACAGTATCATTACCTGCAGGATTGCTGACTGCCAAAGTTACATTATAATCTCCGGGTGCACTCCATGTTATTCCTGTGGGGTTTCTTTCGGTTGAAATTTCGGTATCGGCACCTTCAAAAGTCCAAAGCCAGTCGAAAGGTACCCCTGTTGACAAATCGGTAAAATTAACGGCACACCCAATGGTTAGGGTTGTTTCAGAAGCTGAAAAATCAGCAGTAGGTGCGCTGTAGTTTACGGGTGATTCCCATAGTCCACGGCCATAAGTTCCGGCTCTGATAACATCGCCTTCCGGGCCTGCAGGGTCGTAATATATTTCCAGTTCTGTAACTCTGCCTGCTGCCGGAAATCCGTTTGAAAACAGGATCCAGTCACTCATGTTCGCGTCGCGGTAAAAAATTCCTATATCAGTACCCAAATAAAGGCCTTCCTGGCTGTTCCTGTAATAGACAATGGAATTCAACTGCACATCAGGAAGTGATCCGGTTATTTCAACCCAGTTGAAACCTTTGTCGGTGGATTTAAAGATTCGATTTTGCTGAGCAATATAGACTGTGTTTTCATCAACAGGACTGGTTTCAATTGAAGTTATCGTATTGCCTGTTAAAAGGAATGATGACAATGAAATCCATTGCACCGAGCCATCCTTCACATTATCGCTTCTGTAAAGTTGATTTCCACCTGAAACGTACATAATATTGGTATTTACCCTTGACTGATCCATAACACTCAGATTGCCTGAGCCGAAGGATGAAATCTTGGTCCAGCTTACACTGTTTGTGTTGTTGGCTTTAATATTGGTGCTTCTCCAGACATTTTTATAGCCAATAAACATTATGTTTCCGTCAAATTGATCGATAAGGAAAGGTGTAACCCATGCACCGCCTTCAGTGATTCCGTTTGAACCTTCTCCGGCAATCTGACCCTGAGAATTGTTATTGTAAATGCGGTTAATTGAACCATAATAAACGGTAGAATAACTGTAACGATGGTCGCCGGGATCAAATGCACATTCCATCCCATCACCACCACCAACTGATACCCATGAATTGCCTGTGTAGGTCGAAGTTCCGTTATCCTGATACCCATTGATAACATAATCCTTATTGGTTGCACTTTGTCCTATTTTGTATGCCTGACTGATAACCAGCCCATTTGAAATTTCAGTCCACGATTGCCCGCCATTTGCTGTCCAGTAAACACCTCCGTCGTTTCCTGCATAAAGTCTGTTATTCAGCGGATTGTATTCCAGAACATGAAGGTCGGCATGGACTGACTGTACACCGCAACCTCCGTACCAGTGTGCTGTAATGTTCCAGTTTGTTCCTCCATTGGTCGATTTGAAGATGTTAACCCCTCCGGCAAAAACAATATTCTGATTGTTTGGATCCACAGCAACATCAAGATCGTACCAGGCCTGTCCGCCTGATCCACCGGTGCAGTCCCATGACATAATATTCGGAGTGGTTGATCGTACGCTAAAACTTAAGCCGCTGTCGGTTGAAAGGTAAATTCCTTTGTAAGATTGACTGTTTGTCAGCAAAAAATAAACTATCTCAGGATCAGCAGGAGTAACTGCTATAACTCCTCTTGCGCCACCAGGCAGCCCATTGTTTATAACTGTAAAGTTTTCTCCGTTATTCTGCGAACGGTAAAAAACTCCTCCAACTGCGCCATAAATGATTTCGGGATTCCCGGGTTTGAAAACTGCTTCCTTGAAATTTCCTGATGCAGTTCTGTACCATGAGTTTCCAGAATCAACGGATTTGTAAAAACCACCTGAAGTGGCTGCAAAAATGATAGTATTATCATCAGGATGCATCAGAAGCCGGCCAACGGTGACATTTCCCATTCCTGAGTTTGAGACCGACCAGGTTGCACCGCCATCAATACTTTTCCATACACCAAGTCCGGGTGCATCTCCGGCATCTCTGTCACCGGTTCCCATATAAATTACATTTGGATTAACATGGTCAACCACAATTGCTGAAACACCCAGTGTTGGAAGTATGTCGGTGTGTGTTGTCCAGTTCTGCCCTCCATCAATGGTTTTCCAGAAACCTCCTGAAGGAGCTCCGATGTAAACCACATTTGGGTCGGTGGGATGAAATGCGATGGCATTCACCCTGCCCAATCCCCGGTATCCATTGTATCCCGATGGGACAGTAAACGGGCCCAGTGGAGTCCAGTTTCCTGCAGAACTGCGGTTACTGTTTGCACTTATGTACTCATTATATGCGCGTATATCGCGGTCGGGAGCCGGCCTGGTTCCATCGGGACTTACCCGCTGTTCCATCCAGTATTCCCACCTTTTAAAAGGCTTATAACCACTACCTTTTGTTATTTCACGACCTTCCCAGTATGCATTGAATGCAGACTGGGTTTCGTAAAAATTTGCAGACTGATCCTGCATCATTTCAATCCAGTATGGGAATTCTGAAGCATCAGATTGTAATTGCTGGGCATAAACGGGTGCCCAGGCTAACAAGCCAAAAAGAATTGAAAAAAAAGCTATTACTGATTTAATTTTTGTTTGCATGAATGCTGATTTTTAAGTTACTGTGTAAAAAGCAAAAATAAAGGTTTTGTTCAATAGTCAGACAAAAAAGTCCACATTCATTTATTAATCCAAGGCTGAAAGCAGGTGCACCAGCTTGGAATGCTTAACTCTATTACAACAAATGAATTATATCAGGAAAGAAAATATTTACATCCTGATGCCAAACTGATTATGGTTGGGTGTCTTCGCCGAGAGGATCATTCTTTATTTGCCTGTCAAGCGTTTTTAATGCACGCAAAGTCAGATAGTAGGAAAGAGCGATCACTGCAGGCCAGGCCAATAACCAGAGTATTTTATCGAGATACATTTGTCAGGGTGTTACAGGTGAAAATTAATAGATGTGAGCGTTATCATCTTCAAGATCAGACTTTTCAATGGGTTTATTGTTGATGGCTCTCCATACGAAGAAAATGTAAGTGATTACCACCGGAACAAACAGCGATACATAACTCATAACTGTGAGTGTATAATGGCTTGAAGAACTGTTTTCGATGGTCAGCGATTGTTGAATATTGTGCAACGACGGGTAAAATGCTGTTTGGTTAAGTCCGGCAATCAGGAATAAAGCCAATACAGCCATTACTGTGCCAGCACCTGAATACCAGATTCCCTTAAGGCTTTTAAAGAATAAAAACTTTATGATTCCTGAGAGCACCAAAACAACCCCAGCCAGAAACAGAATCAGGACAACCGGCATTTCAATAAGGTTGAAAAAGTATTTGTTGGGCTGCATAAATACTTCACCGGTTTCCGGGTGGTATGCGAATCCCTGTTTAAACATGAGGTGAATGACAAAATAAAGGAAAAAGACAAGGAATGGAATGGCATTGTACCACATTTGTTTGTGTGATCGGGCCAGTATATTCTCATCTTTTACACTGTTTATGATGTACAAAATACCCAAAATTCTGGCAAGGAAAAATACTGATAATCCGAGAGCTACATTGTGAAAATTCAAAACTGCTTCAAGCCCGTGAGCGGGGGTCATCCACCTTGAGATAGCCGAATCATAAATGGAAGTGATATTGACTTTCTCCATTGAAAACATAGCTCCGTTGAAAAATGTTCCAACAGCAGTTCCGAGAAGGATAGTTCCGAGAAACCCGTTGACAAAAAGAAATATTTCAAAGGTTCGTTTGCCCAGAAAATTATTTGCTTTGCTCCTGTATTCATAGGAAATAGCCTGAATAATGAAGGCAAATAAAATGGCCATCCACACCCAGTATGCGCCACCAAAACTTGTTGAATAGAAAAGCGGGAATGAGGCGAAGAAAGCGCCACCAAACGTAACAAGCGTTGTAAAAGTGAGTTCCCACTTGCGACCCAGGGTGTTTATGATCAATGATCTTTCGGTATCAGTTTTGCCAAGCGTGTAAATAAGAGTTTGACCGCCCTGAACAAACATGAGGAAAATAAGCAGGCTTGCCAGCAGGGATATGATGATCCACCAATATTGCTGAAGCGTGATGAGTGAAAAAGTTTCGAACATATTAATTTCCTCCTGGTTTTGGTCCGTTTTTTATTGTCTTGAACATAATCCTGAGTTCAGCAATGAGCAATGCTGTAAAAATTACTGCAAACAAAATAAAAGTGGTCAATACTGCATTTACATCCAATTTTGAAACTGCAGTCATCGTTGGCATCAAATCCTGAATGACCCAGGGTTGCCGACCCATTTCTGCTGTGACCCAGCCTGATTGTGATGCAATATAGGCCAGTGGAATATTCACAATACCCATAATAAGCCAGAATTTTGCCTGTGAAATTTTATCTTTATAGACCAGTACCAGCACTATGGCAAAAAAGAAGAGAAACCACATTCCAAGTGCAACCATAAGGTGGAAACTGTAGAAAGTGAGCGGAACATTTGGCACAAGCCGCGAAGGGTCGTCAATAAAATATCCATAACCAAAATACTTAAAATTTTCGTCGAGTATGAATTTGGTTTTTTCAAGCTTTTCTGTATCATTGACTTTTGAGGCTGCTTTGTATTCTGCAAGTGCATCGATGGCGAGTTTTCCTCTGGCAATTTTTTCGGCTGCTGACATAATTCCATACTCTTCATTGCCTTGCATTAAATCATTGACACCGGGAACAAACGCATTAAAATCCGAAAAAGCCATGTAAGACAAGAAGTTTGGAATTTCAATTTTAAAAACAAAGTCTTTAACATTTTCGTAATCCGGATCATCGGGCGATGACGATACAACCCCAATTGCAATCAGTGGAGCTCCTCTCTGGCCAACGTACAAGCCTTCAAATGCGGCAAATTTCATGGGCTGATGATGAGCTACTGCCTTTGCACTATAATCGCCTGTAAAAACAGTAAAAATGGAAGTAAGCAGGCCAAATACAGCAGCAACTACAATACTTCTTTTTGCAAATACAAGGTGCCTTTTTTTGAGCAGAAACCAAGAGCTTATGCCAATCACGACGATGGCTCCCAAAAGATAGGATGATGCAATGGTATGTGTAAACTTACTCACAGCCATCGGTGAAAATAGTATATCCCAGAAATGCACCATCTCATTGCGAGCAGTGTCAGGATTGAATCTCATGCCAACCGGCATTTGCATCCATGCATTTGCTACCAGTATCCACAAGGCCGAAAGGCTTGCACCGAAAGCCACGAGCCATGTCGAAACCAGGTGAAACATTTTACTCACTTTGTTCCAGCCAAAGAACATCACAGCTATAAAAGTAGATTCGAGGAAAAAGGCCATAATGCCTTCAATGGCCAGTGGTGCACCAAAAATATCGCCCACAAACCACGAATAGTTTGACCAGTTGGTGCCGAATTCAAATTCAAGAATAATTCCTGTAGCAACTCCAATGGCAAAATTAATTCCGAATATGGTCATCCAGAATTTGGTAACGCGCTTCCACTCAGGGTTGCCGGTTTTAACATAAATGGATTCCATAATGGCCACAATAAATCCAAGGCCTAATGTGAGTGGTACGAAAATCCAGTGATACATGGCTGTAAGCGCAAATTGGGCACGCGACCAGTCTATCAATGAATAGTCAAAAGTTTCTGTCATAGTGTTATTCGTTAGGTTTTGTTAGCTGTTCGATAACGTAATCGCTGCGCTCATTATCGGAGTCGAAATTATTTTTCAGAAAGTTGGGGAAGAAAAACACCTTGAGAATAAGGAACATTACAATCAGCTTTATAATGATGATTGCCCAAAGAGTCCGGCCAATGGTCATACTCCGGAATCCCTCGTAATAGAAATTAAAAACTCTTCGAAATATATTGTTCTTCATGATTTCTTCAAAAACTAATACCCCTCAAATTTATTTATTTACACTTAACCCGAACAGATTTAATTCTAATTTAGAAATATTCTAAGTAATATTTTTAAATATTGAAAAAAGAATTTAATATTTCATTGATTTACAGTCAAATAAAGCATTTAAATTTTATGTTTATTCATGACTTTACAAATTCAGAACTTCTGCAATCAAATTGCTGCCAGGTGGCTTTTTCTTAACAATTAACAATTTTCAATAGGTAGAAAACACAAAATCCCCGTTTCGGGGATCTTATAAAACTGTCTTGTCGATATTGTCTCAGGATGAATCTGAATCTGCAACAAAAAATCAAAAATGATTATTCTACAGGTTTATCAAGATTAACCATTTCCCCGACAACCGTATAACCTGTTTTACTTATGGCTTCGCTGATTTCTTCAATGCTGGTAAGTGTGCTGTCAAAGCTTACAACCGTAAGTTCTTTAATATGTGAAGCAGAACTGCTGGTAACGCCATTGATTTCGTTAACTGCTTTCTTTACAGTGCTTTCGCAGCCCTCGCATGTCATGCCGGTTACATGTAATTCAATTGTTTTTAACGCAGCAACATCAGTTATTGTTTCGGATTGGTTTTTTGTTGAAGTTGGATTGCATGAAGCGAAAAGCGCAGTGGCAATCAAAAGTCCTAAAATTCTTTTCATGGTGTTTTTTAATGATTGAATTTGAATAATCAGTTATGTTGGTTTGATTTGTTCTGATATAAGTTCTGTTGGACTGCGAATTTATAGAATTATTTTTATGTTTCCGTCGCTTAAGTTGCTTTGTGACTAAATTTGCAATCATTTCATATTTGTAGGTCATCATGAAGAAAAATATAGCCCTGCTTACCGGTGGATATTCCGGCGAGCTTGAAGTTTCAATCGAAAGCGGAAAAGTGGTTTTCAATCATTTTGACAAAGACTTATTTAACGTTTATACCATTGTAGTTGGTGAAAATAAATGGGTTTATTATCCAGAAGGTGGCGGTCAATATGAGATAAATCTGAATGATTTTTCACTTACACATCCAAATGGGAAGGTTTCCTTTCATGCCGCATTTATAGCCATCCACGGAACACCGGGTGAAGATGGGAAGCTTCAGGGTTACCTTGATTTGATGGGTATTCCTTATAATACCTGCGGAAGGGTTACATCATCAGTTACATTTAATAAATTTTTTTGTAATGAGCTGGCTGTTAACTTTAAAATGAACACGGCAAAAACTTTTTATCTCCACAAAAGAGATCACCCGGATTTAGATTCCATTCTTTCATTGGTAGGCTTGCCCTGTTTTGTTAAGCCAAACAGCAACGGTTCCAGCGTTGGTATTTCCAAGGTAAAATCACGGGAAGAATTGTTGACGGCCATTTCGTTGGCTTTTGAATATGATACAGAAGTTCTCATCCAGGAATTTATTCCAGGTGTTGAAATTACCTGCGGTATTTATGAAAGGCATGGTCAACTCGTAACTTTACCTTTGACAGAGATAGTCCCCGACAATGATTTTTTTGATTATGAAGCCAAATACAAAGGCAAAGCAGAAGAGATTACTCCTGCACGCATCAGCGGGGAATTGACAAAAAAGTGTACCGAAATTTCAACCATGCTTTATCGAAGGCTTAACTGCAGGGGAATTGTAAGGTTTGATTATATTCTCACACCCGAAAGTTATGACAAAGGACAGCAGTTTTATTTCCTTGAAGTAAATACCATTCCCGGCCTTTCAGAGGCAAGCATAATTCCTCAGCAAATTACACATAAAGGGATTACGCTGAAACAGCTTTTTACCGATGTCATTTCTGAAACTCTTGATAATTATTGAAAAAGAAGTAATAATGTTTTTAACAGATTTTTCATGCAAATAATTTTTTCTTAAGTTTTATGGTCTCTGCTTTCTTTTAAAATAAAGCATTTGCCGGCCTGCTTCTGTTTTTTTTTGTTTCTGGTCTTTCGCTATGAGTTTACAAACCTGTATCATGAGACCGGGCATCCTTATCCTTTTGATTATTTTTGCAAAAATTATAAATCAGTTCGATGCACCTTTTTTACCTTTCCGGAATCAACCTGATGCAAAGTTTCAAGTCCGGAGATTTTATTCATTTATTGTCAGAAGTCGAATCAATTCATATTAAGGTCATGCGACTGAAACCCGGTGATCAGATTAAACTCACTGACGGTTTGGGTAATTTTGCCGATGCCTCTCTTGAAGATGTCAATCCTAAAAAGTCTAAAATCAGGCTGTTAAATGTCATGGAAGTGCCAGAGAGGTCTGGCAAACTGGTTATTGCTGTTGCACCTACCAAAAATATTTCCCGTTATGAATGGCTGGTTGAGAAAGCGACAGAAATTGGGGTTGATGAAATCATCCCGCTGTATTGCGATCATTCTGAACGTGAAAGATTACGCGTCGACCGGCTTGAAAAAGTTGCTATATCCGCCATTAAACAATCTCTCAAAGCAAAGCTTCCCAAAATTCATGAACCCATCTCTTTCAATAACCTGATGCAAAGTCAAGTTCTCCCGAATTCTTTATTCATGGCCTGGATTGATGAAGATGTGACTTTGCATCTTAAAAATGTATACCAAAAGGGAGCAGATACTATGATCTTAATCGGGCCTGAAGGTGATTTTAGTGCGAGTGAAGTGTTCAAAGCTAAAGAGCGTGGATTTACGCCTGTTTCATTGGGCAAGGCAAGGCTAAGAACTGAAACTGCTGCGCTGTTTGCATGCATGATCGTAAATCTTATAAATGAATAAGACTATCTTTGGCTTATGAAAAATTATCTTGTTTTTATAATAATGGTTCTGTTTTTTGCAGGAACCTCATGGTCGCCACCTGCACCTCTTCAGATTGCTTTGGCAAAATACAGGGGCGGGGGTGATTGGTATGCAAATCCTACATCACTAAACAACCTCATCAAATTCTGTAACACAAATCTGGGCACAAATCTGGATCCCGATTATGCAACAGCAGATGTTGGAAGCACAGAAATATTCAACTATCCTTTTGTTCATCTTACAGGTCACGGCAACGTTCTTTTTGATGAGCAGGAGGCTCTAAACCTTCGTAATTACCTTCTTGCCGGGGGATTTCTCCACATCGATGATAACTACGGCATTGATCCTTACATCAGGCCTCAAATGAAAAAAGTATTCCCTGAGCTTGAGTTTATTGAATTGCCGTTTTCATATCCGATTTTTAATCAAAAATTTCAGTTTCCCGGAGGTCTTCCCAAAATTCATGAGCACGATGGAAAACCACCTCAGGCATTCGGTTTGATTTGGGAGGACAGGCTGGTTTGTCTTTATACCTACGAATCTGATCTTGGTGACGGTTGGGAAGATGCTGAAGTCCACAACGATTCTGAAGAGACCAGACTCAAAGCACTTCGAATGGGAGCCAATATAATACAATATGTTTTCTCAAAGTAACTCACCCCGAAGGCTCAGGGCATCCTAAAGTGTCTGAAAAAGATGGGTATGCCAATTAAGTTTTACTGCTTGTTCAAAACACAGAAAACAAGAGTTCAGTAATTTATCGAATTAAGCGATTCTAAAGCCGGGCAATCATTTAATCCCCTCCCTCAATCAGAAAATACCTGTTTAGTTCAGATATTTTCTGCGGACTGCCAAAAAGGTAAAGCATATCATCAGGTTCAATGGTCATGTCCGGAGTGATTTGGGTGATATAACGCCTGCCACGTCTTATTGCCAGAACCGTAACATTAAATTCGCTTTTGAGTCGGCTGTCTATTATCGATTTTCCTACTATTTTATTGGTTTCCCGCTGTACCGGAAGAGCTACAAATACCATGTCGGGTATTTGTGGTTGGAGGTGTGATGGGAACTCATTTTCAATGTTAGTTTTTGAGAGTAGTTCGTAATTGTGAGCCCTGATGTGGCTTGCAAGAGATTGAATTTTATCAGAGGGCACAAGATAACGGCTTAAAACACGGATAAATATCTGTATCGAAGTTTCAAATTCCTCGGGAATGACTTCATCTGCACCTTGTTGAAGAGTACTCTCGATTTCATCAACATAACGGGTACGCACAATTATGTGTGCTGTTTCAGTTATCTGACGCAGGTTAAAAATGATTTGCTTGGTAGCCTCAGGATCGGAAATAGCAATTACAACAACCCTTGCTTCGGCCGCATGAACATGATTAAGAATCAGTTCATCAGCTGCGTCTCCGAAGACAACTGGTAATTCGTCAATTTTGGCCTGATGAAAAATGGCAGGATCAAGTTCAACAATCACAAAAGGGATTCCGGCTTGCTTGGCAGTACGCGCAACATTGTGTCCGTTTATTCCAAATCCTATTACAATCAAATGGTCGCGAAGTTTTGAAATCAGTGACTCTTCCGGTTTCTTCCTTTTATTTTGAAAGTTTATCAATCGTTTTCTGATATTGGTAGGCAACAATGCCCTGATCAGCCAATCAGCCATATTTGTCGCATAGCCAGCCATAAATGGAGTTAAGCCCATGGTAAGTACTGAGATTGCTAGAAAATTTTGATGTACTTCATGTGAAAGCACATTATTGCGCATTCCAATGGTTGAGAGCAGGAATGCAAATTCCCCCACCTGAAATAAAGTAAAAGCAGAAATAAGCGCTGTGCGCAAGGGATATCGCATTATCATTATGGATATGAGAATCACAAAGGATTTAAGCAAAATTACCCCGAGTGTAAACAAAATCAGGATTAAAAAATTGTTTAGGAAGTATCTCACATCGAGTAACATACCTACAGAAACAAAAAAGAAACTTATAAATATCTCACGAAAAGGGAGGATATTGGCTGTTGCCTGATGGCTGTAATCGGATTCAGAAATAATCAATCCGGCAAAAAAGGCTCCGAGTGCGAGCGATAGGCCAACTGAAGAAGTAAGCCAGGCCGTTGCAAAGCAAATGACCACTATTGTAAGAATAAAAAGTTCGCGGCTGCGCGTTTTAACCACCCTGTCGAGTAATAATGGAACTGCATAGCGGGCAAGAACGATGAGCAATCCAATAATCAAGGTAAACTTGCCTAAAAGCATAAGCAATATAAGCCAAACATTGCCCCCATTGCCAGCAAGCAGGGGAGTTACAAGTATCATCGGAACTACAATAATATCCTGAAAAATCAGAATGGCCAAAGCTATCCGTCCATGCGGTGTAGTCATCTGACCGCGTTCATTAAGCAATTTCAGAACGATGGCTGTGCTGCTCATTGAGATCAGAAAACCCATAAAAACAGCCTCCTGAATACTGAGTCCCAACAGCCAGGCAACGAGAAAAGTTAGTCCGATGGTGCCGCTGACCTGCAAAAAACCTCCCAATAAAACAGTTTGCTTTATTTTAACCAGACCTTTTATTGAAAATTCTATCCCAATTATAAAAAGCAGGAAAATAATTCCCATTTCTGAAAGGACTTCAACTTCATGCGATGCAGCAATGAGTTTTAATCCATTAGGCCCAGCAATCATGCCGGTAATCAGAAAACCCAGGATCGCGGGCATTTTTAATTTCTGAAAAGCCAAAATTATTAATACTGACAATCCGAGGATAATGACGACTTCTTTCAGGAGAGGTAGTTCCATAGAATTAAAAGGAAATTTACTTTTTTAATAGAAGTAACTTTTTTATCAAACCTACACTTATTTTCTGTCTTATGCAAGTATTATTGTGATTATAAGCAGGTTTAAGAAATGATTAAGAGTTCCCAATAGTTACTGATCATGAATACAGGTTGATTTGAAATCATTCCTCAATCTATCAATAGTTCAAAATTTTTTTGCTGACTCAGACAATCTTCTACTCATTTAAAAATAAAGCACATGCATCAGCAATAAGGCCGCTCAATTCAGGCTTAAGTTTTTTTAATCCATCCAGATGATTCGCAACAATCGTCACCAATTTTGAAGAAGGGTCAGTGTTGTAAAGAAACTCATAAATTTCGGTCAGCAACAGCCATTCTTTCGGAAAATATAACAGAACTTCGTTAGCAAACAAATTGATATCTAATGTTTTGGACTTGTTATCCCTTGCATCTCTGAGTAGCTGATAAAGTAAATGAAGTTTTTTTGAAGCAGCACTGTGCTCAATTTTGTGAGTAAGCTCTTTTGGAGCTTCAAAATGAAAATCGAAAGCTTCAGGATCTGCCGGGCCAGGGTAGGCTGAAGTAATTTCGCCACCAGCCGACATGTCATAAATACCCCATTCGGGCTTAAATAATATTTGCTCGTCTTTCTTAACAGTGCAATCTGAAAATCCCAAAAGTGCAATCTGTCCTTTCAGGCGGAGGGAATATTCAAGCACGCCTTTGACAACAATTCCGCTTTCAAAATTAAGCGTACATATTTCACCTTGCCTGATGCCGGCAGCTTCAAGTTCCCCATCGCTTAAGCCTGAAAGTTCAATGTTGCCAATCAGGTTTCCCAGCGGACTGCCAAAACCATGGCTGTGATAACTTTTTCCATGACCTGGCAGCTCCTTATTGTCAAAACACAGGCTGCTCGGGCTATTGGTTCTATAATAGATGGCTGTATTGTTTTCAATAATGGAATGGGCAAAAGTTCCGGAAACCTGAAGTCCGGATGAAAGCACAATGGTTGCAGTATTTTCTGATTCCTCGGCTTTTTTTAGTGCATTTATACCACCGGTGCGTAAAGCCATTCCATCGGCAAACTTATCTAGTACATGATTCAGATGTCGGAAATCGGGGGTTACAAATAATTGTGGTTGCTGATTGGTAATGTCGAAACTAAAATTGGCTGCGTCGATGGTATATGGCAATTTTTTTACAACTGGCTTTATGCAATTCATACTTTCCCCGATCGAAGAAAGCAGCCCGGCTCCGTATATTTTATAATTGTCAACTTCACCAATTAATCCATATTCAACAGTCCACCAGTGCAAATTTCTTATACGTGCCATTTCACTGGGTTCTCCCATGTTTTGCTCAATAATTAATAACCGGTTTTCAGCCTTTTTAATATCTTCAATAGTTGTATATGGATTTGCTTTCAGGATTGAAAGATGCCGAATGGCTTTATATAATTCGTGATCGCGGGCTGATGAAAATGCTTTTGACCCGATTTCGCCAAAAAATTTCAGATAGTTCGCATACTCAGCATCTGCAATTATTGGGGCATGTCCGGCTGCTTCGTGAATAATATCGGGAGCAGGGGTGTAGGCAATCTGATCAATAGGCCTGATGTCGGCAGCAATTACAAGCACATTGTAAGCCTGAAATTCCATAAAGGCAGAAGGTGGAATAAATCCGTCAACGGCAACAGCAGCCCATCCAATCTCTTTTAAAATGCGGTTCATTCCATACATATGAGGTATGGTGTCAATGCTGATTCCCGTTTTCCTCAATCCATCAACATAAGAACCGTGTGCATACTTGCTCAGAAACTTAACATTTTGTCGCATCACATACCTCCATACGGCATGATCCTGCGCAGTGTATGAACAGTAGGGTTGATTAATGATCAGACTGTTAAGATGGCGGGGGAGTTTGTCGGTTACTTCATTGGGTTGCATACACAGGTTGATTACATTTGCATTTTCAAAAAACTGGATTTTTAGCATAACAATATTATGCAAATTCACCTAAATAAAGGATATAACAACAAAAAACCTCCGAAAGTTTTTGCAACACTGCCTGTTTTAAGCGAATTGGAGAATATTTCTGTCATTATAAAAGACATAGAAAACCAGAATTATCCGGATTGGACATTATTGGTTTGTGTTAATCAGCCGGATGAATGGTGGCTGCGGCCTGATAAAAAACATATTTGTAACGAAAATGCAGAAACCATTGCCTGGCTTAATCAGAAGGGAGATTCACGCATTCAGGTAATCGACAGAAGCAGCCCTGATTTGGGTTGGAAAGGAAAAAAACATGGCGTTGGCTGGGCCAGAAAAACTGCCATGGATCTTGCATCGAATCTTGCCGGACCTCTTGATGTAATCCTGAGTCTCGATGCCGATACGCGTTATCCTTCTGGCTACTTCAGTGAGGTTGTATATCAACTTCATCTTTTTCCCGAAGCCACAGGATTGGCAGCACCCTATTATCATCTGCTTACAGGGAATGATCTTGCCGACAGGTGCATTCTCAGGTACGAAATCTATATGCGTAATTATTCGCTTAATATGTTAAAAATCAACAACCCTTATTGTTTCTCAGCCATAGGATCGGGAATGGCATGCACAGCAAAAATTTACAGAAGGCTGGGAGGGCTGACACCCAAATTGAGTGGTGAAGATTTTTATTTTATACAAAAATTACGAAAATCTGGGAATGTCATCATCCACTGCGAAACAGTCATTCATCCCGCAGCACGCTTTTCTGACAGGGTGTACTTTGGAACCGGACCAGCCATGATAAAGGGGAGAGATGGTAAGTGGGAAAGTTATCCAATTTATAGCCAGGATAGTTTTAAAAAAATTGAACAAACTTTCATGAATTTTTCTGATCTGTTTTTGAAGAACTTTCCAGTGCCAATGCAGGAATTTATTGATCAGATGGGCAATGATGATGATTTTTGGACTACTTTACGCAATAATTCCACATCAGAAGATGCATTCATTAAAGCATGCACTCTTCGGCTTGATGGATTAAGAATTCTGCAGTTTCTGAAATATGATAATATGAACTACTTTGAAAGTGACGAAAAAAAGCTTGAACAGTTTTTTAAATCGGGTTTGTTTGCTGATGATGAAATCGCTGGTTTGCAGGATTTTTCAAATTTTTCAAACTGTTCGGTCGCAGAATTGGATGCCATCAGGAATTTAATGTTTAAAAAGGAACGAAGTCTCCAAAAAGAAATACAGTTGTCATGAAAAGAAAACTTATGATTGTGATACTTGGTCCTACCGCATCAGGTAAGACCAGGATTGCAGCACTTGCTGCTGATAAAATTGGGGGTGAAATCATCTCAGCCGATTCGAGGCAGGTGTATCGCGGACTAGATTTGGGTACGGGCAAAGATATTGACGACTATTTGGTTAATGGCAGCCAGGTTCCATTTCACCTTATCGATATTGCTGATGCCGGAAGTCGTTATAATATTTTTGAATATCACCGCGATTTTGAGAAATCCAGGGCTCTGATTGTCAGGAAGAAAAAGCCGGTTGTGGTTTGTGGAGGTAGCGGAATGTACCTCGAAACAGCACTGGGCTTATATACCCTCAGAGAAAGCGCTTTAGATCAAGATTTCAGGAAAGATGCAGCAACCATGAGTAACGAAGAGCTGAAGGAAATGCTGAATTCGGTGACAAGGCTGCATAATACTACTGATACCAACGATCGCGACAGGATGATCAGGGCCATCGAAATTGCAAAGGCTGAAAAAAGTTTAAAAACTGAAGCTGATTTTAAAAATAGACTCCATAAAGCAAATCAAAACCTGATTTTCGGTATCTCATTTCCCAGGGAGGAAACCAGAAGAAGGATTTCGCAAAGACTTGAAGCAAGAATCGAAAATGGAATGTTGAAGGAAGTGGAAAATTTATTGAACAAGGGTATTCATCCCGAAAATCTGATTTATTACGGTCTGGAATACCGTTATATTACACTTTACATTACTGGTAAAATCAGTTATGACGAGATGTTTTCTCAACTGAATACGGCTATTCATCAATTTGCCAAACGTCAGATGACCTGGTTCAGGCGAATGGAGAAAAGAGGTCTTGAAATTCAATGGATAAATGGTTTTGACGAGCCTGAGATGAACGCAGAATCAATAGAAAAGGTATGGAATTCGCAAAGACATTGAATTTTGAAAATGTTGATTTTTAATAAAAACTTAATTTTTTACCCCTTTGAACCAATCTAGTTTAATATTGTTCATGTTTAACGACTAAAATATTAAACAAATCACATTTATACTTACAATGAAAAATATTGTCTTTATTTTTTTACTGATATTATTTTCTGTCTTTTTTGCAGAGGCCCAGAATGGTACCATCAAAGGCAGAGTGTTTGATGAAAAAAACAACGAGCCCCTGCCTTTTACCAACATAATCATTTTTGGCACCAACATTGGCTCAACCTCAGATCTCGACGGGAATTTTATTTTCACGGGAATTACTCCCGGGTTTGTGAAACTTGCCGCCAGTTCAGTTGGGTACGAAACTGTTATAAGTGCCGAGGTTCAGGTTACTAATGCCAAAACTGTATTCATCGATATTCCCATGCGCGAAACTCCCATTCAACTTGAACAGTTAGTAGTAAAAGCTTCGCCCTTCAGGAAAACCGAGGAAAGTCCGGTCTCAATGAGAACTTTGGGTATCGGCGATATTGAAAAGAACCCGGGAGGAAACCGCGACATCAGTAAGGTAATACAATCTTTGCCGGGAGTAGCTTCAACGGCTTCATTCCGCAATGATATTATCGTGCGCGGAGGAGGCCCAAGCGAAAACAGATTTTATCTCGATGGCATAGAAATTCCCAACCTGAACCACTTTGCAACTCAGGGTGCTTCAGGTGGTCCTGTTGGAATTGTAAATGTGGATTTTATCCGGGAAGTTGATTTTTATTCAGGGGCTTTTCCTGCCAACAGAGGCAACTCTCTGAGTTCAGTCCTGGAAATGAAACAAATAGACGGCAACAAGGAACGCTTGATTGTTAAAGGTTCAGTAGGTGCCTCCGACCTTTCACTTGCGCTGAACGGTCCGTTTAGCGATCGCACAACTTTTTTCTTTTCAGCAAGAAGGTCTTATCTTCAATTTCTTTTCAACTTAATCGGGCTTCCATTTCTTCCGACTTACAACGATTTTCAGTTTAAAACCAAAACGAGGTTCGATCTGAAAAATGAACTTACTGTAATTGGAATCGGAGCGATTGATAAGTCGACTTTGAATACCGGAATTAAAAATCCAACCGAAGATCAGCGGTACATACTCAATTATCTTCCGGTAAACAATCAGTGGAATTATGCCATTGGTGCGGTTTACAAACATTTCAGAAATAATTCCTTTGATACCTGGGTTTTTAGTCGAAACATGCTGAATAACGAGGCTTACAAATATCAGGATAACAATGAAAATCTGCCCCGAACCCTTGATTATGTTTCTCAGGAAATTGAAAATAAATTCAGGTATGAAAATTCGTCCAGAATAAATGAATTTAAGCTTATTGCCGGAGGCGGAGGTGAATATGCAAAGTTTAATACAAATTCTTTTCAACAAGTCTTCATTCCTTTGGCCGAAGACACCATCAGATCAATAAATTATGGATCTGAATTGGATTTATTCAAATATCATATTTTCGGACAACTTAGTCGTAATTTTAATAACGACAGGCTTATATTATCGCTGGGTCTCCGCACCGATGGAAATACCTATTCAGAGAATATGTCAAATCCCCTGAATCAGCTTTCTCCGCGCTTTTCGGCAGCTTTGGCGATTACAGAAAAGTTTTTCTTCAACTTTAATACCGGAAGATACTATCAGCAACCTTCCTACACCACACTGGGATTCCGGAATAATGTCGGTGAACTGGTGAACAAGAACAACAATCTCAAATACATAGCATCCAATCACCTTGTTGCCGGAGTCGAATATCGCCGCAATGAAGAATCAAAATTGACAATGGAAGGATTTTATAAGCATTATTCCAATTATCCGGTATCGGTTTTAGACTCAATCTCTCTGGCTAGTAAAGGCGGCGATTTTGGTGTTTTCGGCAACGAAGAAGTAACTTCGTCCGGCATAGGCAAGGCATACGGATTTGAGGTTTACCTGCGCGATAAAATCATGAATCAGGTAGATGTAATTCTCTCATATACCTATGTAAGAAGTGAGTTCAAAGATTTTAACGATGCCTTCATACCCTCATCGTGGGACAACCGGCATCTGCTAAACCTAACCATGGGTAAAGAGTTTAAAAGAAACTGGAATGTGGGTGCAAAATGGAGATTTGTTGGAGGCTCTCCCTACACACCATGGGATATTAATCGTTCATCGCTGCGAGTTGCATGGGATGTGAGCAGGCAGGGCTACCTTGATTACAGCCGGTTCAACACCCTGAGAACAGGAAGTTTCCATCAGTTGGATGTTAGAATTGATAAACAATACTTCTTTGAAAAATGGTCACTGAACCTGTACGTAGATGTTCAGAATCTTTACAATTTCAAACAAACCGGCGCTCCCAATCTCACAACTGTCACCGACGAATTTGGTAATGATTTGATTGATCCGGTTTTTGGAAACAGATATCAGGTTAAAGAGGTGGTGAATGAATCTGGAACTGTGCTGCCTACCATAGGAATTATTGTTGAATTTTAGTTTTTTGAATGGAGGAATGAGTAACATGAAAACAAATAAAATGATCAGGAAAATATCTCTAGTTGCTGCAATTGGACTTTTGTCTGTTGCTTTTATTTCAAATGACTTGATTGCGCAATGCAGGAAAAAGAAAAAAATTGTTGAAAATCTTGTATTTCAGACAAATCCTGAAGGTAAAGGAATTGAAATGAGCATTGAGTTTATCAAGGGCTCAGAGCATAATCATCCTTTAATGGCAATTTGGATTGAAGACCTGGAGGGAAACTACATACAAACACTTTATGTGGCTCAATCCATTGCCAAAGGATATTTTGCCTATGGTGACAAATCGACCGGCCGCTGGCTGGCTGGTGAAATTTCGCGCCCTGCAGCATTGCCTTACTGGGCTCATAAGCGCAATATTAAAAACGATATCGGCAATTATATGCCCAAAACAGGGTACGAAGTTCCGGATGCCTACACAGGTGCAACTCCAAAAGCAAATTTTACCCTTAACACAAAAACAGATCAGACCTTAAAGGGTAAGTTCAGGATTTTGATGGAAATCAACCAAACATGGGATTGGAATAAATATTGGACCAATAGCATGTTTCCAGACGAACCTGAATATAAAACCTCATCACAGCCTGCTCTGGTTTATGCAGCTGAAATTGATACCGAATTTGCCACCAAGGAATTTCAATTGAATGTTATTGGCCGCAGCCATTATGCAGGTGCCGATGGCAAACTTTACAATGACCTTGAAACTATTACAACCGCGATGAAAATAGTTGAGCAGGTAAAAGTTATTTTGAGATAAGTTACCAGATATTTTTTCTCCAAAGTTCCAGCCTTCACTCCTGAGCTTTATTGCCCAAAAGGGGTACAAACCTGAATCGGCCGTGTTGCCTGCTTACAAGTTGTCCATCGGCAAGTTTTGTAATTGTTGTCATGATCTGAGACTCCAGATCATCTAAAGGAATGACCAGAATGCCGCCAGGTTTTAATTGCGCCGTAAGAGGCTCAGGAATAAATGGGGCACCAGCAGTAACAATTATTTTGTCGAATGGTGCGAAAGCGGGCAGGCCTTTATAGCCATCGCCAAAAAATACTTTTACCAGATATCCGGCTTCTGGAAGCATCTCCTTTGCCTTGGTACTGAGAAGCCGTTGACGCTCAACCGAAAAGACCTTGGCTCCCATTTGATACAAGATGCTGGCCTGATAGCCTGAACCGGTTCCAACTTCAAGAATTTTATCTCCTTTCTTTACCTCAAGCAATTGTGTTTGAAAAGCAACAGTATATGGTTGAGAAATGGTCTGGCCTGCAGCTATTGGAAAGGCTTTGTCTTCATAAGCAAATTCAAGAAACCCTGAGTCAAAAAACCAATGCCTTGGAACAGTTTCCATGGCTTTAAGTACATTTTCATCTTTAATACCTTTATTCCTGACAATTTCTGTTAGTTTCTTTCTTAAGCCTTTATGACGAAATGTATCGGTAAAAGTATTTCCGGTCATTGATTGGTTTGGTTGTTAAATATAGTGGCCAAATTTACTAATTTCGCAGGGTTTTAACAGTCAATCTTTTTATAAAATCAGTTATGCTTAAAATCGGAGTACTAGGAGCGGGTCATCTCGGTAAAATACATCTTAAATGTATCAGACAAATATCTAAATACCAGTTGGTTGGTTTTTATGATGCCGATCGGGAAAATACTGAAAAAGTAGCTAAAGAATATTCAATACACTCTTTTGCAGGAATTGATGAACTGATCGATGCGGTAGATGTGGTAGATATAGTTACACCCACAATTTCGCACTTTGATTGTGCATCGCGCTCACTAAAGCAATTTAAACATGTGTTTATTGAAAAACCTATTGTTGCAACCCCGGCAGAAGCCCGCGAGTTGCTTGAACTGGCTTCAGAAGCTGGCGTAAAGGTACAGGTTGGACATGTTGAGCGTTTTAATCCTGCATTTATCGCTGCTACTCCCTACATCGATAATCCAATGTTTGTTGAAACACACCGACTTGCTCAGTTTAATCCTCGTGGCACCGATGTTCCTGTTATTCTTGATTTGATGATTCACGATCTGGATATTGTGCTCAGCATTGTGAAGTCGGGGATACGAAAAGTGAGCGCCAGCGGAGTTGCCGTTGTTAGTGATACTCCTGACATCGCTAACGCCAGAATTGAGTTTGATAATGGCTGTGTGGCCAATCTTACTGCGAGCCGCATTTCGATGAAAAATATGCGCAAAACAAGATTTTTTCAGCGCGATGCATATATTGCAGTTGATTTCTTGGATAAATCGACCGAAATAATCCGAATGAAGGGAATCGATCCTGAAACTGCTGACGCTATGGCAATGATACTTGATCTGGGAGCAGGAAAACAACCCAAACAAATTATTTTTGAGAAACCTGAAATAGCCAATATCAATGCAATTCAAACCGAATTGGAAAGTTTTGCAGATGCAATTATTCACAACACCCTTCCTCCGGTAACCATTAATGATGGTTACGCAGCACTTGACCTGGCTTACCGCATCATCGAAAAGATGAAAACATCATCAAATACTATTTAATTGGCTCAGGATCAGTTACATTATTTTTCGAAAAAAAATCAATAACTCAGGCAATATAAAGGACTGACATGCGTTCATTTTAGACATTCCGGCCAGGTGATTAATATGGGTTTATGAAGGGTTTTTTACTTTCGATTCTGGGTTTATGTTTGTTTTTTTCTCTGTTTTCATTGTTAATCTCTTGTGATAATAATGATGACTCAAATCTGGTACCCTCATATATAAATATCGATCAGTTTAGCCTTACAACTGATTACGAACAGGGAACGGCCTCACATAAAATTACCGATGCATGGGTGTATGTTGATGAAACCCTGATTGGTGCCTTTGAATTGCCTGCCCGGGTTCCGATTCTCAGAGAAGGTGAGCAGAACATCACTTTGCGTCCGGGCATTAAAATCAATGGTATCTCCAGTACCCGGGCCATTTATCCTTATTTGAACCCGGTTATCCGAAAGGTAATTCTTGAAACAGACAGTTCAATTGTTTTAAACGCCGTAAGTACCAGATACAGGCCTAATGTTACTTTCCCCTGGCTTGAAAGTTTTGAATTGACTGGTATCACAATTGATACAACCTCAAAAAGTACGGTTCCACTTCTCCGAACTTCCGACCCCGCTCATGTTTTTTCGTACCCGGGCGAATCAGGTTCATATTCGGCATGGATTCAGATTGAGCATGATACATCTGTATTTGAAGCAGTTACAAAAGAAAAATTTGAATTTCCATCCTCAGGATCGGAAGTTTTTTTGGAAATGAATTATAAAACAAACAACACTTTTACAGTCGGGGTATTTTACAAATCCGTTGGTATGGAAATACAGAGGCCACTGTTGGTGTTAAATAAATCGGATGAATGGAATAAAATTTATATAAATCTTACTGTACCTAAAACTGATACACCCAATGCAACTGATTTCAGAATTTTCTTTGGCGCACAATTGAATAAAGAGAATTCACTGGCGAATATATATATCGATAATTGTAAACTGGTTCATTTTAAAACTTCAAAATGAATAAAAAATTACAGGTAGCGCGCTATGTTGTTGCAGATTTAATTTCAGCCATATTGGCCTGGGGCCTTTTTTTCGTGTATCGTAAATACGCTGTAGATCCTAATGTTTTTGAATACCCCGAAGTAATTTATAAAGATCCAAATCTTATTTATGGCTTAATTTTTATTCCGGTTTTCTGGCTGTGTTTGTATATTATGATTGGCACTTACAGGCGTATCTACAGGAAATCGCGCCTCAAAGAACTTGGCCAGACGCTGCAGATTACAATTCTTGGCGTTATTATCTTGTTTTTTGCACTTATTCTTGACGATACAATTGTTTCGTACCGCAATTATTACGAATCAGTTTTGATTTTATTCGGATTACATTTTCTTCCTACCTATCTATTCCGGCTCATCCTGACCTCTATCACTGCTTATAAGATTCATCACAAAATTATTGGTTTCAATACCATCATTGTAGGAAGTAATGGCAACGCCATATCCATCTTTAATGAAATTGAAAATCAGGAAAAATCGGGTGGAAACAAATTCATAGGATTTGTTAATGCTGCACCTTATAAAGACTATAAGCTTGAAAAATACCTGAAACACCTGGGTCAGATCAGTGATTTAAAACAGATAATAAAGGAGAACAACGTGGAAGAAGTAGTCATTGCCATAGAACGTTCAGAGGTAAAAACCATTGAACAGATCATTACCGAGGTTGAAGATACCAATGTAGTAATCAAGGTGATTCCTGATATGCAGGACTATTTGCTGGGAACCATCAAATCAACTTCTATTTTTCATGCACCATTGCTTCAGATTTCTCCCGATCTGATGCCAGCCTGGCAAAAATCACTGAAAAGAATTATTGATGTTTCGGCCTCAATAATTGCAATGATTATTCTTATTCCTGCCTATATTTTTGTTGCAGTTGGTATTAAACTGACCTCCAGAGGGCCAATATTGTACAGGCAACCCAGAATGGGAATTCATGGTAAACCTTTCACCATGATAAAGTTTCGAAGTATGTATGTGGATGCAGAAAAAGGTGGCGTACCCCAGTTATCGTCAAAAGAAGATCCCCGCATAACACCTTTTGGCAGATTTTTAAGAAAGGTGAGGCTTGATGAAATCCCTCAGTTCTGGTCAGTTCTGCTAGGTGATATGTCGTTGGTTGGGCCCAGACCTGAACGTCAGTATTTTATTGATCAGATAGTTAAGCGTGCCCCGCATTATCGCTTATTACAGAAAGTGAAACCCGGTATAACCTCGTGGGGGCAGGTCAAATACGGTTATGCCGAAAACGTTGATGAAATGATTGAAAGATTGAAATTTGACATTCTCTATATTGAAAACATGTCATTGGCAATGGATTTTAAAATACTTATTTATACGGTTTTGATTGTTCTGCAGGGTAGAGGAAAATAGTTGGAAAGAAAAAATCTCCTACTACACTTCACCTATAAATTTCAAAGGATATTTCTCTATGAATCAGAAGACCTGTCAGATAAGTCCGTTTTCAATCATTTGAACAATGGCTTCAATGTCGCGATCCTTACCTTCAGGGTCATATTTTTCTTTTAGGTTATAACCAAAAAGCCGACTTAGGCTTTGCCAGAAAAAAGCAGCTATACTTCCTCGTAACTCTTTTACAATGTGATAGGTGGGATTCCCGGTTTCACGATCGACAAGTTTTAGCAGGATTTTTCCCTGTGTAAAATTCAGTGCTTTAAGTTCTTCGCCAAATTCTGCTTTCAGTTCGTCTTCTGCTCTCTTAAACAGTTTTTTCTGCTCTTTTTCATTAAGACCAGCCATCATTGCATCATATTCATTCAGCTTTACACCTGCAAGACGGGCATAGGGATATACTTTCTTGACATTTCTGACTAGTTTCTCGAAGCGGCGCTGATCGGCCGGACTTTTAAAAATAATATAACCATGAACATTTACCTGAGGTAATTCAATATAGGGTATGGTGTCACCATCAATAATCCTTGCTTTGACTACAATAAGGTCAATGTTTTGAGCCTTCGCCTGAGTAAACAGGGAAAACATAATCAGCGTTAAAAAAAACAGGCGATTCACTCACTGATAAAATTAAGATTTAAAGTGGAATCACAAATACAGTGCCGAAATTCCCGGTAAAACTTATCCTGAGTCAAAGAAAATTATTTTTCAAAAAACAGAATACTAAGCAACCTTAAGCCTCGACATGTTTGTTTTGCTGAGTTTCTTTTTGGCATATTCGCGATTGACAACAAGTGTTTTTGCCGATTCTTTGGATGGCATTTCAAACATTGCATCCATGAGTATTGCTTCCATCATGGAACGCAAGCCCCGGGCACCCAATTTAAACTCAATGGCTTTGTCAACAATATATTCAAATGAATCTGTTTGAAATGACAGTTTAATACCGTCCATTTCAAAAAGCTTGATAAATTGCTTTACCAGTGAGTTTTTAGGTTCTGTAAGAATTTTTATTAGGACTTCGCGGCTAAGTGGGCTAAGGTAAGTAACCACCGGAAGGCGCCCGACCAATTCGGGAATAAGTCCGTAACTTTTCAGGTCTTGCGGAGCAACATATTGCAAAAGGTTACTCCGGTCAATTTCTTCCTGCTCTTTGCCTGATGCATAACCAATTACATTGGTATTCATGCGTGCAGCAATCTTTTTTTCAATGCCATCAAAAGCACCACCGGCGACAAAAAGCACATTTTGAGTGTTGATTTGAATCATTTTTTGTTCAGGATGCTTTCTTCCTCCCTGTGGCGGTACATTTACAATTGTACCTTCAAGCAACTTGAGCATAGCCTGTTGAACACCTTCGCCCGAAACGTCTCTTGTAATGCTGGGATTGTCGCTTTTACGGGCAATTTTATCTATTTCATCAATAAAAACAATTCCTCTTTCTGCCGCTGCAACATCATAGTCGGCCGATTGCAGCAAACGGGTAAGAATGCTTTCTACATCTTCGCCTACATAACCTGCTTCTGTAAGAACCGTAGCGTCGGCAATACAGAAAGGGACATGAAGCAGTCTGGCAATGGTACGCGCAAGAAGGGTTTTGCCTGTTCCGGTTTCACCGATAAGGATAATATTTGATTTTTCAATTTCAACATCATCACGCGTTGCCGGTTGGTCAATTCTCTTGTAGTGGTTGTATACAGCAACAGAAAGTATTTTTTTTGCATCATCCTGACCGATAACATACTGGTCGAGAAATTCTTTTATTTCAGCAGGTTTGCGTAATTTTACTTTTGGAAATACCTGTTTTTTGCCAGGTCTCATTTCTTCCTGTAAGATTTCTCTTGCCTGCTCAACACAAAAATCACATATATGAGCATCTATACCTGAGATGAGCATATTGCTTTCACTTTTGGGCCGTCCGCAAAATGAGCATCTTTCTTCTTTTTTAGCCATGGAGGTATGGTAATTTTTTATTAATCAACACTTTAGACGAAAGTAATTCAGTCATCGCTATTTTTTGCAAAGTTAATTAAAACTCTGCTATCCCTGTTAAGACTATTTGGATATTGATTAAAGAAAAAAGCCAACATTAAGTATGATGGCCTTTTTCTGATATAAAAAATTAAACTTTTGGAAATGATTTATTTGCCCCTTACCAGAACTTCATCAATCATTCCGTATTCTTTGGCCTCTTTTGCCGTCATCCAGAAATCACGGTCAGAATCTTTCTCTATTTTTTTAAAGGTCTGGCCTGAATGCTCTGCAATTATGTCATAGAGTTCTTTTTTTAGTTTGACTATTTCGCGGGTTGTAATTTCAATATCAGAAGCCTGCCCCTGAGCGCCACCCATTGGCTGATGAATGAGAATACGTGAGTGTTTCAGAGCAGTTCGTTTTCCCGGTGTTCCTGCGCAAAGCAGCACAGCGCCCATAGATGCGGCCATCCCGGTACAAATGGTGGCTACATCGGGTGAAATATATTGCATGGTATCATAAATGCCAAGGCCGGCATACACTGAACCTCCAGGGGTATTCAGGTAGATTTGAATATCTTTTTTCGGATCAACCGATTCGAGGAAGAGCAATTGTGCCTGTATAATGTTGGCAACGTAATCGTCAACTGGAACCCCAAGAAATATAATTCTGTCCATCATAAGTCGCGAAAACACATCCATGGTTGCAATATTCAACTGGCGTTCTTCAATGATGGTAGGGGAGATGTATCCTGAAACCTGTGAAGTAAAGCGATCAAGCGTCAGACTGCTGATGCCGAGATGCCGTGTGGCATATTTTCTGAATTCATTTTGCATAATATTGATTTTTGCTGCGTTAAATTTAAGGGTTTATTTTGAAAGTTAAACTTTGACGGATTCTGAAAAAGCATTTTGTCCAATACCATGCCATAATGCTTAAAAAATTAGATTTAAATTTTCACTCTGAAAGATTAAATCTAATTTATTAAGAAGACAAAGGTGTTCAATGTTCAAACTTATCAGTTAATATTAAACTGCTTTCAGGGCAGCTTCATAATCAGGCTCCTGGGCAATTTCAGGGACTTGCTCTGTATATTTTACTATGCCATTCTCATCCAGTACTACAACGGAACGTGAAAGTAACCCTTCGAAAGCTTCATCAATTATGGTAACTCCATAATCTTTGCCAAAGGAGCCTTCACGAAAATCGGAGGCTGTAACAACATTATTAAGCCCTTCGGCTGCGCAAAAACGGCCATGTGCAAAGGGCAGATCTTTTGATATGCAAAGTACTACTGTGTTTTCTAATTTACCGGCTGCAGCGTTGAAATGTCTTACCGAAGAAGCACAAATACCAGTATCAAGACTCGGAAAAATGTTCAGAACCAGTTTTTTACCTTCGAAGTCCTGAAGCATAACCACAGACAGATCGGATTTAACAAGTTTGAAATCAGGGGCTTTTGAGCCTACTGAAGGCAGATTCCCAATGGTGTTTATCGGGTTACCTGCAAGTGTAATTGTTGCCATAATGTCAGTTTTATGTTGGTTTAAATTATTTTGTTTTTATGATTGCATCGTAAATTGCCTGATGAATGCGGGTTCGAATGCTGAGACTTGTGATTGTGGTATTTTCTGCATTCGGGTAAACGCGGTTACTCAGGAATACATACACAAGGTTATTTTCGGGATCAGCCCATGTATAAGTGCCTGTAAAACCGCTATGTCCGAAACTTCGTGGCGATGCCGAAGCACAGGCTGGCGATGGCTGTTTTGGCAAAAGAGCGGGCTTGTCAAATCCTGCGCCTCTCCTGTTTTTTTCCAGAATGTACTGAACACCTGTAAAGTCACTTATAACTTTTGCATCAAGCAGGGTGTCACCACCATAAACACCTCCGTTCAGCAACATTTGCATAAGTACAGCCACATCTAATGCATGAGAGAACAAGCCGGCATGCCCTGCCACGCCTCCCATCAAGGCTGCTGTCTGATCATGCACATCGCCATGCACGAGTTGTTTCCTGAAAATGGTGTCATTCTCGGTTGGGGCAATGCGGCTAAGGCTAAATCTGTCGCGGGGATGGTAGCCCATGGTGCTCAATCCCAGTTTATCATAGAAATTACGATGCAAATAGCTGTTTATCGGCTGATTGGTAATGTCTTCAATAGCTCGTGACAGCAAGATAAAACCCAGGTCGCTGTATTTGTAATCAGTTTTTGTAAGTAAAGGTGTATTAATTATAGAATCAATAATGGCATCCGGATATTCATCCTTCAAATAAATTCCATCTGCCACCCGGTGAGTAAAGTTAATGCTGAAATGAGCTCCGAATAAATCGGATTTCAGGATATCGCCATCCATCGCCTTTTTCCAGAAAGGGATATAGGGTATCAGTTTGGCTTGATGTGCAAGTATATCTCTGATTATCAGTTCATTTTTATTGGTATAATGCAATGGTTTATAGTAGTAGCTTAACCGTCTGTCTGGCTCAATCAGCCCTTCTTCGGTTAGTTTCATGGTTGCAAGTGTTGTGGCCAGAATTTTTGTCAGTGAAGCCAGATCGAATATATCATCTGTTTTCAGAGGATCCACAGATTCATAAGTTATGGAACCATATGCCTTGTTTAAGACTACTGTGCCATCCTTTATAACAACAATCTGAGCACCCGGATAGGCTTTTTCGTTGAGTCCTTCCAGTACAATTTCATCAACTTCCTTCAACTTTTCTGAAGAAAAACCAGCCAGATTTGGCTTTGCAAACGAAACCCTGATTACTTCATTTCTGCTTATTCCATGCCCCTCAGTCCATTCTCTGTTTGCACTCACAGGCAGCCTGCCAGTGATTGGTGATCCGCCAAATATTGCCTGAGCTGTAAGATCCTGCATTGAGCCATTGTCCTGATATGAGACTATTACGGCTGCCATTTCGTTAAGCCGTTTGAACATTCCAACGCTATATGGACTCGTAAACAATGTTAAAATAACTTTCTGTTTTACAGCCAATGAATCTACCAATGCTGCCGCCTGCCTGCTAATTCCGAAATTTCGTTTGGGTAAATCGCTTGTTTGAACAAATCCGGTAATCACAAGATCATAATTTTGTAAGCGTCGAATCACTAAATCGCAATCGGCCTTTGTGGGCTCTTTACCAAGGTTAAAATGAGTGACTGGAGAGTAATTGTTCAGTCGCTGCTGAAAAGGAGTCAGCACGGTATCTCCAATGGCGAGTGTAGCAATTCGAAGGGTATCCAGTGATTTCAGTGGAATTGTGTTAAACCGGTCGCTGAGAAGTGTGATGGCGCATGCATTTGCATTGTGAATGATTTGCTCTGTTTTGTCTGAATTCAGATCTTCGGTAAGATTGATGGTTTGAATCATATTAAATGCAGCTAGGCCTGATTTAAATTTCCACTGAAGAACCCTCCGGCACTTGGAGTCTATTAATTCCTGGGTAATCAGTTTCTTTTCAATGGCTTTCCTGATATTTATGATGGCTGATTTTGCATTTGACGGAAGTAACAAGATATCATTTCCTGCATCAAGTGCCAATACCTCAGCCATCAGAGGATCGGCAAAATCAGTAAGGCCTTTCATATCCATGCCATCGGTGATGACCATGCCATCAAAACCCAGCTGATTGCGCAGTATTCCCGTAATAACAGGCTTTGAAAGCGAAGAAATAGAGCTGGGAGAGTCGTCAAGTGCCGGCACTTTTAAGTGAGCAATCATCATTCCTTTTAGTCCTCTGTTAATCAAATAATTGAAAGGAAAAATTTCGAGAGAATCAAGGGTAGATTTTAGTTTGTCAACCACAGGAAGTGTGTAATGAGAATCGGTTCCGGTATCGCCATGACCCGGAAAATGCTTCGCCACTGCAATGATGCCTTCATCCTGCATGCCTTTCATATACCAATACGATTTTTCAGCGACATTTTGCCTGTTTTCGCCAAATGATCTTGCATTGATGACCGGATTTGCCGGATTATTGTTGATGTCGGCAACTGGAGCGAAATTCATGTGAACACCAAATCTTTTCAGCTGCCTTGCTACCTCTTTTCCCATATCATAAATCAGACTGTTGTCGCTGATTGCCCCTAAGGTCATTTGTTTTGGAAAATTCAATACGCTGTCGAGCCGCATCCCCGGACCCCACTCTGCATCGATTGAGACAAATACAGGTGTTTCTACATTTTGTTGTATCCGGTTTGTAAGATTTGCCTGTCTGACCGGGCCTCCCTGAAAAAAGCAGACGCCACCAATATTTAAATCAGAGATAAGTTTTATAAGTTCCTGATTGTATTTTTCATCCTTGTTTGAATATGCCCTTATCATTATAAGCTGAGCTATTCTTTCATCGGCGGTTAGACTGTTAAAAACGGAATCAACCCAGAAAGCCGAATTTTTTTGGGTTTGGGTTTTTTGTGATTGCGCCCTGACTAACTGACTAAATAGAACGTTGATAAGTGCTAAAAGAATAATAATAAATGAATGCCTGAATTTCATATCCTTGCTGACTTGTTCCTGAGAGAGTATTGGTTTATTTCACGCCAAAAATACAGTGATTCCTGATCATTTTAATTTATTTTTTGCATTTTTAAGACCGGAGATTCTTAAAAAGATATATATTCGCATTATTCTAAGATTTTTTTCAGTGAGGTGCAATAATACTTCCGACTTTTGCGCTTTACAAAAGAAAACTGAAATTCCGCTAAATGAAGAAATTAACGCTCTTTTTGTTGCTTTTGCCTTTACTGACCTTAGCGCAGGCAAATAAAAAGCAGCAAAAGGATGAACCATTGAGTAGGGTTTTATTTGTTTTTGATGCCTCGCAGAGTATGTATGCCAGGTGGCAGAGCGATATGAGGATAACCATCGCCAAAAAATTGATGGTAAATCTGCTGGATAGCCTGGCAGGTTACAAAAACCTTGAGATTGCACTTAGAGTTTACGGCCATCAAAAGCACTTTCCACCAGCCGATTGCTACGATACCCGGCTTGAAGTTCCTTTTGCACCGGGAAATATTCCACTCATAAAAGCTAAAATACTTGACCTGACACCCAAAGGTACGACACCTATTGCCTATTCATTAGAGCAGGCTGCAAATGATTTTCCACCCTGCGAAAATTGCAGAAATATTATTATTCTTATCACTGATGGAATTGAAGAATGTGGTGGCGATCCCTGTGCTGCTTCAATTAAACTGCAAAAGCAGGGCATTGCAATGAAACCTTTTATTATTGGAATAGGCAGAGATTTTAAAGATGCATTCAACTGTGTGGGAGCTTATTTTGATGCATCCAGTGAACTGGCTTTTCAAAAAGCCCTGAATACGGTTATAGTTCAGGCCCTGAATTCAACAACTATGCAGGTTAATCTGCTGGACATCAACAGCAGGCCATCAGAAACAAATGTCAATATGACGTTTTACGATCATGCTTCGGGAAAAGTCAAGTACAATTTTATTCACACTTTAAATAACCGGGGACTCCCCGATACCCTGGTTCTTGATCCCATGCTGACGTATGATCTTGTAATTCACACATTACCACCGGTTTACCTCGACAGCATAACATTAATTCCTGGTCAGCATATGACGGCTACCCTGAGTACACCGCAGGGTCATCTGAACCTTAGGGTGGGCTCGAACGACAGAATAGTAAAGAATCTGTATGCAGTTGTCAGGCAAAGCGGAGAGGGCAAAACACTCAATGTTCAGAATTTTGGTGACAACAAAAAGTATTTATGCGGAAGTTATGATCTTGAAATTCTCACTCTGCCGCGGATATACATGAATGATGTGAGGATCATCCAGGGCAAAACCACAACCGTTGATATTCCCCTTCCCGGAATTGTTGTTATTCGTAAAAGCGTAAACGGATTTGGAAGTTTGTATGTGGAAAGGGGAAACAAACTGGAATGGATTTATGATCTTAGAGAGAATATTTTACAGGAAACACTGGTACTGCAACCCGGAAACTATCGTATTGTATATCGCTCTAAGAATGCTGAGCGCGCAATGTACACCATTGAAAATACTTTTACAATGTCGTCAGGGGGCACAAGTAATATTAATCTTTTTTCTTATTAACTTCTGCACTGCGATTTCTTAAGTTTTTTTCGGGCAATCTTTATTGATTGTCAGCAACAGACGGATAAAAGCAAACCAATAATTCTGTCTTTCAACCAAATTCCTCCTTTTCAGATTCTTCTCATGGATATGATGATATAAATCAGTCCACTTAAGCACATTTTCTCATCCTAAATATGAATTAAGTCACCGGAGTATATGAGAAACAGCCAATGAAATGTCCTATCTTGCCAAAATTCTTTACAATTGTAGATTTTTGTTTTTCACAGTTAAAAAACTGCCGTTTTTAATGAAATTCAGAATTTCTGTGTATGGCTTCATATGATCTTTCGCGGTTAATTGTCCAGGCAGAATGTTATAACATTTTGTCACAACTTTTCGAGAAACCGGAGAGTGGAAATCATCATGGCAGGCGAATTTTTGAAAAACTCCTTAAAAATGCCGGTTCACTCATGCCTAAGGAACTTCAACTTGTAAAAAAGCTCAGAAACACGATCCGAAATATAAATTTTGAGGAAATTGAATCTGCATATTCAAGTCTTTTTGAAGGAGATTATGCTCTGGCTTACCCATGCAGCAATTTTTATCTTGACCAAAAAGATAGTACAACAGTTTTGCAGGACTGTGTTCAGAATTTTTATCAAAAGACATCCTTTAAAAATGAAACTTCAAATCTTTCTGATGATCACATAGTTATTGAATTAAAGTTTATTCATTATCTGATACAGGAGAGTATAATGGCTTTTCGGGCTGATAATTTTGAAAATGTATCTTTTTATAGTTGTTTGCATTGTGAGTTCATAAAAGAACATATGATAAAATGGATTCCCGACTTTACCCGGCAAATTCTCAACAATAGTGAATCGCCTTTCTATCTTCAATTATCCATTCTTACCCGCACAGTACTTGTGAACTGCAAAGAGCAAGATATTGATTCTTAATGATTTGATTTTTTTGTTTCAGAAGCAGGTTGATTTCTACCCATTGCGGCTAATGGCTTCAAGCATTGGCATATTTAAAATCTCAATTTGGTTTGCATTTGCTGAAATTATGCCATCATCCTTAAACGTCTTAAGCACTCTGATAGCGCTCTCTTTTGTCATTCCTGACAATTCGGCTAGATCCTGTCTTGTAAGATTTGAAGAGAAAGGATTGGAGTTATATACTTTAGTTGAAAGGTAAATCAGTGTGTCAGACATTCTGCCCGGAATTTGCTTGTGGGTCAGACTCGACATTTGTTCATATAAGCCTATAGAATTGGCACTGATTTTTCGGATAAAACTATTGGCAAACTGTGAATTCGTTTTTACAAGGTTTTGAATAATATCGGCTTCCACCAGACAAGCGGTTGTTTCCTCAAGGGCAACAGCTGTAAAATGGTGTCGTTTGTCAACATATGCTCCAGGTACAAAAATATAATCAACAGGTTTTGCAAAACCTATAATTAATCGTCGGTCATCGTCTCCTTCAATGAATAATTTTACAAGACCCGTGGTAATACAAACAAAATCGTAGCATGGCGATCCCTGCTTGAAAATGATTTCACCAGCATTATAATGCATATTTACCCGACAAACTTCAATGCGTTCCAGTTCATCTGAATCTAATGAAGCAAAAATCTCTGAACTTTGCTTGCAGTGCAAGCATTTGATATCATGTATCTTACTCATTTAAATTATGTAATGTAGGAAATAGAGCGCCATTAAATGTTTCTGTCATCTCAAAATCTAAAATTAAAATCAATTGGAGTGATGATATAGATCATTAAAAATTGAGATTAAATCACAAAACAGAGCGCAAATATATCACTAATTCTTTAATTAAAAATATGCATATAAGTAGTTTCTTTGATGAGTCAAAGATAAAGAAAGATTATGATGAACCTTAAATCAAAATTAAACACCGCAATTGCCATTTCGGCATTTGCATTGATGGCATTACTCAGCGGTTGCGAGTATGAATTTGTTGAACCTGAAAAAGCCCCGCCAATTGCTACAGAGGTGAGCTTTGCCAATGACATTATACCGATTTTCAACGCCAGTTGTAATTTGAGCGGATGTCATGCAGTGGGAGCTTTTTCACCTATTCTTGCTCCTTCAGTTGCATTTAGCAACCTTACTCAGGGCACTAAATACGTCAATACTGCTAACCCAAGCCAGAGCCTTATATATACAGCAATGGCAACCGGCAGCATGAAGAGTTTTTCGACACCGGCTCAGGCAAATCTGGTTCTTGCCTGGATACAGCAGGGAGCGCTAAATAATTAATAATAAATATTTAAAAGGCACTTCGCATGAAAAATATAAAAATTACCTACAAAATGATCGCACTTTTAATAAGTGTGTTGTTGGTTGCTCAGATCAGCGTTTTTGCACAAGACGAAACTACGGATGAGAAGCCAGTGGAGAGACCAGCCCGTGCTGCTTTTGAAAGCGGACTTTTGTTTGATGGAGCTACCACAACGGTTCAACCATCAAAAACTCTAGAAATGATTATCCAGCACAGGTTTGGATCTATGGATAAGGGCATTACAGATCTATACGGAATCTGGGCACCGTCCAATATCCGTCTCGGACTTAACTACAGCATTCTCGATAATCTTACCGTGGGTCTTGGAACCACCAAATACAACAAAATGCAGGATTTACAGGTTAGGTATAAAGTTCTGCAGCAAACCAGATCTAACAAAATTCCTGTTACCATTGTATTATATGAAGCAATTGGAATTGATGGTAGTGCCGACACAAAATTTGGAGTCAATTATCAGTTTTCCAACAGGATCAACTACTTTACACAAGTGCTGATTTCACGACGTTTTAACGACAAACTGTCGCTCCAGATTGCACCTTCTTTCACACATTATAACTCAACCGATTCACTGGTTGATCACGACAGGATTGCTTTATCAATAGCAGGTCGTTACAAATTTTCACCACAAAGTTCTGTCATAATTTCAGGAGACTTTCCTTTCCACTTCCAGGGAATGTCAGAAATAAGAGAAGAAATCAATGAAACTCTTGATCCACTGAGGCCCAATGTATGTATAGGAATGGAAGTTGCCACAAGTACTCATGCCTTTCATATTTACTTAGGTACTTCACAGGGAATACTTCCCCAGGAAAATATAATTAACAACCGCTATTCAAAGGATGATCCTTTCTATAAAGGCTATATCATTCTTGGTCTCAATGTTACCCGCTTGTGGAACTTTTAAGCTTAATCAATAACTCAAAAATTTGATGAAATGAAAAATTCAGTAAAACTCTTTACCGTTATTTTTGCCACCATGGCTTTTATTACTTTCAATATGGCTATGATCCAGAAAGCCGGTGAACCCTGGGATGTTCCAGCCAAGTATAAAGCTATGAAAAGCACTATTAAAGCAGGGGATCCTGCAATAAATTCAGTAGGGAAAAGCCTGTACAATCAGCACTGCCGATCATGTCACGGAACTCTGGGTCTTGGCGATGGACCTAAAGCCAGAAGTTTGAAAACCAGTACCGGAGATTTCTCATCTAAAGCTTTTCAGGATCAGGCCGATGGCGTAATTTATTACCAATCATTTGTTGGCCGTCAGGAAATGCCCAATTTTGAAAAGAAAATTTCCGATGAGGGTGATCGTTGGGCGGTTGTCTATTACATGCGTACAATGAAAAAATAAAAGAAAATAAACAGACCGGAGTTAAACTGAACTCCGGTCTGTTTGTAGCTGAAAAATTATCATACATTCTGTTTTGATTTTTTGCCACTTGTTTAAAAGCTTACATAACTAAAAAAATATGATTTTTGATTTTGCAGGGAAGAAAACAGGCATAAAGTATTATTTGATTTTTGGAATATTGCCGTTGCTTTTCGCTGCTTTCTTTTCTGTTTCGGCTGACAAGACCGAAAACCAGTTCGATGATGAAAGCCTGAAATGTCTGGGATGCCATAGTTCGCCCAGATACGAATTTAAAGATACTGTAACCGGTGATGTTGTTGTGCGCAAAATGCATTCTGAATTACAGATTGATCCTGTGGAATACATTAATGCAACTCATGGCGCTTTTAAATGCACCGACTGCCATTCACCGGATTTCAACATTCACCCTCATCCGGCTAGCACAAGATTTGAAATTAATTATAATTGTCTGGATTGCCATGGTGGAGATGATATGTATGCTTCTTTCAATTTCGAAACCATAGAAGAAGAATTTTTGAAAAGCACACATGCTTCGCATATGGGCGAAGGATTTTCATGCTGGAGTTGTCATAACCCACATATTTACAAGTTGTCAGACAAAGAAATTGGTCAATTGACAAACAGAGTTGCCCGTAATAATGCTGCCTGTCTTACTTGTCATGGTGATGTAAATAATTATGCGGTACTAATTGAAAAGGAATTACCTGATCTCTTAATTAGTCATGACTTTCTGCCTAATCAAAGTCTGCATTTCAGGAAAGTAAGGTGTCTTGATTGCCACGCAGCCAATAACGACAGCATTCTGGTAGCACACCATTTACTTCCTGCCGAACAATCTGTCAGAAAGTGCGTGGAATGTCACTCCACGAATTCAATACTCATGGCTTCGTTATATAAACATCAGGCATATGAGAGACGCAACAAACTTGGATTCTACAACGGTGTAATCATGAATGAAGCTTATGTAATCGGAGCTAATCGCAACTACTACCTCAACGTGGCCAGTATTGTGATTTTTATAATGGTGATTATTGGGATAGCAATTCACGCAACCTTAAGGTACATTCACAGGCGTAACAACAATGGCTACTAAGAAAATATATTTATACCCCCTCTGGCTCAGAATTTGGCACCACATGAACGCAATTCTGATGCTTAGCCTTATTCTTACCGGAATAAGTATGCAATATTCAAATCCCGATTATCCGTTGATTCGGTTTGATATAGCTGTATCTATTCATAATATTTCGGGTGTCTTGCTGACCTTATCATACATTTATTTCTTTGTGATCATTTTATTCACCTCTATTGGGAGATATTACGTGATGGGACAGGGATTTTTCAAGTCTTTTCTGATTCAGGCAAGATATTATATTCTCGGCATCTTTAGAGGAGAGCCGCACCCATTTCCGGTAAATGAGCAACGAAAATTCAACCCGATACAGCAAATTTCTTATAATATAGTTCAGCATGCCATTACACCGATTACTCTGATAACAGGATGGGCAATGCTGTATCCTGAGACCATTGTTCTGAATGTATTTGGCTATAGCGGTATAATGCTAACCAGCCTTTTACATGTAATCGCCGGCTTTTCAATTTCTGTTTTCCTACTCATACATCTTTATTTTATTACTGTTGGCCATACAGTTGCCAGCAACCTCAAGAGTATGATTACAGGATACCATGAAATTCATGTGGATGACGAAGAGGACATAAAAACAAATTCTGACAAAAAAACCAAACACTAAAAACAAATTTAATTCACACTAACCAAACACTCACACTATGAAACGAAAATTTTCTTTTTTAACTTTAGCTTCAACCGCAATCATCGTGCTGGGCATGATCGTTATTAGCAGCTGCACCAAAGAAGGTCCTGCAGGTAAAGATGGTATCAATGGTAATGATGGGGCTCCTGGCGCCGATGGAACTGCTTCATGCGTAGTATGCCACAGCGACAATCAGGTTCTCTTCGCAAAAGAACTGCAAACTGCAGCTTCCTTCCACGCCACCGGAGGTGCATTTAACAGAAATACAGGCGAATGTGCTGTTTGTCACACCAGCCAGGGTTTCCGTGGTAACTTAGATGGTAGTTTTGATTGGACTGCAACAGGCGCTATTATTAACAATCCTGTTCCACCCAACTGCTATACTTGTCATAAAATTCATGACACTTATGAAGCGTCAGATTTAGCGTTAACAGTTACAGGTGCTGTAGAATTGCGCAATACCAATGGAGGAACTCATGATTATGGCGCTGGTAGCGTTTGTGCCAGCTGTCATCAGGGGCGTACTGTAACACCCTGGCCGGTAGTTGGTGGTGCTGACATCGTTGTAACCAATACCCGCTATGGAGTTCACCATGGTCCTCAGGCAAACACTATCGCTGGTGTAGGTAAAGGGCTTTTCGAAGTTGGAACTGGTCTCGTCAATTCTGCACATTCAACCCAGATTGCCAATTCCTGCGTTACCTGTCATATGGCCAATGGAAGTGGTGTGGCCTCGGGGGGTCATACATTCTGGATGGGATCAAATTTAAATACCAAGGGATGTACTGGAGCCGGTTGTCATGATGCTGCAGAAGATATTGCCGGAATGACTGAAGAATTCCAGACTGAGATTTCTACCCTGTTGGCTGATCTTAAACTCAAACTGGATGCTGCGGGCATAACAAGACCTGGAAGCGACAATTCAGTTGCCGGTACTTATCCTGCTTTGGTTGCCGGTGCCTGTCTTGATTATAAAGCACTTACAGAAGATAAAAGCCTTGGTGTTCATAATCCTAAATACATTAAGAAACTTCTGGAGAACCTTAATACAGCTCTTTAGTTTTTTAGTAATTCAATCTAATTCAGGATTTAGTAATTGTTTATTACTTTCTGAATTCTGAACAAAAAAATTATGTGATTTAAATTTTATGAGTTCGTCAAATTATTTGGCGAACTCATTTTGTGCGTCAGGCATGTATATCAGCTATAGGGTGCAAGTCCCGAACACGCTTCACAGTAAGGAGTGTTAGCCAAGAGCAAGGGTGTCCATCGCGAGATGGAATCTGAAGGAAGCTGGCGGCA
>JAHYJC010000074.1 GCA_019429275.1 Lentimicrobium sp. | reverse complement strand
TTGCTCAGGAAGGTAATCCTGATTTAAATTTACGTTCACTTGTAGGCAAACATGCAGTGAGTGTCACGGCTAACAGGGCAGGCACTGTGACCAGAATTTATAATCGTAGGATAAGCCGGATTGCGGATTGCGGATTGCGGATTGCGGATTGTGGATTGGGAATTGCGGATTGCGGATTGGGAATTGTGGATTGGAAATTGCGGATTGCGGATTGCGGATTAAAAGTGTGAGGGTTCCAGGTAACAATTTCCAGTGTCGGATTTCTTATTCATGGTGCTTCTTGTTACTGATTACTGAAAACTCTTCCAGGAAATTTATAAATTCAGAAACTTCAATTCATATTAGAATGGCATAAGCATAAGCCTATAAAGCATAAACCTGAGATTTTTCAGGAAAGATTATGCAGATCAGTGAGAGAAAGAAAACAGCGGTTTCAGCGCTATTCCATAAGCAGTTTCTGATTGTGCTGGCGTTTATCATCGCGCAGGCGCAGCATATAAATCCCCTTAGGCAGATAAGACAGATCGATGTTGAAATTGGTCACTGCGCCCGGGAAAGATCTTTTATACATGCTTTTTCCACTCATTGAAAAAATTTCCAGCTCTACTACAGAGGTGCTTCTCCATTTTTGTATATTCACAATTCCTGTTGAAGGGTTGGGGGCCACAGAAGCTTCCGGATCGGCCTTTTCGCTAATGCCCAGTGTTTTACAGACGATGGGGTGAAGTGTCATGGATGTAAGCACGGTATTGCCCCAATTGTCGGGATCGCTAAATGCATACCATGTGCCGTCTTCCCATTGATCCCATGCGGTTCCGTTGTACCCTTCAACATGCTTGCGACACCACAGGGCAACCGTATCGCCCATGGTGGTTGGCAGTACAACCCCGATATAATAGGGGCCGGTTACTGCAAAAGGTTCGCTCAATAATACTTTAGTAAGGTCCTCATTCTGAACATCAGCCACAATAGAAGCCAGAGGTTTGGTAGCCGATGCAACCATGGCTCCGGGCTTCCCGTCAACTCCGGAATTGTCCCATATCCCAAAAGTGATGTCGGGATTGCTGTTGCTCCTGGCAACGGCAAACTCGGCAACAAACCCTGTTATGCTGCTGCCTGTTTCAAAGGTTCCGAAAAACTCTGCCTTAACTTTATCTTTATAGCTATTATTTCCGGTCACATAACCATAATGAGGTGGTTGAGTAAAATAATAGTATGTAATTTCTCCGGGCAACGGAAATCTCACCGTGTCGCAAACGGTTTCGCGGGAGTTGTTTACTGTTTCATTAGGGTTGCCATATACTTTGGTAACCTCCGCTTGTCGGATATTCCTCTGCCTTGTACCCTGTGCATTCACCATCCCTGCAATAAGTAAAAAGGGCAATGCAGCAATAAAAAATTTATTCATTTCTTTGATCTTTGAGATAACTCAATAATTCTTGTTAGATTTGGGGGTGAAATTCCTCGTTTTCAATAGTACAGTGAACTAATATTCAATCAAATACACAAATTAATTTTTAAAACAAAAAAGCTTAGCTATGATTCATGCATCTGCACACTGCCCGGCCATAAGGTCAACGCACTGGTTTTCGCCCCGCGAAATTAACACAATTATCATGCCTCCGGCATGGATTTTTGCGGTGATTTTTGCCATTGCAAGCATTCTTTCTCCATCCGATTTATTTGCTCAAAAAAAGAATAACGCCCCGGCCAACGACACCCTGAAATCAGAAAATTTTAATAATCTGAAATTCAGATCTATAGGGCCAGCCTTCAGCTCAGGGCGCATTGCCGACTTTGCGGTGAATCCCAAAAACACAGCGGAGTATTTTGTAGCCGTTGCATCGGGAAACATCTGGAAGACCATCAATGCAGGAACAACCTGGGAGGCTGTTTTCGAAAATTACGGCTCATATTCCATTGGCTGCCTGGCTATGGATCCCGAAAATTCAAATGTGATCTGGGCTGGTACCGGCGAGAATAACCATCAGCGGGCGCTTGGATACGGTGATGGCGTTTATAAATCCATTGACGGCGGTAAAAGCTGGAAAAACATGGGACTGAAAGAGTCGCGTCAAATTGGAATGATTGCCATTGACCCCCGCAACACCGACGTGGTTTATGTGGCTGCCGAAGGTTCGGTATGGGGGCCAGGTGGCGAACGTGGTCTTTACAAAACCACCGATGGCGGTAAAACCTGGAACAAAGTGCTCGACATCAGCGAAAATACCGGAGTTAACAATGTAATTATGGATCCCAGAAATCCCGATGTACTCTACGCCACATCTGAACAACGCCGCAGGCATGTATTTACCAAAATCGGAGGTGGACCGGAATCGGCCATCTGGAAATCGACCGATGCAGGTGCCACCTGGAACAAACTCACTTCAGGATTGCCTTCGGGTGATGTGGGCGGCATTGGTATTGCCATTTCACCGGTGAATCCTGATTATGTGTATGCAATCATTGAGGCCGCCGGTGAATCCGGAGGGTTTTTCCGCACTACAAACCGCGGCGCCTCCTGGTCGAAAATGGGTAGTTACACGGCCAGCGGACAATATTACAATGAAATCTACTGCGATCCGGTGGATGTGAATAAGTTGTACTCAATGGACACCTATTCAAAAGTTACCACCGATGGCGGCAAAACATGGAATAACATCAGCCGTAAATTCCGCCATGTTGATGACCACGCCCTTTGGATTGATCCGGCCAATACCGAACACTATCTGATTGGCGGCGATGGTGGCATTTATGAAACCTGGGACGGAGGGAATGACTTCCATTTCAAAAACAATCTGCCGGTTACTCAGTTTTACCGCGTAAATGTTGACAATACCAAACCTTTTTATTACATCTATGGCGGCACGCAGGACAACAACAGTATGGGTGGCCCGTCGCGCAATACCAGCCGCGCAGGTGTGGTCAGCGATGAGTGGTTTGTAACCAACGGTGGCGATGGATTCTGGACGGCATCCGATCCGACCAATCCCGATATTGTATATGCCGAAGCACAATACGGAAACATGGTGCGCTATGACCGCAAAAGCGGTGAAGCCATTGCCATCAGGCCTGAGCCACGTAAAGGCGAAGAGACCTACAAATGGAACTGGAACACACCGCTCATGATCAGCCGTCACTCCCCTACCCGGCTCTATACTGCTGCCAACAAAGTTTTCCGCAGCGACGACCGTGGTGATACCTGGGAAGTAATATCCGACGACCTCACCACCGGAACCGACCGCAATACCTGGCAGGTAATGGGAAAATTCTGGAGCATTGATGCGGTGGCCAAAGATGTATCCACTTCGCTTTTCGGTACCATTGTTTCGTTCGATGAGTCTCCGGTTAAGGAAAACCTGCTTTTTGCCGGCACCGACGATGGCCTGATACAGATAAGCGAAGATGCAAAAACCTGGCGAAAAGCCGGCAGTTTTCCAGGTGTACCTGAATTTACCTATGTTTCTGACATTCTTTGCTCAAAATTCGATGAAAATGTGGTCTTCGCGGCTTTTGACAACATCAAACGCGATGATTTCAAACCTTACCTGCTTAAGAGTTCCGACAAGGGAAAAACATGGAGTTCAATTGCATCAAACCTCCCTGCAAACGGAACCGTTCACACCATCGTTCAGGATCATGTCAATGCCGACCTGCTTTTTGTGGGTACCGAATTTGGCGCCTTCTTCAGCATAGATGGCGGCGGGCAATGGACACAACTCAAAAACGGAATTCCGACCATTGCCGTAAGAGATATGGTAATTCAGGAAGAAGAAAACGACCTGGTGCTTGCCACTTTCGGGCGGGGATTTTATGTTCTCGAAAATTACACTCCATTTCGCAATATCAACAAAACTGTGATGGACTCCAAAGCCCACATCTTTCCGGTAAAAGACGCGCTTATGTTTGTGGAAGTCGGCGGAAAATACGGACAGGGATCCTCCTATTACACGTCCAAAAACCCTGATTTCGGTGCTACTTTCAGCTATTGGCTGAAAGAAAAACCCAAAACCCTGAAAGATATCCGCAAAGAGAAAGAAAAAGAGTTGTTCAAAAAAGGAGAACGCATCCCTCAACCTACGCTTGCGGAGCTTAAAGCTGAAGAAAATGAAATAGCACCTTACCTGGTTTTCACCATTACCGATGAGACCGGCAATGTGGTGCGCCGGCTCTTTAAAAAACCATCCAAAGGGCTCAACCGCACAAACTGGGATTTGCGTTATGCAGGAACATCTCCTATGCGCAAGCGCGATGGAAAATTTGATCCGTTTAGTAGCGGAAGTTCAGGCATGTTTGTAATGCCCGGAAATTATTCTGTTTCACTGGCTATGGTTGCAGGTGGTGAAACCACAGAGCTTGCAGGGCCGGTGCCGTTCAAGGCCGTAGTGCTGAACAACATCACACTGCCCGCGCCCGACCGGGAAGCCCTGGTTGCTTTTCAGCAGCAGGTTTCAGAACTTACCCGTAAAGTTCAGGGAACCAACAGGTTTGCCGGCGAACTTGCGGAAAAACTAACCACCCTGATGCAGGCAGTGCACCAGACTCCATCGGCATCGCCTGAGCTGACAGCGAAAATTTACAGTCTGTCACTTAAAGTAGATGAAATCCTTTTTGCTTTTAACGGAGAGACACCGAAAGCCAGCCGCGAAGAGATTCCGCCCTCACCGGTTTCAATCAACGGGCGACTGGGCAACCTCACCTACGCTTTCTACAGAAGCACCTCAGCCCCAACCACAACACAGCAGCGGAGTTATGACATTATCCGTGATGAATTTCCCGCGCTGCATGCCCAGCTCAAACGGATCAGCGAAGTTGAGTTGCCGGCAATTGAAGCAGAAATGGAAAAATCAGGTGTACCTTACACACCCGGAAGGTTGCCTGAATGGGAATAGAAATTATAACCCAAAGGGGGAAATAATAAAAAAACCGTCGTGAATTCCGGCGGTTTTTTTTATTTTGACAGAAAATCAACCTAAGTCACTCCCAGGAATAATTTCCGGCATTACCAGTGCATCTGTGCAGATTATGCTTTTTTAGAATCAGTGCCTTTGTCATCCTCTTTATAGAAATCTTCGCGCAGATCTTCCTTGTTGCGTATTTTCTGACTGAAACGGAGGCGGGAATCCCTTTCCTTTAGAAACATAAAGTTCACATCGGCATCATTTGCTTCGAACTTCATGGTGTTGGTAATTGAGATGGTTGCAGCCACTCTTTCAACATCCTGGTTGGCTCCGATATAGGTGAAGGTCCAGCCCAGGGCTTTCTGCTCGTCGATGATCTTTTTGACCTGAACGCCGGTAAATTCTTTAGAGGCATTTTCTTCGCCATCGGTTAAAATGGTAACCAGTACGCTCACGTTTTCCATACCCGCAAGGTCAACCCTGAGTTTGAGCACACTGAGGGCAATGGCATCGTAGAGCGGAGTCATTGAGCCAGGATGATAGGAGTTCTTGTCAATTTGCTTCAGGCTTGCCACTGCCTGCTTGTCGAGGTGGGTTTTAATTCCAAAACCATTGAAGGTTACGAATGAGATAAAATGCCGCTGTTCAGGGAACTGTTTTTCAATGCCTTTGATGGTCTGCACCAGTTCATTAAAACCATTGATGGTGGTGTTTTTTATTGATTCCATCGATCCGCTCTCATCCAGGATAATCAGATTGTACACTTTGTCGGTTTCCATAATATTTTTGAATTTGGGGGTGAATTTTTTATTGATTTTTGAATTCAGAATTTATCCTTGTCACTTCTGTTTTCCCTGAACCTCAGCATGTAATTGGCATTTTTAAATGCTTCGCGCACTTCAGGCTCGTCACCATAATCTTTGACCATTTTTTCGGCCAGCCAGACAGAAAATACCTCTTTCTGATCCAATCCGTATAGCCCGGCAAGTTTTATCAACTGCTCTTTGGTGGGCAAACGGTCGCCATTTTCTATGCGGCTGATGATGGCCTGATCAACTTCGAGTACGGCGGCTACCTGGCGCACCAATAGTCCTTTATGCTCTCGCTTCTGGCGGAAAAAGACTCCAATGGGAATTTTGTTGCTTGGTTTTGTCATGGTATTTTTTGTCATGATCTTTTTTGTCATGACGTTTTTAGACAATTAAACGTAAATGAAACAAAAAGGTTACAGAAAAAAGAAAATATTTTTGAAAATTATGCTGGATTGAATTTTTTGCCACAAAAACACGAAACTGCAACAAAAATACTTTAAACCCCTGATCTAACTAACTATAATCCAGATTGACCGGCAAATCCGGTGATTACAGGAAAGAGGTGATTAATTAAGGAATATCAGATTAATTTCGTTGAATCAGCCTGAGGGTTGTATTGTCGGGTGCGCCGAAAAAATACTTGTCAAGCACTTGCTGAAAAATGCCATCCTTTTCATCGATCTGGGCAAAAAGTGTCATGCACGACCGCAACTTCAGATTATCGGGATACCCGAAAACCTCTCTTGCATCGCTGGTCTTCAGGTTTAGCAGCACACCTGTAATTTCACGGAGCCTGTTTCCAAGAATTTCATGGTTGAGGTATGCCCTGGCTTCGTCAATATTTTTGATGGCATACCTTACTGACATTTCGCTTAGCCCCAGTCCCAGAATCTGAGGGAAAATAAACCACATCCAGTGGTTTCTCTTTTTGCCGACTTTAATTTCGCTCAATGCCGTCGGATAGGCAAATTTTTGCGCTTCAATGAATCTGGAAAGGTCTGTTTCCATTAAAGATGTAATTTGAATTCAACTATTCGGATAATTCTTTTATGACATTCTTTACAAATATAAACAGTTTTCGGGGAAAAGAAGATGTATCTGATAAGGATTGAATCCAATATAATTCAGATCATTATAAGCCAAATGAAATTACTTTCAATACCAGACAATTTAATACTTTAAACCTCTTGTGTTCACCGATTAACTTCTCTACATTAGCCGGCTCTATATCCGACTATCAACAAACTCAGAATGACTAAAATGACCTCAATTTTCCTTATTGCAATGGGTAGTATTCTTATCCTTTCCGGAGTTTTTCTATCTCTGAATGCCTCTGACAAACCAGGAAAACCCGATACTTCGCGACTTGACAGTGCGGTAGACACTGCCATTGCTGATGGTGTGATTACCCCAAATGAACGCGATACCATAAGAAGAATTGCAACGGATACCCTTGTGAATCCTGATGTTGCAATCAGAAATGCTGAAATAAAAATGGCCAGCCTGAATATAAAAGCGGAAACAGAAATAATAGATCCCGCCAAACTAAGTGGCTATGAATTTGAGAAGTTTATCGTCAAAAAATTTAATCCCAAATATTTTAAGATAAAAAACTGGGCAGGCGATAAGTACGTTGAAGGGCGTTACGCCGAGACAACCCCTCAACCTGATCTGTTGATGGAATTCAGCATGAATGGGAAAAGTAATCTTTTTGCTGTGGAATGCAAATGGCGAAAAAATGAGTCGTATAAAAGTTTTGAATTTGCAACAGAAGCGCAATTGGATCGTTATAAAAAATTTGAGACAAAAGAAGGGATACCGGTTTTTATTGTCATTGGTACAGGAGGTGAAGGTGGTAATCCGGAACATCTCCTGTTTTGTGCATTGCAGCACCCAGTTTAAAGTTTCATATTCATCAAGCGGGTCTGATTGGGCGTTGGACTTAGTAGCTTTGATTTAATGGTTTTGGATTTAGGCAACATAAAGGTTAGCTCTTG
>JAHYJC010000073.1 GCA_019429275.1 Lentimicrobium sp. | reverse complement strand
GGCAAACCAGGCAGTGAAACAATTATGTGCTTTTTTAAACCAAACAGAAACTTGTTTCCCCCTCACAAATTTAAAGCTGATTTACAAAACAGTCGCGATTTAATTTACGATAGTCTTGGAAGTCTGAATTTAACCATACTCGAGGAGGGTGTCTAAAAGTCACTTAACCGCAAAGGCGCAAAGGAAGCGCAAAGGACGCAAAGCTAAGTGCTAAGCAAACTCATTGCGGATGGCCTCAATCTCCTCTACTGTTTTGGGTTTTGGCTTGCCCAATAACTGCAGTCCGTTTTCAGTCATCACAAAATCTTCTTCATTTCGTATCCCGCCAAAATCGCGGTACTTGTTAACTGCCTCCCAGTTAATAAACTCATTGAACTTATTCTGACTTCTCCAAAGGTCCATTAACTCCGGAATAAAATAGATTCCTGGTTCAATGGTGAAAACATGTCCCGGTTGCAGGGGTTTTGCCATACGCAATGATTTAAGCCCGAACTGTGTGCTTTTAGGCTTTCCTTCGTATCCGACCCATACTTCACCCAGGTCTTCCATATCGTGTACATCCAAACCCATCATGTGTCCGGTTCCGCAAGGAAAGAACAACGCGTGGGCACCCGCCTCAAAGGCATCGTCTGCATTGCCTTTTGTCAGGCCCATAGCTTTTAATCCCTCAAAAATTGTTTTCGATGCAGCAATATGCACATTTTTGAATGGTTTGTTCAATTGAGCTGCGTCTATGGCTGCCTGATGTGAATCAAGCGTTAGCTGGTAAATCTCCCTTTGAACCGGAGTAAACTTCTTACTCACAGGAATGGTGCTCGATAAATCGCCTGCATAGCACATCGCATTTTCAAATCCCGCATCAATCAGGAACAGGTCTCCTTCCTTCAGAATATTTCCGTGATAATGATTGTGGAGGGTTTGTCCATTTTTTGTGGCAATTACCGGGAACGAAATATTCCCACCGGCAGCCAGGGCAATTCTCTGAATTTCTGCTGCAACCTGCGCCTCTGTCATACCGGGTTTTGTAAACCTCATGGCAGCCACATGCATATCCACGGTGACATCCACCGCCTGGTTGAGCTGGGCAATTTCTTCTTCCGTTTTAATTTCGCGCTGGCTGACAATTGCTTTCACCAGATCTACTGAAAAAGTAGTGGAAACATCCCTGGGTGCTATCCCAAGCAGTTCATGCAATCTGATTTTGGCTTCAGGACGGTAAAGCGGTAAAAAATGAATCTTAGTCCCCATTTTCCTGAACCTGTCAAGCTCTTCCCCAAGTTTAGCCACGGGCAGGGCATTGGCTACTCCGCAGAGTCCGGCCCTTTCAGCGATCGTTGGTTTTGGCCCCATGAAAACGATATCGTCAATGGTATAATCATCACCAAAGATTATCTCGTTGTCATTTTCAATATCGATAATAGCAGCCAGTCCGGGATGCTGAATGCCAAAATAGTAGAGGAAATTGCTATCCTGCCTGAAATGATAGGTATTATCGGCATAATTCATCGACGACTCATCATTTCCAAAGAACAGGATTAATCCTTTGCCCACTTTTTCCTTTAAAATTCTTCTTCTTTCAGTGTACGTTTTCTTGCTAAACATATTATTCATTTTAAAATTAATTACTAACTTATGTTCTTTATGCCGACTTCTTACGGTTATCCATGATGAAGACCTGAATTTTTCAGATTCTCCAAAGCGGATACTTCCTTCAGCATATTTTTTAAATTCAAAGCAGTCTCTGTGATTGCCAGTCCGCCATGCCCTGTACATTTATTGCAGCTTGGCATTGTTTTACTCACCCTCGATACGGTTTGTATTACCTGTTCAAGCGGAATTACCGGGTTATAGCCGGAAACTGCCATGGTGGCTGATGACAATGCATTGACGGCAGCGCTGATATTTTTTCCAAGGCAGGGAACTTCCACACGGTCGGCCACCGGGTCGCACACCAGTCCGATCATATTCTGAATAGCCATGGATGCTGCCCCAAAAGCCTGTCTGGCCGATCCACCCATCAGTTGGACCATTGCGGCCGCAGCCATACCGGCAGAAGCGCCGCACTCCACCTGACAGCCATGTTCTTCGGCCGAAAAACCAGGCCCCTGAGCGAAGTAAGCGCCCACAATCCCCGCTGCAAAATATGCTTTGATTAATTCATCTTCGGAGGAGCCTATATTCTCATAAAATGCCCGTAATGACCCCCCTACGGTTCCGCAGGAGCCTGCTGTGGGTACAGCAACAACAACTTCCATCGCACTTTTTGATTCCATCAAGGCCGAAACATTCGCGATGATCCGGTTAACAACAGAGTCCTTTATTTTGCCCTCTTTTTCAGCTTTTTCAATTAAGTGGGATTGCTGCTGCAAAATCCGGTCTGCATATTGGGTGCCCTTTAAGCCGGTATCGATACTATTATGAATGATCCGGATGATCTCCTTCATTTTAATTATTAATTCGTCTTCAGAAATTCCGCTGATGCATTTTTCGTACATAAGACCCAAATCGCCCAAATCCAATCCCTTTTCTTCGGCATATTTTATGAGCGAACTGATTGTGGTAAAGGGCATTTCAGTCTGCCTGCCGGCGATTACGGGCATTATCGGGTGAATGACCGCTACTTCATCAACCAGAGGATGGTTTTGCAACTGAGTGAGCAACTCAGAAGAAAATGGGTACGATGATTTCAATTCATACTTGATCACCTCTCCTTTTTGTTCTGATGAAAACCCAATCTCAGCAGGAATTGTGGCTTTGAGCTCCCCTGACAGATCAGGCTTGTTTTTTGTGAATATCATTATTCCGTAGAGGTCGCCACTTAACTGTACAGGGAATCCCTCAACAGACCTGATCTCAAAGGAGCCCCCTCCCAGCGAGACTGCAATTATCTGAATCTTTTTCTGTGAAGTCCCCCAAAGGGTGAGACGAACAGTGTTGGCGTGGCTGGTAGGGAAAGAGCTGATCTGGTATTCGATTGAAATTCCCTTTTTCCGGGCGTAACTCTCTGCCACCTTCATTCTTTCATCGGTAATATCAAGTCCCAGAAGTCCGCCGTCAATTCCCATCGTTGTTCCCTGTTCCCTGAAATTCGGGGCCCAGGCACCGTCTCGGTCAAACTCAATCAGCGCCTTCTCTAAGGGTTGGTTCAAAATATCCAGGCCAATCCTGGCAATCCGCCACGAAGCGGCTGTATGTGAACTGGAAGGCCCGCGCATCACCGGCCCTATCACGTCGTTAAATATTCCAGGTAACATTTTCATCTATTATTTATTATTTATTATTTATGAATGCGATTTCTGCCTTTCCCAGCAAACCTGATTTCAGCAAGGGGCCGTTAGCCCTGAACCTGCTCGTTTTGACATTCGTGCTGGTGTACTGGGTTTCGCCCGGATTTCTCAAATCCCCCACTATACGGTTGTTCCAGGTATTCAAAACCTGAACAGTAATGGTGTTGTTTCCCGGTTTCAGCCAGGGCGTAATGTTGGCTTTATACGGTGGCAGCCACACAATGCCACAGTCATGGCCATTGACCGACACGCGCGCCATCTCCTGGATGTCCTCAAACACCACAAATGCTTCTGTTCCACCGGTCAGGGCATCATCCCCAACCGGAAAATCACGGGTATAGGTGGCTGTTCCGGAGTAGAATTTTACACCTTCCTCCTCCACCTCAGACCAGCTTGTGAGCTTCTCCATTCTGTAGGATTCCGGGCTGTTTGCACTGTGCAAAAAACATTAGTGTTATTGAAACAGCCGCGACAATCTTTATTATATTCCTAAGCTTATTATTGAGCATATGTTTCAATTGAATACCATGTGTTTTAATTTGACCGGTACATACCAACGATAGAATTATCATGCCTTACAATTTAATCGATAATATACGGAATTTTAGATTCATTATTACTTTTTTGCTTTTAAAACCACAATTACATTGACCATCAGGCCTTATATCAACAAGGATCCATTTGCCGCTTGCCTGTTTTAACAATTCAAATAAACTATTCAAAAAGGTTCATTTCATATCCAAATCCTTTAGTCAATGAAAAATTGTAAATATCAGTAGCCACAGAGTAATCCTGAATGGCGACTCCGACACTTTTAAAGATTGTTATTTCATCTTCTGATTCCCTTCCGATGATTTTATTCAGACAGTAATCACCAATTTCCCCAACAATCGGATAGTCATCGATTATTCCCTCCAGCCGGGCTTTGATAAAGTCACCACTTTCTTTGAGGCACGCATCTGCTGTGTCGACATACACCTTTGCATCCCTTATCAGATAAGGGTCCAGCTCCTGCATATGCGGCTGGAAAGACCCGATCGCATTAATATGTGTACCCTTTTTAACCTCCTCCATCCGGAACAATGGTCTTGTCGAATCAGTAGCAGTACAGATAATATCAGCCTCCATTAACATGGAAGTGTCTTTGCAATATACCATGTCCACATTTAATTTCTCCTTCATTTCTTCTAAGAAGGAGCATGCCCGGTCGCTGTTCCTATCGAAAACCAACACTTTTTTAATATCCCTTTCGCAGGTAATTGCCTCAACCTGAGTTGTACCCTGTGCACCACAACCGAATAGTGCAAGTGTTTGTGCATCTTTACGTGCAAAAAAGCGTGTTGCCAATCCACTCGCGGCCCCGGTGCGAAGAGCTGTTAAGTATTCCCCGTCCATTACAGATAAAAGTTCGCCTGTCTCGGAGTCAATCACCATTACAGCGCCCTGAATCAGTGGAATTCCCAATATACCGCTCTTTTCACGCTGAATTATGATCTTAACTGAAACACGATGGTCATTCTCAACATAAGCCGGTTTGAACAACATCAATAATTTCCCTGATGGAAGTTTGGTAACAAAACGGACCGGGACATAACTATCTCCCGAAGATAATAAGGAAAAGGCCTTGTACATTGCATCAATTGCCATTGGCATAGAATAATATTTTTTAATATCACCAGCCTTTATTATCCGCAATGGCTTTCTTGTCAACCAGTTTGTACTCATAAAAAAGTATTAATCATTATTATTTGCCGGTAAGTAATTTCTCCAGTAATTAAGCATCGACATCCTAAGATGCATCGTTGTGTTTTCTCTTTCATTGATACTGTGGGAACGCATCGGGTAATCAATCATTGTAAAATATTTGTTGTGTTTAATCAACTCATCTGCCAATACCTGACAATTTTGGTAATGGCAATTGTCGTCACCGGACCCATATATCAGGAGAAGATTTCCCTCCAGGTTTTTGGCGTGTGTAAAAGGGCTGCCATCGCGGTACCCTTCCTCATTCAAATGGGGTAAGTTCATGTATCTTTCCTGGTAAATGTTATCGTAGAGTAACTGGTTGCTTACAAATGCAATAGCAATACCTGTCTTGTAAATTTCAGGATAACGGAACATGGAATTTAAAGTATTGGAACCTCCGCCGCTCCAGCCCCAGATACCGATCCTGTCAGCATCAATAAAGTCCCACTCCATTATTTTACGGGCACAGGCAGCCTGGTCAACCGGGGAAATGATCCCGATTTTTTCATACACACATTTTCTCCATTCGCGGCCCTTGGGTGTATTGGTTCCCCTGTTGTCAACGCTGATAACAATATATCCCTCCTGTGCCAGCAGCTCGTCCCATAAATTTGATGACCACCTGTCCTGCACGGTTGAACCTGCAGGTTCGCCATAAACATAAAAGATTACCGGATACTTCTTTTTTGGGTTAAAGTTGAGGGGCTTGATCATCCATGCATCAAATTCCAATCCGTCATCTGTTTTAATCGTAAAAAACTCTTTTTCCGCGATGGCGTATTGCTTTAATCTGTTTTTGAGCTCTGAATTATCTTCCAATACCCTGATCACTTTATGATCGGGTAATGAAATAATCTGGTATACAGGCGGGGTATTATAGTTGGTAAAGGTATGGACCGCATATTTGCAACTGGGAGAGATATTATAGGAATGGTGACCGGCCTGTCCGGATGGGGATAACCGCTCGGGTTTTCCTTTTCCATCGAGCCTGCTTCTGAAAAGATATCGTTGAGTTGCCTTCCCCGGAGAAGCAATATAGTAAACCCACCCATTTTCAAGGTCTAAACGCAATAAATTGATTACCTCAAAATCGCCTGATGTAATTGGGCTCATTTTTCCACTTGATGAAGAGATACTGTTGAGGTGCATCCAGCCCGACAAATCGCTGAGCCAGGTAAATTCTGTGCCCTTTTTAAGCCAGATTATCTCATCATTGGGATCGAGCCATGTATCACTAACTTCTTCGAAAATCTGTTTTACTTTTCCGTTACCGGCATCAGCCAGGTAGATTTTATTTGTGTTCTGCTGACGGTTCAGTTGCTGAATGATCAACTCCGCCGTAGAGTTTGCCCACTCCATCCGGGGCAGATAATTGTTTCGGGGATCGCCCGGAATGTCCATCCAGGTTATCTTTTTATTTTCCAGGCTGATTGTCCCGATTTTTGCTGATGAATTATCAGTTCCCACTTTAGGGTAAGGCAGTGGGATAATTTTGGGATAAATTGAATCAATATTGTTAATCAGATAGAAAATGCCTGTACCATCTGTATCCTGTTGCCAGAAAGCGATCTTTTTACTGTCAGGGCTCCATCTGAAACCGTCCCGGCAACCGAACTCCTCTTCATAAGCCCAATCGAACGTGCCGTTAATTATTTGCTCATTTCCGTCGGTTGTAAGCTGATCGATTGCTCCTGTGTTAAGATTTTGCACATAAATGTTGTTTTCGTATACAAATCCTGCCATATTTCCGTCGGGTGAAAATTTGGCAAACATCAGATGTGCCTCTTTCATCGAAGGGGCAATCTGAACCAGCTTTCCTGATTTCATATCCAGGACCCAGTAATCGCCGCGGGTGTGCAACCGCCAAACCTTGCGTGTATTGGTAAAAATCAACAATTTATTGTTATCGTCCGACCATGTGTAATTGTAAATATTTAAAGGGGCTGTTTTTCCTGCCGGTATTAAGCTGCCGGCAGACACCAATACTTCCCGTTTGCCTGTCTCGATATCATATGCAACAATATCTCTCCCGCCAACTGTTTCATTGGCTTCGAGGGCAGAATACCCTTTATTGTCTTTCATCCACCTGACTTCATTAATTCCCTTTTGACGAAAGACATTATTTTTGTACAAGTCGTCGAGGGTTAATTTCAGAGGCGCATTCTGCTGTGCCGAAACATTAAAAAAAAGTGCTGATAGAATGGCAATTGAAAATGTGTAAATAAGTGTCCTTCTCATGTTTTATAATTTTGAATTTTTAATCTCTTAATGTTGTTGTTTTAAAGCCAGTCCTTCGTCCCTCATTTCACGCCATAAAATAATCATTTCCTGTTTCATCATCTCAACAATTTCAGGATTCTGGGCGGAAATATCATTCAACTGGGATGGATCTGCGACGATATCGTATAATTCCAGTTTATCCGGGTCACTGGTTGCCATCCAGTCCAAAATATTGATGGAATCTTCCTTCCCGGGCAGCCATCCAATCAGTGTATAATTGTCTTTTCGCATCGACATTTGCGGCATCCTGAACCAGGTATCACTATGATTGGGATAAAACCAAATGGATGAAACATTGCGTTCAACTTTTTTATTCTGAAAAGCTGCAAATGCGTCAATACCGTCAATCGGACGGTCTGAAGGTGCAGGTATCCCTGCAAGCTGGCAAATTGTGGGCAATATGTCGGTTCCGTTGAACAGGACATCGCTTTCTGTACCGGCAGGAATAACACCGGGGAAACGAACAATTCCCGGAACACGGTGTCCGCCCTCATAGGGATATCTCTTCATTCCGCGAAAATCACCAGGTGTGCCAAAGCAATTATCACGAATAGGATCATCCCATTGTCCCAGCGATTCTTCAAGTGTTACCGGGGTTTCCGGTCCATTATCGCTCGTGAAGTTTACCAGTGTGTTTTCCCTTAAGCCAAGCTCATCAAGGGTTTTCATAAGCCGGCCAAAGGAATCGTCCAGCTGGGTGACCGTTCCGTAATACTCCTTTTTATTTTCCGAAATATCCCTGTCAGGTCGGGCAACCCCACCGTATTTTATTCCTTTTTCCAGTTCGTCAACCCGGCAATTGATGTTGCGCTGCTGTGCCATTAATTCCAGATCAGAAATCACTTCCTGAACCAGTTTCACAGGATTTATCTGTTGAATATTCAGGGGTTCTTTCCCTTTTTCCAGCTTACGGA
>JAHYJC010000033.1 GCA_019429275.1 Lentimicrobium sp. | reverse complement strand
TGGATATCTCAATGTCAGGCAATATCTGCCTTTTAAAAGGCTTCAGGAGTTGTTGCATGACCTTATGGGGGCGAACATCAGCGAGGGAGGGTTGCATTGCCTGCTTAACAGGTTGGCAGCCAAAGGGACTGATGCCTATGAATTGATCCGCAAAAGTGTTGTTAAAAGTAGTGTTATCGGTGCTGATGAAACGGGTATGAAGGTCAATGGAATGAAGCATTGGTTCTGGACATGGCAAAATAATAGAGCAACATATATTGCTGCCTCTACCAACAGGGGAGCCGAAACGATTAATAAACATGTTGCCGATATATCGAAAGAAGTTACCCTTGTACATGATTGTTGGAAAGCTCATTTTCAAACTCAAGTAGACAGGCATCAAACATGCACATCCCATCTGGAACGTGAAACCATTTACTTTGAGAAGCGTTACAAAACAACCTGGCCTAAACGTTTTCGCAGTATATTGATACAGGCCGAAAAGCTTAAAAAGGAATTTATTCCCGCTGATTATATTAACCCTAACCAAGCCAGAGATAGTCTTGAAAAACAGTTGAGTATTTTGTTGGAAGAACCTTTGAATCCGAAACATAAAGAATTGGTCACATTCCAAAAGCGGATAATCAAATACCGCGACCATATTTTGACATTCCTTTACCATCCTGAAGTACCTGCTGATAACAATGGTTCGGAAAGGGCGATCCGGAACGTGAAAGTAAAACAAAAAATATCCGGACAGTTCAAAATATTTGAAGCTGCTGAAAATTTTGCCATACTGAGATCCATTATTGATACTGCCATAAAAAATGGCCAGAATGTTTTTCTTGCATTAAACACAATTGCCGATTACAAAAGAAACTGATTGGTTACTTTCAATTAAACATTAAACCATGAAAAAATATACATTTATCTTGTCATTCATTATGATAGTTCTAATTATGGTGTTCACCCAATCCTTTTCAGGTGATTAGCACGGGACAAAGAGTCCGGCCGGTGCTCCTTCAGGTCACACCGGATCGCCGGGTGACGGAAAAAACTGCACCTTTTGCCACGATGGCACTGCGACTCCCATTACCGGGATTCTAACTTCCAATATTCCAGCTACCGGATATCTTACCGGTGAGACCTCTGATTTTACTTTAGCGCTGAGTGGTACAGTTCGCAAAGGTTTTCAGACTTCGCCAAAGAATATAACCGGGGCATCAATGGGAAGCCTTATCGCCGGAGCAGGCAACCAACTTGTAGGATCAAACAAATATGTTATACACATTTCGGCCAGCAATGCAGCCACTGCCAGCTGGAACTTCCAGTGGAAAGCGCCAACAATCCAGGGTACCGGAGATGCAACCATGTATATTGCAGGTGTTATGGGGCAACCCAACGTCAGACTTTCATCGCTTTGACTCAACGAGAATTACAATGTTGACATTGCTGAAAATTAAGTCGGCATTGCTCGTATATACCCAAATCCAGGTTCAGGTTCGCTCTTTATTGATATAGAAATCAAAAATCAGGGATTGCTGAAAGTCGAAATATTCAGTCTGGCAGGTCAAAAAACCGGTTTCAGCCTTGTGCAGCGATTTAAGGAAGGCCAGAGCAATATTTCATTGAATTATAATCTTTTGCCGGGCACTTATATTCTCAGACTTTCCACACCCGATGGTCAGGCAAAAATAAAACTGGTTATTTTATAAAGATTTATCCCTTCACAGAAGAACCTTCCGTTGCTAAAGTGGAAGGTTACTTGTTTTGAAACATCTCAGAACTTTACACCCACGCATTGTTCATTTTATGTGAATATTTTTTTCAAAAATTTCGATAAATGCCTTGTAACTTAATTAATATTTTTATTAAGTTTACATCCCAATAGAAAACAGAATTTATCGCCCGTTACATATTCAGATTTACCTCAAAGCCTGATCTATGAAGAGAATTACCTTTATTCTTCTTATAATTGTTTCCTTTGTTTTATCCGGAACTGCGCAGGAACGAACCATCACGGGAACAGTAACCGATAGCGATGACGGATTCACGCTCCCTGGAGTAAGCATTCAGATTAAGGGGACAAATCTGGGTACGGCCACTGATGTCAATGGATTATACAGACTCAATATTTCAGGCCATTCTACTTCACTTATCTTTAGTTTTATTGGATACACCACCATTGAAATTCCGGTTGGAGAAAGAAATGTGGTAAATGTTACGCTTTATCCTGAAGCCAGGCGGCTCGAGGAGGTTGTGGTGACTGCACTTGGGGTAAAACGCGAAAAAAGAGAAATCGGCTATTCATCAGAAAAAATCAACTCCGATGAAATTCTGCGAGCCGGAACACCAAATGTAATCGGTGCCCTTTCGGGACGCAGTGCGGGAGTTCAGATATCGCAGGGCGATGGTGTTGATGGAGGCTCAACCCGAATTACAATAAGGGGAAACAACAATCTGGCCCGGACAAATCAGCCTTTGATTGTGGTTGACAATGTACCTATGGATAACGTTTCCGGGCTCGATAATATCGGCCGGGGAGTTGACTGGGGCAATGGCATTGCCGACCTGAATCCGTTTGATATTGAAGATTATACTGTGCTGAAAGGAGGTGCTGCATCGGCACTTTATGGCGAAAGAGGTGCCAACGGAGTCATACTCATCACTACAAAACGGGGCAAAAAACAAAGCGGGTTGGGCGTTACCTATAATTATAACATAAAAGTCAGTGACCCTTATCGTTACCGTGAAGTACAGAATAAATACGGACATGGCGGGCCCATTTCGCTTTCAGAACCAGGCTTTCCGGAAGATGAAGACGGAACATTGCTGTATCCGGGCATTTATGGAAATGATAAAATAATTCTAAATCAGGAGGGAACCACATCAACCACTTCCGAGCAGTTCGGATATTATGGATCGGCCGTTTCGTGGGGGCCTGAGATGAAAGGACAACGGGTCAAATGGTGGGATGGCGAAATGCGCCAATACTCGCCTCAACCCAATAATCTGGAGATGCCATTCAGGCAAGGCATTACTCAAACTCATAATGTTTCGGTGCAGGGAGGTAACGACAAAGGCACACTCCGTATGTCATTTACCAATCAGGACCATACACCCATCATTGAAAACAGCAACTATAACCGGACGACCATAAATTTTGGAACCAACATAAAAATTTCTGAGAAGCTTAAGGCTGACGCAACCCTTACCTATGTAAAATACAAGCGCCTAAACAGCCCCATGATAGGCGAAGACGGCAATTCCTTCAGCAAAGGATTTCTCTATTCCTGGCCACGCAGCTATCAGGGCATCGACAAAGAGATGTATCAGCTCACTGATGGTTCAAGGAATATGCTCGAAGGCTACCCGTTTTTGTACGTTGACCGATATCTGTGGTGGAATTACTTCAACAACAACACATGGCAGGACAGAGACAAGTACACCGGCTCAGTAGCCTTAATTTATGATATTGCGCCCTGGCTGAATGCCACCGCCCGAATTGGCAGGGATTATGCCGTTGAACAGTTTACCTCCAAAAACAAGCCTGTTGATTTCATCGGACAACTAGGTGGCGGATATAGCAACAGTCTTGAGAAGATTACAAATGATAACCTGGAAGCCCTCATTACAGCCCATAAAAAGAATATTTTCAATTCAGGTATTAGTATCCGGTTTACTATGGGTGGCAGTCGCTGGGATTACAATGCTTATGGCATTTCCGGTTCATCAGGCACCTGGTATTATCCCAATATGTACACGTTTTTTAACTTTACGGAATATATTTTTGAAACCGATGACGACGGGAATACCACCGTAGTAAACCCCGGCAGCGGTAATTCAGGTTCTTCTCTGGTTCCGCGCGAATCGATGATGAGGGCCAGGACAAATTCCGCATTTTCATTCATGAATCTTTCGTTTAAAGATTACCTTTTCCTCGAGCTTACCGGAAGAAACGACTGGTCATCTACACTGCCGAGAAGCAGCAATTCCTATTTCTACCCATCGGCTTCGCTGAGTTTTATTGCAAGCGAGGCATTTAAAATTCAGGATAAATTGCCCTGGCTCAATTTTGTCAAGTTAAGAGGAGGAATTGCCCAAACAGCCAACAGCCCTTCGGCTTACGAAAAGAATTTCTATTACCGGACAAGCTTATTTGGAGGGCAACAGGCTTCATTTTTGCCCGATGTAATCCCACCTTTTGAGCTCAGACCACAATTTGTTACGGGTTATGAAGCCGGCCTGAACCTTGGCTTTTTTGAAAACCGTATAGATTTTGATTTCACCTGGTACTACAAACATTCATTCGATCAGATACTCCGGCTTCCAGTTCCTGTAAGTTCAGGTGCCTACAACATTACCATTAACCGGGGAGAACTTTCAAACAAAGGGTTCGAATTCATCATCAATACAGTTCCCCTGCAAACCAGAAATTTCATTCTGAAAACCGGATTAAATTTTTCGAGAAACCGGAACTATATCCTCAGTCTTGGAGGCTATTCCGATTCATACCACCTGGCTGATATCTGGGGATTGAACGGACCCGCCATGGATCTTTATGAAGGTGATGAATACGGAACCATCACCGGTTATGATTATGTTTATGATGCCAACGGAAACCGCATTCTGAATGATGCAGGCACCCATTATAAAATTACCGATACCAGGGTTCCGATCGGAAATGCATCGCCCGATTTTATTGCCGGTTTTACAACTGAAATTATTTACCGCAATTTTCGGCTCGCCACTCTGATCGACACCAAATGGGGTGGCGATATTTACAGCGGATCATATGTTATTGGCTTACAGACCGGACAGAGCCCTTCTACCCTACTTGAACGCGATGGCGGAGGCTTACCCTACACAGATCCTGACGGAATAACCCGGAATGTTGGAGTTATTTTGCCCGGTGTTTATGAGGATGGCACGCCAAATGACAAAGTGGTACATTATTACTATAAATATCTGCCAAATGCCGGAGGATGGGGAAAATTTGTATCTACCCCCGGAATTCTTGAAAATACATGGGTAAAAATGCGGGAGATCTCTCTGAGTTATAGTCTGCCACAAACCATCCTGAAAAGCACCAAAATATTCCAAAGCCTAACCCTGTCGGTTGTTGGCCGCGACCTTTTCTATATTTACACAACGCTTCCCGACAAAATCAATCCCGAAGGCATTATGGGATCGGGAAATGCCCAGGGATTTGAATGGGCTTCGTTCCCCGGAGTTCGTTCAGTGACCTTTGGCGCAAGCGCAACCTTCTGATTTTGAGCAAATGATAAGGCCAGTATCAACATACAAACCAGCAAAAATGAAATCAAAATATATCCTTCTCCTTTTCAGCTTCGCAATTATTTTTTCTTCCTGCAGAAAGGATTTTGAAGAAATAGATACCAATCCACAGGGATTTACCACGGCCAGTGACGGATCGCTTTTCAACGGAATTATTCAATCGCTGATGCTGACCTGGAATGAACAGTTTTACATCAACAATGAAATACTGTATGCTCAAACCCAGCAGGCCGCACTTACCTCAGCCGCATGGGGAAATTACACCCTGGGCACCGAAGACGTCTGGCAAAACTATTACAAAAACCTCTCGTCGGTCCGTGAACTGGAAAAGCGGTTCGCTGAATATCCTTCCAATCCCGCAACCAATAACATGAGGGCCATGCTCACCATTGTCAATGCTTACAAAACCTTCAAACTCACCGATCTTTTTGGTGACATTCCTTACAGCGAAGCCGGCTATGGATATCAGGACCTTGACCGGCTGTATCCTGCTTATGACAGCCAGCGCGACATTTACCTTTCGTTGCTCGACGATCTGGAAAAGGCGGCTTCAGCCATAAACGATACGGCTGCCCGTGTAGAGCCATTTACCTCGTTTGCAGCATTTGATAAGCTGTTTAATGGTAACCTGATCATGTGGCGAAAATTTGCCAATTCATTAAGACTCAGGCATGCCATGCGAATGTCGGAAAAAGAGCCTGGAATTGCCGGAGAAATCATTCAAGATATCATTGAAAACAACCTCCCGGTGTTGTATGGATACGATTTTATAACACCACTTATGGAAAGTGCCTGTATATGGCCGGGCACAAACGGTTTTTCTAATGAAAGCGTAAGCTGGTCGTTCAGGGAACACAATGGCCTGAGGATGGGTTCCAACATCTGGCATCAGCTTTCGTCAGGTGATTCACCTGAAGGCGCCGATATTTTTGATCCCAGGGCATATATATTCTTTGAAGGAGACCAGGATGACAAATGGGTACCTTATCCACAAATACCTGAAGAAACAACACCATCATCTCAGGGCATTCCATACGGCAGTCACCGCGATGACATGGGAAACTATCACATCAAAAACAATGTTAATTTTTCGCCTTTCAATTTCTTCATCATTGCCGACCACAGCAATATGCCCATCATTCTGATGACAGGTGCTGAGGTTCATTTCATAAAGGCAGAAGCATACTTTAGAGGGATTGGAGTTGCCGAAGACAGGACGAATGCCGATATCGAATACATGAATGGAATCAATGCATCTGTTGAATGGTGGGTCAGCCTTGCCAACAGGCTGCGTTTACCACTTTCGGGTGTGACTTTTGGAACCAAAATCACCATTCCTTCAAATCTCAACGCAGCAAGTGTCTTGATGCGTTTTGGATCATGGAATGCAGCTACTGATGAGCAAAAATTACGTTTCATCTATACCCAGCGCTGGCTTGATGCCTTCAGGCAACCCTGGGAAGCTTATGCCGAGGCGCGCCGCACAGGATTGACGCCCAGAGAAGGCGATGATATAAAACACTTCAGGATGCCCTATCCCCCATCGGAGGCTCAATACAATCAAAACAACATGAATGAGGCAAGTATCAGGCAGGGTGGTGATGAACCAATAGTAAAAATGTGGTGGACCCCCTGAAAAAAACTATTCCTGAAATAATCTGGAACAACTTAAACCCTTAACTTTAAAGTCTGCAACACAATTACACCAAAATCTATAAATATGAAAAACAATTACAAGAGAATCCCCCTGCTGATCATCGCACTGCTGTTGGCAGCTTTCTCCCTGACTCAGGCACAGACAAACCAGTACCTTCATTATAGTTGCAGTAATCGCGATTACGTGTATCTGGAAAACGGTTCTCAATACATTGCCAATAAGCCGGGCTTTACCATGGCCGGTTGGTTTTATTGTGATCAGTTGAGTTATGGTCAGGCACTTATGGGATTCAGAGGTACCCAGGGCTTTTACATGATACAATTAAACAATGGTACTGTCGAATGTCGTTTTCAGAACTCGGCTGGTACCCTTTTTGAATATGTAGCACCTGCCAACACAGTAATTCCCCAGATATGGCAACACTTTGCCTGGATTTATGACGGAACATCCGTAAAACTCTATGTCAACGGTATTTTGAAAGGAAGCAAAGCAGCAAACGGAAGTTTTACCGCTACCAACCTCGCATTTACCATTGGCCGCAGCATTCTGGGCTCACTTGATTTCTACTGGTGTGGCCGCACCGATGAAGTTTCTGTTTGGTCCAAAGCACTCACACAGGCCGAAATTCAGGATATGATGGCCAATGAACTTGAGGGCAACGAAGCTGGTCTTGAGTTGTATTATAAGCACAATCAGGGCGTGCCCGGAGGCGATAATTCATCCATTACAAAACTCATTTCAGAAGTTGGTTCACCTGAAAGAGATGGCGACCTGATTAACTTTGCAATGACCGGTGAAACCTCAAACTTTAACGGAACCCTCGACCCATCCTATCAGGCCATTTCATTTCCGGCCATTCCGAATAAACTTACCAACTCACCACCTTTTGCCATAGAAGCAACCGCCACTTCAGGGCTTCCGGTACAGTTCGAAATTCTGTCGGGTCCGGCAACCATCGATGAAAATATCATCACACTTACAGGCTCTCCGGGATTGGTTGAGGTAAAAGCCACACAGCCGGGAGGGGGTCAGTACAATGCCGCGGAGCCCGTTATACAAAGGTTCCATGTATTGGATCCCCAGTTGCAAGTGCCCGATATTGATGCCCGGAATCCGCTGGCAGGCAATGTTTATGTGCCAACCCTTGCGCAAATACAACTGGCTGCAATTTCAACCATTACATTCCCTGAATTATTCAATGTGGCCTGGGTAAAATTCAGAATAGATGGCCAGACCATCGATGCCCAGAACTTCTGGAACGGACATTATACCGCATGGTGGACCCCACCCGGATACGGCAACTATACGATTGAAATTCTGTCTGCAAATAATTATGGTGCTGTTGGAAGCCAGAATGTGAGCATAAGTATATTGCCGTCGGCCACCAACGTTTCCGTTGAGGCTTATAAAGATATCTGGCTCAACCCCACGGTAACCACACAAACCATGGAAGCTGAACTTCCTTCATTCCTGGGCGCCTACGATCAGATCATTGCAACCCTGAATGTTCACTGCCCTCCGGGGGGGTGTGGTGAATGGGACCGGGTAGCCTATTTTGAAGCAATGGACAAAGAAGGAAACTGGGTTGAAATTATCAGGTATATAACTCCTTATGGCGTAGCCTGCATACACAGCATAGATCTGACTGATTATATGTCAGTTTTGCAGGGAAAAACAACCTTCAGGGCAACCTGCCCCACGCTAGACAACGGATTTATGTATGACCTGACCCTCGATTACAGGGCTGGCACCGTTCCTCATCTTTACAGCAGGGTGAAAGAAGCCTGGCGCGAAATATTCCCCTTTGGCGATTATGCAAATCTTCAGCCGGTTCCCGATTTTCAGTATGAATTTCCGGAAAATACCGTTGCTGCCAAATTAAAACTGGTTTCTACCGGTCACGCCTGGGGCGATCTGAACACAAGCAATGCCGCTGAATTTTATAATGCCACCCACGATCTTTATGTAAACGGAACAAAAGAGTTTTCCCAGGTCAACTGGCTTGTCTGCAATCCTAATCCCGATGGATGTCAGCCTCAGAATGGTACCTGGTATCACAACAGGGCCGGCTGGTGTCCCGGAGCCATTGCCCCGTGGTTCAACTTTAGCCTGAATGAATTTGTAGCTGCAAGTGATATTGAACTGGGATATACCTTCTTTGAAGGATATGTGGATTATTGCCATCCAAATCATCCAAACTGTATAACCGGAACAACCTGTGCCGACTGCAACGATGGATTTAATCCTGTACTCGATGTTGCTGCTTATGTGATATCTTTCTCTGACAGTCCGTTCATCATCGTTGAAAATAAAGAAGAGCCCATTCTGCAGAATGCCCTGAGTGTATTTCCAAACCCATCTCAAGGTGTATTTGAAATTGCATTAACCAATCCTGAGCAGGTCAGAAATGCAAACATTATTATTTATGACAACATGAGCCGGCCGGTTCAGCAAATGGAATGGAATGGACAAACCACAAGAATCGATCTTTCGGGGAAAGCAAAAGGATTGTATTTCCTGAAAGTAATTGCTCCGGGCTGGACTGAACTGAAAAAAATTGTTGTGAATTAATTCAGCGGTCAAACCATTCTGAAAAGGAAACAGTTATCACCTTTTCATCAGTAACTATTGTCTGATTATCTGTTTAATTGGAATTATTACCGGGGTTGTTGCTAAGGCAACGGTCCCGGTTTTATTTTTGGTCTTGACAATGATCCGGGCTACATGTGAAAACATTTTTCGATCACATTTATATGTCATTCCAAACACCGGTTGTTCATTTTAAATTTTGAATTCCCGGTAATTTTTATTACTTTTGGAATTATTCAGTTTTAATCATCAAAAAAATTTAAAACCATGGCAATTGTAAAAGTAATAGAGGTAATTGCTTCCTCAGAAAAAGGCATTGAAGATGCACTGCAACAGGCAGTAAAAGAAGTTTCAAAAACTGTACGCAACATCGATTCAGTTTACTTGAAAGATACAAAAGTACATGTAAAAGACGGTAAGATCATTTCTTATGGTGTCATCTGTAAGGTTGCATTCCGCGTTAGTGATGACGATTAATGTTCTCCGCTGCAATCAGTCCCTTTTTGGTTCTGATTTAAAGCAATTTTAACAACAACAGCCCGGATCATTGTTAATTCGGGCTGTTGTTGTATATTTAGATAAAGATTCAGGAGCTTCAAATCCGTTACTTCCTGCCAGAACCCATTTCCTTAAATCGCCACATATGGAATAATACTGAAGCCAAAAGTCACAGGTTCGGTCTTGAGTTGATATTTTTCCATGGGTCCGGGCCCACAGCTTCCGCCTCCCAAGCCATTGTGCAGGGCATCAATGGTAATGATGGTTTCAGGGCGCTTAATGAGTTCATAGGGATGATTGGCCTTGTCGAGATCGATGGGTAGATGATGTAGCGCACTGAAATTCAACAGATTTACCCGTGCAGCAAATTTCACTCCCTTGCCCTGCCTGTTGGTTAAAGTAAACCAGCGCGTATCAGTACGGTTGCCCATATCCTGCGGGCGGATGTAATCCTCAGTCATATTGGTTACCGAATTTTGATACAGGCCAATATGTGCAGATGTTTTTCTGTCACGGTAGTTCTCATGAGGCCCGGCACCAAACCATGTTATATCTTCAAAACCAACCGGCAACTCCAGGATAACACCAATCTTCGGCAGCTGCCAGTCAACTTGCTGCGGATCAACATTTACATCCACATCAATGACGCCATTACCCATTACAAGATAGGTAAATCGTGAAATAACCTTGTAACCCATTGCAGCAACTGACTCAATATCTATTGAAAGCTTAACATTTTGATCTACAGTTCTTTCAAATCTGAATCCTTTGACTGTATCTTTAAGATCAGCCAGCCCCTGGTCCTGCCAGATCGGTCCGGGACCACCTCCAAAAACATAATCATTGTCAACCTGCGCCCTGAAAATATTTACCCTTGGTCCCGAAATGCGTTTATCGGTAAAAGTATTCCATGAAATCAGCCGGGTTTCAGGCCTGATGCCATGGAGCGCTTCAGGATGGGTTTCAATCACGCTTAATCCACTGTAACTCAGTTTGGTTATGGTTCCTGCTTTTTTACTGAATGCCACCTGGAACTGCCTGCCTGTAATCAGCAATTCATCATCCTTCTCCAGAACCTCAAGTGAGAATTGGGTTGAAACTTCAAGTACTTTCGCCTCAGGGTCTTCAAACGGAATTTTAAACTGCTCCTGAGCAACGATATGACCACGCTTTGCCCACAGCGTTTCATTTTTCAGAAGGAAATAAATATTCAGAAAATACTCACTTCCGGGTTTTAGTTCAGGGGTTTCAAATGGAATGACCATGTTTTTTGTCTTTGCCGGTTGTAAATCCACTGTTAGATTACCTGATTGAATTCCCTTTCCATTTTCGGTCATTTCCCAGGAAAAATCATAATCATTCAGATTTATGAACGAAAAGCGGTTAGTAATCGCGACCTCACCATTAAGAAGATTAACCGGTTCCATCCACACATTCTGATAAACTTTTTTTACCTCATGCATTTTGGGCGTAATCTTCCGGTCAGCAGTGGTAAGCCCGTTGGCACAGAAATTCCAGTCGGTGGGCCGGTCGCCGAAATCACCTCCGTAAGCCAGGAAAAATTCGCCCGGTTTTCCCGGAATTTCCTTGTACAAACCCTGATCGGCCCAATCCCATATACAACCTCCGATGAGGCGTTTGTGGGTATAAATAGCATCCCAGTATTCCTGCAGGTTGCCTAAGGCATTTCCCATGGCATGCGCATATTCGCACATTAAAAAGGGCTTGGGATTATCTTTCAGACCTTCGTTGGTAAACCAGACCACATCGGGATACATAACCGAAACCACATCGGCAACCTCATTGTATCGCTCATAGTGAATGGGACGAGATGGATCACGCTGTTTGACGGCTGCCGAAGCAACTTCAAAATTGATGCCCGGCCCTGCCTCATTGCCCAGCGACCACATGATGACCGAAGCATGATTTTTATCGCGCTCAACCATATTCATAATCCTGCTCACATGGGCTTCCTGCCAGCTTTTTACATGCCCCAGCGATTCTTTGCCATACCCCATACCATGCGATTCAACATTGGCTTCATCAATCACATAAATGCCATACTCATCGCAAAGTGAATAAAAATATGGATCGTTGGGATAATGACTTGTACGTACCGTGTTGATATTGAATAATTTAAATAGCTCTACATCTCTTTTCATGGATTGGCGCGTTACAGCCCGCCCGTCATGCGGATCGATATCGTGGCGGTTCACTCCCTTTATCTTGATGCTTTTTCCATTTACCCAAAGTTGCTGATCGTGAATTTCAATTTTGCGAAAACCAAAATCACTGCGCTGTACCATCAGAACACGACCTGCAGCATCTTTGGTTATCAAAAGCACATGATATAATTCAGGTGTTTCGGCCGACCAGAGCAAAGGATTTACAACTTTTGCCTTAAGGGTCAAAGGCATTTTCATTCTGCTTCCGGCACTAATTTCCTGCGAAATTATGGGTTTTGAATCCACAAATTTCTCATTCTTCCCCAACAGATAGACCTCGAGCAGGTGGTTCCCTTTTGCACCAAAGTTTTCAAAATCAGCTTCTACAATAAAATCAGCTACTGACAAATCGTCGTTGAATTCAGCCTTCAGCCAGTAATCCCTCAGATGAAACAATGACACCGAATACAGGTAAACATCACGGTAAATGCCGCTCATGCGCCAGAAATCCTGATCCTCAAGGTAGCTTCCATCGGACCACTGGTAAACCTCAACTGCCAGCTTATTGATGCCCGGTTTAATAAAATCAGTTATATCAAATTCAGCAGGAAGGCGGCTGTCTTCGCTATAACCTACCTTCTTTCCGTTCACCCAAAGATACATGGCACTTTCAACCCCTGCAAAGTGGATAAAGGTGCGCCGTCCGGCAAATTCAGCAGGGGCAGTAAACTCCCGCACATAAGAACCTACGGGGTTGGGGAACTCATGTTTGGTGTAATGGGCCGGAACGGGTTCCATGATATAGGGCGGATTTGCAGCATGTGGAAACGTAACATTGGTGTAAATGGGAATGCCATAGCCCTTCATCTGCCAGCACGAAGGAACTACCAGATCGTTCCACCAGGAAACATCATATCCCTCAGTGAAAAAATCTTCAGGACGAAGATCGGGATGCTTTACCCAGTTGAATTTCCAGTTCCCGTTAAGGTTGTAATAATAAGGAGAATCACCCCACGCTCCGAACATAGCTTGCGCAGCGTCAGCGTATGGTATCCAGGTGCTGCGCGCCCTCTCCTTGTTTATGGCGTTGATGGTTTCATTTTCCCATTCAGGCCTCTGCTGCGAAAAAAGCACAAAAGGCAGCAATAGCAAAGTAGAAGCATATAAGCGGGCAAGTTTCATAATTCAGTGAATCAGGGTGAGATAGCAAACTTATGAAAATATTTAATAAAGCTTAGAATTTTGAAATCAAATCCGGGCTATAGGTCAACAAAATAATAAGAGCAGAGATTTATTCTTTCTTTATCAGATCAGAGATTACTCCTGCAGCACAGAAGCATCCGAAAATAGCCGGCATGTAAGAAATGGTGCCTACGGTGGATTTCTTATTCACTTCAATTTCTTCACTCAGGGTGATTACTTTGCGTGCCACCTCTTCGGGTGAATAAACTGCCTTAAAACCCTCCCAAACACCAAGCTTATGAAGCCGTTTTCGAATGTAATAAGCAAGTTTACAATGCTTTGTGGCCGAAATATCTGTTATTTTCACTTGTCCCGGATCAAATTTTCCGCCTGCACCCATTGAACTCACCAATGGCATTCCAAGTCGAAGGGTGTGATAAATCAGGTAAACCTTGGGCGAAAGTGTATCTATAGCATCCAACACGTAGTCAAATCCTGTTTCCAGAATGTCTATCAAGCGTTGATCTTTTATGTATTCCTGAATGGCAGTGAGTTTAAGTGCCTGGTTGATGTCAAGCAGACGCTCTGTCATAACCTCCGTTTTGGCTCTTCCGTTATTACTCAAAAGAGCCAGCAACTGCCGGTTGCGGTTTGTCGGATTAACAAAATCGCCATCAACAATGGTAAGGTGGCCAATACCCGCCCTGACCAATTGTTCGGCAGCAAAAGCCCCCACACCACCCAGACCGACAACCAGCACATGAGCGTTCCTTAATTTTTCCAGGTTTTTATCCCCGGTCAGCAAACGTGTGCGCGATTGCCAGTCCGGAAATTGATTTATATTGCTATCCATTGCTGCAAAAGTAGCAATTGTAGGGCAAAATCTCAAAGACAGGAAAAAACCATCGTTTAACACTTTCACCGTTCAAATTCTGCAACCTGCTGGTAAAAAAATCACTTTCAGAGGAAAACATTTTCAAGCGGGTTTTCTTTACATATATTTGTATGACAATTTGCAGCGAAATGAAAAAATCCTTGAAACATTTTTGGCAATATTTCAGGGCAAAACTTGAAGCTTTTATCTGGATTGCCGGATTGCTGCTGATGGCTTTTATGTCTCCTGCTGACAGTCATGCAAGCCTTTGTCCGCTCTCGGCCACTGGTATAGATTTTTGTCCGGGTTGCGGACTCGGACAATCGGTTTCCTACCTTGCCAGGGGAAATTTTGAAGCCAGCTTTATGGCTCATCCGCTGGGTATTTTTGCGGTACTGGTGCTTTTATTCAGAATTATTCAGATTTTCAGAAAACCTGTTTTTTATTACTAACCGTTAAACCTTTTACCTATGGCCAATGTACTTAAACACCTGCCCGAACTGCAGGGAATGGAATTGAACCACGTTCAGACGCTGATCCAAGATTTCAGTGATCAACAGGCTCAGACCTTTGCAATGATTTACCGCTCGCGCCGCAGAGACCCGCAACTGATACTGCTTACCTGCCTGGTTGGGTTGCTTGGCGTTGCAGGGGTTCACAGGTTTCTTGTGAATCATATAGGTATGGGAATCCTTTACTTCTTTACTGCCGGACTTTGCTTCATAGGAACCATTGTTGATGCAGTCAACTACCAATCCATCGCCTTTGAGTTTAACAGGCAGGTAGCCAGCGAGGTTGCACCTCTGGCAAAAGTAAGTTCGGAATAACCAGATCAGTTTTTACTGCAGTCCCTGTAATTTCAGGCATAAGAGAGCCGGTAACCGGTTCTTTTTGTATCCCCCTCTTATCCCCCTTTCGTGCTTCGACTCCGCCTGCCTGAATGCCCGGCAGGCAGGCTCAGCAAGACTGGGGACCATAAATTCCGGTATTTTTCGGGATTTTGTGAGACTCATGAATTTAGATTTTGATATCAGGATTTTTGTGGACAGGCACTCCCCCGGTGCCTGAGCCTGCCTGCCCGGCATTCAGGCAGTCGAAGGCGCAGGGGGAGCCCCCCCCCTGTTGGCGCGGATTTGTAATCCGTGCCAACAGGGCAGCGTATGCGGCGGGAGGGGGTAGAAAATAGAAACAATCAACTTTCTTCAATCACACCATCAGACCACCAATCAGATCTTTTACATCTGAAATGCCATGGCGCTGCATGTAATCTTCGATGCCTGCAATAATTTTCACTGTAGCAGTAGGGTCAATAAAATTGGCCGTTCCTACCTGTATGGCTGATGCACCGGCAAGCATAAACTCAATGGCATCAACCGCAGTTGTGATTCCACCAATGCCGATCACAGGAATTTTCACTGCTTTGGATACCTGCCATACCATACGCAGCGCAACCGGTTTGATGGCCGGACCAGACAATCCACCGGTGATGGTAGAAAGTACAGGTCTTCGTTTCTCGGCGTCAATGGCCATGCCCAGCAGGGTGTTGATCAGTGAAATGGCATCGGCTCCGGCAGATTCCACCGCCACGGCTATCTCAGCAATGCTGGTTACATTGGGCGAAAGTTTTACAATGAGGGTTTTATCGTAAACCTTACGCACGGCGCGGGTAACGGCAATGGCCGAAGGACAACTCGTTCCGAATGCCATACCACCCTCTTTTACATTCGGACAGCTGATATTCAGTTCAATGGCCCGGATATGATCCAGATGGTTGAGTTTTTCAGCAACTTCTACGTAGCCCTCAATGGTCGAATCTGACACATTGGCAATGACACAGTTGTTGTATTTGAGCAACTTCGGATAAATGTAATCCACAAAGTGATCCACACCCTTGTTTTGAAGCCCGACAGCATTAAGCATTCCCATCGGCGTTTCGGCCATTCGAGGGTAAGGATTCCCGTCGCGGTGCCTTGATGTGGTTGCCTTTACAATAATGCCGCCCAGGGCATTGACATCGATAAAATCGTCGAACTCTTCACCATAACCAAAGGTGCCTGAGGCTGTAAGAACGGGATTTTTAAGGCTGAGATTATGAACTTTAACTTCCAGACCGGCCATACTTTTCTGCTGTTTTGCTTTCTGATTTAAAGTGCTATTTATCAAGTGAACAACCTACTTCTGCTTCTGCTGTCCAGCCTTTCAGTCTGCGGGAGTTAAAAACCGGCCCTTCCGTGCAAACACACTGATTGCCTTTATGGGTCTCTACCACACAACACAGACAGGCTCCCATGCCACAGGCCATGGTATTTTCGAGCGAGACTTCACATTCAATTCCTCTGGATTCGGCAATATGTGCCACTGCTTTCATCATGCCATCGGGCCCGCAGCAATAAATCACCGAAAAAGGCAGTTTTTCAGGTTTCAGCAGTGAATGTGATGTTACCATGCCCTTTTCGCCCAGAGTTCCGTCTTCGGTAGAAATATAAACATTGCCAAAACTCCGGTATTCATTAGCCAGCAAAATATCGCCTGCAGAGCGCCCACCAATAAGTACCGATACTTTGTTTCCCTTCCGGTGAAGCTGATCGGCAAGAAAATAAAGCGGAGCTACACCACAACCACCACCTACGAGCAAAACTTCCTCATTTTGCTTGAGGGTAAAACCCTTACCAAGCGGAAACATCACATTGAGCAGAGCCCCTTTTTCCAGGTTCGAAATATTTCTGGTGCCATCACCAACCGACTTTATGAGCAGGTGCATGGTGTTGGCTGCCTTGTCAATCCGGTGTATTGAAAAAGGCCTGCGCAGAAATGTAGTAGCCGAACCATCAACCCTTACTTCGGCAAACTGCCCCGGCACCATGGGTGGTAGCGGTGAATCGCTGGTCAGCTCAAGCAGGTTGTGATTGTGATTCAACCTGTTGTTGCTGAGTATTTTAAGATCCAGGATGAATTTCTTCATATCATTTTATCAGAAAAGTAAAAATATAAAAAAGTCCGTAATGCTTACGGACTCAATTTCTTATTCTGCCTTGTTTTCTTTTTCAGGCTCATCGGGTTGCGGCACTTCTTCCGCCTCGCTGAAATCAAGCAAATTATGCTCCAGCAGCTGATTGTACCAGCTCACGATTTTCTGCATGTGCGAAACATATACCTTTTCTTTATCGTAATCGGGAAGCATTTCATTAAAAAATGCCTTCAATTTATCGTTTTCATTTTTGAATTCAGGCGCCGGTTTGCCATCGAGATTTTTGTAAAAACCTGCTAGTATTTCTCTTAAAGGTTTATCGCCACTTTCGGTAAAAATACTGATCTCTTCGAGTGAACTGATTTTATCGTGCGAAAATGCCTGCAAACGCTTCTGGTCGATCAGAGATTCGACAATGATTCCGTTTTTGGCCTGTGCCACCATTTTGTAGAGTCCCGGTTTCCCGCCAATGGCCATAATTTCTTTTAAATCCATAAAGTCAGTAATTTATTTTTGCAAAAGTAATAATAATTATGATTGACTGTTTGTATTGTTGTTTGCCAAAAAGTCGCCAAGACACAAAATTGCACCATAGGTTTTTTAAGGGAAAAGACTGTGCGGAGTTGAAAATTCTGGATGACATTGCGAATACGCTGGTCTCGGCTCCGCTCGACCACCGCAGTCGTTCGGTGGTCGAGCGGAGTCGAGACCAGCGGGGAAAAGCACTCTGCTCCCGCGCGATTGCATCGCGTGGTAAATAATGAATTTTAGACAATATTATTTTAGTTAAATGCTGCCACACGATACAATCGTGCGGCAGCGATGAATCTCCTGCTGGGCGGAATTTGTAATTCCGTCCCAAGGATCGATTTCAGATATAACCAAATCCGTGCTTCGGATAATTTGTAATTATCCAATCCCCTGTAGATGAGTAACGTTGGTTATTGTAAAAGAATTAATACCTGAATCTACCCTCTTCGACCAGTGTTTGAGTCCTCTGCTCCCGCGCGATTGCATCGCGTGGTAAATAATAATTACCGTTAAATTCCTTTGCTCCCGCGCGATTGCATCGCGTGGTAAATAATGAATTTTAGACAATATTATTTTAGTGAAATGCTGCCACACGATACAATCGTGCGGCAGCGATGAATCTTTAGCAAGCAGGAAAAAAAAATTATATTTTATAAAAAACTGAGCAGGGAAACAGGCACGCGACGGGAGTCGCGCGCCAGCTCATTTTTTACAATTCATGGATAACAAATATTTTTAAAAACTGAGCAAAAGCTGACACGCGACAAGAGTTACCAAGCACGCTGATTTTGAAAGCAAGCAACCAAAACACTCCAGTAGTCGGGCGGAATGTATAATTCTATGGCTTCCGCGCGTCTCCTGACGCGCGAATCACTAACCAATCAGGAAAAATAAATTTACATTTTTATAAAAAACTGAGCAGGGAAACAGGCACGCGACGGGAGTCGCGCGCCAGCTCATTTTTTTTAATTCATGGATTTAAAGATAACATACAATTCAGGTTGCACCGCAAGATTCGCGCAATAGCAATGTGAGAAAATTAGTGTCTTTGTGCCTTGGTGGCTATTTTTTTTTCAAAAGCCCGAAAAACCTAAATCATCCGGTAATTCCTGTACTCACCCGGCCGCCAGCCCGTGAGCTTTTCGATGCTGTGTAAAAACCTGGATTTCAAAGGCAACTTTTTTTTCAGCGGATCGAAGGTAAATTGCCAGTTGCCTGATGCAATCCTTGCTTTCATTACTTCAGGATGCGAACCGCTGAAAAGGGCAAGTGAATCTATTCCGGAGTAATCAAAGAAGGCTGCTTTTGGAATTTTCTTTTCTACCCACTCATCATCGTGCCAGAGTTTATGAAAATATTCCTGTTTTGCCTGCTGAAAATCAGGATGTTTTACCCAGCCATAGTGATACATGGTGGCATCCACCGCCTTCACCCTCAGTGGTCGGTTGTTCAGCCGAAAGCCCTGCGCATCTCGGTAGGAACGTATTGCCTTGTTGTTGCGGATTACCCTTACTTCGCGCCTGTACCAGCGGCGGCTATCGCCCACATAATCGTAAGATCCGTAAAAGTGCAGGTAATTCAGCAACAGGCCTTCGACTTCAGAATGATCTTTCCATTGCTGCATGGCTTGCTTCATGGGCTCCAGATACTGTTCGTGCAACACTTCATCTCCCTGTATGTAAAAAGCCCAGTCGCTTTCGGCACGCACTGCATCGAATGCTTTGTCGGTTTCAAGGGCAAGCACATGGCCTCCTTCACGCAAAGTATCGTCCCAAATGGTATCAATAATTCTGATTTTTGGCGAACCAATGCCCTCAATCAAGCCTCGGGTGTTGTCTTCCGAATTACCTACCGCAACCACAAACTCATCGCAAAGCGGAAGCACCGAGGTGATGGCTTCAACTACCGGATAATCAAATTTAATGGCATTGCGGATAAAAGTGAATCCGGATACTTTCATGAACTGTTTTTTTGCAAAGATAAAAGGTAAACCAGTTTTTCGTGCCTTTATTTATGTCGTTCTCCGGACCAATTACCCCAAATCAGAATAAATTTTTTAGCTTTTGCAAAGTCTTTAATTTATTTTAAAAAGTAAGGTTATATTTTTACATTTTATTTACCATTTATATTACTGTTTTACAGTATATTAAAACATATTTACAAAAATATATACACCATTTATTATTTTTATGTTAAAATGTATTCATTTTTGGTACGCAGTTTGCAATGTGATGGGTAAATATTAACCAGGGGTCATGCAGATGGCTCCAAAAAACAACAAGCCATGAAAGCGCTCATCAAACTCTCCGCCCTCGTTCTCCTGACCGTGATGGGTTTAAGCCTGAAAGCCCAGGATTACAGAAATGAAAGGCTCAACCTCCCCGGCGACAACCTGAATCTCTATGCAGTGATGGACCTCTTCCAGAAATCAGAAACCCTTGAAGGATTCGAAAGAAGCCTGAATGATCCTGAACAAAAAATCAACAACCTCGACCTGAACGGCGACAACTACGTTGACTACATCAGGGTGCTCGACTATCCGAAAGGAAACGATCACACCATTGTACTGCAGGTTGCCATCAACGAAAGGGAAAACCAGGATGTTGCAGTTATCACTGTTTTCAAAGATAAAAAAGGCCAGATTTTCGTTCAGATGATTGGCGACGAATACCTTTACGGAAAAGACTACATCATAGAGCCATACTACGCCGAAACTCCGAATCCCGGCTACACCGGCAACACCAGAGTGGTAACACAGACAACTTATGTCGAAGTCCGCACCTGGCCGGTAGTAAGATACATCTACACACCTTCGTATGTGGTTTGGTACTCACCCTGGTACTGGGGATACTACCCAACCTACTACAGGGCATGGCGTCCTTTCTACTGGGATTACTACTACGGATACCACTCACACTGGCATAACCACTATTACGCTCACTATCGCTACTGCGACACCTACAGATACCATGGCTACCATGACTTCTACTATCGCGGACACCGCCGCCACTCAACCATAGTACACAACTACAGGGAAACCGGCCGCTACAACCACACTTACTCACGTCCCGAAACACGCAGCGAAGGTTCAGCAGCTTATGTAAAAAGATATGGTAATTCAGGTTCAGGCCGCGATGCAAACGGCACAGCCATAGGCAACACCGGACGCACCAGCCAGAACAATAGCCCAAACCTCACCGGACGCACCGCTACTCCGGTAGTAAGCAACCGCTCAACCAGCCCCACCGGCAGAACCAAAGCCAGCGAAAGTGTTGGCAGAACAGACAACAACAAGGTAGCTCCGACTCCTTCGGTAAACACCCGCTCTTCGGAGCCTACCGGCAGGAACTCCAGCGGACAGAACCCCGCCAGGTTTGAAACCAAAAGGGAAGCTTCAACCCCGGTGGTCAACGGCCGTACCACACAAACTCCCGGCAGAACCTCAACCGGACAGAGTGTTGGCAGATCGGACAACAAAAAGGCAGCTCCGGCTCCTTCGGTTAACAACCGCTCCCCACAGTCAACCGGCAGAAGCACAACTTCACCAGGTGTAAGCAGATCAGAATCCCCAAGGCAGGCTTCGGCTCCTTCGGTTAACAACCGCTTCCCACAGTCAACCGGCAGAAGCACAACTTCACCAGGTATAAGCAGATCAGAATCACCAAGGCAGGCTTCGGCACCTTCAGTATCAAGATCAAGCGCTCCCAAAAGCTCAGCCGGACAGAGTGTAAGCAGATCAGAATCCCCAAGGCAGGCTTCGGCTCCTTCAGTATCAAGATCAAGCGCTCCCAAAAGCTCAGCCGGACAAAGTGTAAGCAGATCGGAATCACCAAGGCAGGCTTCGGCTCCTTCGGTCTCAAGATCAAGCGCTCCCAAAAGCACAACTTCACCAGGTATAAGCAGATCACAATCACCAAGGCAGGCTTCGGCTCCTTCGGTCTCAAGATCAAGCTCATCTAAAAGCTCAGCCCCGGCCAAAACCGCAGCACCAGCCCGCAGCGCAAGCTCAGGTTCTAAAAAAAGCGGAAGTGGCAGGTAAATAACATCAGCATATGAAAATCGGAAACCCTCGCGAAAGCGGGGGTTTTTGGGTTTTGCGCTGTCCATAAAAGGAACTGTTTTGAAAAGATTTGTATCTTCGTGGTATGACGGATGAAAATAAATACTTTCAAACAATAATAAATTATCAATTTTTCATTTAAAGGCTTTCCTGGGCAGCAGTTCCATTGATTTTACTTAAAATAAAATCTCTAACAAATTGTAATCATGACAAATGTAACTTGTGCAATTATTATGAAGGAAGGACAGATACTGACTACCCAAAGAAGTGAGAAAATGAAATTACCACTTAAATGGGAATTCCCTGGCGGCAAAATAGAAGACTCTGAAACTGAGGCAGAATGTTTGTTAAGGGAAATAAAGGAGGAGTTAAATATTGATATAAAGCTAAATAAACGGTTAGATTCTAAAATTTATCATTATCATGACTTTACAATTAATCTAATCCCTTACATTGCAGAGTATTTATCAGGTGAAATACTTCTAGTGGAGCACAAAGAATTTAAGTGGTTGAAACCTGAACAACTAACATTATTAGATTGGGCGCCTGCTGATATTCCAATTGTGAATGATTTTTTAAACTTTTATTATGAAAGAATTAGGCCTTTATGAGCAGCTAATTAATAGATTGATTTTTAATAAATTAGCTGAATTAGATAATGAAATATTTTTCATTAAAAAGAGTCAAATAGATAAGAGTGAAGCATCTAGGGTGCTCTCTCAGTATTTAATTGAAGTGATCCGATTTGCATTAAACCTAATTACAGGCGAGAATAGTATTGAAAAGCAAATCGAACTTTCAAATAAGATAATTTATCTTTTGAGAGATGAACTTAAGATTGAAGAGTTTGAAGAGGACTTGATATCTATTGAAGCTAAGATACTTACAGCAATTCTTAAAAAAATAGATGCAAGATTTGTTGATCTCGACAAACATCTAAAAGAAATTACACCATATACCAGACTATCACAAAGTGAATTATTCACAGGAAATAATGCCGGTATCTCATTAGAGAGTGAAATCAAGAAAGAAATTCTGTCATCTAATAAGATCAATTTCCTAGTATCTTTTATTAAGTGGACAGGTATCAGAATTTTTGAAAAAGAACTTACCGAATTTACTGAAAGAGGTGGAAAGTTAAGAGTCATTACAACTTCATATATGGGAGCAACTGATTTGAAGGCTGTTGACTACCTAGCTGGATTAAAGAATACGGAAATCAAAATCTCATATAATTCTGAAAATGAAAGATTGCATGCAAAGGCATACTTATTTTTAAGAAAAACAGGTTTTCATACAGGGTATGTAGGCTCCTCCAATCTCTCCCGTTCTGCTTTAACTAACGGGTTGGAATGGAATATAAAAGTTACAACTAAGGAAGTCGGACACATAATAGAGAAATTTCAGAGCACATTCGAAACTTATTGGCAGGATAAGGAATTTGAAATATTTAATAAGGCTCAGCATTATGAAAAACTTCGAATTGCTCTTAAAAATGAAAGAATTACTGAAAGGTATAATCCATCTACATATTTTAACATAAAACCCTATCCTTTCCAAGAAGAAATTTTAGAGAACTTACAGACTGAAAGAGTTATACATGGACGTTATCGAAATCTTATAGTAGCTGCGACTGGAACTGGTAAAACTTTGATCTCCGCATTCGATTTTAATCGCTTTAGAAAAAATAATCCCAATTCGACAATTCTATTTGTCGCTCATCGAAAGGAGATATTACAGCAAGCACAGGCCGCATTTCAAGGTGTTTTACGCGATAATAATTTCGGAGAACTATGGGTCGATGGGATTGAACCCGAAAGATATGATTGCATTTTTGGTTCAGTTCAGACTTTGAACAATAGATTAGACTCGCTTAACCTTTCAGAATCATTTTACGACTTCATAATTATTGATGAAGTACATCATATTGCCGCATCAAGTTACCGTCCAATTATAAATCACTTTAAGCCTAAGATTTTACTAGGTTTAACGGCTACTCCTGAGCGAATGGATAATGCGGATATTTTAATTGATTTTTCAAATACAATTGCTGCCGAAATTAGATTACCAGAAGCATTGAATAGAAGATTGTTGTGCCCTTTTCAGTACTTTGGAATTAGCGATAGTATTGATCTATCAAATGCTCAATGGCAAAGAGGACGATATCTACCAAGTGAGCTAACTAGAATTTACACACAAAATGACAATAGAGTTGGGGAAATAATAAAGAACCTTGAAAAATACGTAAGAGATTTATATGATGTTCGTGCTTTATGCTTTTGCGTTTCTCAAGACCATGCTCAATTTATGGCTGAAAAGTTTATACTTGCCGGATATAAGGCTGATTATCTGGTTAGTAGTAGAACTAATGATAGAGAAAAATTAAGAAAAAAACTTCTCAATAAGGAAATAAATTATCTTTTTGTAGTTGATATTTTTAATGAAGGGGTTGATATTCCAGAGATCGATACTGTATTATTTTTAAGGCCAACTGAAAGTTTAACTGTTTTTCTTCAGCAGCTTGGACGTGGATTGAGGCTAGCAGATGATAAGGAGTGTTTGACCGTTTTAGATTTTGTTGGCAACTCGAGACCAGAATACGATTTTGAAGGTAAATTCAGAGCTTTAATTGGCAAAACCAATACATCAACACACAAAGAAATTGAAGATGATTTTCCACATTTACCTTTAGGTTGCGCAATAATTCTCGAGAAAAAAGCCAAAAGCATTATATTGCAAAATATTAAAAATGCAACTACTCTTAATCGAAACCAAATTCTATCAAAAATAAGAAATTACAGACACCAGGCGGAATTACCTCTCACGCTTAAGAATTTCATTGAGTTTTATCATATACCAATTCAAGCTATTTATAAAAGGGGGTCCTGGAAACGATTGTGTTTTGAGGCTGGCCAAATTGAAGATTTTTCTAATATATACGAGAAAGAAATAACAAGAGCAATAAGTAAAAAATGGCTTTCCTCAAACTCTGCTAGCTATTTTCAATTTATTCTTTCTTTGGCCAAAAATAATTTTGAAATAGACATCAGTTTGTTTAATGAAGAGGAAAAGTTAATGGCTCTGATGTTGTATTATGATGTTTGGCTTGAGAATAGTGGTTTTGAAACATTAGAGGATAGTATTAAAGCATTATCAAGGAACGCAACTTTTGTTGATGAGATAATTGAAATTCTAGAAATTCTGTTAGATAAGATTAATTTCCTCGAAAAAGAAATCTTATTACCTTATTCACAGCCCCTTAAACTACATAGTAGATACACTCGAGACCAAATTCTAACAGCATTTGGTTTAAGTACTTTTCAGCAAAGATCTTCTAATCGTGAGGGTGTTGCCTATATTTCTTCTATAAACACAGAGCTTTTATTTATAGATTTAATTAAATCAGAAAAAGACTTCTCTCCGTCAACTTTGTATCAAGATTATGCTTTAAGTGAACAACTTTTCCATTGGCAAACTCAGAATTCTGCTAGACCAGAAATAGGTAGAGGATTATCGTATATTAAACAAAATGAGAACGATAAGATAATATTATTATTTGTAAGAGAAAGGAATGAGGATGAATTTGGCAATACTATGTCGTATGTATTTTTGGGTGACGCAAGTTTTATTGATTACACTGGCTCAAAACCTATGAGTATAACTTGGGAACTCCGAGAACCAATGCCACCGTATTTATGGAAGTACTCTGCAAAAATGGCAATCGGATAATTGTTTGTTTTTAATATTATAAAATCAGCTAAAATGGAAAACATCATTAAATCAACAATTTTGGAATACGATAAAAGTACTTTTCTAATTGATCTGCGAAGGCACAAATCCGGAAAGCTTTACTTAGCAATAAAACAAATGGTTGAAGGAATTTCTGATTACAATATATTAAAAATCAACTACTCATTATTGTCTGACCTTATTTATGTTTTAATGGATTACAATAATGAAGTGCTAAAAGAACCTGTTAATAATACGAAATTATATTTTTCTCAAGAAAAACAAAAAGAGATTGTTTCTAGATATTTAAAAGGTGTACCAATAGAAGATCTATCGATGCAATTCGATTGCAAACAATTAATAATTGAGCAAATATTGCGTAATAAACAAATAGCAATTGTAAACAACAAACTTCCAACTCAAACAAGAAAACGTTGGTTCAGAAGAAAGAAGTACTAAATGTTGTAACCATTCCGGTTCAATCGGCGCCACCCTAAAAGTGGTAGAAAATGTAATTAGAAACAGGTGAATAAAGAAATTTATCACCTGGCATTCCGGCAGAAACGGCACCATCTTACATGGCTGATTAGTAAAAATTAAGTAGCTCGTCACAATCCAGAAGTTCTGCCTATACAAACTTTATCAATATTAAAATTCAACGCATAATAACTTATAATAAAAAAAAAGGTCACCAACTTGCAGCAACCCTTTGAAAATTATATAGTTGGCAATTTACCGGCTACCCGTATGGCCGAAAATGTAAAACAGGCCCAGTTGAAGTCCGCGGTTGGTTGATTTGACTTCGCCCACGTCGTTGATGTTGTTTAAACCAAGGTTGTAGCGGAGGTCGATGCCCAGCCCCGATGGCGGGAATATATAACCTGCGCCTATGCTTAAGGCCAGGTCGAGGGGTTTAAGATTTTCTTTATTGTCGATGGTGGTACTTCCGTTCTTCGATTTTGCAGCCAGCAGCAAACCTGCCTGCGGACCGGCCTGCAGCCTTAAACCGTTGTCGAACATGTACTGGAAAAGCACAGGCACATTGATATAACTCAGGTTGTAATTGGTGGTTACATTATCGACCTTGTATTTTGCACCCTGGGTTGAAAAGACGATTTCGGGCTGAACCGCAAAAGATTGGTTGATATGGATATGACCCAGCAGGCCGATATGATATCCCAATTTGTTGTCGTATTTGAGGTTATTGTCGTTGCTGATGTTGTAATAATTCAACCCACCCTTGATGCCGATGTTTATGAATCCGGCGGGTGTGTTGCCGTGCTGCGCTGTTGCAATGCCTGTAATCAGCAGGGCTGCCAGAAAAGTGAGGAATTGTTTCATGATTTTATTTTGGTTTAAACTGTTGATACTCCCCTGTCGGAAATAAGCTGACAGGAACCGGCAAAGGTGGAGGTTTTGAAAGTGAAATGGGTTACACAATTGCAGATATAAGTTGCATAATTCACACATTGGAGAATGATTCAGGAATGATGTCTGAGGCACCAACAACCCGATTTAATGGAATGCGATTGTTGTTGATGCATCGGTTAAAAAAACAAGGATATCGTGCCGGTGAATCTAAAAAAGAAGAAAGCCGAAGTCAAAAAAAGACTCCGGCCATCCAAAACAGTTCTTTTTGCAGAAATTCAGGCCTGCTGATCCCGGGCAAATAACTGTCATTCACCTGCTTTTTGTCCCCTGCATCAGTGCATAAGGGTGATGGCAAAGGTATAGGTTTCTGAGCCAAAACCAGAGGAATACTGTAACTTAAGGATACTTGCAGAAAGTTCCAGTATATTGACATCCCGGGTGCAACCATCTTCGTTAACTGCAAGCATGGTTTCACTGGATTTAAATGCCCAGGTACCAGAAACTGTCTGAGGATCATTATCATCGCATTTGGTAGCACCTTCGCCAAAGTTTACTGTTAAATCAGTATCAAATTTGGTTAAATCATCTTTAAAGCAGGTTTCCATTTGGGCATATTCATCGCCAGAATATCCTGTAATATTTCCATCTTCATCATAAACGGGCATCTCAGAACTTACCGAATTGGCTGTCATTCTCCAGTTTAAAGCGGTAAGCAGTTCATTTTTTATGGGAGGATTATCGTCTTCTTTATCCTTTTTGCAGGCTGAAAAAATGAATGTAAGGCCGTGTTTAAGCACAAACAGCAGTTTTGCATTTTGACTCATTTTTTGCCTGGTGGTTGGGATTTGATTGTGTTATTGATGTGTGAATGATACAATTCAGAAATGAAACACATATCAAACAATCTGGATGTTTACAATGTTTGGATATGTACTGTTAATGATTTGTTAAGAAACAGGGATTATTAGGGTGAGGATGAGGTTTTTACTGATGGTCACGCGTTGGGAGACGAGCGACAAAGTCGGTCACGCGTCGGGAGACGCGCGACAATGTGGGAGACGGGAGACGCGCGACAACCGCCGATAACGGAAGTGTAGACGCGCCTTTACAATATTATAGAAGGTCGCTTATGCAGATACTGAAAAATTTGAGCACTGCTTGACGAATTTTCAAATATTTGCCCTTTTTGAATGTCAAAAATCACTTGCTATTTGTCATAGTATGCGACAGTGTGCAAATGCGCGGCAGTGTGCAAACGCGCGGCGACTTACCAAGGAAAGTTTCGCGGAAGCAAAGTCACAGCATCCTGAAAAATCATCAACAAGCTCTCCATAGTAATATTTCAAAAAAAAACTTCTACCTTTGCGCCCTCAAAAGCCACCGGCATTTCCACATGGTTTTGCCCTGATTCTGAAACCTTAACATACAAAACATACTTATTTGCAATGAACATTGAACTGCAGAATACCGGTAACCTGACCGCAACCATCAAAATTGACCTGTTTCCTTCCGACTATGAGGAAAAAGTAATGAAAGTGCTGAAAGACTATCAGCGCAAAGCCCAGATGCCTGGTTTCAGGCCCGGAAAAGTGCCTTTTGGCATAACCAAAAAAATGTACGGACAGGCTGTTACTGCCGATGAAATCAACAAACAGCTGAGCGAAGCCCTTGAAAATTACATCAAAGAAAACAATCTCAATATACTCGGAAACCCGCTGGCAAACACTGAAAAAACCGAACAGGTTGATTTCAGCGAACCCAGGGAGATGAGCTTTTACTTCGATCTGGGTTTCAGCCCTGAGTTTGAATTGAAACTCGAAGATGTTTCATCGCTGAAATATTACAATATTGAAATTTCGGACGATGCCGCCAACAAATACCTTGAAGACCTGCTCCGCAGAAACGGAGAACTTACCGAGGTTGAGGTTTCAGAAAAAAGTGATCTTTTGAAGGGTGATTTTACCGAACTTGATGCCGATGGCAATGTGCTGGAAAACGGAATTACGACCACAGGCTCAGTAGATCCCGATTTGTTCAAAAAAGATGAAGTTAAGGATATTTTCCTGAGCAAAAAACCGGGCGATGTAATCAGGTTTAACCCCATGAAAGCGTCGGGTAATGCAACCGATGTTGGCGCCATGCTTGGTATAGGCAAGGAAAATGCCGAAGTTCTTGAATCGGATTTCAATTTCACGGTTACCAGCATCAGCCGCATGATTCCTGCAGAAATCAATGCAGAATTGTTTGAGAAAGTATATCCGGGCGTTGAAATCGCTGATAAAGAAGGCTTCCTGGAGCATATTAAGAAAGATGCTGCTGCTTCATTTGTCGGTGAAAGCGATAAAAAATTCTTTAACGATGCTGTTAAACATCTGCTTGAGCAAACCGGCATTGAGCTGCCCGATGAGTTTTTGAAACGCTGGCTGATCGATATCAATCAGGAAAAACTATCAGCCGAAGAAATTGAAAATAATTACGATGCTTATGCCCGTTCCATGCGCTGGCAACTGATTGAAAATCGCCTGATACATGAATATGGCATTGAAGTTTCAGAAGAGGACATCAAAAATGTATTCCGTGGGTACTTCCAGCGCCCGGGTAGCAGCGAGATGGACGATGAGATGAAAATGCGCATCGACAGCATTGTTGACTCTTTCATGAAAAACAAGGAAGATGTTCGCCGCATCAACGACCAGTTATTTGAACAAAAGTTGCTTGCCGTGCTGAAAGATAAGCTTAAAGGCGAACAAAAAATCGTTGATTATGAGGAGTTTGCAAAGATAGCCTCAGAAATATAATTGTTAATAAGTGTAAAAGAAAGTCCGGAAATCCGGGCTTTTTTTTTGCTTTACCATTAAACAAAAAATTGTAATTTGCTGATTTTGAATTAATTTACATCACCAGAAACGGAACTGTGGTAGATTGACTGTTGTCTGAAATTTTCAGCAGGTAATATCCCGGAATCAGATTCTGTGCGGAAATTGGAAACACGGGGGTTGGAACTACACCACAGCCATGAATGATGCCGGATGTGTCCATAATAAAGTATTCAGCAGTTCCGGCTTTTCCCGCCCATTCGACCCTGGCTTCTCCACGCACCGGATTTGGAAAGATTTGAATGTTTTGCTTTTGAGTATCCCTGGCAAGCCATCCGGTAGTATTTTTGGCCTTTATTTCCACAATCCTGTCATCTCCCGGCATTGGGGTTCCCCGGCCGTCGCGGTTACTTACCCCAATAAATACGCGGCCATCAGGGCTAATACACACATCCCTGGGTCTGCCCCATAATGCCGGAAACCATTCCGCCACTTCGGAAACTGAGAGTCCATCGCTGCTCAGCTTCAGGCTCACCAATCTTGAGGCTTTCAGCGTGGTCCGCAGCAATGGACCCTGCCATTCTGGAATGGAACTGTGGTAATAAAATCCGGTGCCTGCAATTGCGAGCATAGGTGTCCATGCATACAGAGGTTCCTTCACATTATTGGTCTGGCAAAAACCTAATTCATCGGGCAAATGACAAAATCCGGCAACAGCGGGCCATCCATAATTTCTGCAAGCTTCCAGAAGATTGATCTCATCGTCTGAAACGGGGCCATGTTCTGAGCCATAAAGCCTGCCTTCGGGGGTAAATACCAGGCCTTGTGTGTTGCGTAGGCCAAAAACCAAGATGTACGAGTTAACAAAAGGGTTGTCTATTGTAATGCTTCCATCAGGATTGATCCTGAGCATTTTTCCGGCAAGTGAGTTAAGATTCCGGGAATTGCCAATATTGCCTGCATCTCCGGTTGACATATATAGTTTCCCGTCGGGTCCGAAAACCAGCCGCGACCCGTTCTGGTAGGAATTGCCGGGAATACCGTTGATGGGTGTTACCGGGTCGTTAAGGACATTGCCATTCCGGTTATACCTCAACAGGCGTTCTCTGATGTTTGAACCCTCCGAATAATTATTTACCAGGTAAACCCAGGGCGAGGAGGTAAAATCGGGATGCAGGGCCATGCCAAGCAGTCCGGCTTCGCCATATTCAAAAGCATCGGCAATGGTAAGAATCAACTGCTTGTCGCCGGTTTCGGGATTCAGTCGCGACACCCTGCCGGGCCTTTCGGTAAACCAAATATAATTATCGGGTCCCCGGAGAATTTCCCAAGGCGTTTCGAGTCCTGACGCCACAATTGTTGTATCGGCGGCAGTATTACCAATATATAGCTGGCTTTCAGAATTTTTTGTACAGCCAAATAATAAAAATAAGGTAAAAAAACAGGGGCATAAACAGCGAAGAATTTTTAATAATGATTGATTTTCTGATAATTAAACAAGGTAAATCTGAAATTGTTGAATTCAAAAGGAAGGCGTGATTAATTTTCTGACAATTCTCAGGTAATCTGACCAGCAGACCTTAAGAAAATAAAAATTCAGGTCTCAGACTTAAGAAATCAAAAAACAGTATCTTTGCAGTCGCTTTTCGCGGATATGGCGTAATTGGTAGCCGCGCCAGACTTAGGATCTGGTGCCGAGAGGCGTAGGAGTTCGAGTCTCCTTATCCGCACTTATCATTTTTATGTTATTCTATATCAGTACGTTATAAATTAACTCAATCAAAAGTTCAATCAAAATTGTATTATGAATACTTATCAATCTGTTTTTCAACTGTTTAGCTATTTTAGTGTTTCAACCTGCGGAATCCCTTCATCCGCACAAATGGACTTTAAACAGCTATCTATCAACCTATTGTGAATAACCTCAATCAAAAAGTCAATCAAAATGAGAGAGGGGAAGTTCTCAAGGCCAAAACTATTTCATTACGACTACAATGTTAAAAAAAGGTGGTTTGTAGCCTTCCGCTATGTTGACGAAGAAACTGATACTATTAAGCAATTTCAGTTCAGAGGTGAAATCAACAAACAATTAAAGAAAAAAGACAGGATTGCAGAGGGCAATGCCCTTCGTGACGCTATCTATCAAATGCTCCTTGACGGTTGGAATCCAGCTACCGGTTTCAAGACAAAAGAAATCGAACTAATTGATTCCGGCACTTTGATAGAGACAATCAACTATTTTGTCGAAATCCGAAAAAGCTCCCTTAAAAAAGAATCGACCAGAACATACGTTGACGTTCAAAAAGTGTTTGAGAGTTGGCTAAAAAAAGATGGACTTAAGAACATCAAGCCACATCAGTTCACTAATAATCTTGCCCGGAAATATCTTGATAGCAGGCTTGAAGTGGGTTATGGAGCTTCTACTTACAACAAGCATCAGGGAATCCTTATGACATTCTTTAATCTTATGCTTGAAAGGAAAATCATCAAAGAAAATCCTTTCAAAGGAATAAAGAAACTAAGAAGGGATATCGGAAAAAACATTGCCTTTACCAATAAGGAAAGAGAGAAACTTGCTGCAAAGATTAAAGCTGAAAATCCAAACTTATATCTTTTCGTTCAGCTTATGTTCTATTGCTTTTTGCGAAGGACTGAAATCCTGAGCCTGAAAATTCAGGACATCAATATTGAACAGCGTACAATCATGGTTTCATTCGGCTCAGGCAAAAACAGGAAGCAGGATGCAGTTTCGATCCCGAAAAGCTTTGTTAAGGAATTGGTTTCAATCAATATTTCACAGTACGACAGCAACTTTTTCCTTTTCAGCAAGAATTTCAAACCGGGGCCTACAAAAAGGCTAAAAGCTGATCATGTGACAACCATTCATAAGAAGTTTTTGCAGGAATTGAAAATACATGAAAGCAAAACACTCTATTCCTGGAAACATTCCGGGGTTGTAGCATTGTATAATGAAATTCTTGACCCATACGCCCTAATGCGACAATTGAGGCATCATGATTTGACAACGACAATGATATATTTGAAGTCATTAGGCCTTGCGAGTAATACGCCTGTGCTAAATGCTGATATTTCAATTTAGCGAAGCTATTTATATAATTTACTCTTATCTCCTTTACTCTACTTTACTATACTTTACTCTGTGGTTTTTCTGTCACAGAAAAAGGTTTGTGTTGGTATTTCTGTCACAGAAATAAAAAAGCCTCCCGGGGAGAGATGAGTTTTTATTAATCTCCTTGTTTAAAACCATAATTAGTATTGAAGTAAATAGAAAAATAGCTAAATGGTGGCCTTTTGTAAAGGTCCGGATGATCCATAGAATATGTTCTTATTTCAAAAGTGAAATTAGCTCCCTGATAAACTTTTAGTAGCTCATAATCCTCAATTTCAGTATATACGAGTTTACATCCATAGCCTTTGATTGACTTCATGTACTCATTAAACTTTGGTTCACTGCTAAATGAGATGGTTATGTCAGCAACATGCATATCTTCTTCATAAAAATAGATAAAGATGTTGTTAATGGCTGATATTCATAGCTATATGCTAATACTCCTGCTTCGTCTGATTTCGGTTTTTCGATAATAATCAAATTCCATTTTTTAGATTTCATATAGTCATCAACAGTCCCAACATCTTTCATTTTCATAATTTTCAACATTTCATCCATGGTTAAATTTTGGGCTGAAACCGAAACGCTGATCAAACTAATTAACAGGGCAAGAAGAATTCGTTTCATACTTATATGTTTTAATTTTTCGCTTTAAGACTTTTCCGAAAAGTTCTTCTATTCTTCATTTATCGGTATATGTTTTTCTTTGCAGTAATTTTCAACTTCTGTATCGTTTGCAAAATAGTCGTCACAAAATTCGTCCAATTCCTTTTCAGCTCCCGATGCATATTTTTCACTTGCTGTCATTAATTTCTCTGTTTGTTCTATGACCTTCTCAAACTCACTATTCATTTTACAAAGCTTGTCAATTGTTTTAAAATCCAAATCCCTAAAAACTGAGGGATATAGAACTTTACTTTGATACGGATTTGCGTTGAGTTGAATAATTCCAATTCCGAATGATTGACTAAGTCTTGCCATTTCATCGTTCAAACTATCGCTAAATTCAAACGCTACTAAGTAACCATAATTCGCCCAGCTTGAATTTGAGACTGCTTGAAAAAATGCTTTTTTAAGTTCGCTGTCACCATTAATTTCTCTTTTGAGTTCATAGGAACTCATTTTAAAAGTGTCAACTCTATTTATTGATTTTAAAAAGTTTTGACTTGCTTTTGTTTGTAAGTTCAAGAATTTAATTCCAACCATATCAGGGTGTGTCCAAATTTGGTTGTTGTCCTTTCCGTTGGACTGTTCGTGGAAAATTGTCTTTGAGTAAGTGCCTGTATTTTTCAGATAGCTACTTAATAGCTTGTGTAAGTCTCTTTCTTCGTAGGTTTTTGCCTTGGACGGTTTTTGTGGAAGCGTTGTTTGAGTTTCTATCGTACCGCTCAATATGTCAATACCAATATTCTGCTCGTTTTTTGTCAAGTAGTAGGAATATATCCCGCCTTGTTGTTTTATTCTTTTAACTCTTGTGTCTCCGTTACGAATAAAGTCGCCAAGTAAAGCCGAAACAGTCGAAGCAGGAGTTTTAGCTGCTCCAAAGTCATAGTAGCTTTTGGCAATAATATGATTGCAGACTTCTAAATAGTTGGTCAGTCCATTAATTTCTTCAAGGCTCCTTAAAACTGCTTCTTTTAATTTCATTGTCTGTTTGTTTTTATGTTAATGCAATTTCTTCCAACAGCCGAGGCTAAGCACTGGCGGTCAGTTTTGAATACATCTCATTCCGGCCAGCACAATTTTCATGAAATGTACAAACTTTATTTTAAACCATACGCCAGATAGAGTTTAAGTCTTTGTTACGCCATGTGTCTCTTGTTTTCATTCATTTTGCACGTTTTCCTGTTTTTATGGATACATAAATTCCAAGAATAAGAGCTCGGCCATAGCATATTCATTTTCAAATTTCAAGTCCCACCTTTTTTCCATAAAATCCAAAAGTTTTAAGCCTCTGTCAAGTATGTTGTCAGGATTCCATTCTTCATATGTTGAAACTTCAATTTCTGAATGAGAACCATCTGAATACCCTTGTCTTAATTTTTCCTTCTTCTCGTTGAATTTTGCAGATTTCTTTTCTGAAAAGCAATCGTTTTGAAGACTGGAGTTAATGCTTTGAGAAAGTGGCAGTAAGTTACCTAATGTTCCTTGAAAATATACTTGTTGTGACTTTTTATATTCCTTAAATCCAACTTTCCAGCATTTCGCTGTTGGTGTTTGAGGATAAACATGTTCAATAGATACTTTGTCTTTTTCGCTTTTTACAAAAAGTTTCCAATCAATTTTTTGACTTCCTCTAAGTCGCACTTTTTCCATCTCATATTCATAGAGAAAATATTTCAACCCATTCCATAAGTAGAAACCACCACCACTTTTAAATTTCTTCTCTATGAACTTTTGAAAAAATGTGTAATCAAAATAATTCCCTTTACTTCCTTCTGCTGTGTAGAAACAATAATCCATTCGTTCGCTTAATCTTTGCACTATTGTGTCTGCAGTTAACTCGCTATTTTTTAATTGTCTTGCAGCTCTATAAAATTCACTATTTCGATATGTTGAGAATGCCCTGCTTAACCTGAATGTCACGAATATGAACCTTTCAATGGCTTTAAATAGTTTGACACGTTGATTAGAATCAATACTTTTGTTAAGAAAGGATACCGTAACGAGAGGTCTAAAATATACTATGCCAATTCGGTTTAAGCGATCTATCCATAAACTTTCAACTTTAGTTAAATCAGGGTTGTTTACAGGATTATGGGTGTTATACCAATGGACTGCTGCCGATTTTAAACTATTAACATAATCCTCGATTTCATTTGGTGAAAGTTTTGATCTTAACACAGTTGGCTCTTCATTTCCATTTAATTCAGCATCTTCTTGGTCGATTTCTTCATCTTCGCGAATTTCTTCAAATTCCTGAATGGAGCTTAATTTAACTTCCGTTTTAGTATAAATATTTTGTGGTGTGAACTTCTGCTCTAATAGAAACCTTATGTAATCATCTCCCTTTTCTCTTGAATATTGGAAATACATTATCCAATGAGCAACTAAAAAGTCATCATCATTTAAAGGGTTTTGCTTGTTTCGACCAAGCTGATAATAGACTTCTTTCCAGGCTGTATTTATCTTTTCACGTAATGAGTTACATTCATCAGTCTTTAATTCTGTCTCGTCATAAAGGGTGGTCAGATAGATTAATCGGTTCTTAAGAAGTTCAAGATTTGAAAGCTTTTTACCTCTGTTATTCATTGTTTCAAACGCCACAAATACATCAAAGTCGTCACTAATTTCGTAAACATTGAACATTAGATTTTGAGTTACTTTTTTGAAAAGCAATTCAATTTCCTCTAAACCATACTTATCATAGAAATTATCAAGGTTTTCCTTAAAAAAGTTCTTTGCGTTCTCAAGATTTAAGGTATAAAAGGTTTCCTGAATTGACCCACTGTTAGGTTCTTGAAAGATTCTATGTTTTAAAAACTTAAAACTTGGATTATCAACCTCATAGCCAAACTTATATGTCCTTATAATAAAATGAGGTGGCTTTTCAATAACCAAATATTCTTCTCTAATAGTTTTAAGACTAAAAGATCCTATATAGATTTCATCATCTCCTTTGTCTATATTTTCCTTTAGTTTTATGAATAACTCATAAATAGCTTGAATAAAAATTACAAATGTCGCAAGTCGTTGCTGTCCGTCAACAATATGAAAAGGTTTATAGCCTCTGTCCGAAATAAGCCATTTTTCATCGTTCCAACCTGACCAAACTTGTCGATCAACTTTTTTTAATGATAGCATCCCCGTGTAGTGATATCGATCTAAAGGAATATTTACCAGGTCTTCCCAGAAATCCTTCAGCTGTCTTGTCGTCCAAGCGTAACCACGTTGATAGTCAGGAATTTTAAATATCCTATCTTTAAAAATACTTTTAAGAGATTCTAATTCTTTCATTATTTATTGATTAAAAATTATTAGATTTCTTTTTGAATAGTTATAACTCTTCGCTTACCCAGATTTTTGATTTGTTTATCGCTTTGTAAATATATAAAAAGTTGAAAGTTTACAGCAAATGATTTGCAAAAACTATAATCCTGCCCTGCTGAACATGAATATCAAAAATGCACTCGTACTGTAAATCAATATTAGTTCCCACCATTGCCAATCCGAAACTTGCTCTCTCGGATAAACAAGGTTTGGCAGCAAAGCAAGGAAGTATTTAATCCGGTTCACCTTAATAAAGATTTGATTAATAAATTATTCTCAATATTTCAGTGGGACTGAGACTCTGATATTGCAAAATATATACCAGCGAATAATCAAATTGACTCAATGTTTATTGGACGATTTAAAAGCATTTCTATTTCCGTTTTATTGCAAATCCAGTAAAAGAAATGCCAGGAAGATCCAAACTTACATCCATTATTTTTGAAGTTGAGCTTACCTTAAAGTTTATGATTGCATCAGCTCCCATGTGATCAGCGTATTTATAGACTTCATTTACTAATGAATCAACATCAAGTTTCCTGATTAGCCATGTCCCTTGCAAATAGCTGTTTTTATCGGGCAATCCATAAGTAACTGGATCAATTCTAAGAGCTTCAGGATAAAAGGAAATATCAATCTGACCTATTGATTCATATTCGCTTAAGTATTTCTCAGGGGTAAACAGAAAACCTTTATTTGAATAAGGCCGAAAATCAATTATGTACACATCTGAATGTGAATTTACCAGATTAAGAGTTGATGTACATGAACTCAAGAAAATAGCAATAAATACGACTGCTGTAAATCCAATGTTTTTTTTCATAAGTAGTAGTTTTAAGAGGTGTTGATAATTTTAATTTTCCGAATTTTATTTCTCAATTATTTTTCTGTTTACAAAATAAGTTTAACCGATTCACTTTAAATTCAGTTTTATCCTATCCAAATAAGGTTCAAGCGGATTCAGGGATTTAAATGTACGAAACTTTTCAATGACATTGGCTTCCGGATTGTACCAGGCTTCAACAAAAAAATCATCAAGGCTATACAGGTTAATATCAAAACCATCCTCAGACCGGTTCATCATGAATACTCCCCTATCCCAAAGGATATCTGCTTTGTCGTCATTGGATAGTATGTTGAAGTCGTAAATGCCCATATGATTACATATCTAATACATCTCTTAGATAACTTCCTTTTGGTATTATATCTTGTAATATTGATGATTTCAATGATAATAAGGGTATTTTTAAAGCTTTAGGCTCAGAAATTCCAAGTCCCATTTCAATTCCTTGAAGACATAATAATTCATTTTGATTCATCATTGTTTCATTATCACGGTCACAGTCTATCATTTCATTCATAATCATACTAAGATATTCTTTTTCTGATTTGTTTAGGGTTTTCAAGCATTCAATAAAGATATAATTATGACCATATTTTTCTATGAAAGCAGCACTATCATGTTCACTAAAATTTAGCATATTACTACATAATTTAAGAAATTGAAGTTCTTTGTCATTACAAATGCCTGATTCTTCATCACATGCACCAAGGGCTGTTAATAGATTGTATATAGTCAATTTTTGGTCTGTTGAACACAGGGAAAAGGCATTCTTATAAGTATCAAAGAAGATTGCATCATCGTAATTTGGCATATTGCAAGATTTATTAGTTAGAAAAAAATGACTTTTGATTCCGAGTTTTCATTGAAGCCTCAAATTAGCAGGAGAAAATAGTATAGTTATTTGCCAAGAATATGATTCATAATTAATATATTTTTTTTTATTATTTCAACAAATTGTTCTTCTGAGAATCCAAGTTTGTCAAATAAAATAGTTACTGAATTTATTTGTTTTGAACTAGGCTGTCCATCAGAAGATATCATTTCCCATGTTGCTACAACAAGAAATTCTTTCTGATTTTTTGATAGAGTTTTCAAGTCACTAATAATACGTTCAAGGCCGTATCTTTTATAGTAAGCCATACCGTCATCGCCACGAACATCGAGAATATCAACATAATTGTTTAGATATCTCATTTGTTTATCAGAAGAGCCCTGATTACTTGATGCAATGGTCAGTAAGAAATTCGTTATTGACATTTTCTGATTTGTAGTCAAATCTTTAAAGACATCCGATATTGGATTTTCTTTTTTTTTATTGTTAAAGAAGTTAAACATTATGTTAGATATTATTGGTTAGAAAAAAAATGACTTTGCTTTTTCAAGAATTTTAACAGCTCTTAATCAATGTATTAAAACCATATATATAGAAAAACATTATATTAACTATACACTTTTTTGCAGTACTATTTATGTGTGAAAATCTTAAAAGTAATTTTTTCAAAGCTATACTTTATATTTTAATCAAATGAAAATATTTTTAATAAATAATGCGAGAGGGATTGAGCCGGCATCCTTTTTCACACTTAGCGAAAAAGGTACAGTCGCCGCCCAAAGAAAAATTTGTAAAATCACTGATATGAACCGCTTTTATTATTCGAAAAATAATGAATATATTAGATAAATTGCTCCTGCAACAGCTACTATTCCAAGAATTACTTTCCAAACTACTGAAATAGCTCCTAAAATTGGACCTCCTAAAAAAAGAATTGCGCCAAGTCCTCCTAAAACAATTATCGCGGTACCTGTGCCTTTAATAAATTTATCTTGTTTCTTTCTAAGGTAAAGACCTGCAATAATTAGTACAGAACAAATTATTAAAGATGTAAAAAATGTTGTTCCATTAAATTCATTACTATTATAATTTTCAGTTTGATCGGAATAATTGTCAAAATCATCGACATTTTGGCTAAAAGCGTTTAAGGAAAGAAATATTAAAAGAGAAGCAACGAATAATTTGGAAGTTGTTTTTTTCATTTGGTTGTTTTTAGTACTGTGAGTTTATTGGGTAAAGGTACTCGCATTACTATGTAAACCTAGAAATTATTCAAATATAAAAATCACCCGTAATTCGAAGAAGTAAACGTATTCCCCAATACAGATTCCCCATGAAACTGCAATCCAATATATAAGGTATTCAAGGCATCTGTATTAAGTGTCTTATATTCATCCAGATCTTACATGCTTTTATTATAAGCCATTGAATTTTCAATAAAAAAAGCCTCCCGAAGGAGGCTCTTAAGTCAAACAAACTCTCTCCACAACAGCAACGTAAGGAAGAAAATTTGATTCACAAATATACAAACTATTTTCTATCAATCAAAATATTTTCCTCAATCCACATCAACTTTCCTGAACATTTGCTGTAAAACATTGCAGAATGTTTCCACCTGCCGTATTTGATGAAAAGGAATCGCTTTGAACGCTGCCTCTCGAATATCATAACAGGACTATCCCTGTAATCAATGGCTGCAACAATTTTTTTATCGTAAACGTAACCGGTCAAATGGTAACAAGGTTTGGAGTGGTCAAACCATAGGGTATCAGGCTGAACAAATACGGTGTCATTTCTCCACAAAAACAGGGTATCTCCGTAAAGTGGAATTTCCATGGTATCGGTAACCCTGTAATCAACTTTCACAATCTGAACAATGTGTTTGGGCTTTTTACCAAGCTCCAGGGAAAGACTATCAATTTCAGAATACAGCCGGGAATACTCCTTCTCAGTTACAATGACCTGTTGGCCGTTCCGGAAAATCTCAGCCTCCAAATTGTCTTTGTAGCGAAGCTTTACTGACCTTTCCTTTAACGCCCAGAATAAGCACAAAACAAGACAAAGCAAAAGGGCTGCAAGAATGATTAATCGGTTGAGGAATTTCATAACTTTTACTTTATGCCAAAGGCTTTCAACGCACGCTCGTAATGTCGGATTCTCATGTCAATTCCGTTGTAACCTCCATTGATGAGTTTGGTAATCCTGCGAATATCCCTGACATCTGCAAGCATATTGAGCTTCCGGGTATGCCAATACCAACCACTCACTAAAGCAGCATATAAAGGCTGTTCAATAAACTCAGGGTGTGCGACAAAGTCAACTCCGAAATAAATAGAGGCTTTGTCATAATTTGCCCGACCTGTCAACTGAATCAGGCCTCTGCCTTTGTACTTTGGTCCGTCTCCTGGCTCTGTATTGCCAAGGTCTTTCCGGCCTTCATAAGCAAAACCACTTGCAATTTCCTTCACATATTTCAAACTACCGGATTCATGTGCAATCTGAGCAAGGAAAGCTGCCTGACGTAATTTCGTGTCAATACAAAACTTCGTGAATGTGTCGAGTATTGGAGCGTAAAACCTGCTTCTGTTGAAAGCGGTTGCATAGGGCAATGCATCCCTGAATTGAGTGGGTGTCATACCTTCAACTTGTCGATTTCCTTCCTGAGTTTACCATTTTCACATTGCAGATCCCGAACCTTCTGTTTCAAATCGGTAAGCTCCTGCCGCATTTCGATATTCTCCTTTTGCAGGTCAAGCCACAACTGATTGAACTCCTCCCTCTGAACTTTCAGGTCATTGTAAGCTTCTCGCCAAGTGGTGATGATTTCTTTCAGGTTGTCAACCTCTGTTCCTTCAGCATCGGCAAGTGCCTTTTTCTTTGCATACCAACCCCCTCCTATGACTCCTGCAGATAATGTAGCAAGATTGGTTAAAACAACTTCCCACCAGTGCATCTTTTCAGTCTTTAGGTTTATTATGCAAATATACCACTATGGTATTTTTTACAATAAAAAAAAGCATTTTTCAGAATAAAAGTGCAGGATTAAAGCTGCCCGAGAATTTTGAAAAACACAGGGTAATATTCATCAGTTTCAATTGTCTCGAAATCGTCAATAACAACATGGGAAACCTCAATTTCTCTATTGGTGTTTTTGATCAATTCCCGCATCTGATTCTGATATTCCAAGTTTTTAGGGTGCATCGGGTTCTTTGCAATTTCTAAAATCTGCTCCGGTGTTCCAAGTTCATTCCGAAGTTTATTACCTTCCTTAGTTACAAATGCCCTATCCTCTGAAACCTGTTTAAGCAGGTTGGATAAGTGATATTTCTTCGACAAAGAGAGTTTTTGATTTAGTAATCCTTTCATCACAACGGCTCCGGCCTGATCACGAAATCCTCCAAGTTCTGTTTCAAGCGCAAGGGCTTCTTCAAGGGTAATCTTTACTTTTTTGCTTCCCATTTTCTATTTATTTAAAAATCAATACAATTGAACTGCTGTCATTCTTGTTGCACCTGCCTGTGAAGAAGAAGGTGTTGATGCTGCAGCATACCACCCTGTAGTAGAAGCCCACATCTGCAAACTAACAGAAGAGGGTGCCCCGCCTTTTATCTTTATAATCGTGCTTACACTCATGTTTACCCGATTGGTCGTTACACTTGAAGCATATTGCTCGGTAGCAGCGAATGATTGAAACATACCGTCTGTTATTCTCATTGCAACTACTGCTCCGGTGGTGCTTGCTTTGACCATAGTAATATGTGCTGTTACAAGATAAGTGCCGTCTGCAAGTGATGAAAGCGTCATTCCATTAACTGTCGTCCATGTACTTGCACTTATGGTGCTTGTATTACTTGCCAACTGTACTTCTGTCTCCCAATTCGTAGTTCCGCTTCCGCCTCCGGTTGCGTCAATTTGAATGTTTAAAAATCCGTTTAACCCACTTCCGGGAGTAATTGTAATTCCTGAGCCTGAAATAAACTTAATGCCGTCATAGTAAGGAGGTGTTGCGTTCCCTCCTGACTTTGAAATATAAGCAATTGCCTGAGTATCTGCTGTCACTCGCCAATTACCATAATTATCATAAGGTAAAGCCGGAATGTCAGCAGCGACTAAACTCCTGAAAGTAGGTTGTGCCGAACCTCCTGATACCGGACCAGCCCAAACTCTGTTTGCTGTTTGAGCTGCCAATGATAATGCCAATGTTCCTATAGTCGTTACTGGACTGCCAGTTACTCCGAAAATGTTTGGAGCTGTCAATGCAACACTTGTAACCGTTCCACTCCCTCCCGAACCACCTGCTGCATTGATCGTAACAGCGTAATATCCGTTGTCATTTGCTCCCGATAGGGTGACATTCGTTCCTGCAACAAGCTTCATTCCCTTGTAGTAGTTTGCAGTTTGTGTTGAACCGGACTTCATTATTCTGACATCTGCTCCGGTACTTAACAACAAGTTCCAATCTGCGTAGTTGTCATAAGACAGTGCCGGAATATCTGCTGCTGTCAATGCCCTAAATGAAGGCGTTCCGTTTGCTGAGGCAGGAGCAGCAAAAATATAATTCTTGATTTGCGTTTCAAGGGACAAACCCAGCGTCCCTGAAGTCGCTACAGGACTGCCGGAAACGGAAAATAAAGCACTTGGAGCTGACAGACCTACACTTGTTACAGTTCCTGAGCCACCTCCAAATGAAGCAATAGGAATCCTGGCAACGCCTACTGTTGATGTTTCACAATAAACGTAGGTTGCATTCCCGATAACTTCGAACTTTGTACCAAAGTTTATCCTGTCGTAATTATCTCCGGCAAGCGTCAACTCCCTTCCCCTGATAGGGTGCATGGTTGCATAGGCAATATTGTGTTCATATAAACTGCCGTTTACCGTCATTAAAGCCCGAATGTGAAATTGCCCGGAGCCTACCGTAGATTGATTAGAAGTAATCAAACCTTCCATGATGTAGGACGAGTTTGCCTCATTCTTTATGCTCAAAGCCGTCATTAACAAATTACCTGTCCTGTGAATATTAAGGTAATTTGTCATTGTATCTCCTGCCTTCAGTACATAAGCACTATGCGTATGCGTATTGACATCTCCTGTCAACACACTTTCCACATCTGCTTTTAGAAGAGTTACATCTCCTGTGCGTGTGTTGAAGGTAGTTACTCCTGAAGTTCCTACTGTCTTGTATATTCTACCTCCATTCTTGTTGATTTCCCTGAAATTGGCATTCCTTCCTCTGTAAACATCTTCAGCAAGGGTAATCTGATACTTGCTTTCTCTTAATAGGTTCCGGGTAATGCCTTCAATCCGATAGATAGCGTTAATTCCGAAGGATTCATCAACAACGTGCATCAAATTACCAAGAGCAAGGTCTAACTCGTTTTGAGCTACAAATAATTCGTCAAGTTTAACATCTAAGGCCAGTTGTGGGTTGGAGTATTTATTAAGCCATTCAGTTGCCTTCTGTAACAGCAGGGATTCGGCTGTATCAACATAGGATTGAGGGAGTTTGATATCCAAAATCACATATTCATCGCCAACATTGATTTGAAAGGCAGGAGAAATGCTGTTCGGGAAAACTAACCCTCTTTCATCGGTGTATTTGTTCAGCGAAAATGTCTTTGTCGCATGGCTATAATTCCAAACTTCAAATTCATAGCCTGCAAGGTTGCCGGTATTGAAGTGTATTTTTGCGGTCAATCCGGAAATCAGGTAGGTGTAAATGCCATTCTCAAATTCGTTCAGGTCAAACATTGAACTGTCTGAGAATTTATGAATAGCATCTCCAAGGCCGGTAACAACTCCTGTCCTATGCGGAAAGACTTCATCAAAAATAACGACCTTCTCAATAATGCCATATCTCTGAACTGCTTCAAGATTTTCGACATAGTCCTTTTCTGAACCGGTATTGCTCCAACCCTCGTAAGAGCCATCGCTGAAAACAAACTTGCCTGGCGTACTCCATGCTTTTACCCGAAACTGAGTTTGCTTCGGAGGCTGAGTATAGGTAAGGGCTTGACCTGCATTGTAATTGCTCCCTGACATCGCTTGTCCCCAATCTGACCAACCGGTAACAATATCAGGCACCTGCAACTGAACAAAGGCTGCGTTGGTCTGTCCGTAAATATGTGTATTTGGAAAGTCGTCTATTTCAACGCCCTTCGTTACATAAATATCAGGCAGCGTATGTGTGGCAGGCAGCCTCAAACGTGGAGAATAATTCCGGTAATTGGCTCCAAGATTCCTGCTACTACCGAAGGCATAAAGCCGGGTAATAAAATTTGACGATGAAGCGTTTTTCCGCTTTATCTCTGTCAATCCGTTTCCCTTGCCATACTCGAAGGATTCCAAAACAGGTTCGCCTCCGATAAGGTCAAGGTATAGAGTGAAGCGAAATTCATCTTCGGGAGCATTATCAGTATAGAAGTATTCAACTCCATACTCCTTGGAAATCTTCCGCAATGCCGAAAGGCAGGTATCTTCAGAGAAACTTAACGTCTTGACTTCGTTCAGGTTACCGGTATATCGGTTTACACAACTCCATGATTCTGCTCCGTAAATTCTTGTCAGGTTGTTAAAGATAATCTGACAAAACGTGTCAAGGTCGCCTGTCAACGTGAATTCATGCGAAATATGAATACCACTTGCATCAACATCGAGAAACCCAACTTTCGACAAATCATAAAGTTTGCTCTCAAAAGTACATTCATAGACAAACCCTCTGCTTGACCTCTTGCTGACTATCGGAGAAGTGTTGATGTAGTATTTCCTTCCAAACACTTCAATCCAATCATTAATTTCAATGGCAAGGGCTTCGTAACTTTCAAAATCAAGCTTTACAATATCCTCTCCAAGCAACTTCTCGTTTGACTGAGCAGAATCTTTCGGCCTTACATAAAAAGGCTCGTGAGAGGCATTGCCTGAATTGATAACTACAATTTCCATATAAAGCTTGCATTGGTTGTTCCAACAACAAAGTCAGAAGGGTGGTTTGAAAATATGGCAATAACATAGCTGCCGGAAACAAGGTAATCAACAGAATAAGTGTTTGGCTCGAAAACGTCTAACATTGTTCCATTGCCTGCTGCAAGAATAACAGGGCGTGAAAGTGTGGTAATCTGAAGGCTCAAATCACTATTGGCAACAGATTCGTACCTGAAAATTGACTTATAAGGCAAATATTCCTGAAGGGTTAAAGTGAAACGCCAAACATTCTTTTCTAACCTGAAAATCTTTTCAACTTTGACCTGCTCCTCCCGAAAAACAAGGAAGGACAAAGCAGGTGCAGGGTTTCCTGTGTTTGAATATTCAATGTTGAATTGCTTTGGACCGGGCGTGTCAATCTCTGCAAGGAAAGCATTTAAATTGGTCAACGCTGCCGATATGGAGCTGCCGGAAACAATGCAATCGAGTTTGAATATTCGAGGCTCCAATGCAACAACGGCAAGGTCAACATCTTCGCCTGATACTTCTTCCCACGTATGCCGGTAAGGGATTTTTCGTTTCGGAAAGTCAAAAATGCCCTCTGTGCTTAGAATGGTAACTCCATTTTCTGAAACATCTTTTCCGTTGAATGTATATTTAATCCTTCCCATGGCTAACCCTCAATTCTGTTTATCATAACTGAACTTGACGAACTGTTGTCAACAAGCAGGTCATACATTCTTTTCATGTAAACCAAATTCCGGGTGTTGACTTCAATCTGATTCATTACTCCGAGCTTCAGATTCATCAAAGACAACATCTGAGCCTGATTGATACGAATGGCATTCATCTGGCCTGCAATAAGCCCTGCCGTTTCTTCGCTTACTCCTTTGATTGCTCCGGACAATGCACCGCCTGAACCGTCGTCTGAAATAGACATTCCGGCAACAGCTTCCATGCTTCGGGCATATTCTTCGGCATTGTCAATAATGGAATTGTACCTTTCCCTGAGTATAGCAATTTCGGCTTCTGTCAACTCTCCATCGGATTGCGACATTTCAGCAAACAGATTATACCATTCCTGCAAGGGTACCTGCAAAGCATTCACACTCAATGCCTGAAGCATGGCCTTACGCATCAGATCCTCGAAGTTGTCGGCAAAGTTTTCAGCTCCCTTTATGCCTTGCTCGAAGGCTGAAAGCACTCCGTCAACTATGCCGGTATATGAAGCACCGGTTATCTCCTCAAAGTATTGATTTTGAATATCTTTAAGTTTGTCAACATACTCCTGATAAGTGGCAAGGAATTGTTGCAACTGCTCAACATCATCGCCTCTGATTGTACCATTGTCGATTTGAGCAGTTACGCTATTGATTTCGGTTTGAATTGATGAAATAGCTTCCCTGATAGCAACAACCCTGTCATAAGCTCCGGACACGCCTGAAAGGTCAAAATCTCCTTCAGTAAACTTGTCGGCAAGTGATATGGAGTAGGTCCGGCCTTCAAGCGTTTTCTTAACGAGTTCGTCAAGTGCCTGCATTTCCGAAATAACTCCTGACATGGATTGTGAAAGCTCCAAAAATATCTGCCCGTACTGCTTTAGCTTGTCAGCTCCAACCATTTCATTGAGTAGGCTGATTTGTCTTTCAACTTTCTTATTCAGCCTCTCAATCAGTTTGGAAGTAGCCTCCAACTGCCTCTGCTTGTCCTCCTCATGCTCTCTCTCGCTTCTTGCTGCGGAATTGGCTACATAGGTAAAGATTGAAGCAACGCCTGATAGAATGCCTCCCAATACGTCACCGGAGGCTATCTTTCCAATAGCTCCTGCAAGCTGCGAAGCAAACTGAATACTTTCTCCAAGTTCATCGCTAAAGGCTCCTGCCATTGTAGCCATTTGGCTCAACGCCTGGCTTGCATCGTCAAAGCCTTTTGCAGTTTTGGAGGCCATAGATTTTTCAGCCTTCTTAATTTGGTCTGAAATCTGCTTGTACAAATCACTCTGACTGTCAAGTAACAACAACTGTTCTTTGAGTTGAGCAATGTATTTCTTGACCTCTTTGTTGGTCAAATCCTCGAGGGCATCGCTGATTTTTCGGTAGGCTTCCAACTGCCTGATTTCATCGCCTGTGACTTCGTCATTGGCCTTCTTGCGTTTTGCCTCTGCTGCCTTAACAGCTTCATCGTATTTGTCGGCACCAAGACTTTGCTTGTCAAGTTTGGCAATATCTTCCTGAAACTCCTTCTCAATCAGCAACCTGCGTTTTGCGAAGTTTGCCGCCTGTTCAACGAGGCTTTCATAGGTTTTGAGTGATTCTGAAACGTACTGCTTTTGTGCCGTTGTTAAGGCTTCCTGAAGTAGTTGGATTATTTCAAGCGACCTTTCGCCTCCGTCATTGTTCGTTTGTGCTTCGTTCAACTTCTGACCTAAAAAGGCAATATAGTCAACGAGGCTTCCGTAACTGTCTTTGGCAGCGTCAATTTCTTCATGGATTAATTCGGCTTTTGACTTCACACCTGTCAATTCGTTCCGCTCAGACAGAAGGGTTAATAGCTCGTTATCCTGTGCCGGTTTGCGCTTCTTTAAGCCCTCGAGTTTGCCGATTTGCGTATTGATGTAGGAAAGGTAGTTATCCCCTCCTTTCAGCAGGTTCTTGAATTGTTGGTCTGCGGATTCTTTGCCATAGGATTCAGCCCACAGGTAGTAATTTTCATATAACTTCCTGATTTCGGCAAGCCTTTGTTCAAACGTCTTGACTACCTTATCCGACTCGTCAGGAGTGGCAGTTGCACCGGGAGGTGGTTCTTCTTGCATTATCCTATTGATTTCAGTAAGGTAACCTTCGTAATCAATCTTGAAAGCAATGATATCTGCATTGATTGAGGCTAATCTTCTTGCCCTTGCAGCTCCCTCAACTCCTTCAATGTAACCAAACTTTTTATTAAATTCCTTTGGAGTTAATACCTTAATCTCGTTATATTCTTCCTCCTTTATTCGCATATTTCTATTCATCTCCTCAGCCCTTGACCTTAATACGGTCAATTCGATATTTCTTCGCATCGCTTTATTAACAGCACCATACGCAAAGGCAATATCTTCAGTCGATGATTTTTCTGTCAGAAGGTTTGGCAGATAATCTTTGTACTTCTCATTGATTTTTTCAAGAGTAACCTTTCTTTCAAGTGCAGGAGTTGATGTCCTTTTAAGCACATCGAAAAGCTGCTCCATTGCGCCAACTTCTTCGTTGATTTTGGAGTTAATTTCTTCCTGCGTTTTTGCAACTTCTGAAGTGTTTTTCTTGTAAAGCATTATGGCAGTAACTACTGCCGTTATCCCTGCAATAGCAAGCCCCCAAGGGTTCATCTTCCTGACAAGCGCAAGCATTTTCTCTTTGATAATAACAAGGTTCAATGCTTTCGCATAGCCCTGCATAGCAATAGTATGAAGGATTACTGCTGCCTTGTATGCTCCATAACTGACTGCAATTATTTTCAGGACACGAATAACGTCCTCGTAATTTTCAACAAGTGAGGTTGCCATTTTTATAGCCGAGGCAGCCGTTTCTTGCTGTCCTTTGCCGATGTCATTCAGCATTCTGTCATAGGCATCGCCAAGGTTACTGATAAGCCCGGGCAAGGATTTTGCCTGTTTCTCCATCATGCCACCGAACATTCCGGTTTCACTTGTAAGATTTTTGACAACTTCCTGAAGGTGTTCAAACTTCAACTCGCCTTGCTTAGCCAATTCCATGACTTCGGCTTTCGTAACACCAAATATTTTTGAAAGCTCCTCGAAAATCGGAATTCCTCGACCTGCGAATTGCATAAGGTCTTTGGTCATCATTCTTCCTTGTGTCCTTGTCGTGCCAAACAGGTAAACCAAATCTCCAATCGGCATTGACAAACCTGCTGAAATATCTCCAAGCGAAGTAAGGGTAGGAATAATTTCTTCTGCGGTGGTGCCATAAGCCAACAACTGTTTTGCACCGGTAGCAACCTGTTTGAGGTCAAAAGGTGTGGTAGCTGCAAACATGGTAACATCATGCATCAACTTGTCGGACTTTGCTTTGTTCCGCAACATGGTTTCAAAAGCGATTTCCAACTGTTGAAACTCGCCACGAACATTGACAATTTCCTTCGTCATGCGAACACCAAAATCAATGCTGAAATAGGCAGCAGCAGCAGTAGCAATCTTCCGGAAACTGTCGTCAATTTTTGACGCTTCTTTTTGGGTAGTGCTACTTACGCCTTTGATTCTGTTCTCCATTTCGCCCAACATGGAATTGAATTGCTTAGAATCAATTGTGGCTTCAAAATCTAAAGGCCCGCTTCCGCTCATACTTTAAAAAATTCTTTCAGTTCATCTTCGCTGTTAACTTCTTTTGGCTTGTCGCTGTAACCAGGAGCATCTGCAATCATCATCTGCAGATTAATCCATGAAACGCTCCACATCAAATATTCCAAAGTCCAACCTGTCGCATTGGCAATCGACCACACACTTCCCCACAGGCTATTTAAACCCCTGTGCTGTCCCGGCTCAGACTTTCCTCCTTCGGTTTCATCATTCGAAACGCCTGAATCAATCTGATAGAGTTCGTAAAAGACGCAACATTGCTAATCATGACAACAATCGTCATGACCTTGAATAGCTTGCCCGGATTTATTCTCCACATCAGCCATTTGGCGAGTAAGGTAGAAAACAGTTTGATTTTCAGCCTGTTATTCAAAATGGCATAGGAAACTATCAACGCTATACGTTTGGCATTTTCAGGCACAAGCATATAACTGTTTTGGTAGGCTGATTCTGCCAACTTCGTTTCGTCAAGGTGGATTTTCAGATACTCTTTCGAGATCAATAGCAGGGTGCCTAAATAAGGCTGTTTGATGTGAATTCTGATTGACTTCTTCCCAAACAGCCTGAGCAATCCCCTGGCCTCTACTGTGAATATCGCTCCTTCATTGAGCAACGTGTCAACTGCCTTACTTTCAGTCAATATGGCTTCAGTTTCTTGCATAGGGAGTGTTAAGATAGAAACCCTCTTGCGAGGGTTTCAGGATTTTTGACTGTGACTATTCGGCTGCTTTGTCGACCATGATTGGAGCTGCGCCTATTTTGGTAGGCTTCAGAACTGTGGCAACAATCCTGATTAAACTCATTTCCTTTTTGCCAAGGTTCATGTCGATTTTTGCATCAATTTTTGCTCGTGGAATCTGAATGCGAACATTCTTCTTTGTAACAATCTCAATCGACTGCTCGATAACAGGGAGGTTGTCCGGAGCGTTCCAAACGGATGCTTCGCCTGTTCCGGTTACTGTTCCACCGAGTACTTCAGCCATTACAGAGGGTGTGAAGTCCATGATTGCAAACTCGAGTTTTGTATCTCCTCTTGCGGACATCAATTCAACGGGGTCGTCATTCTCCTCTGCATAGAATGAAGTTACTTCCGGATCCTCCTGAGTGAGGGTGGCCGTACCCTCGAAGGTCAGTCCAAGTGCTGCAAGCGTGGTTCCCATGCCTCCGTCAACAGCTATTTCTCCGACTTTAATAGATTTCAGGCCTATACTTCTGCGTTCTGCCATGTTAGTATTTTTTAATTCGTGAATAAAAATTCAATTCTGATGTTTGTGTAGTGTTGACTTAGGGCTTCTTCACTGATTACCGCCTGCTGTTCAACAAAAAAATAATGGTTATCTTTCGAAACATCTTCAATCGCATTGAGGGCTATTGTAGTGAGTGCATTCAGCCTGACATTATCAGGCATTGAATTGACTGCTACTCCTCCAATGTTCAGTTTCAGGTTTCGGGTGTAGATGTTTGCATTTACAACACATCTTTGAGGTGTTCCGGGAGAAATAGGCAGGGCATTAATTACAACGTCCTCCTTTTCAGAATTGGTAGGTCGGGTGTACTTGTAAATCTTACCGTCAATCGCTGCTTTGATCTGGGAGCCGTCAAGTACCTTCCAAACAATATCAACTGCGTCAAAATTCGTTCTCATACAGCCATACGTTTAACTTCGTTCTTCAACTTCTCCAATTCTCCGGGCATTCTTGACCAAACAAGGGATTCGGCAGAGGAAAGCACATCACGTCCTCTCGATTCGACTTTAAGTGCGTAACTCATACCGGCAACCACAACCAATAACCAACCGGTAGGATAATTCAATGCAACAGCCTGACAGACTTCTGTGCCTTTGGCAACGCCCTCTGCCGTCCCTGAAAAAGTTTTGGTTTGAATTTGACCATTCAGATAAACAGCATAGCCCATTGAGCTGCGTAGGTTACCGGTTTGGTCTCTGAATCCAATTTCAGGAGGCACACTCTTTGCGTGAGCAACAGCAATCTCTCCGAGCTTCTGAAGCCTGAGCAAAGTAGCAAACTCGATATTCTGCTTTGCAACAGCCATGCGCCTTCTGAGTTCATTGACTGAGCCTTTTGGAGTTAAACCCATAACCTGCAATTTAGCTGACCTCGTGAAAAACGTTTTACTGCTCCTGAGAATAGAGTTTGATTGACGTAGTAAACTGTACCACCTTCAACCCATCGCTTCTTCTGTAAAATCTGAACAGTTGTACCGGCTGCAATATCAGCAACAGAAGAAGGCAGGTAAACAGTAAATTGATAAATATATGCTTCTCCATCTTCATTGGAAAACTTCCTGCCTTCTGAATTTGCTTCTGCTCGACAAGATGAAATATTGACGACCTGATTAACAGTATTGTCCGTATAGTAATCTCCTGTTGCCGGATTGATAACAGATTCAGGAATGATATACTGAACTAACTCATGCGGATATTGAGTTACCATGGCTTAATTGATGAAATGGTTGGCTCAAATCCTGATGTAAACAAATCCTTGATTCCGTACTTGTCGAAAATTGCTTTTCTCAACAACAGGTAATTCTTCTTGTCGCTGACAGTAACAGAGTAGCCTCCTTCGCTGATGTTTGGCTTGTTTACTGCTACCAAATACAAATCAGCTTTCGCAAGGTCATAAGCCTTTGAAGGAGCAGTATATTCTCCGTCAGGGCTTAATCCACGGTTGATGCAGGCAAGTTCAATTTCGACTGCCGAAAAGGGATATCCTACACTCGACAATAAGGCTTCTTTGTACGTCATGGCTTTTGAATTCGAGAGTGGAGGGTATTAACTGCTACGTTCGCCCGACTAAGACTCCCATCAAACGCAGCGCTTACCCACCACACACATCTTAAATGCCTATATCGACCATGACGTTGCAGTTGTATCTACAAGCCACAACTCGTCCGGATCATTGATAGCAGGGAAAGCGTTTGCCGTTCCTTTGGTGTTCTCGGTAACAGGCTCGTCAGTTCCCCACTTCGAAATCAGAACGTGACCACGTTTTACCTTCTGAGCAGGAGAATCAACATTCTCTGCTGCCATTGGGCCGTGCCATGTAGTTCCAACGTTGAGCGAAGGAGCAAAAGTGATGATGCCGGCTTGCCATGGTTCAACAACGGTGCGGGTACCGTCATTGCTTTCAAGGGTAACGAAGCTTTCGACAATCTTAATCTGAGGCAAGCCTTCTGCCATCAGAGCAGTATTGATGTTCTCCTGAGTTGGAGTGAGGGAAAGTCCGGTTGCACGAAGCACCCAATTTGCAGCGAAGTTAATTACCTCGGTAGTTGACTTCATCAAATCGAAGGTGTCACGGCTCATAAGGATATACTCCAACTTTTTGCCTTTCTTTTTGGCAGCAGTTACAATAGCCCTGATGTCGGTAATTGGTTTGGCGGTTGCCAAAGTAGCTGCCGACCAAACAACGGTTGCACCCTTCTTATGGGTTCCGGGAATCTGAAAATCAACGGCTTCTTCGGTTACAATGCCGGCATTGTTGGCTTTGCTCAAAACGATTTTGCCTGTTGACAAAGCTCTGAGGGCAAGCCATTCAAGACGAGCATTTACGCCTGAAAAGCAGAATTCGACATCATCATAGATGAAGCGAACAAGTTCCATTCTGCCTGCTTCGGTTCCTGCATAGTTGAGCAGTTGAGCGTACTCGTTCAGCTTGCTTTCGCCAAGAGTGCGCTTGATCTCAATTTTCGGAATGTCTCCGGTCAGTTTCTTAACAACTTCACGGGTTTTGGTAGGTGCAGTTGCATCGTAAGAAACAACGTCAGCAGCAACAGGTACTCCTTTATCGCCTGCAAGGGTTTTCCAATTGAGCGAAGGGGTGAATCTAAGCGGAAACAGAGCCGGAAAGTAAAACGCATTCAGATTGAATGAATTTACAACGGCCTGCATATCCTTTTCGTTCAACCCATGTATCAAAGATTTTCTCATAGTATTTTTCTCCTATTTTGGTTAAACGAAACGAATCAATGAAAGGGCTGTCTTAATAGCAGCGTGGATTGGAGCAATCAGAGCCTCCTTAACTGTACCACGAACAACGATGTCGCTCGAGTGGTTGTTGGTTGGGATTACATCGAATCCGGTTCCAATAAGTCCAACGGCAGGGTACTTGAAAGCGGAATCGGTTCCGGTTGTAGCTGTTGCTGCCTGAAAAATTATCTGTCCTTCAGCAGCAGCAACTCCGAGAGTAGCGGAAACGGTAAGGGTGTCATAAGCCTCATTGGTTTTGTCGATTGCCGAAATTGTGGAAGCTTTCGCTCCGGTAGCAAGTGCAATGACATCTCCAACTTTAAAATTGTGGCCTTTTGCGATAAGATAAGCGGTTGCAACATTGGTTGCAGCGGCTGTCAGTTTGCCGGTCTTGACAACGTGAAACAAGCCATTGGCATCAACGCC
>JAHYJC010000072.1 GCA_019429275.1 Lentimicrobium sp. | reverse complement strand
AACATGGCAACTCAAAAAGCTATGAAAAGAACATTATCAGCCGTTTCAAAAATCAGAAAGTCCCGGAAATAATTATCGTTGTTGATAAACTGCTCACCGGATTTGATGCACCCAAAAACACGGTTCTTTATCTTACAAGAAACTTACAAGGGCATAAACTCTTACAAGCCATTGCAAGGGTAAACCGAATTTATCCTGATAAAGAGTTTGGCTACATCATTGACTATTATGGTGTGATTGAAAATTTGGATGACGCTTTACAGTTGTATTCTTCATTTGAAGATTTTGATGATGAAGATTTGGCGGGCACACTGACCAATATTGCAGATGAAATCAAAAAACTACCACAGAAACATTCAGACCTCTGGGATATTTTTAAAACCATTGCCAACAAACGGGATGCAGAAGCCTATCAGCAATTATTAAAAGATGAAGCGATACGGGTTTTGTTTTACGATAAACTTTCAGCCTTTGCCAAGAGTTTGAAATTGGCATTATCTTCTATTCAGTTTCACAAAGATGTTGAAGAAAAAACTATCAATCGCTACAAAGAAGATTTAACTATGTTCCTGAAACTCCGTTTGGCAGTGATTGAAAGATACAGCGATGAAATTGACTACAAACAATACGAAGGTCAAATTCAAAAACTGATTGACACCCATATTACAACCGAGAAAATCGAGACCATTACAGAACTGGTTAATATTTTCGACAAGGACAAATTTCAGCAAGAAGTAGAAAATACAACAGGTAAAGCAGCCAAAGCGGATAAAATTGCCAGCAGAACTGCAAAGCACATCACAGAGAAAATGGATGAAGACCCTGCATTTTACAAAAAGTTTTCACAAATGCTGAAAGAAACCATTGCTGACTATGAAGCCAAACGAATCAGTGAAGCACAATATCTGAGCAAAGTTAAAGACATCATGAACAATGTATTGACTCACACAGATATAGACATACCAACAATATTAAGTAACAGAGATGTTGCCAAAGCTTTTTATGGCATTACTGCAGAGGCATTAACGGAAAAGATTCAGGATGATATAATTCGAAAAGAAATTTCAACTCAAACGGCTTTACATATTGACGACCTGATTCAACAATCTGTTTTGGATAATGGCAAACCCATTATTGACTGGCAATTTAAAACCAATATTACAGGCAAATTGCTTATTGAAATTGGCGACTATCTGATTGACGAAGTGAGAGACAAATACAATGTGAACTTGTCATTCAAAGAAATGGATAAGATTGCAGATGATTGTATTGCAGTAGCTAAAATCCGTTACAGATAATGACAGAGGCAATTCAATTTGGCAGCAGAACTATTGATTTTCGTTTGGAATATTCAGACAGGAAATCACTTGGCATTACGGTAACACCTGAAATGGAAGTCCTGGTAAAAGCTCCGGCTAACACAACCATTGAAAAAGTGAAAGAGAAAATAAGAAAAAAAGCCCCTTGGATAATTAAACAACAAAGCTTCTTTCTTTCTTTTCAACCAAGGACATCACAACGAAAATATATAAGCGGTGAAACACATTTGTATTTAGGCAGACAGTACCGTTTACAAATTCAAATAGACAAAGAGGAATCTGTTAAACTAAAAGGCAAATTCATTGAAGTAACAGCCAGGGAAAAGTCGAGAGCAAAGGATCTATTAAACGATTGGTATTTACAACATGCACGGACAAAGTTCCATTTAATTGCTGCACCCCTGATTGACAAATTCAAAAAACACAAAGTAGAACCAAGTTCAATTGTTTTACGAGACATGCCGACACGCTGGGGTAGCTGCACACCTAAAGGAAAAATCATTCTTAATCCGGAATTGATAAAAGCACCAAAAGGCTGCATTGAATATGTTATTATACACGAACTTTGCCATTTAATACATCGCGACCACACACAGAAATTTTTAGATTTACAAACTAAAGAAATGAAAGACTGGGAAAAGTGGAAAATGAAATTAGAAAAATTATTAGCATGAGAAGCCTACACACAGAATCACACACATTGTCAAGCCCCACAAGCCGGACTTCTTTTAATTAAGCAAATAAAAGAACATTCAATTTTAAAAAAAGATTGTTATGACCAAAGACAAAATCAAAGACATCCTTGACATGATTGACACCCTACAAGAGCAACTGCTGTCGTTTCCGGATGATATGCTGCTTAGCATAGACCCAAGGGATAATGATTCACTGGACCAAGGTTTAAAGTTTATCAAGTCTTACAATGAAACGCTGAATCTTTTCACTTCAAGTTCCACAAAGCTGGCTGATCAGGTAAAAGCCTATCTGGGTATTAATCCGGAGGAAGATGAACTTGTGCAGGAAACACATAACCGGCAGAAAAGAGACCGGATCATCAAAGAGCTTGATAAAACCAGGCCGCATTCGCTGGAAGAAGATTTTACCTATAAACGGCCCTTGCGGTGCGTTAGGCCGGGGATGCTATCCACGACGATGTTATGAGTGTGAATTTTCATGAAGCTAACCTGATATTAAAGGTTATTTTGAGAGTCAGGCAAAAGCGATGATTATATCGGTTTGTACGAATTGAAAAATTTAAACTGAACAAACATGAAACCAAGAGATTTTTTACTATATAACACGGCAGATAAAAAAGTAAACGTATCGGTTTATTTTCAGAATGGCACGTTTTGGCTCACCCAAAAAGCGATGGCAGCGTTATTTGGGGTTAATGTACCTGCCGTAAACAAACACCTGAAAAACATATTTGAAACGGGAGAGCTTAATCCGGATTCAGTTATTTCCAAAATGGAAACAACTGCAGCAGACGGAAAAAGCTATACAATGAATTTCTATCGTCTGGAAGCCATATTGGCTGTGGGCTATCGCGTAAATTCAACACAAGCCACCGATTTTCGCAGATGGGCAACCCAAACCCTGAACGAGTTTATTATCAAAGGATTTGTAATTGATGATGAACGCATGAAGCAAGGCAAAAACTTTGGGCAGGATTATTTTGATGAACTCCTCGAACGTATACGCGAGATCAGGGCGAGTGAACGCAGATTCTACCAGAAAATAACCGACTTGTATGCCCTGAGCACCGATTATGACCGCGAAAGCCAGCAAACAAAAGAATTTTTTTCTGCGGTACAAAACAAACTCCATTGGGCCATCACGGGAAAAACTGCGGCAGAAATAATTTACACCGAAGCTGATGCCACTAAACTTTACATGGGTTTAAAAACGTGGAAAGCCGCCCCTGATGGAAAAATTCTGAAAAGCGATGTTACTGTGGCAAAAAATTATATCGTGCATCAGCACTTAACAGAGTTAAACCGGATTGTTTCAGCCTATTTGGATTTGGCAGAAAACAATGCTCAACGTGGAATTGCTTTTAATATGCAGGAATGGGCAAAATTCCTCGATAGCTTTTTAGAACTCTCAAACTACCCGATTTTGAATGACAAAGGGAAAGTTTCAATGCTTGAAGCAAAATCAAAAGCCGTGAACGAATATGAAAAATTCAGGGTAATTCAAGACCAAACCTATGAGAGCGACTTCGACAGGGAAATAAAAAACCTGAAACCCCGGGATACTGGCTGATATAAGTAACCGAACAGGACAATAACTCAAAAAAACATGCAACCTATATTCCTTACTGGGGTTAGGCTTATTTCATTGGCAACTCACTAAAGTAATATATGGCATATATATACCTGAATAACAGCAGTTTATTATTTCATTTAGAATTCACGGCACCTTCTGTATTTGAGTTTAAGGATTGTTCCGGCATCAGTTGCAGGGTTTGTGATTCTATTAAACTGCAACCGGACATTGTATGCTATTCAAAGGTCAATTCATTTACTTTAACTCTATAAATCAAGTGGTTAAAAATTTTATTAAAACAAAGTCAAATGACAAAAGACAAAATCAAAGACATCCTTGACATGATCGACACGCTGCAGGAGCAATTGCTGTCGTTGCCCGATGATATGCTGCTTAGCATAGACCCAAGGGATAATGATTCACTGGAGCAAGGTTTAAAGTTTATCAAGTCTTACAATGAAACGCTGAATCTTTTCACTTCAAGTTCCACAAAGCTGGCTGATCAGGTAAAAGCCTATCTGGGTATTAATCCGGAGGAAGATGAACTGGAACAGGAAACGACTAACCGGCAAAAGAGAGATCGCATTATCAAAGAACTCGATAAAACCAGCCCCCATACACTGGAAGAAGATTTTACCTACAAGCGGCCTTATGGCTTTATTCTGAAGGATTCGGCCATTAAAGGCTTGAAAACTTGGAAGAATATGTACCTGCATGTTCTAAACATACTTAAAGCAAAGAATCCGGGAAAGTTTGCACTACTTCCAAAAGAAGTAAAATTCATAAGCAACCGGGGAAATCCACTTTTTTCAAAAACGGGCACTGAATTGCGGGTTGCTGAAAAGCTGAGTGAAGGGTTTTTCGTTGAGGTGAATCTATCGGCTAACAATATCAGGAACAACATCAGTGACCTACTCGTCTTTTTCGATATGGAGCCAATGAGCATGAAGGTATATTTGAGGGAGGACAGGGATGCGGAATAACCAAATAAAGTTTTTATGGCAACAATGTCAACGGAACTGACCGGGAATGAAACTTCAGGTGAAAGGAAGGTATATAACCTGCTTAGAAACAGGATAAATAAACATGATAAGTAAAATTGAAATTAAAAAACTCAAACCCTTTAAAGCAAGGACGCAGGAAAGAAGGTATGGGGATTTGTTTGGATAATTTACTCGAAACCTAACTCAAATAATAACAATATGGAATCTTTCGATTCAACAAAAAAGAGTCTTTACGAAATCTTAAAAGACGTTAATTCCGGAAAAATTCAGTTACCGGATTTCCAGCGTGAATGGGTGTGGGACGATAACCGTATCAAGGGCATTCTTGCAAGTGTGGCAAAATCCTTCCCTATCGGAGCAATAATGCTATTGGAAACGGGCAATGAAAACATTCGTTTCAAGACAAAACCTGTTGAGGGAGTAGTTGGCTTGAATGGTTCACACCCTGAGCTGCTGATTCTGGATGGGCAGCAAAGGATAACCTCATTATATCAGTCAATTATCACCAACAAGGTTGTCAAAACAAAGAATGCCAAAGGTTTTGAAATCAAGCGATGGTATTATATTGATATGGTAAAATCAATGGATCCGGGAACCGACCTCGAAGAAGCAATTTTTTCTATAAATGAAAATAAGATTATCACAGAAAATATTGGAAGAGATATTGTTCTCGATCTTTCAACAGAAGAGGCTGAATATAAAAACCTGATGTATCCGGTTTGTAAAGTAGATGAGCATGATACCTGGTACACTTCATTTTTTGAATATTGGGATTATGACAGAGAAAAAATTATCTTCTGGAATAAATTTTTCAATAAAATCATTCAGGGTTTCAAGGGGTATATGCTGCCTGTTATAATAATGACAAAAGAAAATCCTAAAGAAGCTGTCTGTCAGGTATTTGAAAAAGTAAATACAGGAGGTGTTTCACTTACTGTATTTGAATTATTAACAGCTACCTATGCGACTGATAGCTTTTATCTAAAAGATGACTGGGATGAAATCCGAAAAAGATTTCACGGTTATAAAGTACTTCACAATACCAGTAACACAGACCTTATTCAGGCAATTACCCTATATTCAACCTATTTAAAAAGGTGCAATTATTTGGCTTCAGGTAAAAATGATGAAGTTCCTTCAGTCAGTGGCAAAAGGAAGGAAATGCTTAATCTCTCTCTTATTGATTATGAGAAATATCGTCATGAAATTGCAGAGGGTTTCATAAAAGCTTCAAAAATACTGGTTGAAAATCACATCTACACAGCCCGCGATTTACCATACAGCACCCAGTTGGTTCCAATGGCGGTCATAATGACAAAACTCGGTAATAAAATTGATATTATCAGCAACAAGAATAAATTGATGCGTTGGTTCTGGTGTGGGGTTTTTGGCGAGTTATACGGGTCTGCCAACGAAACAAGATATGCATTAGACGTGGTTCAGGTAATTGAATGGATTGAAAATAATGGTGCGGAGCCCAAAACTATTTATGATGCTAATTTTTCACCCTCACGGCTTAACACATTGCGCACCAGAAACAGTGCAGCGTATAAGGGGGTATATGCTTTACTCATGGAAGATAACACGAAAGATTGGTTAACTGCAACAAAGATTGATTTCAGCACCTATTTTTCTGAATCGATAGATATACATCATATTTTCCCGGTTGCCTGGTGCGAAAAAAAGGAGAATAAAATTTCCCGGAATGATTTCGATTGTATTATAAATAAAACTCCACTTTCGGGACCTACCAATCGTTTTGTCAGTGGTGATGCGCCCAGTAAATATTTATCCCGTCTCAAAATTAAAATTGAAGTCTCTGATGATGTTTTAGATGCGATTTTAAGATCACATGTTCTAAACCCTGACTTTCTGTATAAAGATGATTTTTATGGGTTTTTCGACGACCGAAAGGAGCAGATATTGATACGCATTGAAAATGCAACTGGCAAACCCATTCCCCGTGATCAGAAAATACCTGAGGAAGGATTGAATGACAATGAATCTAACAATAGCGATGATGAATCGGAAGAATAATAAGTTTATTCACGTGCTTAAGAATACTCAAACTCCCATTTCAAAACGAAAAATTTTATGAGTACATTTAACTTTGAGAGCCGCGAAAAGGTAATTCAGCTTTTAAAAAAAGCAGATGATAATCAGGAAACAATAGTGCTGATCAATCATATGGCTGAATTGAGAAAGCAGCGCAATCCATTTTTTTTAAAACAAAAAGAGTTCGATGAAATACTTAAATGGAAGCTGCGAAGTCAGTTTGGCAGGCAGAAGGTAATAAGAAGCCATAATACAGAAAGCATCATACGAAATGTAACGGAATTGACTTTTAAAATCTCTCACCCTGATTTTTATACCGAAACAGAATTCAGGCTTGAAATCCTGAGTTGTCTCAAAGGAGTTGGAATTCCCGTTGCTTCGGCAATTCTTACGTTGGTTTACCCTGAAAAATATGCAGTAATTGACTTCCGGGTTTGCAGACAAATTTTTGGCGACAGGAATCAAGTGTACACTACTACTTTTTACAAGAATTACCTTTCAATAATTTTTAAGCTGGCTCAAAAGTACAAACTCACCCCGCAACAAATCGATATGGCCATTTGGCAAATGGATATAGAGATTTACGGATGATACTTATATAATAGACCTGAAAGAACAAAAAACCTCAGGGATAAATAGCTTACCAAACAATTTTGTTATTTTCAATAACTTACCAAATTATGAGATTCGACACAAAGCACTTAACTGATGAATATATTGGTGTTTCTTTGGATTTACCACAACCTTTATTCTGATGGCAATTAAATTCAGATTATTGTCAATTAACCCGATATCATTATGAGCAAAATCATTCTCAGCCGCAAAGGCTACGACGATCAATATGGAGGTAAACCTTCCGTCATCCTGCCGGATGGCAATATGCTTTCATTTCCTATTCCGGTGAGTGAAAAAGAATCCGGCATTCAATCTTCTGAATTAAAATTTGGCAACAAGTCACTTTCTGAAATATTTTCAGAACTCGGTCATACTAATATTACTCTAAATCATCATGTTGATCCTGATATTTATCAATTGAATGGCACAACACCAATGGGAGCATTTGGCCAGGCAGGAGCTGCGACTAGCCATTTAGATAATCAAGGTGTAGGTGAAGGAGATACATTCTTATTCTTCGGAACATTCTGTTTTTCCAAATACTTGAATGGCCAGCTTCGATATGAGATGATGCATGCATTCCATGCTATATTTGGTTATTTGATGATTGATAGAAGGGTTACAATAGATGAAATAGAAAAGGAAAAAGAACTGAGCTGGCTTAAAGAACATCCGCATTATGTTAATCGAAAATATGGAGATTATAATAAAGCTACTAATGTAATCTATATCGGCAAAAATTATGGATATCTCCGCTTTAGTGAAAAGTTGAGGCTAACAAAACCTGGGTACAAAAAAACCTGGTGGCGAATACCCGAAGCTTTTGCTAATGTAAAAATCAGTTACCACGAAAATGTTGAAAAGATTTTGCGAGATGGCTCTGTTGAGTTTCAGAGTGTGTCAAAAGGGCAGGAGTTTGTAATTGAAACCAACAATGAAATTGATCGTTGGCTAACTGGAGTGATCAGGAATAAGGTTTAATCTAAGAATAAAGATTTTGTAACTAATCAGTTTGACAAAAATACTACGTTATTAACAATTTTCGGTGCTTTGTCAACGGGTTTTAAGTATTTGCAGACTGACGACTTAGAAATTCAACGGTTACTAACAAAAATCTCCTAT
>JAHYJC010000071.1 GCA_019429275.1 Lentimicrobium sp. | reverse complement strand
TCAGCACATCAGCACATCAGCACATCAGCACATCAGCACATCAGCACATCAGCACATCAGCACATCAGCACATCAGCACATCAGCACATCAGCACATCAGCACATCAGCACATCAGCACATCAGCACTTCAACCCATCTTCTCAGCAGCACATCATTAAATCCACAATCATTGTATTATGCTTAATAAAATCATAAAATATTTCTTAGAAAACAAGTTGGTAACAGTACTTGTTTTAACCGGATTTGTCGCATGGGGTATTGTTACCGCTCCCTTTGGCTGGCAAGTGGGTGGCTTACCATCAGACCCTGTTCCGGTGGATGCCATACCCGATATTGGCGAAAATCAACAGATAGTTTTTTCTCCATGGAACGGACGGTCACCACAAGATATTGAAGACCAGATATCCTATCCGTTAACAACCTATCTTTTGGGTATTCCAGGGGTGAAAACCATTCGTAGTTCATCTATTTTTGGTTTTTCCAGTATCTATATCATATTTGATGAAGATATAGAATTTTACTGGTCGCGCTCCCGGATTTTGGAGAAGTTAAGTTCGCTTCCTTCCGGGCTATTGCCCGATGGAGTGCAACCCACATTAGGCCCCGATGCCACCGCTTTAGGACAGGTTTACTGGTATACGCTCGAAGGGCGTGATAAGGATGGAAACCCGACCGGGGGCTGGGATTTGCACGAAATACGCACCGTTCAGGATTTTTACGTAAAATATGGACTGAATGCAACCGAAGGGGTATCGGAAGTAGCATCCATTGGTGGGTATGTGCAAGAATACCAAATAGATGTAAATCCCGATGCATTGAAAGCCTACAACATTCCACTACACAAGGTGATGCAGGCGGTACAGAAATCGAATCGTGATGTGGGGGCTAAAACCATCGAGATAAATCAGGCTGAATACCTTGTGCGTGGTTTAGGTTATGTGAAAAAGCCCGAAGATATTGAAAAAGCCGTGGTGGCCGTTCAGGAAAACGTTCCCATTCGGATTAAAGATATTGGTGTAGTTACACTTGGTCCTGCAACACGAAGGGGAGCACTCGACAAGGACGGCGCAGAAGTAGTAGGCGGTGTGGTAGTTGCACGGTATGGTGCTAATCCCTTGCAGGTGATAAACAATGTAAAAGAAAAAATTACAGAGATTTCACCCGGACTGCCTAAAAAAACTTTGGCAAATGGAACAGAAAGCCAATTGACCATTGTTCCGTTTTACGACCGCTCGGAATTGATTTATGAGACACTTGGTACATTGGAAGAAGCCCTTTCGCTACAGATTCTTATTACTATTTTGGTCATCATCGTAATGATTTATAACCTGAGGGCATCCTTTTTAATATCAAGTTTATTGCCTATTGCCATACTCATGGTTTTTATTGCCATGCGGTATTTTGGGGTCGATGCCAATATTGTAGCACTATCGGGAATCGCCATTGCCATTGGTACCATGGTCGATTTGGGCATAATTCTCTCCGAGAATATCGTCAAACACGTTGATGAAGCCCCGCCCGGACAAAAGCTTACAACCACTATATACAATGGCTCGGCAGAAGTAAGCTCGGCAATTCTTACGGCCGTTTCTACTACCATCGTAAGTTTTATCCCTGTTTTTACCATGCAGGCTGCCGAAGGTAAATTATTCGGTCCGTTGGCATTTACCAAAACCTTTGCTTTGGTGGCAGCACTCATAGTTTCGCTTATCATTTTACCTACATTGGCCCACTGGTTTTTTGGTTTTAAAATTAAAAATCCCCGACATAACAAGTGGGTGAATATCATCCTTATTGTAGCTGGTTTTATCGGACTATTCAGCAGTGTTGCATGGGCTGGCGTTTTGTTGATTTTATTTGGAAGTATTCCTTTTATTAAGCCATTCATTAAAGACAAAAAGCCGTTTAAAAAACCTGTTCTTGGCAAAGTGCTGGAAAACATTGAATTGATTTTGGTGGTAGTTGGGGTTGTCTGGCTTTTGGCAAAATACTGGTTGCCCCTTGGTGCAGGTAAAAGTGTATTGCTCAACTTTATTTTTGTTGCACTCCTTGTTGGCGTTATACTGGGAGCATTTACGCTATTGCAATACTCTTATAAAAGAATTTTAACATGGATATTGAACAACAAAATCAAGTTCTTATTCATTCCTGTTATTTTGATGCTTCTTGCCGTAAATATTTGGATGGGTTTTTCATCTGTTTTCGGGTTTATGGCGAATGGATTTGATAAAATGGGTTGGAACATCCGAACAACATCAGTTTGGTCGGGGCTTACACATACATTTCCCGGAATTGGTAAAGAGTTTATGCCCTCGCTGGATGAAGGCAGTTTCTTGCTTATGCCTACTTCAATGCCGCACTCAGGAGTTGAATACAACCGAAAAGTTGTTGGACAGCTTGATATGATGATTGCAAATATTCCCGAAGTTGAACTTAGCGTAGGTAAATTAGGCCGGGTGGAATCGGCACTTGACCCAGCGCCTGTTTCGATGTATGAAAATGTTATCAATTATAAACCGGAATATGCACTCAATGACAAGGGGCATCGGAAACGATTTAAAACAGACAGGGATGGCCGCTTTGTATTGAAGAATGGGGAAGCATACAGTAATGAGGAATTACTGACTAAAAAACTTTTGTTAGATGAACTTGTGCCGGATGAAAAGGGAAACTATTTCAGAAACTGGCGCGAACACATAAAATCATCCGACGATATTTGGAAAGAGATAGTTGCTGTTACTAAGATACCGGGCGTTACTTCTGCCCCGAAACTGCAACCCATAGAAACCCGTTTGGTTATGTTACAAACCGGGATGCGGGCACCCATGGGCATCAAAGTTTATGGTCCCGACCTTCAAACCATCGAAGAATTTGGTTTGAAATTGGAAGGTATTCTAAAACAAGTACCCTCGGTAAAAGCCGAAGCAGCCTTTGCTGACCGTATTGTAGGGAAGCCTTATATACACCTAAATATCAACCGGGATGAAATTTCACGATATGGATTAAATGTGGAAGATGTGCAACAGACCATCGAAACAGCAATTGGGGGCATGAAGGTATCGTCAACGGTTGAAGGACGTGAGCGATTTCCCATACGGGTGCGTTATCCCCGAGAGCTGCGTGACGACCCCGAATCGCTTGGGAATATTCTGATACCAACACCCACAGGAGCACAAATCCCTTTAAAACAATTGGTTGATATTGAATACGTGCGTGGTCCGCAAGCCATTAAGAGTGAGAATACTTTTTTGGTTGGCTATGTGCTGTTTGATAAAAAGGAAGGTTTTGCTGAAGTAGATGTGGTTAACGATGCGCAGGAAATGATTCAACTAAAAATTGATACACGAGAACTCGTTGTTCCGGCAGGCGTAAATTACAAATTTTCAGGAAGTTACGAAAATCAGGTTCGTGCCGAAAAACGCTTAAGCATCATTGTTCCACTGGTGTTTATAATCATCTTCCTGATACTCTATTTTCAATTCAAATCGGTTACCACGTCACTCATGATTTTTACCGGAGTGGCTATGGCATTCAGTGGCGGTTTTATTATGCTCTGGTTATACGGTCAAGGCTGGTTTGCCGATTTCACCGTTTTCGGGACTAATATCCGGGAGCTTTTTCAGATGAATACCGTCAACCTAAGTGTTGCCGTTTGGGTGGGCTTTATTGCCCTTTTCGGATTGGCAACCGATGACGGTGTTTTAATGGGAACCTATCTTGACCAAAGCTTTGAACGTAACCGAACAAAAACAATAGAGGAAATACGGGCCGCCGTTGTGGAAGCAGGTGAGCGAAGAATCAGGCCTGCTGTAATGACCACCACAACCACCATCATTGCTTTGCTTCCGGTACTTACCTCAACAGGCCGTGGTGCTGATATTATGGTGCCTATGGCTATTCCGGCTTTTGGCGGTATGATTGTGGCTGCCATTACCTACTACATTGTTCCCACGCTTTACTGTATGCGTGAAGAGTATAAACTTAAAAAATTGAAATAATGAAACAATATATAGCAATATTAATGGCAATGATATTGTACAGTACGATGAGTTTTGCTCAAACACTGGATGACTATTTTAAGATAGCTGCCGAAAATAACCCGGGTTTGCAGGCTATGTATAAAGAATACGAAGCTGCTTTACAGAAAGTGCCGCAGGTAAATACCCTGCCCGACCCGACTTTTTCTTTCGGATATTTTATCTCTCCGGTGGAAACAAGGGTTGGTCCACAAAAAGCAAAGTTTTCACTTACACAAATGTTTCCGTGGTTTGGCACTTTAAAAGCACAGGGCAATGTTGCAGCCTTAAAGGCAGAAGCAAAGTTTCAAAACTTTATTGATGCCCGTAATAGACTTTATTTTCATGTGGCTTCTGCTTACTATCCATTGTATGAGTTAAAAGATTTTGTTCGCATTGAACTGGAAAATATCAGCATATTGGAATCCTATAAAACCATTGCCACACAAAAGTTTAAAAACGGAACAGGAACAATGGTAGATGTTCTGCGTGTGGATATTATGCTGAAAGATGCACAAACCAATCTTACTATTCTTAGAGAAAAAGAAAAACCATTGCTGACTACTTTCAACAAGCTTTTAAACCGGCCCGAAAACGAACCGATGCAAATCAGCGATACTTTGAAATCGGAGATTCTCTCAGATGATTACAGAAAAGATTCACTAATTACAGCCAATCCAAAATTAAAAGCACTCGATTTAAAATTTCAGGCAAGCCAAGCCGCAGAGATTGTTGCACAAAAGCAAGGTATGCCCAAATTGGGTGTAGGCTTGGATTATGTATTGGTGGGCGAACGTACCGATATTTCTATGCCCGATAATGGCAAAAATGTTCTGATGCCAATGGTAAGCATTAGTATTCCAATCTTTCGGGCTAAATACAACGCATCGGTGAAAGAATCTCAACTGATGCAGGAAAGCTACACACTTCAAAAGCAGGAAGTGACAAACACCCTCTTTTCTGAATATGAAATGGTTTGGTTTCAGGTTCAACAACAGTTGCAGTTAATATCACTTTATCAACAACAAACACAAACCTCGCAACAATCATTAAATCTGCTATTTACTTCCTATGGAAATTCCGGGAAAGAGTTTGAAGAGGTACTACGCATGCAGCAACAGTTGCTGAAATATCAGAAGATGAGCGCAACCGCTTTGGTTCAATACCATATTGCCGTTGAGAAAATCAATTACCTAACATCTAAATGATGTGCTAATTTGCTAATGTATTGATGTGCTAATTTTTAAAAAAATATGATATAAATATTATGGAAAAAAGGAATGAAATAGTGGAACTAAGTTTTGAATTTGCTATTAAAATTATAGCGTATTCAGAACTGCTCGAGGAAAATAAAAAATTTGTTATTGCCCGTCAAATTTTAAAATCTGGTACCAGTATTGGTGCCAATGTTAGAGAATCTCAGAGTGCTGAAAGTAAAGCCGATTTTATACATAAACTTAAAATTGCTCATAAAGAAGCTGAAGAAACACAATATTGGTTGTTGCTCTGCGAGAAGGCTTCCTCATACCCCTCACCACCCGAACAAATGAAGACAGCCTTGCTGTCCGTACAAAAACTTTTGAGTAAAATAATTTCAACATCAAAATCGAAATAATCATGAAAATAGTAGCGATAAAACAAACAATAATAATTGCTGCATTTAGCCTCATATTTGGTGCATTACTAGGCTACATAATCAGCAAATCAGCACATCAGCACACTGAAACATCGACAAATCAGCACATCAATGAATCAGCAAATCAGCACATCGATGAATCAGCACATCAGCACATTAATGAATCAGCCAATCAAACCTGGACTTGCTCCATGCACCCGCAAATTCGTCAAAACGAACCGGGTGACTGCCCCATTTGCGGTATGGACTTAATTCCGCTGGAAGACGACCAAAACGCCGATATTGACCCCAAGGCGATAAGCATGTCGCCTACAGCCATGCAACTGGCCAATGTAAGTACGGCATTTGTAGGGAAAATGAATCCGGTTAAACAAGTCCGCCTTAATGGGAAAGTACAAGCCGATGAACGCTTGGTGTATTCACAATCATCGCATATTCCAGGCAGAATTGAAAAATTGTTGGTGAATTTTACCGGTGAGTTTGTGAATAAAGGACAAATCATTGCAAATATCTATTCCCCCGAGTTGGTAACTGCTCAAGAAGAATTGTTGGAAGCACAGAAAATAGCTGAAACCCAACCCCAATTGTTTGTAGCTGCAAAAGAAAAGTTGAAAAATTGGAAACTCTCGGATAAACAAATTGAAGAAATCCTTAAATCTGGAAAGACAAAGGATGAATTTCCTGTAGTAGCCGATGTTTCAGGATATACAATCTCAAAAAAAATAAATTTGGGTGACTATGTTCGCAAAGGAGAAACGATATATGAAATCGCTGACCTTTCGAAAGTTTGGGTGTTATTTGAAGTGTATGAATCGGATATAAACTGGATCAAAAAAGGTGATAAAGTGGAATTTACAATTGCCTCTTTGCCCGGTGAATCATTCATAAGCAGTATTACATTTCTTGACCCTGTAATTGACCCTAAAACAAGAGTGGCAAAAGCAAGAGTGGAATATAACAACTCAAACGGAAAGCTAAAACCTGAAATGTTTGTTTCGGGCCTGGTTCAGGCAAAGTTAGCTAACAAATCAAATTCGATTGTGGTACCCAAAACTGCCGTAATGTGGACGGGCAAACGCTCGGTGGTGTATGTGAAAACAAATTCCGAACAAGTAGTTAATTTTATCATGCGTGAAATAACCTTGGGTTCTGCATTAGGCGATAGCTATGTGGTTGAAGCAGGTTTAATGGAAGGTGAAGAAATTGCAGTAAACGGCACGTTCAGTATAGATGCCGCTGCACAGTTGGCCGGAAAACCCAGCATGATGAGCCCCGAAGGGGGACAGGTAATGACCGGGCATAATCATGGGGGAACACCTTCCGGAAGTAATGTTTCACACGAAGGTCATGAGGAACAACCTAAATCTACTACTTCAAAACCATTGTCCATCGACAAACAAGCCAAAGAAGTTTTAGAGCCTTTATATACCCAATACCTGAAATGGAAAGAGTCTCTGGCCAACGATAATTTTGCAGAAGCTCAAAAAAATGCAGCAGACATGAAGACAGAATTGGGAAAAATCAACATGAGCCTGTTTAAAGGTGACGCCCACAATGCATGGATGGATTTTCAGAGCAACTTTAGTAAGAATTTGGAACATGTACAGCACTATTCCGACATTGAGCAACTTCGAAAAGCCTTTCAATCGGTTTCTGTAACTATGATTGAAATGACGAACTCATTCACACCACTTGGTAAAACAATCTACGTACAACATTGCCCCATGGCCGATAACAACAAAGGGGCTGATTGGCTGAGTACTGAGAAAGAAATTAAAAATCCATACTTTGGAAGTTCGATGCTAAAATGCGGAGAAGTTACCAAAGAAATTAAATAATCACTTTTATTCACAATTTAAATCACAATAATATGAAAACAAAAGTTTTAAGTTTAGTAAGTATGTTCCTTTTAGGAACAAGTATGGTATTTGCACAGGCAAAAACCGAAAAGTTTGAAGTAAAAGGCAACTGCGGCATGTGCGAGACCCGTATTGAAAATGCTGCAAAATCAGTTGACGGTGTTACAAAAGCCGACTGGGTGCAAGAAACAAAAATGCTTACAGTAGCATTTGATTCAACAAAAACTACTGTGCATAAAGTTCAAATGGCTATTGCCAAAGTTGGGCACGATACACCCATGCATAAAGCCTCTGACGCAGTGTATGATTCACTTCCCGGATGCTGCAAGTATGAGCGCGCGAAAACTATAAAAGAAACGAAAGGTCATGAAGGTCACAAACATTAATTCAAAAAATAGCCGTTGGCAAAATGACAGCACGCAGTCCTTTTGAACATGTGTTAAGAAGTTTACCACTAAAACCTAAACTCAATATTGTAGCATTGGAAGCAATGTCAACATTATTTCCAGCGAATCTGCAACTTAGTAACGAATCAATATCCTTTCGTTAAAAGAACTTAATAGAATTTTAACAGCTTCCGGTTGGACAATACACATCGATGCACAACATCAAATTTGTTGGCTTGCCCCATTTATGGTATCTCCGTCTGGATAAAGAAATCATTCTTAGTTACCTGAAAGGCACCTACAGCAGAGGCTTGGTTCGTGATACAATTGTGAAATTCGATATCAGGAGTATGGATTTTCTTGAAAGTTTGGATTTAAAGACCTCAATAAGGAGCTGAATTCAAGAAGCTAATGCAACTTTTGGGTTAGTAAATATACTAAAGAAATATTCATTTGGTGTTAAATATGATAATTTTTTTCTTGGTCTGTTATTAAGTTGATTTTGAACATGTTCTATAT
>JAHYJC010000004.1 GCA_019429275.1 Lentimicrobium sp. | reverse complement strand
AGAACTCTCTTTAATCTCTTTTACCAAATTTGACACCTTTTGTCTCTTTTGGGGCTGCAAAATTACAAACTTTTTTTAACCCTGCAACTTTTTAGAAAAATATTTTTAATCTTTTTCCTAATCCCTAATTCAACTTCATATAGCTTCAGTGATTGGGACTGCAAAAGTAATACTCTTTATTTATTAGACAAGGGGTTGATGAAAGTTTTTTTTGCTTTTTTTTTATTCATATCATTTTTAAGCCGTTACATAGTAAAAATAATTAAAATCAATTCTATTATTCCCAGTTTCCCTTTTTCAATGTTTTAAATTAAAAATCGTATTTATTTCATATTCAATGTTTTAAAAATTATGGTTTATTTTGACTTTGGGCATCTTTATTGTGTAATTTCGCCTGATAAAATTCTGATTTATGGAAAAAACAAAAAATTTCCTGCTTTTATTGTTGCTCATATTCGTTCTGTTTCAACCAAATTTTACTTCCGCCCAGGAGAATCAACAGCGCAATAAGTCTGCTTTTACCGAAAAACTCGTTTACGGAGGAGGTTTCGGACTGCAATTCGGCACGCTTACCCTGATAGACCTGAGCCCGGTAATAGGCTACCGGCTTACCCCCAAACTTGAAACCGGCCTGGGATTTACCTATAAGTACTATAAATACAAGAACTACTGGTACAATCCTGTTACCGGACAGCGATACGATCTCAAAAGCAATATTACCGGTGGTTCGGTTTATGCAAAGTATCACATCTTTGAAAATGTGTTTGCACATACCGAGTTTGAACAACTCAGATATAATTATACCAACTACCATTTTAACGGATCCGTTATGGAAACCGATAAACAGGTGGCAGACATAACCAGCGTATTTGTGGGTGGTGGCTACCGGCAACGCTTTAGCCAGAATTCATACTTTTATATTATGGCCCTTTGGAACCTGACCGAAGATGCCATGTCGCCCTATAACAACCCTTTAATCAGAATGGGTGTCATTCTGGGTCGGTAAAAATAAAGTGAATTCTCTTTTATCTGACTCATAATGAGATTGATACAAATGTAAAGTCGTATAAATTCCCCAACCTCAACCTCAACCTCAACCTCAACCTCAACCTCAACCTCAACCTCAGCCTCAACCTTACCTTGCCATCTTCCTGATTGGGCAGATTTAGTTGATGATACTCACCCGCTGGTTGAGCACTCCGTTGACTCCGGAAATTCTGACCGTATAAACCCCTGTTTCCCAGTTTCCTGTATTGATCCGGGAAATATTCATACCAGAAGCTTTCTGATCATAAACTACGCCTCCCAGCATGTTTATTATTGTTATCCTGTTTTTGGGAGAGGTTTCAATGGTCAGATGACCGCTGGCAGGATTGGGGTATATCAACGCCGTTGGTTTCAATAGCATCTGTGCACTTACAATGTAATCCACATAAACTTCTACAGGCTCTGACTCCCCCGCCGGATTAGCATAAACTGCAGTTACTCCGTAAGTATGCACCCCCTCAGGTACATCAAAATCAGTAAAAGTCAGAATATCAGCAGGCACTCCACCAAGAGGAACTCCATCACGATAAATATTGAAGGCAGTAAGATCAGGAACTCCGGCACCCGATAAATCGGGCAACTGCCAGAATAAATCAACATCAAGATAGTTAATGGAAAAGGTGAGATTCTGAGGCGATGGGTATTCCACAACCAGTGTTGACCGTGGTATAAATCCTGTTCTGTCATTGCTGCCTTTATAAGTGCCAAACAAAACATCAGCCTGATCAACCGGTATCATCAGCTCATATACATTAACATAAGCCGAATCGGAGGGTGTGAAAGTCAGTTCGTATGAAAAGGAAACCAGGTCAAGCAACCCGTCTCCGTTTACATCACCTAGTGTAGGTCCATTCATAAAGGTAAAGCCGGTAGGCCTCAAGGGAAAGCCGGCTATCTGCCCGCTTCCATCCATCTTGTATGCATGAATAAAGCCTTGGTTTTCAACCATCAGGTTACTTCCGAAAATCAAATCATGCTGACCGTCACTGGTAATATCGGCAACACAAATCACACTCTCAAGGCCTCCAGACTTCACAATCGGGAAATTGTTCATCATGGTTCCATCCGGATAAAATCCGAAAAGCATGGGAGCAACCTCCTCCCCGATGGGCTTGCTTGTAAAAATACTGAATTCGTTGTCACCTGTCATATCTACCACTGTAGGGGGAGCATAAGTCCAGCTGTTCCCCGGCACCGGTACAGGCCAGCCGGGACGATAAGTTCCGTTGCTGTTTCTGACAAAATACTTGGGAGCATCGCCATGGGTTGCCCCGACAATACTCAGCTGACCTGCACCATCAAGGTCAACAAGCAACGGTGACTGATAAGAAAAACTGTAACCGTCAGAGGGAACCGGAAAACCCGGCATTGGATTTCCTGTCATTCCGTTGAAAGCATATATAATTCCAGAGGAAATAGCGGTAACAACATCCTTTACCCCATCTCCATCAACGTCGCCCACCGAAGGTGTAACAGCCGGAGTTCCATCGAGTGTAACAGACCACAGAACCGATCCATCAGTTTTTAAAGCATGAAGGTTATTTGAGGTACGTGTCTGAAAAATAATTTCCTTCGTTCCGTCATTATCCAGATCAGCGATGGAAGGAGCGCAGATGATCCAGTGATTGCTGAATGATACAGGCCAACCATCTTTATCATTGCCGTTTACGTCAAGGTAATAGACCCTTCCGTTGTTTGGCACCCCCCCTGTTACCTGAATTATTCCCAACTGGCCCAATGCATTCATTGGCGCTACTGAAGGCGGATAAATGGGTGTGCCTGTAAGCTGTTTGCTCCATAACAACTCCCCTGTCCAGGTAAAAACCCTCAATGTATTCATCGAGGGAATCAGAATTTCTTCCTTTCCATCTCCGTTGATATCGGCAAGTGTGACGTTCCTCATGTTTTTAAAATTCGGGTGAACCGGAACCTTCTTAGGAAAACCCGCCATTTGTTCAATCAAATCAGGGTTTCGGTTACCCAACAAATCCCCGTCAACTACATAACTTTCGGATAGCACCCGTCCTTCATCATCCAGATAGGCGCGGCTTACCAATGTTTGTGAGAACAAAAACACGGGCAATAAAAGGGTCAATAATGTTAACGAAATTGCTTTCATGATGATGTTTTTTAGTGAATATCCCTGAAATCTGAAAATAGCTTCAGATTACAAACATAACCAAATGCATACTAAAAAATAAAATAAATCTCAGAAATTTTCAGGTAATCAGAAATCAGGCATCACGATCTACTGAATCGAAAAACAAGCGCGGGTGAGGAAAGAAACTGTTTTTTATCTTTCATGTCCAGTCGTATGGTGACTGAATTGTGCTTTTTGTCTTTTTTAACTTTCAGACCAACCTTTCCTCCCATCAATTCAGGAAATATGGTGAAGCCTTCAGGAACAGTGAAACTGAATTCGTCCGGGAGGTTTCCCGGTTCCTTCAATAGAATTACATACAAATTTCCATTGGCAGTCGTATATACATAGTTGCCCTGCTGATATGGCTTTAAAGGCCGGCTGCCATATATGGCTTCACCGTTTATGGCCATCCATTCTCCGATTTCATCAAGCCGCTGATAGGCTTCCCTGGCCCATTCCCCATCAGGCCCTGGACCGATGTTTAAGAGAAAATTACCACCCCTCGACACAATCTTACACAAAAGGTGAATCAATTCCGATGATGATTTGTACTCATCGTTAGGTACAAAACTCCAGGAATTGGCCATGGTCATACAGGTTTCCCAGGGAAAAGCCAGAGGCTTTTCAGGAATCCGCTGCTCCGGAGTCAGATAATTCTGCTCCGGCCCTTCTACTGCCCTGTCAACTACAAGGATTCCCGGCTGCAATTCACGGGCCATATCAGCCAGAGCCGAAATGTCGATATCCTGGTTCACCTGCCTTTTGCCATCAGGGTAAACCTTATCGGTACATTTTTTTACCCATCCCCCATCGAGCCATAAAATATCCACATCGCCATAACCGGTAAGCAATTCGCGGATTTGCCCGTGAGTAAATTCTTTATAACGTTGCCACTTTTCAGGATACTTTTTCAGATTGTAATTCGGATTGCGGTCCATTGGCGGGAAGTAAGGATCCCAATAATCAGGACAGTGCCAGTCGGGTTTTGAAAAATAGGCGCCAATTCCAATGCCCTTTTCACGGAAAGCATTGAAAATTTGACCGGTTATATCAGACTTTGGATCAGCTGCATAAGGATATTCAGGGTAGGTGATGCGATAATCCGTGAGTTTCGTATCAAACATACAAAATCCGTCATGATGCTTGGTTGTAAAAACCATGTACTTCATTCCGGCCCTTGCCGCAGCATCTGCCCATTTTTCAGGATTAAATTTAACAGGATTAAAGGTTTCGGGGAGTTTACCGTAGGCTTCCAGGTATTCGAAATAATTTTTTGAATGTGGGCCCCGCCGGGTGCACCAGTCTTCATCTTCGGGACATAAGCTCCAGCTTTCGACCACGCCCCACTGACTGTAAGGCCCCCAATGCATAAGCAGGCCAAATTTCAGGTCCTGCCACCAGGCCAGTTGTTCCTTTACCAATGAATCTTCGGGCCAGAAATACCTCTGCTGATCTCCATGCTGAGCGGAACCAGTCAACGAAATGAAAATTAAGCCAAAAACCAGCAGGCGCAAAAACGGAAAGATTTTCATCAGTTTCTTATTTTTATAATTTCATAAAAAAACCGGCCAGAATCTGACCGGTTACAAATTTAAGCCGTTTGATTTTCTTTTGGACTGTTTTTCAGGATTTCGAGCGTCAGGTCCCAGAACTTCTGAACGGTTTCTATATGCAGCCTCTCATCTGGCGAATGCGCTCCTTTAATGGTAGGTCCGTAGGAAATCATATCCATTCCAGGATATTTTTCTCCGATAACGCCGCATTCCAACCCGGCATGAATCGCCAGTACCTTCGGTTCTTTGCTGAACAACTTATGATAGGCTTTCACTGAAATATCAAGAATTTCAGAATCCGGATCCGGAGTCCAGCCGGGATATCCGTCAGAATGTACCGACTTTCCTCCTGCAAGATTGAAAACAGCTACCACCATATTGGCCACATCGTGCTTGGCCGACTCTACTGAACTTCTCTGGCTTGTAGTGATTTCTATGCCATTGTCAAGAGTTTTAACAGCGGCAAGATTGGTTGAAGTCTCCACAAAGTTTGGAATATCGGCCGACATGGCAATCACACCGTGAGGACAGGCATAAAGTGCATTGAGCAATCGCTCCTGAGTAGCCGCATCGAAAAGATAATCGGGCAGATCTTGTGGTTTGAACTGAATGTTGAGCCCGGGCTCGGTTACCTTAAACTCATGTCTTACCGTGTTGTGATAGGCTTTGGCATAAGTTTCAAACTCTGAGGCAAATCTTTTGGGGATGGTAACGATTGCCTCAGCTTCACGGGCAATGGCGTTGCGCAGATTCCCGCCATTGAATACGGAAAGCCTCATATCAAACCTTTGGGTAGCTTCCCACAACAGGCGATTCAGAATTTTGTTGGCATTGCCCAGGCCTTTGTTGATATCATCGCCCGAATGCCCGCCTTTGAGTCCGCTTACCTTTACCCTGTAGCCAACCTGCCCTGCACCAACAGGTGTTTTTGAGTAATTCATTGAGATGGACGTATCTTTACCTCCGGCGCATCCGATGAAAATTTCACCTTCATCTTCTGAGTCGAGGTTCAGCAGTACTTTTCCTTTCAGCAGATCAGACTTAAGTCCGAATGCGCCTGTAAGTCCGGTCTCCTCATCAACGGTAAACAAACACTCAACCGGCCCGTGAACCAGGTCATTTGAAGCAAGAAGCGCCAACTGGGCCGCAATTCCTATACCATCGTCGGCACCCAGGGTGGTACCCCTGGCTTTTACCCAGTCGCCATCAATAAATGGTTGTATAGGATCAGTGTCGAAATCGTGAAGGGTATCGCTGTTTTTCTCGCACACCATATCCATGTGGCTTTGCAGAACCACGGTCTTACAGCCTTCCATCCCGGGGCTTGCCGGTTTCCTGATGACCACATTTCCGGTTTCATCCACAATGGTTTCAAGCCCGTTTTTCTCTCCAAAGGACTGAAGAAAGGCTGTGATTTTTTCTTCCTTTTTGGAAGGGCGGGGAATTTTACAGATTTCCAGAAAATACTTCCAGACCACAGATGGCTGCAATTGATTTAGCTCTTTACTCATTGCATTTATGTATTTTGAATGTTTGATATGCTTTTACAAACCTACACGAATTTATATTAATTAGCAAATGCCTGTTTGAAATAATTAGCAGGATAATTCAGCCAAAAAATCAGGAAAAAGGTTGGGTAAGAAAAATAAATATTTGTTAACACTTTAAAGCGTGACCTTCTTCAGCAGGGAAATCGTCTGACCTGGATCGCCTGAACCAAAAACGGCATTTCCGGCCACGAGTACATCGGCACCTGCGGTAATAAGAAGCGGGGCATTTTTCAGATCAACACCTCCATCCACCTCAATCAGGGCTGATGAACCGCTTTCAGTAATCATCTTCTTCAGTTGTTTTATGCGGCCATAGGTAGTTTCGATAAACTTCTGCCCTCCAAAACCAGGATTTACCGACATAATCAATACCAGATCTACTTCGGCAATGATATCCTGAAGCAAAGCAACGGGTGTGTGAGGATTTAATACCACCCCGGCTTTTATCCCCAGTTCCCTGATCTGATGCACAGCGCGGTTAAGATGAGTAACGGCTTCGTAATGAATGCTTAGATATGTAGCGCCAAGATCGCGGAATGTTTCAAAATACCGCTCCGGCTGAATAATCATCAGGTGAACATCAAGCGGTTTTGTGGCTATCTTGCTTATGGCTTTAATCACCGGCATTCCAAAAGAGATATTCGGAACAAAAACGCCATCCATAACATCGAGGTGAAACCAGTCGGCCTCGCTGCGGTTGACCATTTCTATATCCTCTCCCAAACGGGTAAAATCTGCCGAAAGTAACGATGGTGCGATCAGGTGCATGATAAAAAATGTTTGTTTATTTCAGTGGATAAAAGTACAGGTTTTTTCTGTTCGGGTTTTGGAAAGATTATCGCGCTATCGCTGCAATAGGATTTATTGATTAATGAAGGCTAAATCTTTTATTAAAAATATCTTGGTTTTTTGATTACACATTTATATTTTCCTAGAATTATAAACCTAAAATTGTTTTTATGAAACATTACCCCCCCCCCCGCCTTGCGTATGACACAAAGAGGGAAATTACTTAACCACGTTAATCTAAGAATTGGATTAATTGCGATTGCGTTAATATTAACATCAATTAATGTTAATGCTCAGTTAAGTAAAGTACTAAACAATATGTCGAATGGCATTTCAAATCAATCTATTGTAGAGAGGATGGATGTTTATCTTGACAGTATCAAGCCACTAACTGACAGCACAGCATTCTTTTCAGGTGCAGGAGATTATAAGCGTTTTCAAAAGTTTAAAAAATTATGGGAACCACGTATCAAAACCTTTGGTAGCTTCGAAGCTTATTATCAGGCACAATCACAGTTTTATGAAACAGGTATTTCTAATTACGAATTCATTTCTGAAAATCCTTGGCTGGAATTAGGACCTAAAAAACTTACAACTATCGGCCATAAAGGAATTGGACCAGTCGAAGCAATAACTTTTTTTGACAATGGCACAACAGAATCAACCAGGCATATGCTTGTAACTTCTCTGATGGGAGGTCTTTATTATTCAGACAATTATGGTGAAACCTGGGAGAATGGTGGCACTGATGTTCATCTCTGGGTTCAATCCGGATGTGGATGGGCTGTTTTCCATCCAGAGAACCACGAAATCTGGTATGCATCTTCAAGTGGTAATGACAAAGGCGGACAAGCTCTGTGGATAGGTAATGGAGGAATTTACCGAACAAATAATGCCGGACAAGATTGGGAAACAATTGCAGATAAGACAGAGTTTGGATATTGGACTACAATTTTTAAAATCATTATTGATCCGAAAACACCTCAAACTTTATACGCTGCAACCTCAAGTGGAATTTATAAAACAGATAATTGTGAGGTTTTAAATCCTGTATGGAGAAAGGTGCATAATGGGTTTACCTATGATCTGGAATTTAAGCCAGGACAAAATAGCATTCTATATGCAACTTCATACATTAGCAATCCTGACAATACTGGCCTTTGGAAAGTTATTAAATCAGCAAATTATGGTGAGGATTGGGATGTTTTAGCTAATCAACCCATGGTACTTCCTAATAAAGACGTAGATAATAATTATATAACTATTGAAGTTTCTAAAGCTAGACCAGATTATATCTACTGTTTAGTCAGAAATAAACCTCAAAATTATATTTTTTATAATGATCTCTCTTCTAATGTAGGTTGGGTAAGTCTCACTTCTTATAATATGGCTGGTGATTTTGGTGGTGGCCATGCTTTTGGAGTTGAACAGCTATCATTAAGTACAAAGATAATGCACTCAAAAAGTATTACTTTGGGAGGTGTCAACTTAAACGGCACTCCTTTCTCTGTTGGTTCTCCTGTTCATGTTGATGTTGAAGATGTAATTTATCATCCATATAATGCTAACGAAGTTTGGATATGTACACATGGTGGAGTAGAAAAATCCACGAATGGCGGACAAAACTGGCAAGCAAAATATGAAGGGCTTGGGATAGCTATGGTTGAGAATTTCGCTTCTTCGTTTTCTGACCCGGGTGTTATACTTGCAGGATTGTATCACGATGGAGTACAATTGACAACCACACCATACAGTAAAGATTGGAATCCTGACTGGAAATGGCTTAGTGGTTTTTATGTAGATGGAATGATGCCTGTGATTGACCATATTAATCCAGATTATATGCTTGGGTCTGGTCAAAAAGGTTATTGGTTGCGGACTGAAGATCGTTTTACTTCTTTCAATTACGTTAGTCCCTCTATGAGAACAATATGGGGTTCAATAGGAACATTAAATAAGAAGCATACGAATATATTTTACAGAAATGCAAAGCCATCACAAAGCAGCTTAATTGAAAATGTTTTCAGATCAAATAACAGAGGAGAAAGTCATGGTGAGTTTATTTCCAACCTTGAATCGTTTTTACCCAATGCTATTCTGACTAACATTATGGAAATAAGAGCACCTTATTCAAATGAAAATTACCTTTATGCTTATCTTTATCATAAAGAAGATAATGATGATAATGCATATTTTCATTTGTTCAGAACGAAAAATGTGATGGCTGCTGCTTCATCAATAATATGGGAAAAACTGGAAATACCTTCAACCGACTGGATAACAGGTTTGGAGTTTGATCCAGTTAATCCTGATATTGTATATTTGAGCTATGGTACTTCTTTTCAACCACAACAAAGAGTTTACAAAATTGATTATACCAATTCAGCTCCTACTGTTCAAAATTTAACCGGTAATTTGCCATTATCTGTTTCATCCAACCAATCATTGGCTGCTCTTAATAACGGCAATGGTGGACTATTTTTTGCTACTGAATATGGAGTTTTTTATACAGACAACGATTTGCAGCAGGATACTGGTAATGAATGGAAGTTGGTTGGAACCAACTTGCCAAGGGTAAAACCTACAGGTATTGAGATTAACTACATTAGTAATACCTTACGTATAGGCTCATATGGACGAGGAATGTGGGAAATTAGCTTACCCTGTATTAATGAGACGCAGCCTCTCGTAATTTCGCAAAATACTACATGGGATTCATATATGAGACTTGATAGAAGTGTTAAAGTTGGATATATGTCCACCCTTACAATCACTGAAGAAGCAAGGATTGCCATGCCTGCAGAAGCCAAAATAATAGTTGAGCCTGGAGGGAAATTGATTGTTAATGGAGGAACAATTACCAGCGGTTGCGGCTACCCCTGGCAGGGCATCGAAGTATGGGGAAACTCAGCACAGCACCAATGGCCCAATAGCAATGGAACCTATATGCAGGGGTATGTGGAACTCAATAATGCCATCATAGAAAACGCAGTATGCGCCCTTAACTTATCGAAACCTGGCGATAACACCAAGACAGGCGGCATGGCTTATTCTACGAAAACTATTTTTAGAAATAATGAAAGATCGGTACATGCACTACTTTATCGGAATTTTCACCCCGTAAACGGTAAAGAAATGGAGTACAACTCAAGGTTTGACAATTGCACCTTTGAAATTACTGAAGATTATCATGGGATCCATACTTTTTACAAGCATGTGGATCTAAATCAGGTAAATGGAATCAAATTCAGGGGTTGTGATTTTAATCTTTCAGAAGAGGCAATTAACATATCCGATTACAACCAGGCAATTGCTTCTTACAGTTCAGGTTTTAAGGTTGATGCACTCTGCACAAGCAGCACAACCCCTTGTAGTCAATGGAAGAAATCAACTTTCAATGGTTTCAGGATTGGGATCTATGCAGGAAATGGAAGTTCGAAGAATTACACTTATATGATAAACCGGGCTTTATTTACAGGTAATTCAATTGGAATACTTTCAAATGCTGTCAATTATCCCATTATCATCAACTCTGAGTTTTATTCGGCAAAGAACCAATACAACTGGGAAGATTGCACCTATGGAATATTTGTTGAAGCAGCATCAGGTTTCACCATCGAAGAAAACAAATTCTTTAAACAGGAGGGTGCGGCACAATCCAATTATATTGGAATTGGTGCATTTAACTGCGAGGCTGTAGCTGATGTTTACAAGAACGAGTTTACAGGACTTACCGCGGGCAATTACGCTTATGGAAAAAATTATATAGATATCAACCCTTACCAAGGCCTCGAATACATCTGCAACACAAACACAGGTAACTGGGCAGATTTTTATGTGAAGGCGAAAGAGGATGACTATTTTAGTGGTATCCAATCCAAACAAGGTAGTATCCTTATGCCAGCACGCAATAAATTTTCACCAACAGGAGCTACCTGGCATTTTTACAATGAAACCAAGAATTTGGTGGGTTATTATTACTGCCAGAGTTGCCCGGGGCATTATCCCGAATATGTTGAGAATGTTACGAGAGAACCTGTTACTGTTACCGGCAGTTGTTTATCACACTATGGCGGTGAAAATCCATCAACAAGTATCGTTTTAAGCACAGCTTCAAAGTTAACTATGGAAACTGCTTTCGCTTTTTCTGATATAGATTTTAACAATGTCAAGGTGCTTTATAACAACCTTAAAGATGGAGGAAGCACAGAAGACACAAAAGCCGATGTTACCACAGCTCTGCCTTCAGATATGATGGAATTGCGTGCCAAACTCCTGGGTGACTCACCCCACCTTACAACCGAAGTACTCAAATTAGTTGCTGACCGCACCGATGTATTCACTCAAGCCGCAATATTCGACATTCTGGCAGCCAATCCCGATGAGTTAAAGAAGGAAGAATTGATGAAGTATCTTGAAGAAAAGGAAAACCCGCTGCCCGAATACATGATATCAATTTTAAAACAGGTCGCAGAGGGGACATCCTACCGGACCGTGCTCGAAATGGAAATGGCAAAATATGCTCACGACCGTTCCCGTGCAGCCGGTGATATGATTCGCAGTATTCTGAACGAAGAAGAGTTGGATATTGCCCAGTTTCGCATGTGGTTAACCAATCTTGGTGGTATTGATGCAGAGAGGCAGATTATTTCAACTTATGTACATCAAGGTGATTATACTTTAGCACTTGCATTGGCCGAAACGCTGCCTTTAACTTACCAACTTAAAGGTGAAGAATTGCTTGACCACAATCAGTTTGTAAGTTTGCTTCAAATGCAACAGGCTCTTTCAACATCAGGGCGTTTTATTGAGCAACTTACTCAGGTTGAACAAGAACTGTTAACCGAAATTGCCGAAACAGAAACATCAGTTTCAGCAATGGCCAAATCAATTCTTGAATCGTTTTATGGTGCAAATTTTGAAAGGTGTAAAGCCATTGATGGCACGGCATCTTACAAAAGCCAGCCTGTTAACCCAAATCAATTGGCTGAAGCCTATGGTTTAAGCATAACAGTAAAACCTAACCCTGCAAAAGATTGGGCAGCTTTTGACTACACCCTTCCCGAAGGCATAGAATCTGCTACCCTCGAAATTGCTGATGCCAATGGAAAACAATTTGAAATGATTGCACTTAAAGGCAATCCTGGTCAGAAACTGGTTGACACCCGCACATGGCCCGCCGGGCATTATGTCTTCACACTTAAAGTTGCCGGATTTTCAAAATCGGGTAAACTTGTTGTAGTTAAGTAGTTCTTTTAACCCACCGGCAGGCAAAGTATATGCCTGCCGGTTTTTACAATTTTTACCATGAAAAGGTTATTGTTTATTCTGCTTATCTTCTGCCATAATTCTTACGCTTTTTCTCAACCCATAGTATTGGAATGGCAAGCATGTTTTGGTACTACAATAAAGGAGGTAGCTTATGATATTTGCGCAACTGGAGATGGATATATTATTGCTGCTGAAAGGGAAAGTAACTCATTAGGCTCCGACATTATTCTTATAAGAACAGATTTGTATGGAAATTTAGTTTGGCAAAAATTTGTTGGAGGGACATCTTCGGATGTTCCATATCGCATATTCCCTGCGGGTAATGATTGTTACTATATTTCAGCAATTTCTGCTTCAGAAGATGGGGATATTTCATACAACCCATATCCTGAAGGTTATGTAAATTTTTGGCTTTTTAAAATAAATGGTAGTGGTGATATTATCTGGGACAAAATGTATGGTGGAACATGTTTTGATCAAGGATGGACAGCATGCCACACACACGATGGAGGTATGGTAAGTTTGGGTTACACCTGCAGCGACGATGGCGATATCAGCAATTATTTCGGTAGTTGGGATACATGGTTGCTTCGCACCGACAGCCTCGGCAATAAAGTTTGGGATTTTACCATAGGCACCGAATTTCTTGATTTCCCCAATGCCATCATCCAAACCTCCGACCGGGGCTTTTTGGTTGCATCAGGCTCAATGCCTACCACTGGGGGTAATATTACCTGTCAACCTTTTGATCTTGAAACATCAGATATTGTTTTGTTCAAAATTGATTCTATGGCAAATATAGAATGGCAACGTTGTATTGGTGGCAGTAGTGATGAAGTTTTGGCTGATATACTTGAAATAGAAGATGGATACATGCTTGCAGCGGCTGTCTCTGCTGCTGACGGCGACATGACAGGCAGTGGCTATCATTATGGGACTACACCAACAGGCCACCCAACCAGCGATATATGGCTTGCAAAAATTGATTTTGAGGGCAATGTTTTATGGCAGAAATGCTATGGTGGCACGGCACGTGATATACCCAACAGTATTTTTCCTACCCCTAATGGTGGCTATATTATCATTGGAGAAACCGAATCAAATGATGGGGATGTTTCGGGCAAGCACAATGTGCATGGCCAGTTTTCTGATATTTGGGTTTTTAAAATAAATGCAACAGGTGATTTGCTTTGGCAGAAATGTTTTGGAGGTTTAGGCTATGAGAGGCTGACATGGAGTGGAGTAATTGACAATGGAGATGGCAGTTATGTTATTACTGCCACCATTTTTAATAACTCAAATAGCGGTGATCTTACCTGTCTTACAACGCCACCTGGCGGCTACGATATTTGGCTTATTCAATTACGCGATACCACAGTAGTAAGCTCAAATCATATGCCTAAGCCTGAATATGCGGTAAAAGCCTATCCAAACCCGGCAAATGAATATGTTGTGTTTGAATTGCAAAAACCATTACCTTCGGGTAAGATAACCATAAGCGATATTACAGGCAGGGAGATTGCTGTCATGTCTACAACTGGTGAAAAAACAGTTTGGCAAACGAAAGGAGTAAGACCTGGCGTGTATGTGTACAAACTACAATCTCAGGTAGGCTTTGGAAGCGGTAAATTGTTGATTTCACCCTAAATACTAAATTTTTTTTTTATTAAAAAAACTCTTCTACAATGAAAACAAAATATCTAATAACCATAAGCATCATTGTTTTTGTTATCTTTTCTCCCAAAGATGCATATTTACAAAATTACCTATTATTGCCTGACTCGGGTGCTGTTTGGCTGGTGCAAGAAACCAACAGTGAGATGCTAAACTACCACAAACTATTTTATCCTAATTCAAATCAGGATACCATAATTGATGGAATTGTTTATCAAAAACTGTATTCTAGAGGTGTCTTTATTAACGATCCATGGCCAAATCCCGAAGAACCTTATTTTTGGGGGCCGATTTATTATGGAGCTTGCAGGAGCGACGATTCTGGGCGTTCATATTTAGTTCTTGCAGAAAGTGGTGGAAATTTTGCCAACGAAGAGATATTATTTATGGATCTGACAGTTGAAAAAGGCGATACCCTTTGGCAATTACCCACATACTCTTCTTATGATCTTGAATACATCGATTCAGATCTTGTTGTTGATTCCATCGACTATGTGGAAAGTGGTGCATTAGTGCGAAAAAGGGTTTTTCTAAGGGATTTAAATCCCCCATTTGGTATGGATTGTCCTTTTATTTGGGTTGAAGGTATAGGAAATATAGCCTCAGGATTATTAAATGCAGTTGGTTGCGGATTTCAGAATATTTACTTTGAATGTATGAGTGTTTCTGACACAGTTTTTGCAGGCTATTTGGAAGTATTTCAAGAACCTTATACCGGAGTTTGCGATTTCCCTTTCACGGATAATGTAGATCAAGAAAGGATTGTGATTGCTATTACTGCATATCCAAATCCCGCCAGCGATTATGTAGTTTTTGAGATGCAAAAAGCAGTACAAAATAGCATCATCACTATTTTTGATATCACAGGTCGCCCGGTTGCTGCTTTCCCCTTAACCGGCGAAAAAACGGTGTGGGAAACGGCTGGGGTAAAGCCCGGGGTGTATTTATACAAATTACAAACCCCTGATGGCTTTGGCAGCGGTAAATTGTTGCTGTCACCATAAGTTCTTTCTCAGAAAATAGTTTGCATTAGTAATATAAACTATTGTATATTTATAATGCACACTTCAACTGATGTAAGGTGCCAACCGGCTTTAGCCGAAAAGCTGAGGATATAAAGCTTAATCAGAGTAAACCAAAAATTGCCGGGTAAATTTTCGATCGGCTTTGTCTGAACTTTCGCGGCTATTGGGCTAAAGCCCCTGTAAGTTACGGGTTGGCCTTTACCCCGGGCTGAAGCCCGGGGTAATTGAAAGCATTCAAAAAGAAGAGCGGAGGGTTAGTCCGCTCAATTTTTTTATCCAAGATAAGTTTTCAGGATTTTACTCCGTGAGGTATGTTTCATCCGCCTGATTGCTTTTTCCTTATTCTACCCTCCATGCAGGTGCACCAATACCTGATTTTCACATAATAAGATAAATTTTACCTGCTTTTCACATTTTATACCCAATTTTCATCTAAATTTGAATACCTATTTTTCATGACCCATGGATAAAATTACCCATTTTTCACAAGATTTACCTGTTTTTCACGGCAGACAACTTCCGGAACCAGGAAAAATTGTCGGATATGCTGCTCTTATCAGCGTATTCGATCTTAAAATGTGTATTCCGCAAAGTGTTGCATTGATCAGCAAAAAAAACAGACAATATGAGAATGAACAATGGAAAGTTTTAACCCCAAGGCACCAACCTGAAGAAACCCTGCACAAACAGATTGTTTTTGCGCTCAAATACGAAGGAATTAATCTACTATTTTTTAAAAAACTGTTTGAGAAACTATCTGTGCCGGAGGTACTAACTTTGGTCAGTGAAGAACCTACCGGGCAAAGCTCGCGAAAAATATGGTTTTTATACGAATGGCTGATAAAGAAGCAACTGCCCATAAAGGATCTTGCTATCAAAAATTATGTGCCGCTGGTTGATGAGAAACTCCAGTATGTTATTTCGGATGGTTATAAATCTTCGCGGCATCGCATTATCAATAATCTACCGGGGACGCTTGATTTTTGCCCGCTTATTTTCAAAACTCCCCGGCTGGAGAAATACATAAATCAAAACCTTGCAGCACAAAAGGACCGCTACCTCACAGGCATCAGGAAAGATTTATTGCAACGCGCATCGGCATTTTTAATGTTGAAAGACTCCAAAGCATCGTTTGCCATTGAGGGAGAAAGCCCGAAAAGTAAACGTGCTGCGCATTGGGGACATGCCATCGGGCAGGCAGGCGCCAGAGATCTGAGTCAGGAAGAGTTGCTGCGTCTTCAACAAATTGTTATTGAAAATCCCCGATTTATAGAAACCGGCTACCGAAAGAAAGGCGGCTTCGTTGGTGAGCACGACCGCAATACAAGTGAACCACTGCCCGATCATATCTCTGCAAGACACCAGGATCTTGAAGTTTTGATGAATGGCCTTCTCAATACGGAGAAACTGTTGTTTAAATCCGATATGGATGCCGTACTTTGCGCTACCCTATTGGCTTTTGGTTTTGTATTTATACACCCTTTTGAAGATGGAAACGGTCGTATTCACCGTTACCTTATTCATCACACCCTGGCTAAAAAACAATTCTCACAACAAGGAATTATATTTCCGGTTTCGTCAGCTATCTTAAATAAAATTGATGAATACCGGAAAGTACTGGAACGCTATTCTCTTCCTCTGCTCGATTTTATAGATTGGAAAGAAACAAAAGACCATAATGTAGAAGTATTGAATGAAACCATCGATTATTACCGCTACTTTGATGCTACTTCACAGGCTGAATTTTTATACGATTGTGTCAATGAAACCATTCAGCATATTATACCCGATGAAGTTAATTATTTGACGAGCTACGATGAATTTAAATATAGAATTGAAGATGAGTTTGAAATGCCGGACAGAATGATTGCTCTGTTGGTAAAATTTCTGGAACAAAATCATGGAGTGATGTCCAACCGCGCAAAAGACAAAGAATTTAGCTGTCTTTCAGATGAAGAAATACATAAAATAGAGAAAATCTATGCTGAGGCATTCAAACTTGAGTAAATAGCATCTATCGTAACTCTGAAATCATGCAATCAGGGTAATCAGGCTCTTGTTATACTTTCACCGTCAAAAGAAGTGGGGCTATAGCCAACCACTAATGGATCGAAGATAAAAAAAGAGCGGAGGTCAGTCCGCTCAATTTTTTTATCCAAGATAAGTTTTCAGGATTTTGCTCCGTGAGGTATGTTTGAGCCTGCGGATGGCTTTTTCCTTTATCTGCCTTACACGTTCGCGGGTAAGATCAAACCTTTCACCGATTTCTTCGAGGGTTAGCGGATGTTCGCCGCCCAGGCCGAAATACAGCCTTACCACATCCGCTTCACGGGGAGTAAGTGTAGCAACCGCACGTTCAATTTCCTTGCGGAGCGACTCATAGAGAAGTTCCGTTTCAGGAGTTGGTCCGTCATCGCTGCGCAAAACGTCGTACATATTGTTGTCTTCGTCCTGAACAAGCGGTGCATCCATAGAGACATGGCGGCCTGAATTGCGCATCGATTCCTTTACCTCATTCTCACTGATTTCGAGCAGGCCTGCAATTTCGTCGGAATTGGGCTCACGCTCAAACTCCTGCTCCAGCCTTGCATAGGCCTTATTGATTTTGTTGATCGATCCAATTTTATTCAGCGGAAGCCTGACAATACGCGATTGTTCGGCCAGTGCCTGAAGAATGGATTGCCTGATCCACCATACAGCATACGAAATAAATTTGAATCCCCTGGTTTCATCGAAGCGTTGTGCCGCTTTAATCAGTCCAAGATTTCCTTCATTGATAAGATCGGGAAGGCTGAGCCCCTGGTTTTGATATTGCTTTGAAACAGAAACTACAAACCTCAGATTTGCTTTGGTGAGTTTTTCAAGTGCAGCCCTGTCGCCTTGTTTAATACGCTGGGCCAGCGCTACTTCCTCATCGGCGGTAATCAGTTCAACTTTCCCTATCTCCTGAAGATATTTATCAAGAGAGGCGGTTTCTCTGTTGGTTACCTGCTTTGTAATTTTTAGTTGCCTCATATACTGACTTTAGGTTAACAGCAAATCTTTTACGAAAAAATCGGATAAATGTTACATTATTGCTGATTCTGCTCCGGTTTTGGGAGCAAAACTTTGCGTGAAAGTTTCAATTTCCCTGTTTTGCTGTCAATTTCTATGAGTTTTACCTCTATTTCCTGACCTACTTTCAGCACGGATTCAACCTTTTCAATTCGCTTATGGTCAATCTCTGATATGTGCAACAAACCATCTTTACCAGGAAGCACTTCGACAAAAGCACCAAAGGCAGTAATGTTCTTCACAACGCCATGATAGATGGTTCCTATTTCGGGAATGGCAACAATGCGTTTAATTTTTTCCATAACGGCATCAATGGAATCTTTGTTATTGGAAACAATATCGATGATTCCGAATTCTCCAACCTCTTCAATTACAATGGTGGAGCCGGTTTCGCGCTGCATTTCCTGAATGACTTTTCCTCCGGGTCCAATCACGGCACCGATAAATTCTTTGGGAATGGTCATCTTTACAATACGTGGAACGTGCGGTTTGTAATCTTCGCGGGGTTTGGTGATGGTTTTGGCCATTTCGCCGAGGATGTAATGGCGGCCGCGTTTTGCCTGCTCAAGTGCTTCGGCAAGCACTTCATAGGGCATTCCGTCAACTTTGATGTCCATCTGGCAAGCAGTGATTCCATCAATGGTTCCGGTTACCTTGAAATCCATATCGCCAAGGTGATCTTCGTCACCGAGAATATCGCTGAGCACAGCAAAGCGCTTGGTTTTTGTATCAGAAATCAGTCCCATGGCAATGCCTGAAACCGGTTTTTTGATTTTAACCCCTGCATCCATCAGTGCCATAGTGCCGGCACAAACCGTAGCCATAGATGAAGATCCGTTTGACTCAAGAATATCACTTACGATACGAATGGTATAAGGATTTTCCTCGCCACCGGGAATTACGGGTTTCAGTGCACGAAGGGCAAGGTTACCATGTCCGACTTCGCGGCGGCTGGTTCCCAGCATTCTTTTTACTTCACCTGTGCAGAACGGAGGGAAGTTATAATGAAGAATGAATTTAATTTTTTCTTCGAAAACCACACCATCAATCATCTGCTCATCGAGCTTGGTACCGAGGGTAACAGTGGTAAGCGATTGTGTTTCACCACGGGTAAAGATAGCAGATCCATGAACAGCAGGAAGATAATCCACTTCGCTCCAGATGGGGCGTATTTCGTCAAGTTTGCGGCCGTCGAGGCGCTGACGGTTATCGAGGATTGCATTGCGCACAGCTTCTTTTTCCACATCATGGTAATAACGTGAAATCATATTGGCTTTTTCAGCTGCAACTTCAGGTTCGAGTGAAGCAATAAACTCTTCTTTGATTGCCTTGAAAGCATCGGTACGCTCATGTTTTGCAGTGGCGTGGCTTGCGATTTCAAAAACCCGGTCATAAGCAAATTTATGCAGGGCTGCCTTCAGATCAGGATCATTGTTTTCATGGGAATATTCACGTTTTGGACTGGCCTTTTCAACCATAGCTGCAAGCTCGAGCTGAGCATTGCACTGGATTTTGATATGTTCGTGGGCAAACTTAATGGCCTCAATCATATCGTTTTCCGATACTTCACTCATTTCGCCTTCAACCATCATAATATTGTCGAAAGAAGCAGCAACCATAATATCGATATCAGCCTGCTCCATATCTTTGGTTGTAGGATTCACAACAAACTTTCCGTTGATACGTGCTACGCGAACTTCAGAAATGGGCCCATTGAAAGGAATATCCGAAACGGCAAGCGCAGCAGATGCAGCCAAACCGGCAAGAGCATCGGGAAGCACATTTTCATCAAGAGATATAAGGGTAATCAAAACCTGTGTTTCTGCATGAAAATCATCTGGGAACAAAGGTCTCAATGCTCTGTCAACCAGGCGTGAAATAAGAATTTCGTAGTCCGACGGGCGGGCTTCACGTTTAAAAAAACCGCCGGGATAACGACCGGCAGCGGCATACTTCTCTCGGTATTCAACCGAAAGGGGCATAAAATCGACATTTTCAGAGGCTTCTTTTCGGGCTACCACAGTTGCCAGCAACATGGTATCACCCATTCGTACGATTACAGATCCGTCGGCCTGTTTAGCCAGGCGACCGGTTTCAATTGAGATGGTCCTTCCATCTCCGATGTCGAAAGTTTTTACTATTCCTTGCATATAAATTATTGTGAAATTGGTATTTAATCTGTTTCCCCCAACCGGAGAAAACTGCCCGCAAAATTAGTATATAAAATCATTGATACGAGAAATAAAAAAAATAAAGCATACCTGTTCAAGCAAAAAGAGGCAATACAGGATTGCCTCTTTTTTAAAATTCTTATGGAAAACGTTACTTTCTCAGGTTCAGTTTTTTTACAATCTGCCTGTATCTTTCAATGTCTTTGGCCTTCAGATAATCGAGCAATCTTCTGCGTTTACCTACCAAACGGACCAGTGAACGCTCGGTTACTTTATCATTTCTGAAAATTTTAAGGTGAGCTGTAAGATGCTGAATACGGTGAGTAAAGAGCGCAATCTGTGATTCTGCTGATCCTGTATCTGCAGCACTTGCGCCATTTTCACTAAAAATATTTGTTTTTACTTCTGAAGTTAAGTACATGTCAGTAATGATTTTATGTCTTTTGAAACGGGCTGCAAAAATAGAACATTATTTTTATGTGCACAACCTTTTTCCTGATTTTTTTTTCTTTTTCTTACTTTACTTTTAACTTGAGTCGTTTTTTTTCTCTCCATCTCCCCTTATCCCCTTGTCTCCCCTTACAATCCTACCTCACCACCTTCGCACTTCCCACCGTCTTATCTTTATAAACCAGCCTGAGCAGATACATCCCCGGCGCCCAGTTTGATGCATCGAATGTGGCGATCAACTGCCCTTGTGTTAGTTTTTGCACTGTTATAAACCGGCCACTCAAATCAAAAACCTGCAAGGCGCTTTGCTGCTGGTAGTTGCTTTGGAACAGGGCGGTGTTTAAGCCTTTGTTGTTGTTGCGCAGGGCAATAAACTCCGGCAATCGTACCTGAAACTGATCGTTAACCGGATTGGGATAAACCTCCATCACCGCCACATCGGGGAGGGTGGCCAGGTGCTCAGCGCTTACCACTATATCGCATTCTTCCATGCCAATGGTATCGTGGGGTGCCACGCCGCCAGGGCAGGCATAGTCGTATTCACGCGGGGTGGGATCAAACACATCATCCTCAAGGGTGGAGGTAAGTTTGAAAAGGAAGGTGTTAAGCATGGGGCCGTATGGATTTTCTTCGGCGCTGCCGGTGGCCAGGATTTTATTGTCATGGGTGGTTGATACCCTGTAAGAGGATCCCCAATAATCATCAAGTAATCTACGGTGGTAAATGACATTCCCCAATTTATCAATTATGGACAAGTCAGATGGGTATCTCCACCAGTTATTTTCATATATCTCAAATGACCCTGTGATAACTATGGTACTGTCAACCATCCAGTCTAATAAACCATAAGTGCTTAACGTATCCATCAGTACATAATACGCCAAAGCTGTTCCATCTATCTTTTGTTTTCTTAGCGTTTTTTTGCCAAAATTATATGGGTATGTCTGTGTGGTAACGGTGTATCCGGCTGAATACAGATTTCCCCTGTTGTCCTTAACGGTCTGGTAGTCTGCTCCTCTTAATGAGTCATTATTGTAATGCACTGCCTGCCAGCTTATTACTTCACCGTCCGTAGCAATATGCAGCTTTATTGGCTTTAAACTCACAGTAGCAGATTGCCCATCATCATAATAACCATAGCCGGTTATTATGGTAGAACCATCATCCAGGGCAAGAATATCAAAAGGCATATTATCAACAATTGTATCGGAGTCATAGGTAAACATCCATTGTATCTGGCCATTATTATCCATTTTAACAACTCCTATTGAGTTGGTGGGTACATTCCAATTTGTGTAAAGACCTGTAAATCCATCGTTGGTCTGAACAACATCTGTTCCGGAATTACTGGTTCCCTGAATGCTTATGAGCATACACCAGTCTAACTGACCGCAGTTATTCAGTTTAACATATACAGGATCACCAAGGACTTCATTTGGGTTTGGTTCAAGAAACCGTGTTCCCATAGCAATTATTACACCTGAATCACTGGTTAGTGACATGTTATCAACTAATGAAAGATATTGTGAAGGCTTGCCCAATAACCTTTCCCATAATACTTCTCCATTAACATCTGTTTTAATCAGCCAGCCAGATTCCTTAATCTGGCTAAAATTCTCAGAAAGAAGTATGATACCATTGTCGTAAGTCTCAAAAGCTACCTTGCCGGTTGAATATATCCCGGGATTGATGTATATTTTAGGCCATATTTGGGAAATAACCAAAACCGGCAATAAAAGAAAAAAAGAAAATAATAGGAATATCTTGATTTTCATTCTAGTCAATTTTAAATCAATGCTGCAGGCACAAAGCCGCCTGCAGGATTGTCGGTTTGAGCAAATTACCTGATTATCAATTTGGTGGTTAAAACTTTACTGCCACCTTTTAGGTTTAAAGTATAGACTCCTGATGGCAAACCTTCAGTGCGGAAAAGGTGCTGGTTGATGCCGGGTTTCAGATTCTCCGACCTGATTACACGCCCATCCTGGCTTAATAGTTCCATAACAACGATTCCTTCCATATTGTAACTTACTATGGTGTAATCGTTGGCAGGGTTAGGGAAAACATGGATACCTGTTTTATCATCCTTTGCCTTTCGGGGAGTATCAAATGATGATGCTGCTGACTTCAGGGTAGTGTCAGGAACCGGAATAACCGCTTCATAATTCATCAAACGTTAAGCTGTAAGCAGGTTACGGGCTGAGATGCCGGCAGGATTGTCGCCTAAGGCAAGATTCTGAAGGGTATTTAGCGCTGAAGTGTCATTCTGTAGAACATAGGATGTATCGGTTGCCAGTTGATTTATAATTTCAGCAAGCTGAACATACCCGTTTTGGTAATTTCGGTGACTTTCGGGTACAGTTGTTAAATCAACATTCTGAATTGCAATCAGTCCATAGCCTGCATTTCCCTCATCAAACCAGGTCCAGGTAGATTTGTAGGCAGAAAGCTCATCGGGAATTTGATTCAGCAGCCATCGTAAACTGTCGTTTTTGTTTTCTTCCTGATAAGCCTGCATCAGCAGAGTTTTGAATAAGGCCTTATCTGCCGAAAGATCAGAAATGCTGATTTCAAGCGCCTGTCTGGCACTGATTTGATTTTTACCGGCTTTGATTTCTTCCCATATACCTTCAGGCAAGGATTCGTTTCGATGTTCAAGCGCTGAAATTACTTCAGGTGATTTTGCTGAATGCGGGTTGGCCACCGTTATATCACGCACCAGGGCGCTGTTTAATACTTCCTCTTTCTTCCCGGCTTCAATCAGGGCTGTATCACTAAGATACGGAGATGTATTCATCAACTCATCATGTAGCAACAACGCTTCGAAAGGCGCTGAGCTTGTTATACTATTTACCAGAAGAGGGGTATCACCATCGTCAATTAAAGTAACCAGTTGTGATTGGGTTTTGCTGTTAATTGGATAGTCATTAAACGTTGAGTCTGGGTTTAGGTCAATAATAGGAATCGGGAACTGGGAAAATACACAACTGTAAAGGAACAGAAATGTAATAAAGCTAGCGACCTTTTTCATAATATCGAATTTTTAAAAGATTAAAGATAAAGATATTTTATAATTGACCGACTTTGCGGGAGGAGGTCAGGCAAAAATAAAAGGTCTGAAAAATGTACATTACGCCAAAAAAATTGTCCGTTATTTTACGAAGTAAAAATTGTTGTGTTAGCTTTATGCATTATTAAGATGTAAACACAAAAAGCCCTTAATTAAGGGCTTTTTGTGTTAAAAAAAGGCAATATGCCATCAAAACACCATTGGCAGCCTTGCTAAGTAAAATTAGTTAAATGATTAAATTACAAATGTCATAATCGATCTTGGCAGACTTGTTGCCGGAGCCGCTTTTCCATCAATCCATAAAGAGAAATCGGTTTTGATCTCACTTTCATTCATAACTATCACAACCACTGTACCGTCAGGATTCAGAAATGCTGTGCTGATCAACTGACTGCGGCTGGGCGAGGCAATGATTCGTTTTGCGCCGGGTTGAATAAATTTTGAGAAATGGCCGATATAGAAATAGGAATTGGTATAAATCAGTTCCCCGGTTTGGGTATCGCCATGCATGGGAGCGAAACAGAAATTACCCACATGATTTGGTCCGCCGGTTTCATCGAGCAGAATGTTCCAGTCGGTCCAACCCACTGCACCGTTGTTAAAATCGTGTATCATTGAGCGCCCGTATTCTTCACCCAAAAACCAGTCAGAATATTGTTCTGCATTAAAACTTTCGGCAGTTCCTTCGGTAAACAGCAAATGCATATCCGGAAAGGCTTCCTGAACTCTTTGTATGTTTTCATATACCGGAACTCCGCCACTCCAGTCTTCGTACCAGTGAAATCCGATACCCCAGGCGTATTTGCGGACTTCTTCATCGGCAAAGTAGGTTGAGGCCCTCTGATAGATCAGGTCGCGGTTGTGGTCCCACATCACAATTTTTTTGTCGGCCAGCCCTGATTTGTGCATGGTCGGGCCCAGGTTATAATTCAGAAAATCACGCTCTTCTTCAGCTGTCCAGATACAGGATTCCCAGGTTTGCTTTGCCATGGGTTCATTCTGAATGGTTACGCCCCATACAGGGATTCCTTCAGCTTCGTAACTTTTAATGAACTTCACAAAATATTCAGCCCAATTCTGGTAAAACTCTTTTTTCAACTTTCCGCCCTGAAGCATACTGTTGTTGTCTTTCATCCATGCCGGTGGACTCCATGGGCTGGCATAAAAAACAACCTCGTCGCCTACTTTTTCTATTGCCGCTTTTATCATCGGGATTCTGTATTTTTTGTCGGGTTCAACGGAAAATGAAGCCAGTTCGGCATCCCCGTCATTCACATAAGTATAACTGGCACTTGAAAAGTCGCAACTGTGAATGTTGGTGCGCACAATGTTGTAGCCGATTCCTTTATCCCTGCTGAAGTAAGCATCGAGCACTTCCTGTTGTTTTTGCTCAGATAATTTGTAGAATGTTTCGGCCGAGGCATCGGTTATGGCTCCGCCAATTCCCAGATACTCCTGAAAGGTTTTGGTCGGATCTACAAATACACAAATCTGGGTTTCGAGGGGTTGCCCAAAATCGGTGAATTCTGAATCCTCTCCTTTTACCAAACGCAGATCAGTATCCATTGCAGTTGTATATACTGCAGTCTTATTTCCTTCGGGGAGTGTATATTTTGCATTCTCCTTTACAGGCTCCTTTGTATTTGTACATCCCCATAAAAAAGCCATTCCGGCTAAGATAAACAAGTGTTTCATGATTTATCGTATTAAAAATTAAATGCATATGCAAACAGATAGTGTAATCATTACACTAAGAATAACAATGCAAAGATAGTAAAGAAAGTGAAATGTAACAGAATGCCATTAGCATAAAGCATATCTTAATCTTACAGATAATACCCTGATTATCAAACTAAAGAATTACTCCGGCAAGATTGAACCACTGATCTGAAGCAACATGATTTCGAGTAAGCGGACTTCAAACTGTGCATTGATCAGCCTTTCGTTGGCCAGCAGCAGATTTTTCTGTGCTTCGCGGTATTCAATGCCCGATAATTCGCCTAGGCGATAGCGCTCCCCGGCAATGTCGAAATTAATATTTGCTGTTTGCAGGTTTAGTTTCTCAAATTCAACCATTTTTAACCTGTAGTTATAAGCGGTATAGGTTGAAAGAAGCGCAGCCCTGAATTCACTTAAATAAGACTGCTTTTGCATTTCTGCAACCTCAATCCTTATTTTTGCATTCTTTTGCTGCCGGTTCAGGTTAAAGCCATCGAACAGGTTCATTGAGGCGGTAATTCCGTAATTCAGCCCGGATGTTCTTCCTGATTTTACAAAGCCGGATTCACTGGCCTGCACATTGAAATTATAACCCAGATTTACTCCGACACCCGGTAAACGGCTTCCCCTGATATCTTTCAATTGATTCATCGCCAATTCAATATCCAGGTTCGACATGAGTAAGGATACATTTTCGGTTTCCATCTTTTTGAGAAGCCGCTCGTATTCAAATCCGGGCATAAGACTAAATGTATCTTCCACGGCAAAAGTTATACCTGCATCACGGGCAAGAAGCTGATTCAGAGCGATAGAAGCTTCGGAAATCCGCTCCTGCAGATCGAGCAACTGAGATTTATCGGTATTCAGATCGACTTCAGCCTGCAACAGATCGAGCCTTGAACCTGAGCCGATCATCAGCATTTCTCGGGCAATTACCGTGCGCTCTTCGCCAAGGGAAACCGCCTTTTCAAAAACCTTTACTTTTTGATTCAGCTGAACAATATTGTAGTAGTTATTCAACACCTGAGATATTGTGTTTTCAACTGCCAGACGGGTACTGTATTCACCGGCTTTCAGCTGATTTGAAAGCATTGAATAATTGTTAAACATTCTGAAACCGTCGAAAATGGTCCAGTTCATATTTACACTTGTCGAAAATGAATTTGATTTTGCATTTTCCCTTTCATTGATCTGGCCTGATAAATATTCCTGTCTGGAATTGGTAACGCTGTTTGACTGTCCTGCATTCAGTCCCACACCAGGCAAAAAACCGGCATTGCCAAGGGTAAGGTTATTGCGAAGCTCCTCTTCTCCCAGCCTGGCTATCCGGATATTGTAGTTATTTTCAAGTGCTGTTATCACAGCATCGCCGGCTGTGAATACCTGTGCACCTGCATGAAATGATCCAGCACAAATGATGCAAAGCAAAACCAATACAACAATAACCGGTTCTGTAAATTTATAATTTAACTTATTCATTTTCAGATTGACTTGATTCAGAAAGATCACTGACATTGGACACTGATTTTGTTTTGCCCGAAATATAATCATACATAGCCGGAACTACATAAAGGGTGAGCAGGGTTGAGAGTGTGAGGCCGCCAATGATGGCTGTTCCCATAGAAACGCGGCTTGCCGAGCCTGCCCCAAGTGCGAGCGCAATAGGCAATGCACCTAAAATGGTAGATAAACTGGTCATAAGAATGGGCCTGAACCTGCTGGACGCAGCATCGGAGATGGCAGCCAGACGCGATAAGCCGGCAGATTTGCGCTGATTGGCAAATTCAACGATCAAAATACCATTCTTGGTCACCAGTCCGATAAGCATGATGATACCAATCTGGCTGAAGATATTGAGGGTTTTGTCAAAATACCATAAAGTCAGCACCGCACCCGCAAGTGCAAGAGGTACGGTAAACATGATGATGAAAGGATCGCGGAAGCTTTCAAACTGCGCGGATAGAACCAGGTAAATCAGCACAAGGGCAAGTAAAAATGCAAAAACCAGGCTCGAGGAACTTTCGGCAAAATCCTTTGAAGCTCCTGATAGCGAGGTAGAGTAAGTATCATCGAGTACCAGATCAGCTATGCGGTCCATTTCTGCAATTCCATCACCGATAGTAAGGCCTTCAACAGGGTTTGCCGAAACTGTAGCTGAAACAAAACGGTTGTACCTGAATAGTTGAGGTGGATTTATATCTTCGGTTAGGGTTACAAAATTATCGAGCTGAAGCATATCTCCTGCAGCATTCCGAACCGAAAGTGATCGAAGGTCAAGAGGCTGGCTTCGGTAAGGACGTTCAACAAGGCCGATTACCTGATATTGCCTGCCATCCATAATAAAATATCCAAACCTTTGGCCGCTAAGCCCGAGTTGCAGTGTTTCGGCAATGTCGCGTACAGATACGCCCGCAATTCTTGCTTTTTCGCGATTGATGTTAACCCTGACTTCGGGTTTATTGAATCTAAGATTAAGATCGGCAAACGAAAATTTATCGCTTTTTTGCACTTCTGCCATAAAGTCGGGAAGTATTTTTTTAAGCTTTTCAAGATTCGGGGCCTGAATGACATATTGAACAGGCAATCCTCCTCCTCCACCTCCACCAATAGACTGATCCTGGGCAATATATGACCTGGCTGCACTGTATTTTCGGGCTTCTTTGGTCAATGCTCCGGCAATTTCCTGCTGACTTCGGGTACGTTGATCGGGATTCACAAGCCTGATTCTGATAAAACCTGAATTGGTCCCCCCGCTCCATCCTGGTGATGTGATGGATACAATGGCCTGTGCTTCAGGTACTTTTTCCTGAACCATGGCCGTAACTTCCTTCATATAGGCGTCCATGTAGTCGAAAGTAATTCCTTCGGGGGCAGATGAGACAAGTCTCATTCCTGAACGGTCTTCGAGGGGTGCCAACTCAGACTGAAGAAGACTACCCAGACCAACGATCAACACTACTGCGCCAACACTTATTACCCACGCAAGCCATTTGTGCGCCAGAAACCAATTCAGTGAATCGGTATAAGCTTTGTTCAGACTGACAAAGAAAGGTTCGGTAACATTGTAGATGTAGTTGTGTTTTTCGCGGCGCTTGAGAATCTTTGTTCCAAGCATGGGTGTGAGCGTAAGCGCCACAAACGACGATATGATAACAGAACCGGCAAGTACAATTCCAAATTCACGGAAGAGCCTTCCGGTGATTCCCTCTAGAAAAATAACGGGTAGGAAAACGGTAGCCAGGGCAATGGTGGTAGCAATTACAGCAAAGAAAATTTCGGCAGAACCCTGAATACCGGCCTGTAACGGAGGCATCCCCTTTTCAATCTTTGTGTAGATATTCTCAAGCACCACAATAGCATCGTCCACAACCAGTCCTATGGCAAGAACAATGCCTAGTAATGTCAGAACATTGATTGAAAAATCAGCAATATACATGATAAAGAATGAACCGATGAGTGAAATCGGAATTACGATTACAGGTATGATTGTAGTACGCCAATCGCGTAAAAAGAAGAAAATAATAAAAACAACCAGGATAAAAGCAATATAGATCGATTGTTCCACTTCTTTGATTGAGTCTCTGATAAACTCAGTGGTATCAAAACCAATGCCTACAGTAATATCTTCTGGTAAATCTTTTTTTATCAGTTCCAGACGCTTGTAAAATTCATCAGCAATTTCAATATGGTTGGAACCTGGTTGAGGAACGATTACCGTTCCTACCATAGGCACCCCATCTCTTCTTAGAATTGATCTGTCATTTTCAGGCCAGAGTTCGGCATAACCCACATCGCGGAACCTAATGATGTTGTCTCCGTCCTGCTTCAGAATCAGGTTGTTAAAATCCTCCGGGGTTTCAAGCCGTCCCATGGTACGGACAGTGAGTTCGATGTTTTGACCTTCGATACGGCCTGAAGGGAGTTCTACGTTTTCCCGGAGAAGTGCATTTCTGATATCGACCGGTGTAAGTTTAAAAGCTGTAAGCCGGGACGGATCCATCCATAGCCTCATGGAATATCTCCGGGAGCCCCAAATCTGAATCTGACTTACTCCGGGAATGGTCTGCAGACGTTCTTTAAAAACACGTTCAGCTACTTCATTCAGTTCGAGCAGGCTTCTTTGCTCACTGCGGATATTGACAAAAATAATGGGGCTTGCATCGGCATCGGCTTTGGTTACTACAGGCGGGTCAACATCGGGCGGAAGTCTCCGGGTGGCAGCTGAAACTTTATCGCGAACGTCATTGGCTGCAGTTTCAAGGTCAACATCAAGATCAAACTCGACCCTGATGTTGCTCCGGCCATCACGACTGGTTGAGGTAAGGGTTCTGATTCCGGCAATGCCGTTGACCGATTCCTCAAGAGGTTCGGTTATCTGCGATTCTATAACATCAGCGCTTGCCCCGACATAAGAAGTGCTAATGCTGACGATTGGCGGATCAACACTGGGATACTCCCTGACTCCAACTGAAACAAGTCCGATTACCCCAAAAAGGACAATCACTATTGACATGACTGTCGCCAGAACCGGACGTTTAATGCTTAGCGAGGAAATGCTCATTGGTTTGTATTGGTAAGTTTATCAATGGTTAAGGGCATGCCATCCCTTAACTGTAAGATTCCGGTAGTTATAATGGTATCGCCGGCATTCAACCCGGTGGTTATCTGCACCTGATTGCTGGTACGAATACCAACAGTTATATTTCGAAGGGCGGCTTTACCATTGTTATAAACATAAATTTTAAACCCACCCAGTTCAGGAATCAATGCCTGAGCCGGCACGGTGATGGCTTCAGAAAGGTGATTCAATATGAATTCAACCCTTGCATAGGCACCGGGATTGAGTTCATTTCTGGAGTTCGGATAGGTAGCTCTGACCGTAAGCGCCCTTGTTACAGGATCGATGCGTGGTTCGGCGGCATATACCACAGCTTCAAGCCTGCGGTCAATTCCTTCAACCTCAAATTGAACCTTTGAGCCTTTGGTTACTGAACCTGAAAAACGCTCAGGAACTGAAAATTCAAGCTTTACAGGTACGGTACGGGTAAGGCTGGCAATTCTTTGCCCAGGTGTTACATAAGCGCCTTCACTTACCTGGCGCAATCCAATGGTTCCATTGAAAGGGGCTACAATGCGTGTTTTCAGCAACTGTGCTTCGATTAATGCAGCCTCAGCCTGTACAGTATTTAATTCGGTCAATGCACGATCATAAACTTCCTGACTAACAGCCTCTTTCAATAACAATGATTTTTGCCGGGCTTCCCGTTCCTCGGCAAGTTTGAGGGTATAGGCATTTTTTCTGAGATGGGCCAGCAATTCAGTATCGTTTATGGTAGCAAGCAACTCTCCTTTATTTACGTAGGCACCTTCTGTAAACCGGATTGAAGTGATGCGCCCGGATACCTCTGCACTCAGATCAACCTGTTCATCAGCTATGATTGAACCGGTCGAAACAATAACATCCGACAATCCTCCGGGAACAATTATCTGGGCACTTACTATAAGCGCTTCAGGCCCGGATGATTTTGATTGCTGATCCTGTGGAGAGGCGGGAGAAAACCATCCGGCTTTATTACCAATGATTACCAACAAAACGGCCACAATGATAATTATCGAAATTAACCGCTTTAAATTTTTGTTCATCTTTGTGTTGAATTATAAAGTCAAAAGACTAAGAATTTTGTTATAGTCAGGGAGTATTTTTAGTTCGCAAAGCTATGATAAATCAAAATACACTCAAGGCAACATTAGCCATTTATAATAAACTTAACAAGCATAAACCGGCAAAATGTCAATTCATTTGAAGATTTTAAATATTAATCATCAAGTAAACTTTTTGTTTAATTTAAATCTACTTATTTTAAACAAAACAACAGGTTTAATGTTTAACTGAAGAATTATTATTAACTTTATCAGGCTAATTTCTGAAATTAAAACTAAAAAATGGCAGCAAAGCAAATCATTGTAATCGGAGCCGGTTTTTCCGGACTGTCAGCAGCAGCAACGCTTGCCGCCGCAGGACATCAGGTCACGGTTTTGGAAAAGAACTCGATTGCCGGCGGAAGGGCCCGAAAATTTACTGAAGAAGGATTTACTTTTGATATGGGCCCCAGCTGGTATTGGATGCCTGATATCTTTGAAGATTATTTTGCTTCGTTCGGAAAAAAAGTTTCGGATTATTACAAATTGCTGCGTATTGATCCATCGTACAAAATTTATTTCGGCCCGGGCGATGAAGTTGTTTTACCGACTGAACTATCTGAAATTTACAAATTGTACGATTCCATTGAGCCGGGAGCTTCAGAAGGTTTGAGAAAATTTCTCGCAGAATCAGAATATAAATACCGGATCGGTATCGGTGAATTTGTAAAAAAACCCAGCCATTCTATAACAGAATATTTTAGTTGGAAAATTCTGGCAGCCGGACTCAAGCTTAATATGTTCAGTTCTTTCGGAGCGTATACACGCAAATTTTTCAAAAGCAAAAAAATCAACCGCCTGCTTGAATTTCCGGTACTTTTTTTGGGCGGCACAGCCAAAACAACTCCGGCACTTTACAGTCTGATGAATTACAGCGACATGGTTCAGGGAACCTGGTATCCCGAAAAAGGCATGTATGCTGTGGTTGAAGCTATGGAAAATCTTGCCAAAGAGTATGGTGTTAAATTTGTATACAATGCAAACGTTACTTCCTTCTCATTCGAAGGAAATCAGATAAAATCGGTTATAACCACAGATAAAGCCTATACTGCTGATTATGTGATTGCTTCGGCCGATTATCAATTTTTTGAGCAGCATTTGCTTCCTGAAGCATTCAGAAAATACAGTGCAAAATACTGGGAAAGCAGGGTGCTATCTCCATCATCACTCATTTTTTATTTTGGATTCAATACGCGTATCCCCAAGCTAAATCACCACACCCTGCTTTTTGATGAAGATTTTGAAGGACATGCAGATTCAATTTACAACAACCCCCGATGGCCCGAGAAACCTTCAATTTATCTCAGTTGCACTTCGCGCTCCGATGATAATGTTGCGCCAAAAGGTCACGAAAATGTGATGGCTTTGATACCGGTTGCCCCCGGATTGTCAGACACCCCGGAAACCAGGGAGCACTATTTTAATATGGTAATTGAACGCATGGAAAAGTACGCAGGACTATCGCTTCGTAATCACCTGGTTTACAACAGAAGCTACGCACATTCCGATTTTGAAAAAGATTATAACGCATTCAAAGGCAATGCATACGGACTGGCCAATACCCTTTTGCAAACCGCTTTTCTGAAACCAAAAATGAGAAACTCTAAAGTAAAAAATCTGCTTTTTGCTGGTCAGCTGACGGTTCCCGGCCCGGGAGTACCTCCTGCCATTATTTCGGGACAAATGGCTGCCCGTGAAATCATAAGACTAAACTGAGCCGCCATGAAATATTTGTTTGATATGATTTCCAAAAAGTCGAGTAAACTGGCTACAGTTACATATTCAACCTCCTTTTCATTGGGAATCAGGTTCTTTAGTCGAAGATTTCATGATCCAATTTATGCCATTTACGGATTTGTAAGGTTTGCCGATGAAATTGTTGACTCATTTCATGGTTTCGATAAAGGTAAACTGCTGGCCAGGTTCAAATCAGATACCCTGCTGGCCATTGAAGAAAAAATAAGCCTCAATCCCATTCTCAACAACTTTCAATGGGTTGTAAATGAATATAATATTGAATGGAATCTGATAGAAAAATTTCTGCACAGCATGGAAATGGATTTGCAAGATATTACTTATGATCAGCCTACATATGAAACATACATACTTGGCTCAGCCGAAGTTGTCGGACTGATGTGTCTAAGAGTTTTTTGTGAAAGAGATGCACAGAAATACAACGAACTTAAAGATTCTGCCATGAGCCTTGGCTCTGCATTTCAGAAAATTAACTTTCTGCGCGACCTGAAAGCGGATTATAAAGAACTCGGGCGTTCATACTTTCCGGGAGTAGACCTTTCGAAATTCAACGAAGAAACCAAGAAAAAAATTGAAGAAGACATTGAAATCGACTTTGCCGCTGGTCTTGAAGGAATAAAAAAACTACCCAAAGGTGCAAGATTCGGGGTTTATATGGCATACGTATATTTTCATGAATTGTTCCTGAAAATCAGAAGAACACATTCAAACAAAATTATGCAGGAAAGGATAAGAATTCCGGACTACACCAAATACCTGCTGCTTTTTACTTCATATATCAGACATCAGCTTAATATGATTTAGAATTTTATGAAGAAACTTTTGGTAATGAGTTTAATGACCATCGCTTTCAACGCAACTTCACAGGTGTCAATAGCTGAAGCCAGAATACTGTACTTTGGAATGGACAAAAACGAATGTAACTCACTGGAATTGATCAATGCCTTCGATAAAAATCCGCCAAAGGAACCCTTACTGCTTGCCTATTACGGAACTTCGGCAGCTGCCTCTCCTGCATGCATTTCAAATATTGCCAAGAAATTATCAAATTTTAAAAAAGGAAAACAACTGTTAGAATCGGCTGTGCAAAGTGCTCCGGACAATCTGGAAATCAGGTTTCTGCGTTTTTCAACACAGAGCAAAGCACCCTCTTTCCTTGGGTATAATTCAAACCTAAAGGAAGATAAAAAGTTTATTCTTAGCAATTTTAAAGCCTTCGGAGAAATAAAAGGAAATGAAATGCTGCTGCATCACATCGGAAAGTTTATGCTTGATTCGGGGGAGTTGACAATAGATGAAAAATCGGAAATACGGAAAATAATGAACTGACCAATGGAAGAACTGGTAATTTTAGTGGATCAGGATGACCGGCAAACGGGCGTTATGGAAAAAATGAAGGCACACCGTGAAGCCATGCTTCACCGGGCTTTTTCTGTATTTGTTTTTAATACCAGGGGCGAGTTAATGCTTCAGCAAAGGGCCCTGACCAAATACCACTCTCCGGGTCTATGGTCCAACACCTGTTGCAGCCACCCGCGCCCGGGCGAAGACACTGAAGCAGCGGCCCACAGAAGACTGGTGGAAGAAATGGGATTTGACTGCAAACTTGAAAAAGCCTTTCACTTTACCTACAAAGCCCCTTTCGACAATGACCTTACCGAGCACGAAGTAGATCATGTGTTTTTTGGAATTTCGGATAAAACACCTGTCGTCAATCGCGAAGAAGTTGAATCCTTCAGGTTTGACACACTGGAGAATATTAAAAAACTAATGAGATCAAAACCTGAACAATTTACCGTCTGGTTCAGAATTGCATTTGACCGGGTTGTTGAATTCTACGGAAACATTGCGGGGCAGGCATAAAGCTATAGTCCTGGCAAAAGTAATTTTTAACCAATTTTTAAAATAACCAATTTTTAAATAAAACATGAGAAAATGAATATGATAATCAACATTCTTTTGGTTTTGACGGCCTTCTTCTTTATGGAATTCATGGCCTGGTTTACCCATAAATATGTAATGCACGGATTTCTCTGGGTACTACATAAAGATCACCACATCCGCGATGGTCGTAAATTTGAATGGAACGATCTTTTTGCTGTAATTTTTGCCGTGCCAAGTATCCTGCTTATCTATTTCGGAGTCATGAATCCGAACTCCTATCTGCTGAGCCTGGGCATCGGAATATTTCTTTATGGATTTGCCTACATGATGTTTCACGATGTTTACGTGCATCAGCGCATCCCCATTTTAAAGAACTTCTCAAACCGCTACCTGAGGGCAACCGTAAAAGCACACCTTGAGCATCATAACCCGCATGCCCATTACAATTATGGTTTTCTTGTTGCCCCTGCAAAATATTACATGGAAGAATTCTCGAAAAACAGAAAAGCCAAAACTCAAAAATAACAGATCGTGTCATATTATTTCTGGATAAACCTTCTGTCTATTTCTGTCCCTTTTCTTGTGGGATTTGATAAACGCCTGCAGTTTTACAAAAACTGGAAATATCTGTTTCCGGCGATTTTGGCCACAATGGCGGTTTTTATCCCCTGGGATATCATGAAAACCGATCTGGCAGTCTGGGGATTCAATCCGGTTCATCTACAGGGCATTTACCTGATTAACCTGCCAATTGAAGAGTGGTTCTTTTTCATTGCCATACCCTATGCGTGTCTTTTCACGTATCATTCTTTTGAGTACCTGATTAAAAAGGATCTGCTCGGCAAATATGCAAAAACCATTACCCTTGTAATTATCACGGTGCTTGTGGTTGTGGCTGCCTTTAATCCCGATCGCTGGTACACTTTCATTACTTTTATCTTTACAGCGGTATTTCTTACTTTCCACCTGTTCGTTATTAAGGCCGATTATCTTGGAAGGTTCTATGTAATGTATTTTGCTACACTGGTGCCTTTTTTTATTGTGAATGGAGCACTTACAGGCATGTTCACTGCCGAACCGGTAGTTTGGTATGACGATACCCGGAATCTGGGCATCAGATTAGGCACCATTCCCATTGAAGATTCGGTGTATGGCCTGCTGATGTTATTAATGAATACCACCATTTATGAGTGGCTGAGATCGCGCAGCAACAAACCTAAGACGGTAAAGTGAACCCTGACTTCCTGAAATCGGCACCCGAAGGATTCTGAAATACCTGTAATTCGAATTCAGGGATTGATGCAAGTATATGATCAAAGATATCTGATTGTACTTCTTCATATCCGGCCCATTCCTGAACTTTGCTGAAAACATAAATTTCCATGGGAATTCCGCTTTCCTGTGGCTGTAATTGCCTCACCAGAAAGGTCATATCCTGTCTGATGTCAGAATTGTTTTTAAGATAAGCGGTAAGATAAGCCCTGAAAACACCAAGATTTGTCTGCCGCCTGCCATTCACCAGCACACTATTGTCTATTTTGTTGGAAACATTGAATTCCGAAAGCTCCTTTTCCTTTGAATCGACATAATTACTTACCAGTTTAATTTTTCTAAAACGATCCATCATCTGATTTGAGCAGAATTTTACACTGTTCATGTCAATGTTGATGGATCTTTTAATCCTCCGTCCACCCGACTCTTCCATACCACGATAGTTGGTAAAACTCTCCGAAACCAGTGAATAGGTCGGAACAGTGGTGATGGTTTTATCCCAGTTCTGAACTTTAACGGTTGTGAGCGAAATTTCGATCACCACACCATCGGCTCCAGACTTGGGCTGAACTATCCAGTCGCCCGGCCGCACCATATCATTTGCCGAAAGCTGTATACCTCCGACCAGTCCAAGAATCGGATCTTTAAATATCAGGAGCAAAATTGCAGAAAATGCACCCAGGCCACCCAACAGGTAAATGGGTGATTTACCCAGCAGCAGCGCAATGGCAATAATTGTACCTACTAAAAAAAGAATGATTTTAAATACCTGCAGATATCCTTTGATGGGTTTTGCTTTGGAAACTTCATAGCCCTGATAAATTTCATAAATGGCGTTAAGAAATGAATTGATGGCTAGCAAAGTAACTATGACAATGAATATCTGTGTAAACTGAAGAAGTCTGTTAAGCGCATCAGGAAATTCAGTTAAAGTGAGAGGAGCCACAAATCCAACCATTACCCCGGGTACCAAAAGCAGCACTTTGTTAAAAAAACGGCTTGAAAAAAGTGCATCGTCCCAGGTTGTGCTTGATTTGCGGGTTAGCTTTCTTATCAGGGCCAAAACTCCGTATCTGAGGATGTAATAAAATGCCATAATGAGCACAAATGCGATTACAAAGTCTGTAACATCGCGGGATCCATCGGCAAAACTTAAAGAAAAACCCTTTTTTATCAGCCAATCCTTCAGTGTTGTTCCCATTTGAAGTAATATCATAATTTTATTCTTTATTGAGTTGCTGAACAGTTTCCTCTTTCAGCTTTACAATTTTCAATGGCTGATCGTGACGATAAAGTTGAAAATCATAATGGCTGATGTAAGATTCTTCAGGCAACAAACGTGGGTCAAGATAATAAAAATCTTCGACGCTGAAATTATTGTGCTTAAATTTAAGTACCTGTTTTTTACCCAGGGCAATGTAAAATGATGTAGCGTGTTCGGTTTCTGAATCCTTGAAAATATAAAGATTACCATCACCGGTAATTTCAGCAGCTTTGAGGGCACCTGTTTTGTGAACCTGAAAATCGTCATATCTGGGTGGAATGATAAACCAGTCAAATCCAACGCGTAGCATCAGCATGGCAACCACAAAAATTACCATTCTTTGCTCTTTTAATCTAAAATAAAACCACGTAAGCACTGACATTACAAAAAACAAAACCACGGCCTTCAACCAGGCATGATCCACAAAATTTGTCTGCTCAAGCAGGGGCATAGGTATGGCTGCAATGATTCCCAGAATCATAACGCCCATTAAAAAGTATTCGACAATCCGGCTGTAAATTCCGTTGGTAGCTTTGTCTTTGAAAAACATATAGACAAGGATGGTAAACAATGGCGGAAAAAGCATAAAAATGTACCGGGGATAGGATTCAGGTGAAGTCCAGTAGATGATTATGTTAAAAATGAAAATCAAAAAATTAAACTTCAAAAAGGGATCTTCTGCCAGCATAGTCCTGAAACCCTTCCTGAAAAAGAAAATCCAGAGAACCGACCAGGGGAAAAAATGATAAAACATTTCAAACGGAAAAGTAAACAGGTGCGAAATGAATCGTTGCCAGCCATAGTTGATGATTGTTCTCTTTTCTGATTCATTAAAAAGTGTAGTAAATACATTTTCCAACGTATTGTATTGAAAATAAGCCAGATAATAACTGCCCACCAGCAAAAGCAGTAATCCTATCCCCAGGAAATGCTGCCACGAAAAAAGCTTCTTAAACTCCTTATTGTAAATAAAAAACACCAGCAGGGTTATGCCCTGAAAAACCAGCGAGGGCAAGCCTTTCATCAAAAAAGCCATAGCAGTAATCAGGTAAGATATGAGGAAAAGTGCCAGGTAATTCTTTTTCCGGTGAAAATGATAGATCACCATAAACGAAGTGTAAACCAACCATGAAAAAGTAATATCAATAAGGCCTAAAAATGAATCCCAGAAAAGGATACGGCCCGAAGTTATAAAAACCATGGCCACCATAAATCCCTGCCTGTTTCCGTAATGCTTTCTGACAAACAGAAAAATAGTTAAACCAAAAAGCAGGAGGTGAATGACCACGGGGAGCCTGAGCGTAAATTCAGAATAATTGCCGGCCATTTTATAATACAGGATTATGATCCAGTTATATAATGGAGGTTTGTTATAATAGAATTCGCCGTTTATGGTGGGTGTAATGTAATTTCCGCTGAGGATCATTTCAAGTGCAACGATTGAACGGGTGGGTTCATCGGTCGGGAAATTGATGGCCAGAAAGCCCAAATGCCAAAACAAGGCCGGAAATAGCATAATTATACCCAGAGCATAGAAAAACCAGGTGTTTTTATTAAAAAATTCAAAAATGCGTGACGTCATATTTCTCATAAATTGCTAAACGACAAAACTCATTTTTTAACCTCCGGCAAGTTTGACCTTATATCCCTTTTTAAGGAAAAAATCCATGATTTTCTGTCTGAAATCTCCCTGTATCAGTATGTTACCATCCACGACGTTACCGCCTGCCGCGCATAGGTTTTTCAGTTGTTTGGCCAAATCAGACAGATCGGCTGAAGTTCCGGTAAATCCAGTAACCAGGGTGGCTTTTTTTCCACCTTTTAGTTTTTTATCGAGCATGATCCTGAGGTTCTGCTGCTGCGGAGGGAGTGTTGCCATCTCAGGTTCACTTTCGTCACGGTATTGAAAATTTGGGTTGGTAGAGTAAACAATACCTCCGGTCTTGCCTGAAATTCCTGATTTCTTTGAGTTCATAAGTTTAAATTCAGGGAACAATTACTTTAAGTGATGCAGGATTCACTTTTATATGAATGTCTTTGGTAAGTTTAACAGGTTCACCGTCAATATTTACGGGCCTGTTTTTACGGCGGCTAAAGCTGATTTCTTTGGCCTTGATGATTTCCACATATCCCGAGGAGTCAATTTTGCGGGTAAGAAGGAGGCCAATAATTCCGGGTGCAAGAATAAGAGGGACTTTTTTCATGATACAAACGTCAATCAGGCCATCATCGATTAAAGCATCAGGAGAAATTATTGTATTGTACCCAAACTGGTTGGTATTGGCAAAACTCACAAATAAAGCTTCGCGACGGATGACCTGACCATCGATCATCAGTTTGTATTTTCGCGGACGATAATAGGAATATTCATTGGTTACAATACTCAGGTAAGAAAGGAAACCCCGCCTTTTTGCCATTGCAAATTTTTTAGCCACCAGGGCATCAAAGCCAACTCCGGCAATGGAAACAAACAACTCATCATTGATCGATCCTGTGTCAATTTCCTTTATTTTACCGCGGTTGAGAATCTCCAGTGCTCCCGGAATTTCAATGGGGATATGCAAATGATGCCCCAGTCCGTTTCCGGAACCCAAAGGTACAATTCCCAGTACTGACTGAGAACCAATCATTCCTTTGGCAACCTGATTCACGGTGCCGTCTCCACCAACAGCAGCGATGATATCCACCCCCTGATCAGCTGCATTGCGGCTTAATTCAAACAGATGAGACGGCGATTCACTAAAACTGATTTCCCAGGTATATTTTTCCTGATCGAGATGTTGGGAGGCAAAATCTGCAAGTAGAGCTTTCCGCGATTGATTCACTCCAGAACCGGGATTGACAAGAAACAGCACTCTTTTAGGAGCTTTGGGCATAAAATGAGATCATTTAAGAATCTGCAAAAATAGTGATTTCGGCGGGAAAGGAGAGAAAAACAACAAAGGCCACCCAAGGGCAGCCTTTGTGATATTTTAGTTTCAGAAAATTACTTCTGCACAATAATGCTTGCTTTGGCGCGATCGCCACGGCTGTATAGGTCAACAACCTTTACCAGGCCTAGTTTATTGTTTTTGGTTTTAAACAGGAATACCTGGCCAACTGAAAGATTGTTCATTTTCGTGGTTTGGTCATTCAGACTGAATGTCGGGAACTGGTAAGTTGCACCGATGGCATCAAACTGAGATGCAGTAATGTTGGTCGGATTGAACCGGGTTTGATTCTTGTTTGCAACCGGCCATAAATTAACTTTCAGGTCGTTGATAGTATTGACATCAGTATCATCAGGTGAAGCAAAAGTATTGGCATTGGTAACACCTTTGAAGAAAATGAAATCAATTTTCAGCTGGTTTGCCGATGAAGTTGATGTCTGGGTTACATTGTAGGTTATGCCTTCGGTTGAAGAGAAGAAACTTCCGACAACATCATTCCAGGATCCGAATTCTACATTGACATATTTGTTGATCTCAGTACCCGGATCTTCTACGGTAACGTTAAAAGACTTTTCAGCTTTCATGCCACCTTTGTCCCACATTTCGAAAAGTAACCTTGCATCGCCAACACCGGTAAATGAAAGATCACTTTCCCATGTAAATGAATCAGATGAGAAAGTAGAGTCAATCATTGGAGTGGGCACATTATTTGCGATAACCGAAAATTTAAACCTGGTAAGCTTCTGACCTGAAACCGGGCTCTTGGTTCCAATAACTCCTACAGTAATTGCTTCATTGATTTGAACAGTTGCATCGGTAGATGTATATCCAGTACCACCTTTAAGAGTAAGGGTTGGACCCGGATCTTCTTCTTCGTCATCACCACAGGAGGAGACCATAACCGCTGCTGACATGAGCAGAGCCATAAATAAATAATTCCACTTTTTCATTTTTTCTTGTTTTAGTTAATTTTATTTTGGGTTGATTCAGTTCGGTAAAAATTAGTAATGCAAAGATAAACTAAAATGACCGAAATCGGTATGCTCAAAAATCGGGCCATTTAAAGAATATCAAATTAAAAAACGGTTAACACTATTTTTTATTTTGAATCATCGATTCCGGTTAAATCATTGGTTTGTAAAGACAAAAGAAAATCTTTTGGAAGATATACAAATATTTATTTCTATTCACCAGGTTTTACGAATATTAGACATAATAATGCAATTCCGGAAAAGAGATAATCTAAATTATTTACCATTAGAGTCATTTGAATTTGTGACTTTTTATCAATAGAAATCATATGATAAATTCCATTGGTTGAATTAAAAATGTCAAATTTCACTTGTCAGATTTATGGAGTAAAATAAACAAACTGTAGAAAAACCACCCTAAAACTGAATGGCTGAAAAATTTACTGAACGGTGGAAATAATGACGTTAATAAAAAGGCATCTCTTAAGAATCAAAAATCCATTTTTACCCATGATTTCAATACTTTAAGTCGCTTAATCCCTTTTATAAAGATGAATTCAAAAATTGTAAAATGAGCTTATTATTATAAGTTAAAAACTTTTACTGTATTTGACTCTTTTTGTTGTATATTTGTTTAAATATCCAAAATTATAAATCACAGTGCGATGAGCAAAATTTTAGCCATTGATGATGATTCCATTATCAGAACGTTGATTTCAGGTAGCCTTTCCAGTGCGGGATATGAGGTAATCACAGCTTCAGACGGTGAATCGGGGCTTATAAAAGCAGAAACTGAAAAACCTGACATCATCATAACCGATTACCAAATGCCTGGAATTTCTGGTCTGGATGTACTCACAGAATTAAAGAAAGCCATGCCGGGTATTCCTGTCATTGTGCTTACTGCGTTTGGCGATGTTCCTCTAACTATAAAATCGATACAAATGGGCGCATATGATTATATAGAAAAGCCCATTCAAATGCCAGAATTACTTGAAATCATCAAAAACGGACTTGAAGTTTCGCTTCAGAGCCAGACTTTAAGTGAAATCATCACACCTGAGATCAGAAAAGCAATTGAATCTAATCTGCTGGTTGGAAAAGCACCATCAATGCGCGAAATTTTCAAGAACATCGGGCGGATTTCTATCAACAAAGTTAACGTTTTAATTACCGGCGAAACCGGGACAGGTAAAGAACTTATTGCCAAGCTTATACACTTCAGCGGCAAAACCCGCGAGCATCCTCTGGTATTGGTTAATTGTTCTGCAATAAACCAAAGACTTATTGAAGAAGATCTTTTCGGATATGAGGCAGGTGCTTCTCCAAATGCTTCAACCGGCAAAACGGGCAAATTCGAGTTGGCACAGGAAGGTACAATTTTTCTGGATAACATCTCCGACCTGGATGAAGCCATGCAAACCCGGCTGCTGAGGGTTATTCAGGATATGGAATTTGAAAAGCCCGGCGCTCAACAACCTGTCCCGCTTAAAGCAAGGATAATTTCCTCAACCAGTAAAAACCTTGAAAAGCTGGTAAAGGAAGGAAAATTCAGAGAGGAACTCTACTATAGGCTTAAAGTGTTTACCATAACCATGCCTCCGTTGCGATCCCGTAAAGATGATATTGATGAACTTGTCAGGCACCTGATGCAGAAGCTTAACCAAAAGATGAACAAGAAAATCCTGAAGGTTGGCAATGGGGTAATCGATAAACTCAAAGCACACTCCTGGCCGGGAAATGTGAGAGAACTTGAAAACGTACTTTTACAGGCCATGATCATGACCCGTAGCGATGTACTTGAAAAAGAGAATATTATCATAAGCCCGCATATGCAATCTGAAACGGTGGACGAACAAACGGTTTTGGTCCCAATTTCCGTTATTGAAAAGAATCACATTCAAAAGGTGCTGGATAAACTAAACTGGAATAAACTGGAAGCATCCAGAGTACTTGAAATTACACGCCCTACGCTTAATGCAAAAATTTTGCGCTACGGTTTAAAATCTACCAACCCACGTAAAAGAAAGAATATTAAAAAATAAAAGCTTCAAATCTGAATATTTATAACACTTGTTTTATCAAATTGCATCAATAATACTTTGGAATTTCTTCATCAACACTGACACTAAAAAAGCCCCCCTGAAATAATCAGCGGGGCTTAACTGTTTTAACAGAAGTTCAGGAATTCCAGGTTATTCAATAATCGTCATTTCACTAACCAGGTGGCCGGCACCGGCCAGTTTATCAATAACAAACAGACAATACCTGATGTCGAGGCTTATATTTCTGCACTGATCGGGATCATACATCAGATCGCTCATGGTGCCTTCCCAGTTGCGGTCAAAGTTAACGCCAATCAGATGGCCATCGGCATTAAGCACCGGGCTTCCTGAATTACCACCTGTAGTGTGATTGCTGGCAATAAAAGCAATTCGCATGGTTCCATCGGGTGCGGCATATCTGCCATAATTGCGGCTTTGGAAAAGCGCCCTGAGTTTAGGATCAACCACATAATCATCAATATCAGGATCTTCCTTTTCCATGATTCCTTCAAGGGTGGTGTAGTGGCGATAGTGTATTGCATCGGCTGGTGAATAATCATCAACCAATCCATAACTAACCCTCAGTGTTGAATTTGCATCAGGATAAAATCGTTTGTCAGGCTGAAATTCCATCAGGCCTTCCATATAAATCCTTTGCAGGCTATCCAACCGTGCATTTAATAGCCTGACTTCTGGTTGTATGACCCGGATATAATGATCGTAAACCGAACCGGCAAGAATAAAAACCGGATCTTTTTCAATTTTCCTGTACTTTGATGGCTTATAGCCATCAAGGAAAGCATTCAATTTTGATTGATCGGTAAACATACTGTTCGAATAAGTAGCTTCTGCCCAGGCATCAAAATTTTCACCATATTTTTTAGAGGCTGACAGCAGACCTGCCGGAATGCTGCCTGCTTCTCTGTGACTGAACCAGTCTTTCATCATTTCAGCAAACACATGCTGATCGACCGGCTGATGAAAATTTTTGAAAAAATTATCTCCTGAAGTTTTCAGTTTGCCAATCAGTTCATTTAATTCAGCATCGGTGGTTTTGCTGTTTTTATTATATGCTTGTAACTGTCCGAATGCATAGGAAAACCTGAAAGTTTCCACGCTCAGGCCGGCCTCTATCAAATAAGTTTCATCTGTTTTCAGGCTGGTAAGTTTCGAGTAAATGGCCTCAAATTCCGATAATAATCTGCCAAACTTTTCGATTCGGCGCGGATCTTCAGCTGCCCATTTATTAAAATCATCCTCCAGTTGTCTCTTTTTGTTCAAGGCATCCAGTTTTTTGATTCCCCGGTTTTCACCGATCATTTTCTTCCAGAAGTTGGCAACTCCAGCGTGTTTCGCCGAATATTGAATCCTGACCAGATCGCTTTGTTTCATAAAACTATCGAATATATCAAGCCGCTTTTCCCTGAGCCTTATGGCAGGAGGATTCTGATGTTCAGTAATCATTTCGACACCATACGAAGGCAAGTATTCTTTGGTAGTTCCGGGATAGCCAAAGACAAAGGTAAAATCGCCTTTTTCAGCTCCTTTGAGTGAGACCGGCAGGTGGTGTTTGGGTTTATAGGGAACATTTTCAGGTGAATAATCAGCCGGTTCATTGTTTTTATTGACATAGATTCTGAAAAGTGAAAAATCTCCTGTATGTCTCGGCCACATCCAGTTATCGGTGTCGCCCCCGAATTTGCCGATATTCGATGGTGGTGCTCCAACAAGCCTTACATCGTTGAATGTTTCAGTTATGAAAAGATAAAATTCATTTCCATAATAAAACGGTCTTACTTTTGCAGCATAGGAAGTACCCTCCATGGCATTTTTCTCAATCAGCCTGATGTTGTTTTTTATTTTATCCTCACGGAGTTTTTCTGTCATATCAGGTTTGACCCCTTCAAGGACTTTGGAGGTTACATCTTCCATTCGAATGAGCAAGGTAACACTCAAGCCAGGATTTGGCAGCTCTTCGGCTCTGCTCATTGCCCAAAATCCATCCGTGAGGTAATCAAACTCAATTGAACTATGCCTTTGTATCTGACCATAACCACAATGATGGTTGGTAAGTATCAGGCCTTCATCAGAAATAATTTCAGCAGTGCAACCGCGGCCAAACAACAGTATGGCATCTTTGAGGCTTGACTGATTGATACTGTAAATATCTTCGGCACTGATTTTCATCCCCATGCTTTTCATTTCATCCTCATTGAGTTGCTGAAGCAGCATTGGAAGCCACATACCCTCAACGGCAAATGCCAAACGAAACGAAAACAAAAATATCACTAATACAAGAGATTGTTTCTTCATATATTTATATTTAACAGCGCATCACCAGATATAATGGTGGCTGAATTCAGAGATTATAATATTAAAAACAGAACATTACCGGATTTTATCGGGTGGCTATGGTTTCTATTTCGACAAGGGCGCCCAACGGAAGCCTGACAACTCCGTAAGCAGCGCGGGCTGGGGGATTTTCGGGATAAAACTGTGCATATACCTCATTCATAGGCACAAAGTTCTCCATGTCAGAAAGTAAACAGGTTGACTTTACCACATCATTGTAGGTATAACCCGCAGCATTTAGGATGGCTCCTATATTTTTCATTACCTGTGTTGTTTGCTCCTTTATTCCACCTTCAACAATTTTACCTGTTGCAGGATCGATTGGAATCTGACCGGATACATATAGCGTCTGGTTCGACTCAATTGCCTGGCTATAAGGGCCAACGGCTTTGGGAGCATGTTCGGTGTGGATTACTTTTTTCATTATAAATTTTTATGATTGTTTGGATTGTCTGATTTAGTGTCCAAAATTAATGATTTTAAACCATTCAATTGGTTCAGCGTGAACGAAAACTCTTTTGATACAACTTTTCTCAGGATGAAAACTGTCTGAAGTATTTTGTAATAGATTCATTCAGACTGCGGGTTTTGATTTTCCGGCTGAATACAATGGCATGAGGAGAATGAGAATGCAGGAAATAAGCATCAGGGCCACCCCAACGCCCCATTTATCAGCAGCAAAGCCCATAGCCGGAGCAAGAAGCGCTGCAACAAGCGTTTCGGCCTGAGATTCGGCTGACAGAGCAGTGGCCATAATATCTTTCTCAAGCCGGTCGGCAACCAACGAAATTCCGATGGGTTTGCGCAGATTCTCAATCAGGTATATTCCAGCATAGAAAATGATTGCCCCCAGATAGACTGAGTAATAAAAGAACAGCCCACTGATAAGACCCAAAAGCAAACCTGAAAACATGGTAATATTCATTGGCCGGCCAAGATTTGAAAAACGGGAGGCATATTTTCCGGCATTACGGGCAGTGAACGAAGTAGAAAAGTAAATCAGTGAGTAAACTATACCGATTAAAATGGCAGATCTTTGGCCGGTTTCAAGATACATAAAAAAAGGAAGGCTAAGTGCAAAGGTCTTCACCACCGGCTGCAGGTAATCCTTTACCGCCTTATAGTATCCTGAATAAACCGCCTGTGACATCACCGCCTTAAGCATGTGCACATTCCTGAAGGAGGTTATAAAATCTCTGATGGTCAATTTGAAACTTTCAAGGATTTTTGAATGATCAAACCCTGAACGCTGTCCATCGAGTTCTCTTGGATAAGTTGTAAGAATGGCAAGATCAATCAGATAAGGAATTAAAGCAAATAGAAATACCGAACGATAATCGCGGGTGATAAATACAATAATGGCTGCCAGAATGGCTGAAAAGGCTGAACCCATTTGCGACCAGGAACGGGTGTGCCCGTAATAGTGAACTTTCTGATCCTGCCAGCCATTAATTTTCAGATATTCAAAAATCATTGCCTTATGAGTGCCAGTGCGAAAAGCATCGCCATACGCATAAAACAACATGGCTAAGACAAACATCCAGAATGAGGCAGAAAAGTAGAAAACAACGAATGAAATAATATAAAAAATGAATGCTGAAATCATGCTCCTCCGGCGGCCAATGCTATCGGCCATCACTCCGGTGGGAATTTCAAAAATATTAATGGTTATTTCCCTGATGGCATACAAGGTTCCGATCTGCAGAAATGTCATGCCTTTCGACAAAAGAAATAATACCAGAAAAGGTTCGAAAAACCTAAGGTTCTTGAAAAAACCATAAGCACAAAACTTATAATACTGAAGGTCCTTTTGGTATGTGATTCCCATTATCTCTTTGTTTTAAAATGGCAAAACCTTCATTTGAAAAAGCTAAAACTGAATTGATGAAACCGGGATTGCTTCACCATCATTCATCCCCCGCAGGGCATTGATGAGGCGGAATTCAGAATATTTTATCAGGTCAGCGGGTGTTATTCTGGTTTGAGAAATTAAACCGGCAGCCAGCAATCGTGCCTGACAGGTACCAAAAAGCAAAGTTGTATCAGGTGTTTCCCATCTTTCCCCGTTCCTGAAAATGACATTGGCAAAGCTGGTATCGGTGATACAACCATTTTTTACTATCAAAACATCATCGCAATCTCTCCGCTGTTCAAACAATAAATCAAGTCTGCTCCGGTCAGCAAATTTGTAATCATAAGTTATATCGTTATCCTCAATCAGCTTGAGACTTCTGACCTTTACACTGTTGCACTTTTTGAAAAAAATATTCCGAAATTTTGTATCATATTCTACCCTGCACCGATAATGGCCAATGCGTAATTCAGATGGTATTTCAAGTATTTCGGCCAGTTTAAGAGAAGGCCGGACCTTAAATAACGCTCTTATAGATTTTTCCAGCCTCTGCTGATGCCATTCAAGGTTTTCGGGAAAACCGTCGCGAATGCTTATGGTTTCAAACAAAAGTGACATACACTTTATCAATTAATTCACGGTACTCTTTTTCAGCATCACTATTAACGGTAATTCCTCCACCGCTTCGGAATATAAATTCTCCTTCAGTTTTTTCAATGAACCTGATCATCACAGCAGAATCGACCGAATGGCCGTCAAAAATTCCACAAACTCCTGTATAATAGCCCCGAGGGCCTGATTCTGCATCTTTAATTATTTGTATGGTTTTTCTTTTGGGTGCACCGCTTATACTTCCTGCAGGCAACAACCTAAACATAATATCACCAAGTATAGATTGCCAGCCAAAGGGTACCTTGCCCGAAATTTCGGAGCTTGTCTGAAAGAGATTCCTCTGATTGGTTGTCAGTTTTTCCAGATAACGAAATTTTATAACCCTCACATTTTCGGCAACCATACTCAAATCGTTGCGAATAAGATCAACGATTGTATTGTGCTCGGCAAGTTCCTTAGGGTCATTTAACAAAACCTTTGCTGCATCAGGAATGCTACAGTCAATTGTACCTTTCATCGGGCACGATGTGATGGTCTCGTCAATGATTCTTACGAAAGGCTCGGGAGAGAAAAAAGTAAACTTATCTCTGAACAGCAGACGGTAAGGTGCGCTGCTTTGATGAAAAATCTGCTCAAGGGTTCGGTTAATGGTAATTGGTGTAGGAAAAGTGAGATTAAGCAGGTAAGAATTTCCAAAATTCAGTTCCATGATTACCTTACTGAATGATTTTCGATAGATATCAAAATCTATTGGGGCTTTAGCAAATTCAAGAGGAGATGTTTCTTCCCCGAAAATTTGTTTAACATTGGTAAAACCTTTGAAATTGTAAAGAATGTCATTCTCATTGACATCTTTTAAAGGAATAACCAGGGGGCTTTCGCATTCAAAATCAATAATAAACAGGAAGGGAATGCCAAGTTTTCCCAGATGATTCATAGTGTCGTATGCCTGACTTCTGTTGAACATGTTTCCTGATAAATTTACGCGAAATTACAAAAAACAGAAAAGCATCAGTGGTTGACATTTTTATTGCGAAAAGGCATTTTAAGCTGTATTATTTCATTTCAACTGACTAATTTTGTGCATCTTCTTTTTTATGATGAGAATTTTGCTCCTCGACAATTACGATTCATTCACTTTCAATTTGCTGCAGCTTCTGTGCGAAGCAGGAGCAGATAAGGTGGATGTGATTTCAAACGATAACATTACCATAAGTGAAGCTGCAAAATATGATGCCATCGTCATTTCACCGGGACCTGGCCTGCCAAAAGATGCAGGCATCACATGCCAATTGATTCAAAATCTTGGAAGCAGCCATAAAATACTTGGTGTTTGCCTTGGAATGCAGGCCATTGCAACAGTTTACGGAGGAAGTCTGATTCAGCCCGGACAGATTCTTCACGGTGTTGCGACAAAAATTTTTCCTGAAAAGCCAGCCGATACCATTTTCAAAGGGCTTGACAGCGGCTTTGAGGCTGGCCTATACCACAGCTGGGCTGTTGATGCACATGGCATTCCCCCCGAACTTGAAATTACAGCTTTTGATTCCAGAAAAGTTCTCATGGCTTTAAGACACCGCCACTATAATGTCAGAGGGGTGCAGTTCCATCCTGAATCTGTAATGACAAACCAGGGACGTCAAATTATTGAAAACTGGCTTTCAGAGAATTTTTAATGTAATGTTGAATACGAAATATAAGAATCTGAATATCAATATTATAATTCCTTTTAAAAAATTCATTGAACTGATTTTCTTTCCCTGGTTTACGGCCAGCCTGAATTGTTTCAAAAGCAAAGGGAAGTGTTTTGAATTGTTGAAATCAGGTTCTTAAAATAAAGATTTTAACCGGCTTTTTTCTATCCGAAGAATCTATAATTTAGCAGCATATAGAAGAAATTACCTGTGACAGAAGAAATTGAACACATACAATTCGACCCCGATAACCTGGAATTTGGCTATGCTGCTGAAATAGCGGAGCATACCAGTAAAATGTTATTCCTCACAGGAAAGGCCGGTACGGGAAAAACCACTTTTCTGAAATATCTGAAATCGAGATCCGGGAAAAATATGGTGGTCCTTGCCCCTACCGGAGTTGCAGCTGTAAATGCCGGCGGACAAACCATACACTCATTTTTCAACATCAAACCTTCAGTTTATGTACCCGGTGATAAAAGGCTCAGGACTTTCGCACCCCCTGAAGATCCTGATAAAAGCCTGATCTACGACAACTTTAGGTATCACAAAGAAAAACTTGAGATTTTAAAAAATCTTGAGTTGCTGGTCATAGATGAAATATCAATGGTAAGATGCGATCTATTGGATGTAGTTGACCGTTTGCTCAGGGTTTTCAGGAAAAAGCAAAGTCTGCCATTCGGTGGAGTACAGGTTGTGCTGATAGGCGACAATTTCCAGCTACCCCCGATTTCAAACCAGGAAGACTGGAGCATACTCGGACAGTTCTATAAAAGCCCGTTCTTTTTTAGTGCCAGAGTTATGCTGGAACAAAAACCACTGTACATTGAACTCAAAAAGATATACAGGCAAACAGATCAGGATTTTATAGAACTTCTGAACAGAATCAGAATCAGCAGATTACAGCCTTCAGATCTCGAACTTCTCAACAGCCGTTACCTTCATGGGTTTATTCCTGAAAAAGAGGAAGAGTATATCATTCTGGCAACACACAACCGGATGGTTGAAGAGACCAATGAAAGAAAACTGTATGAAATAAATGAGCCTCTTCACCGTTTTGAAGCTATGGTAGATGGCGTTTTCCCTCAAAACAGCTTTCCGGCCGACGAAATACTCAAACTCAAAGAAGGCGCACAGGTGATGTTTTTGAGAAACGACAGAAATAAACGATACTACAATGGTAAAATCGGGCATGTACTCGAAATATCCGACGAAGGGATTGTGGTTGCTTTGCCCGAAGGAGATATCATCACAGTTGAACAGGAAGAATGGTCTAATATCAGATATTCGTGGGATGGCTCAGAGAATAAGGTAGTTGAAGAAATTATCGGTAGTTTTGTACAATATCCGATAAAGCTTGCGTGGGCCATCACGGTACACAAAAGCCAGGGACTTACATTCAATAAAATTATTGCTGATCTTGCCGAAGCATTTGCACCCGGGCAAGTTTATGTTGCTCTCAGCAGATGTACTACCTTTTCGGGAGTTTTGCTTAAATCACCAATAAGTCGCTCTGTTATTCTTACCGACCCTGAAGTACTTGAGTTTGCCAGTCAGGTTACTCCTGAAACACTTTTGATCAGCGAACTGGATTCAGGAAAAATCAGTTATTTTTTTAAACCAGTCCTTAAGGCATACCTTAACCGAAACCTGAACAAAGCCGGCCAGTTGATAATAGAAACAATAGACCAGCTTAAAGATTCAAATCAGGTTCGCTTGCTTACGTTGATAAGGTACTCCGTTGAAAGGACTTCCAGAAACGATCAGATCATTCAGCAACAGGCAGAATCAGAGATTGCCGGAATTATGCAGAATCCTGATAATGTCAAACCAGATCAGCGAAAAATTTTGTCGGGAATGGAAGCCAGGCTAAAAGAGCAAATTCTGCTGACTGAAGCATTCAGTAATCTTATCTCTGCACTCTCGGAACGTTTCAGCATCGAAATTTTCGATCACGATATGTCAGCCGAACTCAGCACACGCATGAAAAATCTTAACACTGCTTTAAAAGCAGTAAAAGCCACGAAAAGAAAATTCAGCTTAAAGATAAAACCATTTTGATGAAATTTAAAGTTTCGGGAAAACCGAATTACAAAAATAAAACCATGAAAAAAAGCATCTCTTTAATACTGGCAATGTTAACATTTTCAGTTCATTCGCAGGATCGCATTACCGGAAAAACATTTGCTACCCGTTCTGAGATAATCGGACAAAACGGAATGGTCGCCACCAGCCATCCTCTTGCCACCCAGATTGGACTTGACATTCTGAAAAAGGGTGGATCAGCTGTTGATGCAGCCATTGCGGCCAATGCCGCACTGGGTTTAATGGAACCAACCGGCTGTGGAATCGGGGGTGATTTGTTTGCCATAGTCTGGGATGCCAAAACCGAAAAATTATACGGTTTAAATGCTTCAGGACGGTCACCAAAATCACTTACAATCGAGTATTTCAGGCAGCAAAAAATAGATAAAATTCCTGCCTACGGGCCACTTCCTTTAAGTGTTCCCGGCTGCGTTGATGGCTGGTTTGAATTGCACAACCGCTTCGGAAAACTTACGATAAATGAGATTCTGACACCCGCTATCGGATATGCAGAAAATGGCTTTCCTGTTACTGAACTGGTAGCATACTACCTTAAACGTGGCGTTTCAATGCACGCCAGCCGGTTTCCAAATGTGCTGGAAACCTATACCCTTGATGGAAAAACAGTTCCCCAAAAAGGTGATATTTTCAAAAATCCACACCTTGCAAATACTTACAGAAAATTGATTGAGGGTGGCCGCAATGCTTTTTACAAAGGTGAAATTGCCCAGGCCATTGCAACATTTATCAAAGAACAGGGAGGTTTTCTTTCGTACAATGATATGGCTTCGCACAACTCAGAATGGGTAGAGCCGGTTTCGGTCAATTACCGGGGCTATGATGTGTGGGAGCTACCTCCCAACGGGCAGGGAATTGCCGCGCTACAGATGCTAAATATACTGGAAGGTTATGATTTTTCAAATATTCCTTTCGGCTCAGCTAGGCACATTCATCTGTTTACAGAAACAAAAAAACTTGCGTTTGAAGATCGCGCACGCTATTATGCCGACATGAAATTTGCAGATGTTCCGGTAGAAGAGCTTGTTTCTGAAAAATATGCATCAGAACGCCGGAAACTGATTAATGAAAATAAAGCCGGGAGTTTTGAAGCCGGTATTCCAATGGAGGGTGGGACCATTTACCTTACCGTTGCCGACAAGAATGGAAACATGGTGTCGCTTATTCAAAGCAACTACCGTGGATTGGGTTCAGGAATGGTGCCTCCGGGGCTGGGATTTATGCTTCAGGACAGAGGAGAATTGTTTAGTCTGGAGGATGGACATGCCAATATTTATGCACCGGGCAAGCGACCGTTTCATACCATAATTCCGGGGTTTGTTACCAAAGATGGACTTCCCTTTATGAGCTTCGGTGTTATGGGCGGAGACTTTCAGCCAATGGGACATGTGCAGATTGTGATGAATATGGTCGATTTTGGGATGAATCTTCAGGAAGCAGGAGATGCACCACGCATCAGCCACAATGGCTCTTCCGATCCAACCGGTGGAAAGCATCCCGGTAAGGGAGAAATCCTGCTTGAAAGCAGAATTGATTATGAGGTCATCCGTGAGTTGATGAATATGGGCCACAAAGTCAGCTGGTCGTTAGGCGATTTTGGCGGTTATCAGGCCATAATGTTTGATAATTCCAGAAAGGTTTACTTTGGTGCATCAGAATCGCGAAAAGACGGTCAAGCTGCCGGCTATTGATTGAATTTTGCTGAGAGACCGAATAAACCATCATTAAAATTCAATTTATCGCAGTACTTGCCCATTGACAGAATGAAACACAAAAAGCCTGCAAAGCTGCAGACTGATCAATTCAACCTTTAACCAATTATTTCCTTTTAAAAAGCAGGCCCGAGAGGGTTCCAAGCAGTCCGCCACTTTTCTTTCCCGAAAGAGCTCCGATTATCCCGTTTAGATCAATGCTCTTGTCGTTGGGGTCGTTGGTTTTGTTTTTCAGCTTATCCATAACTACGGGTATCAGCTGATTGACGATGCTTTTGGCAGCAGCGTTATCGAGTCCGAATTTTTTCATCAGTTCTCCGGCGACACCAGAACTTATATTGTTTACCAAAGGACTTGAAGAGGCAGCCCCTCCCCCTTTAAAGATATCCAATACAGCGTTAAGGTTTCCACCTGCTGCTTGTCCTTGCAGATTTTTGAGTAACGCCTGAGCTGCAGTCTGAATGGCCTCATTATTACGTTCATTTGGAATTGCAGGATTATTGACGATGGCATCTCCGGCATTCTCCTTAACAATTTTAATTAATTGATTGAGCATGATTTTATTGTTTATGAATGTTTATCAGCAATAAATCTAATCATTTCCTGACTTCAATTAGTAAAGAAGAAGAATATTTCCTCTGTATAACCATAATATCTGTTAAATCCAATTCATCAGGCATACTCGTGCGGAAATTCCCTGTAATGTATAGCAGGATAAAAAAGTACCTTTGCAGCCAATTCATAAACCAAATGGAAGATTACAAGGACGATGACCGTCTGCCGGTTACCATACTGACCGGTTTTCTGGGAGCCGGTAAAACAACACTTCTCAATAACCTGGTCAAATCAGATCCTGAATTCAGATTTGCCATCATTGAAAATGAATTTGGCGAGGTTCCTATTGACAACGACCTTATTGTTGGTGTTCAAAATGAAAACATTTATGAAATGTCAAATGGCTGTATTTGCTGCTCACTGAATGGAGAACTGGCCGAACTGCTCTTTGACCTGCTGAATATACGACACAAACTCACCCATTTGATTGTTGAAACCACAGGTATTGCAGACCCCTCAACAGTTGTGCAGGCATTTATGTCGTCAGAGCAGATTGAAACGTTTTACCGCATCGATAGCGTAGTTTGCATGGTTGATGCCCGAAATATCAAAGCCATTGCAGACGACACCGATCTTCCTGCCAAACAGATATCTTATGCCGACACCATTCTGATCAATAAAACCGACCTTGTTTCGCAAACTGAACTCTCAGAAATTGAAGCGCTCGTTAAATCATTCAATCCGTTTGCCGGAATTTTCAAAACCAGCTTTGGAAACATTGATGGAATCAAACTACTTGACAACTTTACATATGCACCTCCGGTAATAGAAAAATTTTCGGTAAACGCCGGCAATCTGAAACTTTCCAATGGCGTTTTCAGGCCATCAGGTTTTGCGATGGTTCAAAAGCAGCAAAACCCTCATCATGAAATTGAATCGCACAGCTACACCTTTTCACGCAATTTTGATCCGCACAAATTCAATTTCTGGCTCGATCACCTGATTGAGTATTATGGAGCCGGCATTTATCGCATTAAAGGAATCATTAGTTTTGATCATGTTTCTCAAAAAGTAGTAGTACAATCGGTCAGAGATCACATTATGATATCGGCCGGCGATCTCTGGGAAACCGAAGAAAGGCTGAGCCGGATTATCTTTATTGGTAAAAACCTCGGAAAGCTGAAACTTGAGGAAAGCCTGATTGAATTGCTGAGCGGTGAATTGCAACGAAGTGTTTCTTTATTGCAAAGAGTTGATTAAACATCAAAATCACAAAATTCAGATTATATCAAAACGGAAAATTGAATTTTCAAAATATCGAGGAATGCACATCTCCAAATCACCGGCCTTACTCCGCAGCTTAACCCGCAAAAATTTGACCTGGGACATTACTGACAGGCCTGGTGAAATTTTTCTGACTTTCGATGATGGCCCGGTTCCTGAAATCACACCAAGAGTCATTGAAATCCTCAAACAGTTCAATGCACGAGCCACTTTTTTCTGTGTAGGCGACAATGTTGCAAAGTATCCTGAAGTTCACCAACTATTATTGGATGCGGGCCATTCCACCGGGAACCACACCTTCCACCACCTTAACGGATGGAAAAAAACACTTGAAGAATATCTTGCTGATATAAAAAAATGCAATCAGTTAGTAAGTAGCAAACTTTTCAGGCCTCCCTACGGAAGAATAAGGCCTTCATTTATCAAATACATCAGCAACGATTACCGGATAGTTATGTGGTCGGTACTAACAGGAGATTACGACAAAACGCTGACTCCCGCACAGGTACTGAAAAACGCTACCGAAAACACCACCGATGGCAGCATCGTTGTTTTTCACGACAGCCAGAAAGCCGCTGCTAACCTTTTTTATGCCCTGCCTGAGTTTCTTGAGCATTTTACCCTGAAAGGATATAGATTTTCGGTTATTCCTGAGAAATAGACTTACTGATAAAAATGATGGCCTTCATCATAATTTACCGACAAAAATTATTACTGTTTAGGTTGTATAATATGTACATCTCTTTGCGGAAAAGGAATGGATACACCCTGGGCATCGAATGTTTTTTTTACGAGTTCATTGATCTCAAAAAATACATCCCAATAATCTCCGGAATTTACCCATGCGCGGGTAACAATATTTACCGAACTATCGCCCAGTGAAATAATTCCTGTAAAAGGAGAAGGATCAGGTAAAATGCGCTGATCATTCTTTAGTAAATCCTGAATCAGCTGCTTTGCCTTGTCAATATTATCAGAGTAGCCAATGCCAAAAGTCCAGTCAACCCGGCGTACAGGCGAAGCAGAGAAATTGACTGCCGCACCATTGCTCAGAGGACCGTTCGGAATGATGATGGTCTTTTTATCAGGCGTATGAAGTATGGTATGAAATATCTGAATTTCATGAACGGTGCCGGCATAATCCTGAGCTTCAATGTAATCTCCTACTTTAAAAGGCTTTAGGATCAACAGCATCACACCACCGGCAAAATTCTGAAGGGTTCCCGAAAGAGCCATGCCAAAAGCAAGTCCGGCCGCTCCCAACAGAGCTATAAAAGAAGTCATCTGAATACCAACCATCGAAATCACACTGATCAGCAATAAGACCTTCAGGGTCACGGAAATGAGCTGCAGTAAAAATTCCTGAAGGGTTTTTTCGTAAGATCTCATTTCAAAAACCTTTTTCAAAAGTCGTTTGAATCGACCAATCAGCCAGAGGCCGATAATAAGAGTGATTAAGGCAAGTAGTAACTTTCCACCGTAGTTCATAATAAGTGAACTCAACTCACCCGAAGCGGGAATAAGATTTATTAGTTTTTTCATATTAATTGATAATTATAATGATATTGCCGCCACAATGTGAAGGCAAACTGTTATGAATATGTTCTTTTTGATGGAAGGCTTCGAGACAAACTGAATTGTCAGAAAAAATAATAAAACCCTGATAAACGGGTTTATTTTAAGCCTTTTATATTACCTGATTTTGAAACATACAGTTCTGTGTATTTCGTTATGCCTTGGTAATTGTGCAAAAATAAGAAAATCTGACGAACGAAACAAATGACGTATTAAATTATATGTAATAAAAGTAGAAATTTAGCCAGACTTCAAACAATTAAATTCTTAAACGAAAACAGGGGTTAAAAACACGTGTTGTGAAGAATTTAAGGCGTTGTTAAAAATTCTGTTTTATAAAATTTTTAAAACAGAATTACAACGCGCCTGACATAAACATAGCCGCCATACCTGAGCATCAGATAATAAATTCCGGGTTTCAGCGAATGCGAAAATGTAATTACCGTTTGATTTTGAAGGATGAATCTGCCACAAACCTGACCCGATAAATTTATAATTTCAGCTGTGCCTGACTCTATCCTGTCCGAAGTATTTATTAAAGTGATACTTCCATTGGATTCATGAACCGTAATGTTCTGTTTTTCAGTAATCTGTTCGTTAATACCAATGGTCGCAATCTTATTGCTTTCAACTTCGGTCAGCGTATTTATGGCTTCACCCAAAACAGTTACTGACAAATTACCATGAGCAGCCGCATCAGAACTTAAAGTAAGCATACATTGTGATGGACTCACATATTCAACACCCTGAATGCTCACATAAGCCGGGGCATCATTCAACTTAAACTGACTTTTATCCAGCTTTGGCCTTCTGAAATAATCGCCAAACAAGGTAAAACTGATTTTATTGGCTGTGGCATAAATTCCTGCCCAGGCCTCAATCAGGTTTCCTGGCATGTTAGCGTCCATCCAACTCAGGCGATTGAACAGAAACGTTGAAAAATATTCAACCTCATCATCGTAAGTATTATTTTGCCAGTCATAATTTGGCCAGACATACTGCCCCAGAATCGGCCAACGCTCGTAATTCCTTACTTTGGCTTCGTCGATTTCAAGGATCAATGAATCGATTGCCTGTTGAACAAAAGAATTGGTCAGGCTGGTTTCTCTCAGATGAACCCATCGTGTTTTTGCCAGATCCCTGAAATAATCATCTTCCATAAGCCTTTTCCACCAGTACATCATGGCTGGATTACCCGATGTAACCATTGAATACAACCAACCCGAGGTATTTAATCCGGCCGGCCAATAATCCACATTGCCATAGCCCAGGTTAAAATCCCATGCCGGACCAGCAAAAAGTTTACCACCATCGCTGTTTTTTTCCTTGTAAAAATAGGTGCTGAATTTGTACTTATCCACCTCCTTAGATATTTCGCTCAGCAGCATAAAATCAATGAAAGAAGGAACATCCATAAACTTTTGATATCCATGCTCCGCATCACGAAAGCCACTACTTGTCAATGAATTCTCAAATCCGGTAACGTAATTTTTTATATACTCCCTTTGCTGAGGAACAATTTTATTTGCTTTGGGATAAAAATACTGGAAAGTTGATTGTTGAGCTGCCGGATATGAAGGAGTTACCGTTGAAAGCCAGCCATCAGTGAGGTATGAAAAACCGGGATCCATTTTATCAACCCTCAGAATATATCCTCCTGTAAGATTTTCTCCACTGATTTCATTGGGATCAAGGCTTGCAATGTTAACACGGTTGTTGTCGCGCTTTATTCTCTCCATCAAAACATAAATTCCTTTATAGTCGTTATTTATCACAACTTCACAAAACCGGGTGCGGGTGCAGTAGGTACTCATTTTTCTGCCAAGCTCGAAAGTCACAACATTGCGAAGCATCGATTTATCGGTGTAAGGCGCATAAAGCACCCAATCGTTCTCTGAAGGCATACCCAGCAATGGAACATTCAGATTATCCCCTGAAGCTGTTCTTGTTACCATAGAATAAGACTTTTTGGGGAACATCTGGGATGACTGACCTCTGATTTCTATACCAATATGTCCATTATAATGATTAAACGGATCACTGAAATTGTTTATTACTCCGGGTCCGTTATCAATCACACCCATAAAGCCCGGAATTTTTGGTTCATCAACAATAGCAGCGCCGTAGGTATCAATGACCACGATGGGCAGGTTCGACGAAAACTGCAGCGGTTCAACTTCCAGTTTTACAATGTCATCGATAAACCATTCATTGCCAGCTGTAGTGCCTGTTATATCAGGAAAAATGACCATGCGGGTGTAATTTTCAAAGGCCAAACCTGCAAAATTAAATTCAAGTCTGCTCCATTGCCCGGGCGTAGGAGTGAGCAACAACTCTTTTGAGGAAGTATTGTTGCTGTTCTCAAATTTCAAAACTACATTTCCACCTGAAGAAGGAGCATAAACCGAAATATTGTAGCGTGGAAAGCTGTTGAAATTTGCCGCTTCGTTCATATCAAGAAGCATCAGGTCATAGGGTTCGGTCGAGGTAACAACTTTCATACAATGTCCCGAAGCATTGATTTCATCAGGATATGGGTTTTCAACCACTTCGTGAGAGCCGGCCCATACTATCCAGTTTTCAGTGATCCCGTCCCAGTTTGTAATGGTATCGTTGGTTTGTGAAAAGCAATAATTTTTGACAAAAATTGTGATGAAAAATAAAATCAGAACCTTTCGAATTATTCCGGAATTGATCATTGTTTGAAATTTAGTGAAGCCGATACGTCAGGACAAAGCTACTCAATTCTTAATGAACCTGACAACTCCGGTTCGCCCTTCAAGCACGTATCTGATAAAATACAAACCCTGCCGTAATGAGCTCACATCAAAAGTTACACCCGATCCCTCAAGCGAAAAATCAACAGGCACTTCCCGCCCGGCCAGATCATAAGCCCTGATTGATTGATGTTCTACACTTAAAATCAGGCGCATTTGCGCAGATGATGGATTGGGATATAAATCCACTTCGCCTGATTTATTGATCAGTTCATTGGTATTGTTAGCTGAAACAAGCCACTGATCGGGATCGATAAAAACAGAATCAATTTCAAAGCCAGGATAAATTATCCATGACTGATCGTTTAGCATAGGCTCAAAAACAATGGTTGTATCACGATCTGCGCCCTTAAACTTCACAGCAAGAGGCATCTCAAAAAACGAAACCGAAGGATGTGATTGCGACTGTGAAATGGTTACCCGATAATCTTTCCCGGCCAGTTGGTTGCACTTTACATGATACGATGGAAACCCTTCGCCATAATACCAATCGTCAAAAAAGCCGGTCAGATCTTTGCCTGATACCGCTTCTAAATGATATTTAAAATCTGAAGTGCCGGCAAATCCATAACTTAACCGACTGTCATTTAAATAATTGCGGCATGCGGCAAAAAAAGCATCATCACCTGTTTTCCAGCGTAGCATATGAAGCAAAAGGGCGCCTTTATAATAGGAAAGCCTTGGATCGAAGATGCGGTTTACATTTGTGGTATCTTCAACGAAAACTTTTCCTCCGGGTTCGGAAGTCACAAATCCTATGCTGAGGAATTTCCACCTTGGCCAGTAAAATCCATCGAAAAAGTGTTCGTACGACATCCCTGCCAGATAGGTGGCAAATCCCTCATTCAGCCAGATATCCTGCCATGAATTCAATGTAACGGCATTTCCAAACCACTGGTGCGCCAGTTCATGGGCAATGATCTCATAATCGAACCGACCCATAAACGACATGGTTTGATGCTCCATACCTCCACCCCATCCGAACTGCGCATGCCCGTATTTTTCGCCTGTAAATGGATATGGTGTAAAAAGATCGCTGAAAAGCTCCATAACCATAGCTGTTTGAGCCGTTTGCTGCATGATGGTGGTCTTGTTTTCGGGATACACATAATTCAGTATTTCAACCGGAATGCCGGCCGGATGAGAAACTTCGGAATACACATCATAGTTTGTTACCGCAACGGCAATCAGGTAAGGAACAATAGGGAATCTGTGCTTCCAGTGGCAGGTGCGATAGCCTTGTTCAACAGCATCTGAATTGAGTAAACCATTGGAGGCGGTACGGTACATTTCGGGCGAGCGCACAAAAACATCAATAGAATCTGCCTTGTCTGTCAAATCATTCTTTCCCGGCCACCAGTCTCGGCTGCCATAAGGTTCTGACAAGGTCCACATTGCCCATACATTGTTATGCATTGCACGGCCAACCGATCCAAAACCATCTCCCCCCGGAGGTATACCATGGTAAAAAACTTCCACATTTCCTGTGGTCCCTACAGTTTGATTTCCATCATAATTTATATTCAGATTGTAATCGCCGGAATGAATATATGATACACGCAATCCATTATAAACAACTGAATCAATGGTGTATGAGGTACTGAGTTCCATTTCAATCCCCTGCGACAAGTCCCCGGTTATCTTAAAACGCGTAAGTACCGATCCATGAATTTCTTCTTGTGCCGGATCAATATTCAGATTAAATTTCAAATAATGTACATCGTAACCAAACGCTTTTGTTATGGAATTTTTATGATGCATTGCGGGCCTGCATAAACTTTTAGAGGCACAATGCATAACTCCTGAGCCTAAATCAACCTGCGCAACAGCAGTTAAACAGAGCATGGCAAGTAATAAGGGCAGAAAAAAGCGATAGATGGTTGTCATATTTCTTTGCATAAAAGTAACAAAAAAAAGGTAGATTCATCACTGTATAAAGTATGAACTTATCCATTTCTTTAACAGAAAAAAAAACCTGAAAATAAATCCCTTTTTGCAGCAACATTTGCCAAAGGTTCTCAACTCTATTCTGTCATCAGTAGCAAAAAATGATCATCTTTGCATCAGCAAATTACAATACGGGATTGATATTCATGAATCAACGCTCTCTTTTTTATTTTCTGACAACAGTTTTGTTAGTAATAGCAGCCTGTGCAAATCCGGTTGCGCCCACCGGCGGGCCAAAAGATGTTACACCTCCCAAGGTACTGAAATCTGTTCCACCCAACCAAAGCGTGAACTTTGAAGGCGACCGGATTGTATATACTTTCAGCGAGTTTGTCTCACTCAAGGATATTAACAATCAACTGGTGGTTTCGCCTCCACTCTCTACGCCTCCGGAATTTACCATGCGCGGAAAAAATCTGAGCATGAAATTTAAAGAACCCCTGCGTGAAAATTCCACCTACAGCTTCTTTTTTGGAGATGCCATTGTTGATCTAACCGAAAGTAATCCTTTGCCTGGATTTACATTCAGCTTTTCAACCGGACCTGTCCTTGACTCATTATCTATAAAAGGAAAGCTTATTAATGCATTTGATCTGAAACCAGTAAACAATGCGTTTGTGTTGCTTTACGACACAATTTATGACTCGGTGCCTTACAAGCAGCGGCCCTATTATCTGGCAAGAACAAACAGCAGCGGTGAATATACCCTGAATAATCTTCGTGATTTGGAGTATCGCATGTTTGCCATAAAAGATATCAACGGAAATTATCTTTATGACCTCCCAACAGAGGAAATTGCATTTGCAGACTCACTAATCAGGCCGGTACATTTTGGTAGTTCCAAAAAACAATTATCTCAACCGGCAATTCAAAGTAACGACAGCCTGGATTTGAAGAATGATTCATTGCATTCTGCCGGAATTTCTCAATTTCCAGACAGCCTATTAAAGTCAGATGCAGATAGTTTGAAATTACAGCCTGAACCTGAAAATGATACAATTTCAAATTCCGGAATTAAAATGCAATCTGTTGATATTCCATCATATACGATGCGTCTTTTCAGGGAAGCAGACACTACACAGCGATTGCTGAAAGGGGGTTTACTGCGCGAGAATGTTATTGGATTGTCATTCAGGTATCCTGTTAAGAATTTTTCTTTCACTCCTATTGAACCCGCTTATGGAGAAAACTGGTCTGTCATTAATTTCAACAAAACACGCGATACCATAACTATATGGATACCCGAACCATTGACTGACAGCCTCATGGCAGAAGTTTCGGACAATAACGCAGTGCTTGATACGCTTGATTTGGCACTAAAACCCTCTGCACAGTCCACGTCAAGAGGCAGGCAACAGATAGCCAAACCCGATGGTTTGTCATTTAAAACAAACCTTAAAGGGTCAAAAATCAGGCCTGACCAAATGCTCAGACTTACTTTTGCAGATCCTGTATCCTCCTATAATTCATCTGAAATCAGGCTCTTTGCAGATACCATTCTACTTTCGCCTAAAATTGAATTCCTTGATTCGCTGAAACTTATTCTGGCAATTCACCACAAGTGGAAAGAGGCTGAAAATTACCGGCTTGAAATACCCGACAGCACATTTATAAGTTTATTTGGCCACTATAATGACAGCAGTGGTTATAAATTCACCACAATGACTGAAGCCGAAACGGGCTCCCTGAAAATGGTCATTACTCTTGAAGAGCTGGGCAGCTATATTATTCAACTGCTTGATGATAAGGAAGCCTTGCTTGAAGAACGAACCATTACCGGAAGTACAGAATTAACCTATAATTATCTTTCGGCACGGAAGTATAAGTTAAAAGCTGTCTACGACAAAAACAGCAACGGTAAATGGGATACAGGAAACTATCTGCGAAAACTGCAACCCGAAAAAGTCTATTACTTTGCCAAAGACATTGAGCTCAGAACGAACTGGACCATTGAGGAAGAATGGCTGATAAAGTAAGCGATCATTGTATTGTTTCCCACTAAAGAAAAGAAAGTATTTTTCATGGCAATAGAAAATCCGGGAAGCACCGTTTGAAGCTTTCCGGATTGTTTTTTGACTTATTGAAACAGAGATAAAATTATCCGTTGCATTTATCAATGCACTGCACAACTTCGGCAAGAGAGGAAGACTTAACAGAATAGTGAATCTGTTTGCCTTCGCGTTTTGAAATGAGTACACCTTTGCTTTTCAGAATATTCAAATGGTGAGATGCAGCAGCCTGTTCAATCTTAAGATATTCATAAATCTCAGTAACACTCAGCTTTTTCTTCTCATTGAGCAGATCAATGATAGCAATTCTCATGGGGTGGGCAATAGCGCGAAGCTTGCTCGCTGCAGCTTCCAACTTAACAATATCCAGTACAATATCTTTAGCCATAACAAAAAGTGTTGATAAATTTTGGTCAAAGATAAATAAAAATCCTTCTGTTTTGAATATGTTATATATATAATTAACTTAATTCAAATAAATCTATATATTCAAACGAATTGCCATCGAAAAGTCCTTTATCACTGAGTTTTAATGCCGGAATAACCAGTAACGCCATGAATGAAAGAGTCATAAACGGAGCCTTAAGTGGGGTTCCCAATTGCTTTGCCAGTCTGTTTATACTGTCATAAGCTTCGGCTACTTTATAGCCATCATCGGGTGAAATTATACCGGCCACAGGAAGAGGCAATACTTCAACCTTGGTCCCATCAAAAACCGCAATACCGCCTTTGCATTTAATCAAGGCATTTACAGCTAAGGCAGTTGAAGCATCATCAACTCCAATTGCAATGATGTTGTGACTGTCGTGCGCTACGGTTGAAGCAAGCGCTCCCCGTTTAATTCCGAATCCGGATACAAAATTAACAGCAGGTAAGGCCGGATTATACCTGTTCATGACCATCATTTTAAGCACATCATTGTGTGTATCACTTACCACATATCCATCATAAATTTTGGCATTTACGATTTTCATCTGTGTAATCAGTTGCCCCTCAAGGGCTTGCTGTATTTTGATTTTTGAAGATCTGGCCTTGATTTTCAGCATGTCTTCAGTTAACATGAGTGCATTGAAATTATTCGGGGTTTCTTCTTTCACACTTGCAATCAGTGACTTTCCTGATTCCGAAACTTTTTCTCCACCAATAAACACCTTCTTTACTGTAAAATTTTCAGGATTATCAATCACGGCAAAATCAGCAAAATCACCCACCTGCAACAAACCGGAGTCGAGTTTATAATGGTTTACAGGATTAAGGGTACAAGCTCTGATAATATTCATAAAATCATAACCGGCCAAAACAGCTCTCTTTATGAGCAGGTTGATGTGCCCCAATGCAAGGTCATCAGGATGCTTATCGTCAGAACAAAACATAATCATTTCAGGGCACTTCTCAATTAATGGAATGAGTGCATCAAAATTTCTGGCTGCACTTCCTTCCCTGATCAGAATTTTCACTCCTGAATTTATTTTGTCAATTGCTTCTTCAGGGGTAAAGCATTCATGATCAGTGGTTATGCCTGCTGAAGCATAAATTTTGGCATTATTTCCTGTCAAACCCGGAGCATGGCCATCGATTGGCTTTTTGTGTTGTTTTGCAAGTTCAAGTTTTTGAATTACTTCAGCATCTCCATGAATCACTCCCGGAAAATTCATCATTTCGGAAAGATAATAAATTTCAGGCCAGGAAAGCATTTCGGCCACTTCATCGGGGCCAAGGTTTGCGCCCGAGGTCTCAAAAGAGGTTGCTGGCACACAGGAAGGTGCCCCAAAATAGAAGCGGAAGTTTACCTTTTTACCATTTTCAATCATGAATTTAACGCCCTGTATACCAAGTACATTGGCAATTTCATGGGGGTCAGAAACAGTGGCTGTTGTCCCATGAACCACTGCCAGGCGGGCAAACTCTGAGGGCAGAAGCATGGAACTCTCAATGTGCACATGAGCATCGATCAATCCGGGAATAATATATTGATCATCAGCATTTTCTGTTTGTACTACCGAGGTTATTCTTCCACTGTTTACCGTCAGTTTACCGGGAAATATTTTACCCGAAACCACATCAACAATTTGTCCGCTGATTGAAAATTCTTTTTTGTTCATCATTCAATTCAGGTTGAAGTTATGAATCACTAAAAATAAATAGACAAAATTATATTGATAAGCTCCGAGGATAAACACCAAAACCTTTCGGCTTAAACACTACCAAAAGGCTATAAGACCGATAATTACAAAAATTTTACTCAATCTCCTGAAGGTTTCTGTAAACAGGAATGATATCAATATCAAGTTGTTTTAATTCCTGCTTTGCCTTTTGAAAATTCTCGGTAAAACCCAGCAAAAATCCACCACCGCCAGAACCGCAAAGTTTTAGGTAAAATGACTGAGATTCAAGTCCATAATGCCATATCTTCTTGAATGTTTCCGGAATCATCGGATCAAGATTATCATAAAGAAACTTTGATAATTCTTTCAGAGTTTCAAAAAAGCGCTTTGTTTCACCTTTTATCAGGCTTTTAATGCAGGCATCATTCAAGGGAATCATTTCCTGCTTAACCCGATCATTGAAATTATCAATCTTGCACTTATCCAGAAATAAGTTTACCAGAGGGCCGGTTTTTCCGGTAGTTCCGGTATTTATAAGAAAAATTGCTCCTTTTTTGTCATGTTTATTTCTCGGAATACCCACCATGCAAACATCTTTGCGGTTGTGAATCAACAAAGGATGTTTTATAAAGCAATTCAATGGATCCATTCCTGAGCTGGTGCCATGGAAATAGGATTCCATTTGCGAGAATATTTCCTTAAGCTTAATCACTTCTTCCTTGGGCATCTTTTTCTGGCCCGAAACATGCCCTTGAACATATCTTTCGTATAGTGCTGCAACCAAAGCTCCCGAACTACCTACCCCATATCCCTGTGGAATGGTTGATTCAAAATAGAGACTGTGCTGAATATCATTGTCAAGAGCATCAATGTCAAAATCACAAAGCAAATCACCCTTTTCTTTCAGTTCACGGAGATACACGGCATACTCTTTGAGCAGACGATTTGAACTTACAGCAAAATCATAATCAGTATATTTATCCTCTTTGATAAAACTCAGCTCTCCTCTGAAGTGTGTGTAGGGTATGGTGAGTGCCATTGAATCACATAGAATACTATACTCCCCAAAAAGGAGGATTTTGGCATAAAAAATTCCGGATCTGTTCTTCATTTTAATAGTTTGTTAACTTTTCGGGTCCATTTCCAATACAATCTTCCATCATCAACCGGTTAACACATAATCCCTGAACCTCTTTCAATAAAGGGGCTATGCCATTTATTTCAGATTCAGGATATAGCATGTGAATATTAGGGCCGGCGTCGAGGGTAAAACATACTTTTGTATTTTTCTTTTCTCTGTATTCTTTTATTTTGTTTATGATAATCAGCGTGTTAGGATGAATCAGCATGTATCCAGGGTCAGAACTCATCATCATAGCATGTAAACTCAATGCCTCATTCTCGGTTATTTTCATGAATTCATCCCAATTACCATTTCCAAGCACTGTCAATAGTTTTGAAAGATTTTTATTTGCCTGTTGAAATCTTGCTTCAGCGAAGGGATGGCCATTCAATAGATTATGACCAATGCTGCTTGAAACTTTCTTTTCGGATGAATCAACTATTAAAATTGTATTTCTTAATCCTTTGTAAATATCGTGAATCTCAACAGGCAAAGGTATAGCAAATTGATCGGATGATCCAATAATATTTTCATGCTTTCCCCATATCGAAAATCCTCCAAACACTGAACGTGAGGCACTTCCGGATCCTAATCTGGCAAGATTTGATGCATTTCGAAAAAATGTATCTTCGCTTTCTTCAACGCCTGAAATCTGATTTCGAATATCGCAAAGGCACAGTGCCAATGCGCTCATTGATGAGGCAGATGAAGCAATACCAGCAGAATGAGGAAAACTGTTTTCGGAAATTATTTCTATTCTGCAGTTTTTCAGAAACGTAAATTCATCAGAAACTGAATTCAGAAAGGATTCAATTTTTTTGGAAAAAGCAGACTTTGACTCACCTCCAAAACTAAATTCAAGTTTAAGTCCCGATTCGCTTTCGTGCAATGCAAAGACTTTAACGGAAGTTCGGGTTACCGCATTTTTCAATGTTATGCTGAGAGATGCATTCCGGGGAAGCTGATTGCTGTACTTACCCCAATATTTGATGAGGGCAATATTTGAGGGGCTTTGCCAGGCAGATGAAAAAACACCAGAAGAAATAAGTTTATCGCCATTCATTTTAGCCGGAATTTTAGATTGAATTTTTGCCTTTTGAATTTAAAACCAAATCTTTATATCTGAAGATTGTTGTAAGACCTTTGCCAAAAAAATAATTATTAACATAATCTGAATCCAAAACTGAAGAGACAAGAATAAAATCGCCTCCCCATGCGCCCAGTGATTTAACAACACCCTGAAAATCGGCAAATAATTTTTCGGCAACTGAAGGAACATTTAACACCTTTGACATCAATTGCTCATGTCTTTGAATAAGACTATTGAAATTATTCTGGTTTTGTACTGAAATCATCTGTGAAGTAATTACAGATATTTCGTTTATCTCATCGCTAAGTTCTTCCGGACTTCTCATGAGGAAGGATTCAACTTCGGCAGTACTGCTTTGCTTATTACCCAAATAAACAAAATACAGGGAATCAGAAAATTCAGGAAAAAACGAAACTTCCCTGAATGAACTATTATTTTCTTTCTGGCTAAAGATGATGGGATTGGCCGCAATGGCACAGGCAATGTCGTAACCTGATCCGTTCGAAACCAGGTTATGCAGCCTGAAAGCATCAACATTGGCAAACTCTGCCACAAGTGCAATCAGGGTTGAACTGCTTCCAAATCCCCATCGTCTGTCAAATTCAAGTATTGTCTCTATTTTGAAACCACTTTCACCATTCAGAAAATCAGGATTTAATTTGCGGGCAGCTTCCAGCAATGAAACCAAACGCCTACTGACCATTTCATCACTAACAGTAATCGGCTCTAGTCCCGGAAGATTATAAAAACCCCTATACCAAACCCCGTTGATATCCCTGGCCTGCCACTCCAGCCTTACAGGCGCAATGGCTGATATGGTCATTTTTTGCCCCAGGATCAGTGGCAAAGCCAACGATTGAGCACCTTTCAAAACCAGATATTCACCAGTTAGCAACAATTTTCCGTGAGCGTAAATGTTCTGTGTCAATGACATTATGGTCAATTTTCTAATTCCCGTTTCTGATTGATGCCAAAAATCCGGAAACTCCGCTGTAAGAAACTTTATGATTTTTAAAATATTCAACAGCCAGCAGTTTTTCATAATCAGCGGCATTGAAAGAATTGAGAACATTCAGCAGGTGCATTTTCATGTGGCCTATTTGAATTCCCTTGGTAGTCAACGATTTAATGGCTCCAAAATTATTGGCAAGCCCCACAGCTGAAGCAATCTGCATCAATTCAGGAGCCTGGGGATTGCCAAGCAATTCGAGCGAAAATTTCGCCATCGGATGAAGCGAAGTTAGTCCGCCTACTGTTCCAATTGCAAGAGGGAGGGTAAGACTATAGTGAAATTTTCCATTTTCAACCTTCACCTCTGTGAGGCTTTTATATTTTCCGGTTCTTGCAGCCCACGCGTGTCCGCATGCTTCTATCGCCCGAAAATCATTTCCGGTTGCCAAAGCAACCGCATCAATTCCGTTGAATATTCCTTTATTGTGGGTAGCGGCCCTGTGTGTGTCGACATTGGCTATCTGAACTGCTTTTTCAAACTTCCAGACAAAGTCTTCGGCTTTCAGACTTTTATCGATGTCAGAGAACTCACTCACATCACATTCCACCCATGTCTTTACCAGGCATTCAGGAGTATAGTTAGACAAAATTGACATAATTACCTGAAGAGGTTCACCTTCAAAAAGTCCGCTTTCGTTGACAAAAGACTTGATACCAGCAGCATATTCTTCGAGACATGAATTAATAAAGTTTGCTCCCATTGAATCACGGGTATCAAATTTTACTGATAGCTGATAGTAATTGTCCAGAACATCGGTCTTATCTACCAGTTCCATATCCAAAACGCCCCCGCCTCTTTTTTCCATATTCGCCGTAAGCGGTGCTGACCTGGCAAGCAAAAGCTTTCTGAGCTCCGGAAATAAAGACTTTAAGCGATTAAAATCACCTTTCCAGATAAAATGAACCTGACCCAACTTGGTAACCGAAAGCACTTCAGAGTGAAAACCACCCTTGCCAGCCCAGTATTTTGCACCGTTTGAAGCGGCTGCAATAACTGAACTCTCTTCAATAACCATTGGAACAATATAAACCTTGCCGTTAATCATTACGTTTGGAGCCACACCATAAGGAAAAAAGTAGTTCGTAAGTGTATTCTCACTAAACTCATCAAGCATTTTTTGCATGTCAGCATTGCTGTGCCAGAATGATTTCAAATCATTCAGAGCCTGATCCGGATTTTCAGAATAACGGGAAATCAAACCAAGTTTTTGATTCTTGTTTAACTTTGAAAAACCGGAAATAATTTTGGAATGATCCATTATACTTTTATTTGTCTGTAAATTTCCAAGTAACATATTGCAAAATTAACAATTTGTTCGTAAGAGCTTGCTCAAATGTTTAAACCAAGTCCTCCCAGCAACTCTGGCAAAACAAACATTTAACCATATGTTTGGAGTTTTGTTCAATTTATTGTATAAAATTATTAAACAAAATGCATCATAGGACAGATCGTACACTTTATAAGATTGCCTTTTATATCTCCAGGTTAAATCTGGTGGACTGATAATTGCAAAACAAAATTTTGTTTCATGATAAAAAAAGTAAACCAATTCATAAAAATTCGTAATATTGACCATAAATACCCAACAAATAATGACCGTATTCGTTAATAATCTCGAAATAAAAGTATTCAGGGGAGCCAGAGTAATGAATGCCATTAAGTTATATTACTCAGGTATTTATGAAGAAATCCCTAAAGAATTACCTGTTATTGTTGATCATTATGGAAATATAATTGATTTTGACGGGGAATTATTAAATCTTCAAAGACTTTACATCATTGACCCTCAAGTTTTAAATAAAGCCGATCAATATGAAAATCCTTAAATTCTGCCTTTACTTTATATTTTTGATGCCAGGTTTGATATTAAATGCTGGTAACGACACGACGCGTGTTGTCGTTTTATCGGTGAACGATATGCATGCAAAAATCGATAATTTCCCAAAATTCAAATCTCTGGTCGACAGCATACGGTCGGTACATCCCTACGTTTTGCTACTATCGGCAGGTGATAATTTTACTGGAAATCCGGTGGTAGATCAATATCCTGAAAAAGGATACCCCATTGTAGAAATGATGAATCTAACCGGATTTGATGCCAGTGCTTTAGGAAATCATGAATTTGATTATGGTCAGGATGTACTGGCAGCCAGACTCTTCCAGGCAGAATTTCCTTTCCTGGCAGCCAACCTCTTTTATACCGGTCAAACGCCATTGGATATTAAACCTTATACCATTATCACTCTTAATAATGGCCTCAAAGCAGGAATTCTGGGATTAATACAGATAAATGAAGCTGGGTTGCCTGACACTCATCCGTCAAGGCTCACAGGAATAGAGTTCAGTGCAGGCATTGAAGTTGCTCAGGAATACAATTGGCTTGCTGACAGTTGTAATATTTTCATCGGGCTTTCGCACCTGGGTTTTGAGGCAGATGTGAAACTGGCTGAGAAAATGGGTGAATTTGATCTGATTGTTGGCGGTCACACACACACCCTGGTTACCAACCCAAAAGAATACAACGGGGTTATGGTGATGCAGGGAGGCTCAGGTGTAAGGTATGTTACCATGACCACTTTCTGTTTGGTTGATAAAAAAATTATAAGTAAAAAATCGCAAATACTTCAGGTGGATAAACACTCGAGAAGCGATGCAGAACTTGAATCACTCCTTGAAATTTACAATGACAACAGGGAGCTCAACGAAGTGATCGGCAAAGCAATAAGCGATATTGTAGGAAAAGATGAGTTGGGATGTTTAATGACAGATGCAATGGCTGCGATTCATCCAATTGAAATTGCTTTTCAGAATAACGGAGGCATCAGGATTGACCGTTTGCCAAAAGGCGAAATCAGAATAAAGGATGTTTACAAACTGGATCCTTTTGGTAATGAAATCATTCTATATCAGATGACTGCAAAAGAAATTAAATCATTGATTATCAATGCATATAATCGTGACAAAGAAATTGATCTGCAGGTTTCTGGCCTTTCTTACACAGTGGTTACTGATAAAGATGGGTTTGCCAAAGATGCCATTCTTACTTTTGCCGATGGCAATCAGGCAATTGAAAACAGAACTTTTATTGTTGGTATAAGCAGCTACATTGCATCAAGCTATACTTTTGACCATACAGATGAAGGACGCTCATTGTATACAATTACAGCCCAATCGCTTATCAATTATATTAAACTGGCAAAGGAAGTTGATTACCATGGAGCTGTGAGAGCTTTCGCTAAAAGTGAAGAAGATTAGTTCATTAGTAAATTAAAGTCTGATCAAAAAAAAATCCGGACTAGCCGGATTATAATTAAGATTTTTAAGCAAAGGGAAAACTACCACTTTTCCTCCTGCTTTACAACCGGAGGCTCCATGCCAGCTTTCAGGCTTTTGATAAGTTCCGTTGCCTGCCTGTTTACCTGAACAAGGTAAGAATCATAGACATGTGAATACATTTTATCCTCCTTGTCCATCCATTTCTCAACAGGGTAACGTGTTGTCTGCTTCCAGGTGAGATCGCTGAGTGTATAGCGATACCTCCCGGGTTTAAATTCCAGTTTAAGTGTATAATTCACGCTCCCGGCCTTTAACCTGTCTCCTTCTTCATCATTCAGAAGCTCAAAACGATGAAGAATTTCAATGACTCCGCTTTCCCTATTACGCACGCGGCATGCATCTGCCGGATTTTTATATTGTGTATTGATCCATTCTATACACCTGATGTATAGTTCATCAGCCGTCCCTGCCATCGGGATAACATCCTGATAGGTAATCAATTGAGTATCTTTATCAACCGGATATCCTAGTGGGGCATCCTGAGCTACAGATGAAAAAAGATTTACAAATAAGGCCACCTGCAGGATTAAAAAAAACTTTTTTAACATGATAAATGAATTTTTGAGGACTAAATATAGAAAATCAGTTAAGAGAAAATCATGCCAAAGATAATCATTAACAAAAATCAGTTCTAACCTCAACTTTAATTTTGATTTCCAAATACTGAAATAAGTTCGATAAGGCGCTGAATATCAAGAAAAAAGCCCTGCAGATGCAAGGCTTTTTTGATATGTCGAAGGAACTTATTTTTAGTACATTCCACCCATACCACCCATTCCTGGATTAGGCATTGCGGGTTCTTTTTCTTCTTTAATATCAACAAGTACACATTCAGTTGTGAGGAGCATACCAGCTATAGATGCGGCATTCTCAAGAGCAACACGTGCAACTTTAGTAGGATCAATAACACCGGCAAGCATCAGGTCTTCGTAAACCTCAGTGCGGGCATTAAAACCATAGTTGCCTTTTCCTTCGCGAACTTTCTGAACGATTACCGATCCTTCAAGCCCGGCATTTTCGACTATCTGCCTCAAGGGTTCTTCTAAAGCACGTTTGACAATAGCCACACCTGTTTCTTCGTCTTCATTCTCCACTTTTATTCCATCAAGAGCTGCAATAGCCCTGATGTAGGCAACACCACCGCCCGGGATTATTCCTTCTTCAATGGCAGCGCGGGTAGCATGAAGTGCATCGTCAAAACGATCTTTTTTCTCTTTCATTTCAACTTCACTGGCTGCTCCAACATAGATAACGGCAACACCACCAGCAAGTTTAGCAAGGCGTTCCTGCAATTTTTCGCGGTCGTAATCAGATGTTGTACTTTCAGTCTGAGCTTTGATCATTGAAATGCGTGCGGCAATACTTTCAGAGGTTCCACGTCCACTTACAATGGTAGTTGCCTCTTTGTCAACCGTGATTTTCTCTGCCTGACCCAAATATGTGAGGTCAGCATCCTCAAGGCGATATCCTTTTTCTTCCGAAATTACGGTTCCACCTGTAAGAATTGCAATATCTTCAAGCATTTCTTTGCGACGATCGCCAAACCCGGGGGCTTTAACTGCAGCAATTTTCAGAGATCCGCGAATTTTATTCACTACCAGAGTAGCAAGGGCTTCACCGTCAACATCCTCGGCAATGATTAACAGAGGACGACCCGTTTGAACCGTTTTTTCAAGTATCGGCAGTAAATCTTTCATCACCGAAATCTTCTTGTCATAAATTAATATAAATGGATTCTCAAAAACGGCTTCCATTTTCTCTGTATCGGTAATAAAGTAAGGAGAAATGTAACCACGGTCAAATTGCATTCCTTCAACCACTTTTACAGTGGTTTCCATGCCTTTGGCCTCTTCTATGGTAATGACACCCTCTTTTTTAACTTTATTCATGGCTTCAGCAATCTTTTCACCGATGAAGCTGTCATTATTTGCAGAAATGGTGGCAACCTGAGTAATTTTTTCACTGCCTTCTTCAATATTAATAGACTGAGAATGTAAATATTCTACCACTTTCTTCACTGCAGTCTCAATTCCGCGTTTCAAATCCATTGGATTGGCACCAGCGGTTACATTTTTCATTCCGGTGGAAACAATAGCCTGGGCAAGAACTGTTGCAGTGGTAGTTCCGTCACCGGCAATATCAGCAGTTTTCGAAGCCACTTCTTTCACCATCTGCGCACCCATATTCTGCAAACCATCTTTCAGTTCTATTTCTTTAGCTACAGTAACACCATCTTTGGTAACTACAGGAGCTCCATAAGCTTTATCAATAATTACATTGCGACCTTTGGGGCCCAAAGTTACTTTGACAGCGTTTGCCAGAGCATCAACACCCTTTTTCAGCTCTTCGCGGGCCTCAGTATTGTAAATAATTTGTTTTGCCATTTTTATTTTTGTTTTTTCGGTTTAAAAATTTAAGATGATCAGATAATAGCTACAATGTCCGATTCTCGCATGATCAGATAATCGTTTCCGTCAATTGTGATTTCAGTTCCTGAATATTTACCATAAAGAACAAGATCTCCAATTTTTACAGTCATGGGCTCATCTTTTTTCCCCGGGCCAACTGCTACAACACTGCCACGTTGAGGTTTTTCCTTTGCTGTATCGGGAATAATGATTCCGCCGGCAGTTTTCTGCTCTGCTGCTGATGGTTGTATTAAAACACGATCAGCCAATGGTTTTACGTTTACTTGAGTCATTCGTATGAAATTTTAAGTTTTACAATTTAAATCTCTTTGATCCGCCATTTGTCACAATCTGTGCCAAAGTGAAAAGAATTGTCCACTAAAGAGAAAGTTGGTTGATATGAATTATGTAATTATTTGTTTATCAGTATTTTAATTTTCTGTAATACTACTAAAATCACACAATGTTTGAAAAAACCAGACAAAAAAATGTCAGACTGTTGTGACAATCTGACATTGAAATTATAGAAAGGTATGATTATTCGGTCGGAGGTGCCTGAAAATCCTGAATCGGTGCAGCCTGCTCGTTGATGAGCTCACGAAGTTCAGTGTCAGTAGCTATCCTCTGGATATTTCTTGGAATCACAAAAATTGAGAATAAACTCAGAACCAGCAGAATGATGGCAAGCGTCCAGGTTGTTTTTTCCAGAAAGTCAGCCGTTTTTCTGACTCCCATAAACTGGTTTGATGAAGCAAAGTTTGATGCAAGTCCGCCACCTTTCGAATTCTGAACAAGAACTACTAAACTCAGTAAGACGCACGTAATCAGTATAAGAACTGAAACTAAAATATAAGCTCCCATTTTAATGTTTTGTATTTGAGGTTATTTCAAGCGTTCAACAGATCATTCTGTATTTTCGCAATTTGGGCTGCAAAGTAACTACTTTTTTCCGGATTAATCAAACTTAATTTCTGATAAATTTTTATAGCTTTTTCGGGGTTTCTTTGCTGAAGATAAATCTTTGCCAATGTTTCAGTTACGAGATTATCCTGATCAATTGTACTCTTTTTTGCCTTTTCCAAAGGATTAAAAAATTCCTTTTTGGGCTTACTGATTACTGGTCCTTCAGCAATGAACCGGTCAATAATTGCCTTATTTCTGTCGGAAGCAGTTTCAGCATCTTTAGAACTTTTTTTATGTTCAGTTGAAAGTTCTGCCTGACTTGAATTCTCATCTTTTGTGTCTGCTTCAAGATTGTATATGCCTGACAAGAGGCTTTCAAGTAATAATTCATCAGGAAAAGCAGTGGCTTTATCCTCTGATGCATCATTGGTTGATTGATCTTTGGCGCCATCACTTACCTTTAATTCAATATCATTTTTGCTGTCTTCAACCAAAGGTGCATCCTGACCTGCAGCATCTTTACCGGTCAATTCTGCAAGACGTCTGTCAACCAAATTTCTGAGCTGAAGCAATCGGGCAGCTTCTTCTTTTACTTCTTCATGATTTTCAGCAATTTCATTTGTTTCTGCATCTGATACCAGGGGCTGAAACCCGTCATTTTTTTCATTGGATTCTTTATCCGCAACACCAACAACTACATCATTTTCAGTAGGTCTGGCAGGCTGCCTTTCCGACTCTCCCTCATGACGGACTCCGACATCAGGAGAAAGGACATTCTCATCCACATCATCAACAACTGCAATTTCACCAGTGGCTCCAGCGGCAAGTCTTTCAATATGATTTCTTAACAAACCTCTGTTTCCTGCATACGCAGCAGCAACTTTCAAACGGGTGCTATATCTGATATCATTTACAATCCTTGAATTTAAAGCAAGCAGTATCTGAGCAATCTGAAAGTATGGAAATTCTTGTACAAGATGCTCTAATTCAAGCAAAGTCGAGTTATCAAGCAAAGCCGGATTAGCCAAAAAATTATCAAACCGCCTCAGGTTCATGTTGTTTACCAATTTACTACTGCTTTATTAAAAATATCATCGACCAGTTCGGCTGAAATTTTTTCGATCAGATCAGCTTCAACTGCACTAAGATTCAGGCTACTGTTATAATCCTGAAACCGTGAAAAAGATGTTTCGAAATTATCTTTTGTGCTGAACTTGCTCGTATAACGCACATTTACAGTAATTTGAAGCCTTATCAGTGCGGCAGTTTGCTGACCTGTAATGGCCACCGGTTCGGTTGAGTATCTCGTGATTTCACCTTCAAAATGCAGGTCTCCGCCACGGGGAATAATGCTGAGGCTGGTTTGAGAAGTAAACTTATCGCGCAAAGCATCAGTAAAAGTTTGACTGAGCGATGGCTGAACAATCTCTGCCTTATTCGGAAACAGCGTAACAGAAACCGTTTTGGCTTCCGGAGGAACTGATGCTCCGGTGAAGGAATATACTCCACATCCAACTGTTGCCAGCATAAATACTATGGACAACAACAATAATTTTATATTTCTGCCATTCAAATCAATAACCGACAGATATTTAATGAATGTCATACTCCTTTATTTTCCTGTAAAGGGTTCTTTCGGATATGCCCAATTCCCTGGCAGCATTTTTCCTTTTTCCCCCATGTTTATCTATGGCTCTTTTAATAAGCTCAATCTCTCTTTTTTCAAGAGACAATGAATCGTCAAGCACCTCATGTGTATAAAAAGTATCGAGTACAATCGGCTCAGAAGGATTACCCGTATAATTCATATTCTCTTCATCGCCCTGATTATCAATTTCATTGTAGAGCTGAGCAATTATGGGTTGATGTTCTCTTTTTAGATCGTGACTTACTCCTCCCTGTTCAAGTATATCAACAACAAGCTTTTTCATCTCATTGATGTCGCGCTTCATGTCAAACAGCACTTTATAGAGCAATTCACGTTCCGAAAAATCCGACGAAGCAGACTCTTTGTTATAAAGAACCGGCAAATCGCGGTTTTCACGGGGCAAATACGTTTGCAGAATGTCAGAGGTAATCAATCTGCTTTGTTCGATAATTGAAATTTGTTCAGTAATATTTTTAAGCTGACGAATATTCCCCTGCCATCTGTAATTCATTAGCATCTGCCTTGATGAATCATCGAGTTCGAGCGCCGGCATGCGGTATTTTTCGGCAAAATCAACTGCGAATTTCCTAAAAAGCAAAACAATATCGTCTTTTCTCTCCCGCAAAGGTGGAATAAAGATTGGAACTGTATTCAATCTGTAAAACAGATCCTGTCTGAATTTTCCTTTTTGAATGGCCTCGGGAATATCAACATTGGTTGCCGCCACAACCCTTGCATCGGTTTTGATAACTTTGGAAGAACCTACTTTAAAAAACTCTCCGGTTTCCAGTACACGAAGCAATCTGACCTGCGTGGAAAGAGGAAGTTCAGCAACCTCATCAAGAAAGATGGTTCCACCATTCACAACTTCAAAATATCCTTTTCTCGCCTCATGTGCTCCTGTAAATGAGCCCTTTTCATGACCAAACAATTCTGAATCAATGGTTCCTTCGGGAATTGCACCACAGTTTACAGCAATATAAGGACCATGTTTCCGGGAACTGAGATTATGAATGATCTGGGGAAAAACTTCTTTACCCACGCCACTTTCACCATTTATCAATACTGTTATATCGGTGGGTGCCACCTGTCGGGCAACATCTATAGCCCTGTCAAGCAAAGGCGAATGACCGGTTATACCAAAACGTTGTTTAATTGATTGAATATCCATTATAAATAAAATGATATAATTTCAACGGCAAAGTTACTACAACCTTGAGAGAATTTGAAGTTAATAAATTAAAAAACTGACATTTTGTCAATATTTATATTACATGACAAGGAATTTTAATAAACATGATGTATCAAACTATGATTAGAACAATCAGGAGATTGTCAGATCTTTATTGCTTTGAAAATGAGGAAATAAAATCAGTTAATACGCTTTAAGTCATGCCTGACATTAAAGAAGCCGACTATAAAACAGCGATTTTTTTTCGATTGGCTTTACTGTCAACCTCTATCTGAAGAATATAAAGTCCCGAACTCAGATTGCTAACCGGAATGTGAATTGATGACGTATTTTCCTGAATTTTGGCCAAAACGACCTTGCCTTTTAAATCGAAAATTAAAACATGAACCTTACCGGCTAATGAATCAGGAAGTTCGATATTCAGAATTTTATTAACTGGATTTGGGTTTATTTTGAAATTCAAAACCCCCTCCTTCGCATTGACTCCGGAAGTGGTGCAGCTCCACACCAGCTCATAACCAGCCCTGGTGGTCAGGTTGTCAGAGAAAAATTTTATTGTGAAAACATTGTCTGTTGTCAATACTGGTATCGGCAGTTCATTTCCAGAAACTGCAACTAGCAGAGGAGCATCAGTATTGTTGCCATCATAAATCCAAAGAGAATCAAAACCAGGCTCCAGGCTTAAGCTATTGAACGACAAACTCAACTGACCCGGCCAGGCTGAAAAAATAGTTTCGGTGTAGGTTTCGTTGTTGGCATAATTCCACCATGGGCCACCAGAATCATAAATGGTGTCGTTGCAAAAATCTAATGGGCCACCGGTAAATTTTTCTTCAATCAGATTCCACAATTCGCTGTAGCCATTATCATAACCAAGTGCCCATATCCCTATTCCAGCTACCTGTCTCCTGTTTACGAGGTCGTATTTTGCTCCAAGGCTTCTCTCATCATCAAAAAAGCATTGTCGCCATTGTGAAGTAAAATAACTGTAGTAAGGATTGTAGCTCCTGTAATCCCAGTAAAGATTTGAAGGGTTATAAAAAGTAGCATTTGCTCTGATATTCCGGTAAGTAACTGCAAAACCTGAACCGGTTGTCGCTGCCGGAAGTGAATTTGAACTTACAGGCCATTCCCGTCCATAGTAGGGCAAACCAAGCAGCAGTTTATTTGCAGGCACTCCCATTCCCTGATAATAGGAAAGAGACCTGTTGACACCATAATCAAAAGAAGAAACCAGCGGCCACAAGCCTGACACAGGACCGGCCAGGCTGCTTCCGTTCCAGTAATAATCGTAGGCCATGATCATGATAAAATCGAGCCAGGGTGTAATTGCCCGCAGATCGAAAGTATTGCTCCAGTTCACGGCAGGGGCGGCTATGCTGAGTTCAGCCCCGGGAAGTGCCGAATGCAAAGCTTCTGACAACTGAATAATGTAGTTAGTCAACCCTTGTTGCTGTGATGCAGGAACTGCTTCAAAATCAAGGTTAATGCCATGAGCACCCCGTGAAGCTATCAGTGAAATAAGATTTGATGTCAATGTTTGCTGAGCCTGTGGATTACCAAAAAATGTTGCATGTCCCGAAAACAAGGTAACACACAAATGAACTTTAACTCCCCGTGAAATTGCAGTATCTAATACTGCGGCATTAGCCCAGTCGTGAATTGTGATTGCTTCACCTGTTTCAGGGTTGACCTCATAGGAGAAATAACTTAAATCGCTCAGTAAATCCCAGCGATAATTCTGCCAGACACTGCCACTCCAGTAGGGATGATATCCAAAAACCCTTTTTTGAAGAGACTGAGACGGCCTGGCAAAAGATTTTACCACAACATAATTATTCAGACTATCATATTGCCAATCGCTGATTAAGCCCAAAGCGGCATATTTTGCAGATTCTTCCTGATGAATTGACAAGTGCTGGGCAAAAACCGGCAGGAAGCAAAGTGATAAGAGGTAAACAAACAGGATTCTTGGCATATTGAATTTATCCAGAGTAAATTAAAGAAAAACTTAGATTATTTTTGAAACCCTCTCTGACGCATGGCTTCAAAAACAATTACCGAAGTTGAGACCGAAACATTCAGTGAATCAATACTTCCAAGCATAGGAATAATGATGCGTTCATCGCAAAAATCAATCCATTTTTGAGTGAGGCCATTGGCTTCTGTCCCCAGCACAAAAGCAACAGGCTTGCGATAATCATGATTGAAGTAAGGATTTGATGCCTTGAGTTCAGCTGCAAAGGAAACAATTCTTTTTTCTTTAAGCCAGTTTTGGGCATCATCGGTTGAGCAGGCTATAACCTGTCTTGAAAAAACGCAACCGATACTGCCTCTGATCACATTCGGATTATAAATATCTGTCAGGGGATCACAAACAATCACTGCATCAGCGTTAACCGCATCGGCGGTGCGAAGGATTGCTCCAAGGTTGCCTGGTTTCTCGATCGACTCCAACACAATCACCAAAGGTAAAGCACTGAGTTTTACTTCCGGGATTTTTAACCATTTCGGTTCAAGCAGTGCAATACAACCATCAGAACCTTCACGATAAGCCAGTTTTCCAAATACAGCTTCACTCACAAAAGTAATCCCAGCCGGATCAACCATTTTGCTGTAATCAGCATTTTTGGCAATTTCCCGGCAAACATATAACTCTGATATTTTAAATCCATTCTGGAATGCAATACCTACTTCGCGAATTCCTTCCACGACAACAAGGTTCTGTTTTCGTCTTTCGCGCGATTTTTGCTGAAGAAGTAAAAGATTCTTTATCCTCGGGTTCCCGGGACTGCTTATCATTTCTGACATAGTTGATGGAATGAAGGCGGATTGAAAGCAAAATTAGAGAAAATTCGCATCTTTGCATAGTATCTTTGACTGACAACACATCCTAAAATGATAAAACTGCTAAAACCCGGGCAATGGAAAGATTATGAGTTGATTGACTCAGGTAATTTTGAAAAACTGGAACGATTTGGCATCCAGACACTTATCAGGCCTGAGCCACAAGCTGTCTGGGATAAATCATTAAGCAGTGAAATTTGGCTCCAAAAATCGGATGCTAAATTTCATAAAGAAAAAAAAGATCCTGAAAAAGGTAGCTGGATACTCAATAAAGGATGTAAAGAGCAGTGGCCGGTTGAATACAATTATAAATCTCTGCATTTGAAAATGCGCCTGGGGTTGACAAGTTTCAGGCACATCGGAATTTTCCCTGAACAGGCCGACAACTGGAATTTCATTTATGACAAGATCAAATCGATGAAAAATTCCAGGCCAAAAGTTCTCAATCTTTTTGCTTACACCGGAGGTGCTTCACTGGCTGCTTGTGCTGCTGGTGCAGAGGTCGTTCATGTCGATTCGGTGAAACCTGTGATCAGTTGGGCCAGAGAAAATATGGAATTAAGTGGACTTGACGGTATCCGCTGGATAGTTGAAGATGCCCTGAAATTTGTAAAAAGGGAAGTTCGCAGAGATTCGCGTTACAACGGGATAATTCTGGACCCTCCTGCATATGGCCGCGGGGCAGATGGAGAAAAATGGGTACTTGAAGAAAACCTGAATGAAATGGTTAAACTGTGCCATGCACTGCTTGATCCTGATGAAAATTTTCTGCTGATGAGCCTTTATTCTATGGGATTCTCTTCTTTAATAGGAAAAAACCTGATTGACCAGATTTTTGGTAAACGCGAAAGTCTTGAATATGGTGAACTTTTTTTGGAAGACAGCTATAAAAAAAAATTACCTCTTGGTACTGTTGTTAGATTCTAGAAAACAATTTGGTTAAAAACCGCTTACTCTATATATTGGTTAATTAGTGAAGTTTGCGGGTAAACTAGCATTGCATACGGCTCAGATTATTCCCCTTTGTTTTTTAATTTCATCATACGCCTGATTCAGCTTCTGAAATTTTTCTTTGGCAGCATTCTGAACATCTTCACCCAAATGAGTTACCTTATCGGGATGATATTTCAGAGCCATTTTTCGATAAGCTTTTTTTACCTCTTCGTCGGTAGCTTCAGGAGTAACTTCCAGAATTCGGTAAGGACTGTCGGTTTTTACAACAAACATGGCCTTAATCGATTCAAAATCCATTTGCCTTATACCCATATGAAGACAAACCCTTCGCAGGACTTCAGCCTCAGCAGCATGGGGTTCGCCATCGGAGGTTGCTATTCCTAAAAGGAAATGAACAAGCTGCAAACGCGAAGGATACTCCATATTTTCCTGTATCTGTTCACAGATTTCATCAACATCTAAATCCTGGCGAAGAATCTCGCGCAACAATAATAAAAGCCGATCAGCCTCTGCCTGACCAAATTGTCTCAATAAAAAAATCTTTACATAATTGAGTTCTGATTTCAGAATTTTACCATCGGCTTTCATAATGGCTGCAACCAGAACCAAAAGACTGACCTTGAAGTCACCCTCCTGGGTAGGAGTAAACCCTTTCTGTTCATACCCGTTTTGAAGGTTATCGAAAAAAGATCCAAACACAAAGCCAAGAATTCCTCCAATGGGGCCTCCCAAAACCCAACCCAGGCCACCGCCAATCCATTTCCCAAATGAAATATTAGCCATAAAATTATGTAATCAAAAACTAAAATTATTATTGAATGGCAAACAATCTATTGCCATGATTCTTATCAAAACTGCAAAGGTATAAAAGTAATAAGCTGGTTATTCAATATGCTTTTAAGACATGGAAATAAAAATCTTTACAAAACAGGTTAGTTTTCAATGACCCTTTTGTTCTTAACGTATTTTTCCAGCCATGCATCTGTTTCCCAAAGCATGTGAAGTACATTTTCCCTGGCGCTATAACCATGGCTTTCGAAGGGAAGCAACACTAGCCGGGCCGTGCCACCCAGTCCCTGTATGGCTCCGTACAAACGTTCACTCTGTAATGTGAATGTCCCCGGGTTATTATCTGCCTCACCATGGATCAGCAAAAGCGGCTCATTGATTTTATCGGCATGCACAAACGGAGACATTTTCAGATAAACCTCTGACGCTTCCCAAAAGGTCCTTTCTTCGGCCTGAAATCCAAATGGAGTCAGGGTGCGGTTATACGCTCCGCTGCGGGCAATTCCTGCAGCAAACAAATCACTGTGAGCCATCAGATTTGCCGTCATAAAGGCGCCGTAGGAATGGCCACCAATGGCAACTCTACTGGAATCGGCAACTCCCAGCGCAACTGCATAATCTATGGCTGCAGCAGCATTTGCAACAAGCTGTTCAGTAAACCGGTCATTCGGCTCATTTTCGCCTTCGCCAATAACAGGAAAGTCTGCATCATCAATAATTGCATATCCCCTTGCTGCCCAGAATACCGGCGAACCATAATTCAACCGAACAAAAGTATGCGGTGATTCTTTGAGTTGTCCGGCTTGTTGGGCATCTTTGAACTCCCTGGGATAAGCCCACATCAGGGTAGGTAGTTTTCCATCACGATCTTTGACATATCCCGCAGGTAAATAAAGCGTTGCAGAAAGATCAACACCATCGTTACGTTTGTAGCGAATCAACTCTTTACTCACATTCATAAATGAAGTATATGGGTTTGGAAATTGAGTCAATGTGCTTATTTTATTACCTTTTCGCAGAAAATAGTTGGGATTCTGAGTTTTGCCTTCAATTGAAGTAATCAGCAGTTTATTTTCGGGATCCACAACCCTGATAATAGATTCATAGGTGGTTAAACCATCGGCCTGCCACAAACGTTTGGTTTTGAATGTTTTCAAATTAAATTCATCAAGAAAGGGTTTATTTCCTTCGGGGGAATAACCTTCGCCTCTCAGAAAAATCTTTTTACCATCGGCTGAAAACCAAAGTGTAAATGCATCAAAATCATTTTGTTTAAGCAAAAAAGTCCCCGGATTACCATAATAATCTTCAGTTGACCGATCAAAAATTATTTGAGGATTCACATTTCGGATAGATGGATCAATCAGATAGGATATTGAACGGCGGTTTTTTCTCCAACCGTCGTATAAGATAGCAATATTTTCATTTCCCCAGCTGATTCCCCTGAAGCGGTTTAGAGTCTGAGCCAAAAGTGCCGGCTCCCCATCAAAAGGAGCATTCAACATATAAATTTCATCACGGTATTCAGCTTCGGCAGCCGGATCTCCACCATCGCAGGCTTCGGCCCAGAATAGCATGGCCGGTGTATCAGCCCGCCAGCCAATACTCCTTTTCCCAACCTCCACTGCATCAAAACCTGTGGGTATTTCATCGATAAGGGGACGATGATAAAGATCCATAATTAATTTTCCTTCAGAATTATAAATAGCATTATTCATTGGGAAACGGCCAGATGGAACGATATAGGAATAAGGCCTGCTGATGGTCTGAACCAATAGAAATTTACCATCGGGTGAAAAATTCAGGGAACGGTAGATGGCAGATGGCAGAAATTCAGTCTGATTTCCCTGCAAATCAGTTTTAAAAACCAGCGACAGTGTATAATAATCAAACAAATCCTCATCTGCAGAATTGCGAAGCAGGTCCTGATAGGTTCTCACCGGAGCCTTACGACCCGATGACTCCTGAACAGCCGGACCTAAAGGCATTTCTCTGTTTTCAGGAACTGGTCTGCGATCCTCGGGTACAGTTAGCACAAGCAGAGATTGAGAATCGGGCATCCAAACGTAGGAAAATCCCATGCTGCCGTTCAGCACCGGAGATGTAAGTTTTTCGGCTTCCCCTGTTTTCAGGTGAATGGTCCAGAGTTCAATGCCGTTAGCAACCGTATTGGTAAAAGCAATCCGTGTAGCATCGGGTGAAAATGAAAAATCTGAAATCATGAGTTTTTCAGGAAGTCCCTTAATTTCTGGTTTATATCCTGTTTTAATGTCGATTATTGAAATTCCATAAGTAAAATTTACCCTTGCCGGGCCATTTGTTGCCGGATTGATGCGCAGTCCCGCCAGTCTGATTTCATCGGCAGCCATTTCTTCAAGGGTTTTGAAGACCTGCCTTTCAAGCAAAACCATAGCTTGATTCCGGCTATCAATGCGAATTATTGGCCGAGGTTTAATGTCAACAAGTTCAAGAATTTCTTTTGGGGGAAGTTGATATTGTTGCGGGATTTGCGCTTGCAACAATCCATAAGTCATAGTCAGGAAAAGAATTAGTCGTTTCATATTTTTAAATTGTTTAGTAGTTTCATATTTTCACTATTGCAAAATAAAACCATCTCTTATGTTATAGAGAGATTATTTTGCACCTTATGTTTGAGCAGAAATAAATTATGTTCTTATTTCTTTACAAAACGGGAAAAATTCATTGTCTTTCCATCAGATATTCTGAGTGTATAAATTCCGGTTTTAAGGAACCCAACATCTAAAAAATGATTTGCTGACTCAAGTTTGATTTGCCGGCGATAAACAATCCGGCCACAGGCATCAATTATTTCGAGTTCCGAAACAATGTTTGTTTCGGGCAAATTTCCCATTTGCACCAAATCTCCAACTGAGTTTGGAAACAATTTTATTCCGGATTGGTTTACTGTCAACGTATTGGTGTTCAGTGTATAGCAAGTGCCAGGAAGGTTGACGTCGAGCCATTTGAGTCGCTGAAAAATCCAGTCTTTAAGTGACTCGATTTCAGTTGAATAAGTAGGAGGACAAGGCCATGGGTTCGGCCATACATAAACGCCCAGTATTGGCCATACCGTAAAATTACGTTGCTGCGATTCATCCGGCAGAAGTGCCACACTGTCAATATAACTTTCAAACCATTGGTTACTAAGCAGGTTTCCGCGGAGCATTTCCCAGCGGCATCTCAGGTTGTTGGCAAAGGTGCTGTCTTCGAGCATTCTTCCCCACCAAAAAGGCACCTGCCAGTAATCACCTTTGCATGGAAACTGATAAGCCCATCCTGTGAGTTCATCGCCCGCGCAATAATTGACATTGTGCCATGCAATATCATAATCCCAAACAGGATCTATTCTGATTTTTCCGCCCAGGCTTTCGCGCTGTTTATGAAGGAAGGTGCTAAGCCGGTATCCGTCGACATTCTTACTGATTTCATTCACCAGAAAATAATCAATAAACGACAGTTCATCGGTATATTTTCTGAATCCATTTTCAGGATCTCCAAAACCCGGTCCTGCAAGAACGGTTTCGAAAGTATTTACATATTCAGCAATATATTGCTTCTGCTGTATGGTGATATCTCCTGCTTTGGGATATTCATATTGAAAAAATATGGTTTGCCCGTAATGATGAACCGGCGGAGGAAATGCAGATGTCCAACCATCGCCTCCACTGCCGGTTGATTTGTCAACCTTAAATATATATCCTCCGGTTACTGCATCTCCGGTGTTCTGATTTGAACTGAGTTTGGCAATATTTAATCTGTTAGGATCGCGCTTGATCTTTTCAGAAAACAAATAAATGCCCATATTTACCTCATTAATTATTACTTCTACAAATTTATACCTGGTTGAATAATGCCCCATGTTCTGAGAAACCTGATAGGCCAATGCATTCCGGTTGAAAGTTTTATCAGCGTAATTTGCATTGAGAATCCAGTCAGCTTCTGTGGGCATACCTAACAGCGAAACATCAATATCGTTGCCGTTTGCATCCCAGGTTTCAAATCCGTAGCTCTTTTTAGAAAACATCTGGGAACTGGATTCCCTGATTTCAAAACCTGCGTTCCCATCATAAACAGGAGAATCATCTACAAAATTACGAACCCCGGGTCCGTTATCAATAATTTTCATCCCGACCAGAATTTTGGGGTCATCAGGAATTTCTTCTCCGTAAGTGTCAATAAAAAATATGGGAAGATTGGAGGATTCAAAAATTATTGACACGCTCTTATTTTCAGGCATTGAACTTCAATTAGTTTGATATTCCTGAGAAGAAGCAACTCCCAGATAAAGAGTAAAACAAAGCGATAGCAGAGGATATTTGTTCATAATCTTTTGTACTAATCCAACAATAGGTTTGCAACCTGTAAATTTAGGATTTTTTAACAAGTACTAAAAGGAATTAAAATTATTTCGTTTCCTCATAATTCTATGATGAGAGCCTTTCGATAAATTAGAATTTTAGTAAAACTATATTTTGTATTGACCTGTTTATCTGCTTATTAAAAACAAATATTAAAACTTGAAAAAATCTGGCTAAAACAACAATTATGCACATGGCTGATATATAAATATTTCCAATGGATGGATTACTGATTTTATGGCGGCAGGATCAGGATAACATAAACCAATTGAAAACCTATTTTTCATAACTTTGCGCATCCTTAAAAAGATGTTTATGTCAATTTTCAACGAGAAGTTCACTGGTGATGGTTTCACTTACGATGATGTATTGCTATTGCCTGCATATTCTGAAGTTTTGCCCCGCGATGTCGATACATCTACACGTTTTTCAAGAAACATAAGGTTAAATATACCCATTGTTACTGCAGCTATGGATACTGTTACCGATTCGGTTATGGCCATAGCAATTGCCCAGGAAGGAGGAATTGGAGTACTGCACAAAAATATGTCTATTGAAGAGCAGGCCAACGAGGTAAAAAAGGTAAAACGTGCTGAAAACGGAATGATTCTGGATCCAATTACCCTTAAAGTCGGAGCACTGGTTGGTGATGCACTGGACATAATGAAAGAATTTAAGATTGGTGGAATTCCTGTCGTGGATAATATAGGAAAGCTAGCCGGCATTGTTACCAATCGCGATTTAAGATTTGAGCGCGATCCCAGAAAACCGGTTGCAGAAATTATGACCAGCAAAAATCTGATTACTACCACCGAGTTTACTGATTTCGAAAAAGCTGCCGACATACTCCAGGAATTTAAGATTGAAAAACTGCCGGTTGTTGATAAGGATTACAAACTGGTAGGATTAATTACCTATAAGGATATAATTAAAATTAAGGCCCGGCCCAACGCCTGCAAAGATGAGCGTGGACGTTTAAGGGTTGCTGCTGCCGTTGGGGTAACGACAGACCTGGTCGAAAGGGTGCAAGCTCTTGTGAATAATGGAGTTGACGCCATTGTGATAGATACAGCGCACGGGCATTCAAAAGGAGTAATGGATGCTGCCAGAACTTTTAAAAAACACTTCCCAAACATAGATCTTGTTATTGGAAATATTGGCACAGCCGAAGCTGCAAAAGATCTTATGAAACTTGATATTGACGGCATTAAAGTAGGGATAGGTCCAGGCTCAATATGTACAACTCGTATCATTGCAGGTATTGGAGTCCCTCAACTTTCAGCTGTTTTTGAAGTTGCAAAAGCACTCAGGGGATCAGGCATTCCCGTAATTGCTGACGGTGGCATAAGGTACACCGGTGATATTCCAAAAGCCCTTGCAGCTGGAGCCGATACCATAATGGCCGGTAGTCTTTTTGCCGGTGTTGAAGAATCGCCAGGTGAAACCATCATCTTTGAAGGCCGCAAATACAAAACCTATCGCGGAATGGGTTCTATTGAAGCCATGCAAAAAGGGTCAAAGGACCGCTATTTTCAGGATGCCGAAGATGACATAAAAAAACTGGTTCCCGAAGGTATTGTTGGTCGTGTTCCCTACAAAGGAACTCTTTCCGAAGTTATTCATCAGCTGGTAGGTGGATTAAAAGCCGGAATGGGATATACCGGATCGCCTGATATAGAGCAGCTTCAGAAAGCCAGGTTTATAAAAATAACAGTAGCTGGAGTAAATGAAAGTCATCCTCATGACATTACCATAACAAGAGAAGCTCCCAACTACAGCAGATAGCCACAGACAAACTTCTGTTTTTTGCATCAGTTTTTGATAAACAAAAGTTAAATTTTAATAACCAACAAAATAAAAACTGCAATTACCCTTTAAAATACTAAAGCTTAATAACAGCCTAAAAATTAAAAAAATGAAAAAATCAGTGTTTGGAATTTTTATCGTTCTTTTTTTGTGCCTCTCAACATTATCCCATGCTCAGGACCCCGTGGTTCTGTCCGTTGCCGGCGAAGAAATCACAAAATCTGAATTTCTAAAAGTTTTCCAAAAAAATAATGTAAGCGGAGATGTCATCGACACCAAATCGCTTGAGGAATATATGGAGTTGTATATCAACTTCAGATTAAAGGTTAAAGAGGCCGAAGCCCTTGGACTTGATACCGTTAAAGCATTCAAAGATGAGCTTGCAGGATACAGAAAACAACTCGCACAGCCGTACCTGATTGATGAAGAAATGAACCGGGCGCTATTAAATGAGGCTTACGATAGAAAAAAATCCGACATCAGGGCAAGTCACATTCTTATCAGGGTTGATAACAATGCATCACCGCAGGATACACTTGATGCATATAAAAGGATAATGAATATCCGCAAAAGGATACTTAAGGGAGAAGATTTCGGAAAAGTAGCTGAAGAATTATCCGATGACCTTTCAGCTCGTGACCGGGTTGCCGAAGGCCGCACTTTCAAAGGAAACCGGGGCGATCTGGGGTATTTTACCGTTTTCGATATGGTTTATCCTTTTGAGACAGGAGCATACAAAACCCTGCCGGGTGAAATTTCAATGCCGGCTCGGAGTGACTTTGGTTATCACCTTATAAAGATCACCGACCGCAAACCTGCAATGGGAAGAGTTCAGGTGGCACACATTCTCGTTAGGATACCCTCAGGCGCATCGATAACCGACAGTGCTGAAATTGCAAAAAAAACAAATGAAATTTACGAAAAGGCTATATCAGGAGAAGATTTTGCAAAACTTGTCGAGCAATATTCTGACGATAAATCGACATCAACAAAAGGCGGAATACTTCCCTGGTTCGGATCCAATAAGATGATTCCTGAGTTTATCAAAGAAATTTCGACACTTAAAAATCCTGGTGAAATTACAAAGCCTTTCATTTCCTCATTTGGCTGGCATATTGTCAAATTAATTGATCATAAGGATATTGGCACTTACGATGAAAATCTGAACGAACTAAAGCAAAGTCTGTCGCGTAACGACAGAGCCAAAAAAAGTGAAGAAGCATTAATCAACCGCATTAAGAAGGAATATAAATTTACTGAAAACCCAAAAGCACTCACTGCTTTTTATAAAGTTGTGACAGATACTGTTTTTAATGCAGGATGGAATTCGAACCAAGCTGAGGGGTTAAACAAAACCCTCTTTACCATAGGGCGAAGAAGCATTACTCAGCAGGATTTTGCCAAATACATTGAAGTAAACCAGAAAAAACGTAACCCTGAAGATATCAGTCAATTTGTGAATGGCAATTACCAGAACTTTTTGAATGATGTACTTCTGGCCTATGAAGATTCGCAGCTAGAATCAAAATACCCTGAATTTAAATCGCTGGTGCGCGAATACCGTGATGGTATATTATTGTTTGAACTGACTGACCAGAAAATATGGTCAAAAGCAGTAAAGGACACTTTGGGACTTGCTGAGTTTTACGAAAATCATAAATCCGATTACATGTGGGATCAGCGCGTTGAAGCTACCATTTACACCCTTGGGTCTGACAACAAGGAAATCATCAGTGAGCTTCGCAGGAATATTCTGAAAGGAATAAGCGACAACGAACTCCTTGAACAATTCAACAACGACTCAACAACTATCCTTTCCACCGATCATCGCAAATTTTCAAAAGGCGATAATTCAATCATCGATTCGGTGAACTGGGAAAAAGGAATCTCAAAAGATATCCAGCTCAACGAAAAGGTGCATATTATAAACATACATCAGGTTCTGGAACCTGAACCAAAACAACTTGATGAAGCCAGAGGCCTTATTACTTCCGATTATCAAAATTATCTGGAAAAAATCTGGATTAAAGAGCTTCGCCAAAAATATCCATATACAGTTAACCGTGAAGTACTTTCATCAATCAGGTAAAATATATCAATGAAAATCAGCGCATTATTCAATCTTTGGCTTGCTGTGCTCTTTATGGCAGTTTCATCATGTTCGCTGATCGACAAGAAAAACAATGATGAATTACTGGCTGTTGCCTATGATGAATTTTTGTACCGTAGCGAACTTGAGGGAATTGTACCTAAAGGAGTTCCAGCAACCGACAGTCTTGAAATTGTAAGGCAATATATCGATAACTGGATAAAGCAACAGGTATTGATAAAACATGCAGAAAGCAATCTCAAGGCCGACCAGAAAGACTTCGGGAAGCAACTGGAAACCTTCAGGAATTCGCTGATTATTTACGCATTTGAAAGTGAACTTATCAGACAAAAACTTGATACAGTGGTCAGTGAGATAGAAATACAGGAATTTTACGAAGCAAATATGTCAAATTTTCATTTAAATGAAAATCTTGTCAGGGTAAGTTATGTTAAAATTCCTGAAGCCGATAAAACCAGTCCGCAGGCCAGGAAGGCCAGACAGTTGCTTTTATCCGATAATGCTGAAGATCAGGTAAACCTGATTGAATTTTGTGATAAGTCAATGTTTTCCTGTCGCCCGGATGATGAGAACTGGATTTCTTTCAGCGACTTTATTACAGAACTCTCATTGGAAATTGATGATCAGGAAAATTTCCTGAAGAAAAGATCTTTTTTTGAATCAAATGACTCATTGTTTACTTACCTGATAAAAATTACAGATTTTAAGACCAGAGAGGACATCTCCCCAGTTTCACTGGTTAAGTGGAAAATCATAAATCTGATCCTGAACAGAAGAAAATCAGAGCTGATTAAACGCATGCAGGAAGATATCTTTAACGAAGCCATGAAAAATAAAAAAGTCGAAATTCTTTAATTAACCTTGCCCGAATTAACGAGAAATGAAAATAATTAAAAAAGCCGGTGTACTTGTTTTGCTTGCACTACTAATGATAAAGACCGAATATACTTTTGCACAGGAACAAATCATTGATGAGGTTGTTGCTGTTGTTGGAGCAAACTTCATATTACAATCTGATATTGAGGCTCAGTATATACAATATCGCATGCAGGGTGCCATTAAGGATGCGCGTGCAACAAGGTGTCAGATACTTGAAGATATGCTTTTTCAGAAATTGCTCCTAAATCAGGCAGAACTCGATAGTGTGTCTGTTACCGATGATATGATTGAACAAACCATGGATGCCCGTTTTCGTTATTATATCCAGCAATTTGGTTCACAGGAAAAACTTGAACAATTTTATAAAAAACCATTAATACAGATCAGGGAAGAATTCAGAACCCTGGTTAAAGAACAATTGATGGTTGATGAAGTTCAGCAAACCCTTACCAACGACATAAAAGTTACTCCATCGGAAGTTCGTGCTTTTTTCAATCGCATTCCAAAAGACAGCATTCCCACCATAGAAATGCAATATGAGATTGGACAAATCATAAAAGAGCCAATCATCAGTAAGGAAGAGATGGATGCCACCCGCGAAAGACTTAAAGGACTCAGAGAGAGAATACTTAATGGCGAAAATTTTGCAGCTTTGGCCACACTTTATTCCGAAGATCCAGGCTCTTCAAGAAAAGGAGGTGAAGTTGGACTTATGGGGCGCGGACAGTTGTACCCCGAATATGAAGCAGCAGCTTTCGGGCTGAAAAAAGGTGAAATTTCGGATATAATAAAATCCAAAGCAGGCTATCACATCATTCAACTTATTGAACGCAGAGGTGAAATGATCAATACGCGACATATCTTGCTGATGCCGAAAATATCGACCGATGACCTGACAAAAGCTTCAACTTTGCTCGACAGTGTTGCAAACCTCATCAAAGAAAAAAAAATGACCTTTGAAGAAGCAGCTTTGAAATTTTCTGATGATCCGGGCAAAATAAACGGCGGACTTATGGTTAACCAGATGTCAGGAAACACGCAGTTTGCTGCCAATCAACTTGATCCAAAAATTTTCTTTGTCATCGATAAAATGAGTGTTGGTGAAATTTCAAAACCATTGGCAATGATGAATGAAGAAGCCAAACAAACAATTAATCTGTATTATCTCAAAACCAGAACCGAGCCACATCGTGCAAATCTTAAGGATGATTATTCAGTTATTCAGGGTTGGGCTCTTAGCGAAAAACAAAATAAGGCTATCAATAAATGGATTGGACAGAAAATCGAAAGCACTTATTTTAGAATTAATGAGCATTACACCGATTGTTCGTTCAGTCACAATTGGGAAATAAAATAATTTAATTTACCTATCATAAAACAAAAATGACTCCATATAAATCTGATGTTGAAGCGGTTGGTGGTTTTGTAGAAAAATATCAATTGCTAACCCAAGAAATCGGGAAAGTTATAGTGGGACAAGACGATGTAATCAGAGATGTGCTGATATGCATTTTCAGCAAAGGCCATGCTTTACTGGTAGGTGTGCCGGGTTTGGCAAAAACATTGTTGATAAATACAATAGCCAAATCGCTTGGCCTCTCCTACAGCCGCATTCAGTTTACACCTGATCTTATGCCATCCGACATTCTTGGAACAGAAATTCTGGATGAAACCCGGAAATTCCGATTCCTGAAAGGTCCGGTATTTGCAAATATCATTCTGGCAGATGAAATTAACCGCACACCTCCAAAAACACAATCAGCATTGCTCGAAGCCATGCAGGAAAAAGCTGTAACCGTTGCGGGCGAAAGGCATATCTTATCTGAACCCTTCTTTGTGCTGGCTACACAGAATCCGATTGAACAAGAGGGTACCTATCCACTGCCTGAAGCACAACTCGACCGTTTTATGTTAAATATCTGGTTGGATTACCCGACATTTGATCAGGAAATTATGGTTGTAAAAAATACAACTACCGAAAAAACATCAGAAGCTTCAGTGGTAATTTCGGGAGATGAAATTCTATATTTCCAGGATCTTATCAGAAAAATACCTGTTCCCGACAATGTTTATGAATATGCTGTTCAGTTGGCATCGCGCACTCGTCCCGGAACGGTAAAAGCACACGACTGGGCCAACAAATACCTGACCTGGGGAGCAGGGCCCCGTGCTTCACAGTACCTCATACTAGGTGCAAAATGCAATGCGGTCATCAATGGAAAATATTCTCCCGATATAGAGGATGTGCAAGCCGTTGCTACCAGTATTTTAAGACACAGGATAGTAAGAAACTACCGCGCCGAAGCCGAAGGAATAGGAGTAAAAGAAATCGTAAATGAACTTCTGAAGTAAAACCTGTCACCTGATCATTTTTTGTGAAAACTTATTGAAGCTTTGATTGCGACTCATCATGAAACTGTTTTTACACTATATGAACTTCAACTCAATATTTCAATTAGTTTTGCGTTTGATTAAAACCTATTACACATAGTACTCCGGTACTGAATAAAATCTGCAGGTATATGTCGTTTCCAAAGCCCGGCCGGAAGTTCTGGTTTATAGTCCCAGCCACAGTTATTGCAATTGCAGCCATTTGGTATTATTTTTCAAACAACAACAAACAAGGCACTGCTGTAACAGCAAAAGTTGAGTTCGGCAATTTTTACATCAACGTTACGACAAGCGGAGAACTTGAAGCCAGGAACTCAGAAAATATTCTCGGTCCATCAGGGCTCAGGGAAGTCAGAATCTGGCAGGTACAAATCAGCGATATAATTCCTGAGGGCACTCTGGTTGATTCAGGTCAATACGTAGCAACCCTCGACCGCACTGAAATCACTAACCGGATGAAAGATCTGGAAAGTGAACTTGAAAAACTTGAATCGCAGTACATTAAAACCAGGCTCGACACTTCAATGGATATGAGAGCCGCGCGCGAAGAACTGATCAACCTGAAATATGCTTTGGAAGAAAGGCAGATTACCGTTGATCAATCAATTTTTGAACCTCCGGCAACCCAACGTCAGGCAAAAATAGAACTCGAAAAATCTCAGCGCGCATATCAGCAGGCTGAGAAAAATTTCAAACTCCGTTCCGACAAGAACAATGCCAATATGCAGGAAGTTTTTGCCTCCTACTCTCAGGTTCAGCGACGTTTAGAGCAAATCAGAGAAGTTCTGAAAGGATTTACTGTAACTGCTCCAAAACCAGGAATGTTGATTTATAAAAGAAATTGGGACGGTTCAAAAATGGGCATTGGAACAACCATGAGTTCCTGGGATAATGTAGTAGCCACCCTTCCGAATTTAACCGAGATGATGTCGAAGACCTATGTCAACGAAATTGATATCAGTAAGGTTAAAACCGGTCAAAAGGTGCAAATTGGTGTTGATGCTTTTCCCGAAATGCGCTATACCGGTGAAGTTACTGAAGTTGCAAACATAGGAGAACAGATGCGTAACTCTAACGCCAAAGTTTTTGAAGTTAAAATAAGGGTAAACGAGTTTGACTCTATCCTCAGGCCTGCCATGACAACCAAAAACATCATCAACACTTCCATTATTTCTGATGTGCTGTTCCTTCCCATTGAATGTGTTCACAATTCCGACTCCATTTCATTTGTTTATAAAGTCAGCGGACAGATAAAGCAGCAAGTTAAAACCGGCGCAACCAATGAAAACCAGATCATTATTTTAGAGGGGCTGAAAGAGGGGGATGAAACTTACCTTTCGCCACCCGAAAATGCCATCAATTGGAAACTGAACAGATTATAAAATCCTGTAATTCAAGAGAAAGCAATGAAAAGAACGCTCAATTTTGAACGCAGGTTATACATACTCAACATAGCCCTTGAGGCGGTTTTCGCCAATAGATTCAGGTCGATGCTGACTGCGCTGGGCATAATTTTCGGTGTTGCGGCAGTTATTGCCATGCTCGCCATTGGCAATGGGGCAAAGCAGGAAATTCTTGAGCAAATGAAGCTTGTTGGTGTAAACAACATCATCATCATGCCCAAATATGAATCAAAAGCAGCATCGACAGGCGATGAAAACGGCATGGGAAAGCAGGCTTCTGAAAAATTCTCACCAGGCTTATCTCTGGCCGATGCAGCCTCATTTGCCGAAATAATTCCTTCCATAGCAAAAGTTAGCCCTGAAGTTGTTTACGAGTCAGTGATTATTTCTGAAGGAGTTAGTGCCTATGGTAAAATAAGTGGTGTGACACCTGATTTTTTTGATGTTTTTAATTTGTCTCTCGAAAAAGGTGAAATGTTTAATCAGGAGCAATTGCGCGATGGGAAAGCCGTTTGCATTCTTGGAGCCACCATCAAAGCCAAACTTTTTCCAAACTCTGATCCAATCGGCCAATATGTAAAAGTTGGCAACATCTGGCTCAAAGTTACCGGAATGCTTCAAAACAGAGCTGTTTCGGCCGATCTTTCCGAAAACATGGGCATCAGTGATTATAACAATCAGATTTATGCTCCCATTCAGACCATCCTGCTGCGTTACCGCGATCGCTCGGTAGTTACAACCTCAATGGTAAGAGGTGGTGGGACCAGTACCACAGTAATGGGAGGAGATTTTATATCTGTCAGTTCATCGGGTGGCTCTGACGAAAGCATCAGCAACCAAATCGATAAAATTGTGGTTCAGGTCAGGGAAACTTCAATGATTGGACCCACATCCGAAATCATTCAGCGAATGCTGAAAAGACGGCATTCGGGAGTTGATGACTTCGAAATAAAAGTACCTGAACTTCTTCTGAAACAGGAACAAAGAACCAAAGACATTTTCAATATTGTTCTCGGCGCCATAGCTAGTATATCACTCATTGTTGGCGGAATAGGAATCATGAACATCATGCTTGCTTCCGTAATGGAGCGAACCAAGGAGATTGGTATCAGGATGGCAACAGGAGCAACCAGAAAAGATGTAGTCTTTCAGTTTCTCAGTGAATCAACTCTAATCAGTCTCTCGGGAGGGATTATAGGCATTTTCCTGGGGCTGGCACTTGCAAAAATCATTATGGAAGTTGCTGGAATTTTAACCATTGTTTCAATGGCTTCAATCTTAATATCCTTCGGTGTTTCAGCTACTGTTGGGATTACTTTTGGCTATATGCCTGCAAAAAAAGCAGCTTCTCAGGATCCGGTTGCTTCGCTCAGATATGAATGATCAAAGCTATATTTTTAATCCTGGTCATAATAAACTCACTATAACCGTAATTAACGGATGAAAGTTTTTAAAATACTTGCTTTAACGGCTCTTCTGTTTACCTTTTCAAACAGCGCGAACTCTCAAACTCCCGTTAAATTGCTCACACTGAGCGATGTCATTGAAATAGCAATACAACAGTCACCCGATGCTCTTACCACGCAGCACAGGTTTAGGAGCAGTTACTGGCAATTCAGAAATTACAAGGCCGGACTTATGCCCATGCTAACGCTTGATGGAACACTCCCCAGCCTGAGTAAAAGCATTGAGAAGGTTACTACTCCTGAAGGCGATTTTTTTTACAGCAGAAATTTGGCCAATTACTCTGCCGGATTGTCGCTTACAAAGAATATTGGATTAACCGGAGGACAGATTTTTCTAAATTCCGACCTGCAGCGCATTGATATTTTTGGCGACAGCACCGTAACTTCCTATCTGTCTTCGCCTTTGAATATTGGTATCAGACAACCTCTTTTTAACTACAACCAGTTTAAATGGGCTAAAAAAGTGGAGCCCATGCGTTATAACGAGGCTGAAAGGCGCTACATTGAAGATTTGGAACAGATCAATATCAATGCATCAAATCTGTTTTTCAGTCTGCTTGATGCTCAGATCAGGCTGAAAATTCAGCAATTAAATCTCGCCAACAACGACACACTCTACCAGATTGCCCGGGGACGTTTCAACATTGGAACCATTGCCGAAAACGAACTGCTTCAGATCGAACTCAGCCTCTTAAATGCTCAATCGGCCGTAGAGAGTGCAAGCCTTGATGTGCAGATGAAAACCTTCAACCTGAAATCTTTTCTTCGGTTGCCCGAAGATATGGTTATCCAGCTCCTTTCGCCCGATGCCCCCCGAGCACCGATTATAGATCCCCAGATGGCAGTGAGTGAAGCCCGCGAAAACCGCTCTGATGCACTGGCTTACGAGCGGCGTATGATTGTTGCCGAAAGTGGAGTGAACAGAGCCAAAACCGAAAACCGGTTTAATGCCAACCTTTTCGCAGTATATGGACTAACACAAAGCTCTGATGATTTCAGTGCCGTATACAGAAACCCGCAGGAGCAGCAAAGATTGGTTCTGGGTATTCAGGTTCCCATCCTTGATTGGGGCCTTACCCGCGGCAAAATCAAACTTGCAGAATCGGACCGAGACCTTGAACGAACAGCTGTTCAACAGGAAATGATAGATTTTGATCAGGAAATTTTTCTGAAAGTTATGCAGTTTAATATGCAACGAAATCAGCTTGCCATTGCCGCCAAAAGTGATACTGTGGCCGTGAAAAGATATGAAGTTACAAAACAGCGCTACCTTATAGGCAAAATAGGCATCATTGACCTGAATCTGGCGCAGACTGAAAAAGACAATGCTCAGCAGGGATACATTGCTGCACTTTCGTCATATTGGAGAAGTTTTTATGAACTCCGAAAGTTAACGCTTTATGATTTTGTGGCCGGACGCCGGATTCTCTTCAATTTTGATGACATCCCTGATGTGGAATAAAACCTTCACTTTCCGGAAAAATCAAAAGCCATAAACCACCAGGTTTAATGCTGTTATAATCCGATTTCATCAGAAATTCCTGCCATCGCAGTAATGGCAAGCGCAGCAAACTCATCAAGCGGAACACCTATTTTTTCACATTCCAAAATTACTTCCCGCCTTACCGATGCTGCAAATGCCTTTTCCTTCATCCGCTTAACCACTGATTTTGGCTTTACGGAGGCCACTTTCTTATCAGGATAAACCATTGCTGTAGCCGTAACAAGACCGGTAATGGTTTCAGAAGCAGCTAAAGCATGCTGAAACTCAGTGTTACGATCGAGGCCGGTCGCCATTTCATTGTGCATCTTTATGGCATCTGTCAAATCATCATCTAATCCCATATCTTTTAGAATACGGGCAGCTTCAAGCGCATGAATGCTGGGATCAGCATTGGTTATTTCAACATCCAGATCGTGCAGCAATCCTGCCATCGCCCATTTTTCTGTATCTTTTCCAAGTCTGGTTGCCAGTGCACGCATAACAGCTTCCGATGCCAGCGAATGAGCAATCATTCGTTCATTTTTGATGTATTGATGCAGCAATTCAAGTGCATCTTTTCTTGATAAAATCATTTGATCTTAACTTTTATCCATTTTACTTTTATCTCGTGAAATTGCCAACCATTTTCCTGCAATTTCAAATCAGTTTCAAAAATAAAGGAATTTCAAGCCAGCATAACATCAAACACACTAAAATATTATTGGTTTAAAAAAAATAAAATAAAAATCAATAATAAAAGGTATATACAACCCTTGCTGAGATTATCCGGCACAGATAACATCACCGATTTGAAATTCATAGAGAACCTGACCGCTTTCAATGATTATCTTTGTATAAAGAATTTCACGAGGAGTTGCATGGTTTTTGTATTTACTGTGCATATAGTTTTAATTTTATCAATTGTTTTGAACTTTATTAACTGCTGATCAATACAACATTAACTATTCTCTTACAATGAACCTGCAATGCCATCCCGGTAATATTGAAGGAACGATAAATGCCCCTCCAAGCAAAAGCCTGACGCAAAGGGCTTTGGCAGCTGCATTCCTTTCTAAAGGCACGTCAGGGCTTTTCAAATTTTCTCATAGCAACGACTCTCTGGCTGCACTCGATATCATTAAGAATCTGGGGGCAGAAGTTGTGGCGGGTGGAGATGAAATTACCATCATGGGAGGTTTTCTTCCTAAAAGTAAGCAACTTAAATGCCAAGAGTCGGGTCTGGCAATGCGCATGTTTGCGCCCATTGCTGCGCTTCACGAGAATAAATTCACTTTCACCGGAGAGGGCTCATTATTAAAGAGGCCTGTGGGATTGATTGGCGAAGCACTTTCACAGCTTGGTGTAGAATTCACTTCTGAAGATGGTTTATTGCCTTTCACTGTAAAAGGTCCTTTAAGGGGAGGTAATGCAATGATTGATGGGTCTGTCAGTTCTCAACTCCTTACCGGTTTGTTGTTGGCACTTCCCCTTACAGAATCAGATTCTCAAATCAGGGTGTCAAATCTCAAAAGCAAGCCTTATGTTTCAATGACCATGAAACTGCTTGCCGATTTTGGAATTTACATTGAGAATCACAATTTTGAATTGTTTAAAATACCTGGACAGCAAAAATATAATGCCAGAGATTATACCATCGAAGGTGATTGGAGTAGTGCCGCATTTTTACTGGTTGCCGGAGCAATCAATGGAAACATTAAAGTGAAAGGAATTCAGCAAGACAGCCTGCAATCAGATAAAGAAATTCTTCATGTGCTTCAGATGGCAGGTGCTGATTTGAAAATACATCCTGATTTCATTGAAATTCATAAATCAGAATTACACTCTTTTTTATTTGATGCCACCCATTGTCCTGATCTTTTTCCCCCACTTGCAGCCCTGGCAGCATACTGCAAAGGAACTTCCAGAATACATGGAGTTGAAAGACTGATTCACAAGGAGAGCAACCGGGCAATGGCCATTCAGCAGGAGCTTTCAAAAACCGGAATAAAAGTAAGGATCGAAGACAATATATTGTCAATTACAGGTGGCAGGGTTAAGGGAGCATTTGTTAATTCGCACAACGACCACCGCATTGCCATGATGGCTGCTGTCCTGGCTCTTGGTTCTTCTGGTCCGGTTTCTATTCATGATACCGAATGTGTAGCTAAATCTTATCCGGGGTTTTTCTCAGACCTCAATAATCTGGGAATACATGTTGAAGAAATATTATAAAGCAAATATCAGATTATGAACACAATCGGACGAATTTTTCGCATAAGCATATTTGGAGAATCACATGGAGAAGGCATTGGCGTAGTGATTGACGGAGTACCACCGGGAATAAAGTTAAGCAAAACTGATTTTCTGAGCGACCTTTCAAGGCGAAAAAGCGGTGCAGCTGGCACTACTCCACGCATAGAACCTGATCTGCCAAAAATAATGAGTGGAACATGGAATGAATTTACAACCGGAGCACCGCTCTCGGTATTTTTTGAAAACACCAATACAAAATCTGCCGATTACGACAACCTGCGCCACATTCCCCGTCCGGGACATTCCGATTTTACTGCAAGAATGAAATTCAAAGGCTATGCAGATCCTCGTGGTGGTGGGCATTTCTCGGGACGAATTACCCTCGGGCTTGTGGCTGCCGGTGTGGTTGCTAAAAAAATTATTGATCCTGTTGCCATAAGTTCTCAGATTCTGGAAATTGGCGGTGATTCCGATATTGCCAGAGCCATCGAAAACATTACAGGAACAGGCGATTCAGTTGGCGGAATTGTTCAATGTACGGCCACAAATATGCCAAAGGGCCTGGGCGAGCCATTTTTTGGCGGAGTGGAATCAACCGTCAGTCAACTTATTTTTTCAATTCCGGCAATCAAGGGAATTGAATTTGGTTCAGGATTCAGTGCCGCTCGCATGCGGGGAAGCCAGCACAATGATGCTTATATAAACACCGAAGGAAAAACTCTTACCAACCACGCCGGAGGAATTAATGGGGGCATCACAAATGGAAATGATCTGGTATTCAGAATAGTTGTAAAGCCAACTTCCAGCACATCTCTGCCTCAGGAAACCATAAATCTGAAAACAGGAAAAATGGATACCCTGAAGGTTGAAGGACGCCATGATGTGTGCATTGCACTTAGAGTCCCGGTGGTGGCCGAAGCCGCCACTGCAATTGCCCTGGCCGATTTACTTCTTCTCAGTAAAAGTTACCGATGATGGTTCAGATTATAACTCTATTGTTCTCCTTTGTTGTAAACAGGACTATTTTTATCTGATTATAAAACGCACCTTGAATAAGCCATCAGCCTGCTAATGCAGATCCAGTCCATTCAGCATAAAAATGCTGTGGCGGATGGTTTTGGTAATTTCGGAAAGGTATTCCTCCACGGCTTTTACACTTCCCGGCAGTGTATAAACAAGGGTGCTACCTATCACACCTGCCACTCCCCTGCTCACCAGCGCATTGGGTTTTTCAGAACCATATTTCACACGGATTATTTCCATGATTCCCGGAATCTCTTTCTCAAGCATGGGTTTTATCACATCAACGGTAAAATCGCGTGGGCCAATACCAGTGCCACCAGTGGTAATGACAATATCTGAGTTTAGGGCATCTACCATTCGCTTCCTCAACAAGTTAGTATCATCAGGAATAATAACCCCTTCAATCTCTGACTTCCAGCCAAGTGAGGTAAAATATTCGTCAATCAGCTGAACCACACGCGGACCACTCCGATCTTCATACTCTCCTGCAGAGGCTCTGTCGCTTAGCGTAATGACCTTCACTTTAAAAACCCTTGGCAGATATTCAATGCGATCAGTTTCTCTGATTTTTCCGGGTTTAATCACCCTGCAAAATATCCCCTCTTTAGGCATTACGCAATTACCGACTTCTCGATAAATGGCACAACCATCTCCGTGACATTTCTTACCAATCTGGGTTACTTCGAGTATGGCATCACCAATTATAAACCTGTCAAGTGGCTTTGTTTCATATAAAACAATGCCTTCTGTTGTTATATTTTCGGCAAATTCACCATACCGGAATGTCTTCCCTGCCTGATTTTCAAATTTCCTGATACTTTCGGTTCCCAGCAAACTTACCTGTCGGTGCCAGTTTCCTGCATGCGCATCGCCCTGAACGCCTTTTTCATCAATGGTAATTTCTCCAACCGGGACCTTTACTGTCCCTTTCTTTTCTGAAATATTTACAGATACAACTTTAATTTCCATGATTATTAATTATCCATGTTCATTTTATCTTCAATTTCCGCATCTTCCGGATCTTTTTCTTGAAAAAGCAATCCGGCGTTTATAAACATCATTGCCGACATGAAAAGTGATCCACTCAGGGCAATATAAAAGATTCCCTGAAGATAAAGAGGAAGCAATTCAAGGCGGGCAAAAAATATACCCATAGTAGCCATTGCGGCAATCAGGAGATAACTTTTCCAGCCAAAAAAGGCAAACAAACAGGGATTTTTTTCTTCCATTGCAGCGATACGCCGGATGTGTCTCTTGCTTACTTTTAAAAATACAAAATTGAAAAACACGGCGAATCCTATAAGTCCAAGTGTAATTTCCATCCATAAAGGAAACGGTCCTTCAGGAACAAACCGGATGGCAAGCTTAAAAACTCTGTAAGCTGCATAGGCCCATACAGCAGCTGCTAAAAAAAAGAGCCAGCGCCTGGGAACAGCGGGTTTTAATTGCCTCAGATTTTTCATTTTCTTATGTCTGTTTTATGCTTTTCAACCAGATATATATCTCTGATTTTCATTTGTTTATCAACGGCCTTACACATATCGTACACGGTAAGCAAGGCAACACTGACGGCGGTCAGGGCTTCCATTTCCACACCGGTTTGGCCAAAACATCTTATAGTTGATTTTACTTCAACACCATTATCTGTTAGGTTGGTTTTTACTTCAACTTTCGTGATTTGCAAAGGATGGCACAACGGAATCAACCGGCATGTCTCTTTGGCCGCCTGTATGCCTGCAATTTCAGCAACAGTAAGCACATCGCCCTTTTTCATTTCGTTTTCACGGATCAGCCCGACGGTTTTCTCCATCAGTTCAATAAATCCACTGGCTGTGGCAGTGCGATGCTGCATGGGTTTATCTCCCACATCAACCATATTGGCCTTGCCCTGTTCATCGGTATGAGATAATCTGCTCATGGGTCTGCACTTTATACTTAACTTGTTAAAAATATGAAGTTTAATCTGAGCTTTTTATTGTAAATTCAAAATCTGCATTATGAAATCCTAAATTCTGTGCTCTCCTTGTCCTCATTTCTCCATTTCACCTTGTCCTATCCTACCCTCCAATGTTAAAGAACTCTCCGCTCAAATTCATACTTCCACAAGCAGGTTTGTTCTCCAGGGCCATCCGAATTGCTTCTTCAGCACCCATCTTTCTGACATCAAATCCGATCCCATTAAAAAGACAAGGCATTAATTTTCCATTGGCAGTAAGCCTTAAACGGTTACAATTGCTGCAATCGCCACCAGAGCCTCCTTCAACAACAGAAAAGTGTCCTTCGGTCAGGCTCATTTGATGGATAAATCTAACCTGAAACCCGTTATCATTGCAGAAGGCTTTAATTGTTTTTGCATCAGGTTCGTTTGATGATTTTTTAACCACGCAATTTATTTTTATCGGAGAAAGTCCTGCATCCCGAGCTGCTTTAATTCCTGTGAGAACCTCAACTAAATTGCCTCCTCTGGTAATTTTTCGGTATTTTTCTGAATCCAGAGTATCGAGGCTGATATTTAAACGGTTTAATCCTGCTTCTTTTAACTGACTGGCATAACGAGAAAGCAATGTTCCGTTACTCGTCATCGACAAATCATCAATTCCGGGAATTGAAGCCAGCATTTTTACCAGATTAACAACCCCTTTTCTAACCAGAGGCTCACCACCGGTAATTCTCACTTTATTTACACCCATGCCAACAGCGATTCGGGTAATTGCAGCAATTTCATCAAACGACAAAATATCAGAGTGTTGCAGCATTTCAACCCCTTTCTCAGGCATGCAGTAAAAACAACGCAGGTTGCAACGGTCGGTAACTGAAATCCGAAGGTAATTGATTTGTCTATTGTAATTGTCGAACATCTCTGTATTCTCCTGAAATAATTTTTGTTTCGCCAATTTCAATAGCCATTATTCCGTCGGCACCCTCGTAAGCGTGAATATGCGCCGATCCATGATACTCGAGAGGCTCTATTTTACCTTCGGAATTTATTTTGACAGGCATAAATGACTTTCTTATTCCTTTTTTTCTAGTGAAATCAGCAGCCATTGGCAATTTTACTATCATAGGTTTATAGGTATGGCCCATTAATCTGAAGGCCAGTTGCTTTACCAAAAGTTCAAACTGAACATAAGATGAAACAGGGTTACCGGGCAAACCAAATAAAAATTTATTACCTTTCACTCCAAAGACAGTTGGGCGACCCGGTTGAACAGCAATACTTTTAAAAAGCACTGTTATTCCCATTTTATCAAGAACGGCCGGAACATGATCAAAATCTCCCATTGAAACTCCACCTGTAAGCAACAGTATGTCACATTGATTGAATCCTTTCTCCAGAAGCATTTCAATGCTATCAGGAGTATCGGATGCAATTCCTAAATAAACTGAATTGAGACCCATTGCCTTGGACTGGGCAATCAATTGATGCGCATTGCTGTTTCTGATTTGGCCCGATCGTGGCTTTTTGTCTGGTTCAACCAGTTCATCGCCGGTTGAAATCACGCCAATAACCGGACATTTGAAAACCATAGGTTCAGAAACACCCACTGCAGCGAGTATGGCAATGTGATGAGGCTTCAGTAGTGTATTTTTCTGAAGAACCAATTGCCCTTCCTTTACATCTTCAGCCTGATACGCAATATTGGAGGAAGTCTTCTCCAGGTTGAAAGTAACCATTCCATTTGAATCAACTTCGGTGTATTCAACCATAATAATGGTATCAGCACCTACCGGAACCATTGCACCGGTCATAATTTTTGAACAATGCCCTTGTGCTAAAGCAACTTCAGGAACCACCCCTGCCGGGATGATTTCAACAACCTCAAACGGACCCGGCAAATCGGCTCTACGGCATGCATAACCATCCACTGCTGCCTTATCAAAAGGCGGCATTTCAACATCCGAAAAAATGTCGGTAGCCAACACCCGGCCAACTGCATTTTCAAGCCTGGCTTGCTCTGTATGCGTTGTGACAGGTATTTGATTAATTATATTGAGTGCTTCTTCAAAAGTAATCATGGGAAAAAGAAAAAAGATAAAAGACAAAAGAAAAAAGATAAAAGATAAAAGGAAAAAGATAAAAGACAAAAGAAAAAAGACAAAAGGAAAAAGAAACACGATAAATGAATTATTCTCCCGGAATGGGGGCAAAGATAAACATCCTATGCGACATGCATGGAGAATCCTATTGGTTTATTTTCTTATCATGATTAAGCCGCCATAATTCAAAATCGAGTGTAAAAAATTCTCTTTCATAATGGGATAGATTTAATGTAATTTTGCACACTCAGCCATTCCTCTTACTTCACCTGCAAAAAATCAACATGTCATTCTCCTCACTGGGCTTGTTCCCTTCACTGCTTGAAGAACTTGTAAAACACGGATTCACTGAACCTTACCCTATTCAAAAGGAGGTGATACCAGCCATTCTGCAACGAAAAGATGTGCTAGGTATTGCACCAACCGGCTCTGGAAAAACAGCAGGGTATGTGTTGCCCATTCTCATGAATCTTCACGACATCAGGCTTTTAAAAAACAGACATGTCAATGTATTAATACTCGTGCCAACGCGCGAACTGGCCATTCAGGTAAGTGATGTTTTTGAATTATTCAGGAGTTCTGTACCCGGAAAAATAAAAACTCTGGCTGTATATGGTGGGGTATCAGCGAACGTGCAAATGATGAAATTGCAAGGCGTTAATATTTTGATTGCTACCCCGGGGAGATTGATCGATCTGGTTGGATCAAATGCTGTAAATCTTTCATCTGTCGAAACCCTGGTACTCGACGAAGCCGATAAAATGCTCAATCTTGGTTTTCAGGAAGAAATGAAGCAGATTTTCGACCTTTTGCCGGATAAACGCCAGAATTTGCTCTTCTCCGCCACGCTTAGTGATGATGTCAACAACATCAATCAGATATTGCTTCACAATCCGGTTGTATTAAAAGTTAAAACTGAAGAAGAAAATATTGACCTGATTGAACAGGTAGGATATTTTGTTACTGACGAAAAGAAAGGCCCTTTGCTTCGGTATCTTATCAAAGAAAACAGTATGAAACAGGTGCTTGTTTTCACTTCATCAGTTTTTTCAGCCAACATTGTCACCGGTAAGCTTTGGAAAAACAGGATAAAAGCCATGGCCATACACAGCAAAATCAGTCAAAAGGGAAGAACAGAAGCTTTGGCAAAATTTAAATCGGGAGAGATAAATGTATTGGTTGCAACCGATTTGATTTCAAGGGGTATTGATATAAAATTCCTGCCTTTTGTAATCAATTATGAGTTGCCCCGTTCACCCAAAGATTATATTCACCGCATCGGGCGAACCGGCCGGGCTGAATCTCAGGGGAAAGCCATTTCATTCATTTCTCCGGAGGAGCAGCAACATTTCAGGGTAATTCAAAAAAAGATGGGTAAGTGGGTAACAATGATTGATAGCAAAAATCTGGATTTCAGAGGATTTTGATGAAATATCAAAATCAGGTTTCATTCTATTCAACCTAAATGAGCCCTTTGTCTTTCATATCTTTGTATTGAAGCAGAATCAATCCGTCAGCCAATCCAATCCTTGGTGCAATTACAGTTCCGGTGCCGGTCCATTTCAGGATTTTTACAAAAATACGGGCAGCGGGCACAATTACGTCGGCACGGTCAGGACGTAATCCCATGCGTTCAATCCTGTGCAACAATGGCATAGTATTGAGTTGCTTATAGGCAAAAACCAGCTGATCGAAGGTTATCATATTATTGATGGGATGGCCATACAACTTGGTTATTTTATTGATATTGCCACCAGATCCGATACAGTTCATCTTTCCGAAATCGGCCCTAAACTGTTGCAGCCATCGGCGCATATGCTCCCATTCCGAGTCATCCACTTTATCGGCAAGTAATCGGATTGTGCCAATTTTGAAAGAATTGGAAGTAATGAATTTATCACCTTCAAGTACCGACAATTCAGTTGAACCGCCACCAACATCAATATACAGAGTTTTACTAAAGTTTTTATTGACAAATATATTGCTCAGTGAGCTGATTATGTTGGCTTCTTCGATTCCGTCAATCATCCCGATTTCCAGTCCGGTTTCATTTTTAACCCTGTCAAGAATTTCCTGATTGTTTCCGGCTTCGCGCATGGCTGATGTAGCAGCCGCCCTGTAACCAACTGGTTGATAAACGTCAATCAAAAGCTTAAAGGCCAGCATAGTTTTCACTAAATCATCGGCACGTTGCTCCGAAATATTTCCTCCGTTAAAAACATCAAAACCTAACCTGAGAGGAATCCGGATCAATGAAGCTTTTTCAGTCACAGGTCCGGCTTTGGTTTCAAAGACATTGGCAAACATTAACCTTACTGCATTTGATCCTATATCTATACTTGAAAATAGCATAATTCTCAGAATTTTAATTGAAATCGTGAAGAAATTCAGGCCGTCCACCTTGATATGTCATCAGATTGAGGGTCTCCCCGTCAAAAACAGCGTAAGAATAATTTGTTACCCAGTCACCCAGATTGACAAATTGGCTTTTACCATCAAGAGGAAGTTGAACTGGAATATGTCGATGGCCGAATATAAAATAATCAATCGAAGGATAGGATTTCAGATACGTTTCTGCGAAAACATAAAGCCTTTCTTTCGATAGATCGATTTTTCCAAAATCGATACGTTCCTTTTGGTCGCGCAATTCATTGGCGTATCTGCTTATTCGAGAGAAATAAAGGGCCAGCCGGGTGCCAATATCAGGATGAAGCCACCTGAAAAGCCACTGATTTGGCTTAAATTCAAAAACTTTTTTCAGAAATTTATAACCATTGTCTCCGGGGCCAAGTCCGTCGCCATGCGACAGGAAGAAACGCCTGCCTGCCCATTCCCTGATGATAGCTTCGCGTTGAAGGCTGATTCCCAACTCTTTTTCAAAATAATCAAAAGCCCAGATGTCATGATTACCCCTGAAAAGATAAACCGGAATTCCCTGATCAGTTATTTCGGCGATTTTTCCAAACAAACGAGCAAATCCTTTTGGAATCACTGTCTTATATTCGAACCAAAAGTCAAAAATATCACCCATCAGGAAAATTTCATCGGCATCTTTTTTGACCATTTCAAGCCAACTCACCAGTAGTTTTTCCCGCTTAAGGCTGGAGTCATGGTCGGGAATTCCCAGATGAAAATCAGAAGCAAAATAAATCTTCAATGTTGTGAGGTTTTCTGTTCAAACGTACAAAAATTCAACGACTTTCATATGTTCTTTTGTTTACCAACTTTTATAAATTATTCACGAGCCAGTTTGAAAGTGCCTTAACCGACAAAAACCGGTCAACAATTTTGCCTTCAGCGTCAATAACAATAAATGCAGGAAATCCTGAAATCTGATACTCTGTCAAAAGTGGCGAATTCAGGCCTCTTGTGTCATTAACATTTGTCCACCAAAGCTTATCAAGGTTTACAGCTCCAATAAATCTGTCAGATAAAGGATCAAACGAGACAGCAAAAACCGAAAAACCTAATTTGCTGTATTTTTCGTAAAGCAATTTTAGTTCTGCATTGCTTTTACGACTCAGGGCATCGGTGGGTGCCCAGAAATAGATCAATGTATACTTTCCTACCTGCTGCTTAAGGCTGACTTCTTTACCGGATGTTGCCGGAAGTTTGATTTCGGGAGCGTATGATCCCTGACCCAGATTTTGAGATGCCTTTTTCTCGGCTTCTATCCTTCTTTTCAGCCTGTTAACCCTGGAATAAAAAAAAGCTGTGTGCCGATTGTTTTTATGATGAATTTGAAGTAATGAATCTACTCTAAAAAAATGAGGATAATCCGTTGATTCCTCAAAAAGAGGAATTCGTCCCGGGTTTGCATTAATAATGAGCAGATTACTTAGATATGTTGGATGAGTATCTATAAAAAGCATGGCTTCATTTCTAAGTTCATTTACGATTAGCTGAAAAGAGGAATCGATGTCTGATTTTAATCCAGCAAAATCGGGTTTATAACGTGAATCAAGCAAGACTTTCGATAATGAATCCATTTGTATTTTAGACCTCGTAAGTGATTCCAAGAATGCTGAGTAGTTGCCGGCCTCAAGTCCTCCTCTTATTTTATTCTTATGGCAGTCGCTTAAAATAATTTCAATGGAATCGCCCTGAAATGCTGGAAAAACATCGGACGTCAATTTTTCGCATCTTAGAAAGTAAAAACCAGCATCTTCGACACTAATTCTAAAAGCGAAACTTCCATCTTTTTTAAACTTCACCGAATCCAGTGGATAAGTTTTCAGTGTATCAACTGCATGCAAAACCAATTTGTCAGACTCTGGCTCAAGCACGGTGCCACTTATAAAAATTCTTTCAGATTTATAATCAGAATTGCATGAAGTTAAGGCCAGCATCAATGCTAAGGCGAAACAAGCAAGAAAGGGTTTTGTTAAAAGCATTTTAAACATACTGCATTGCGGCCAACCAATCAGAGATCAGCTTCTTCCAACAATCGGGTAATAATGGCTGTCATTCTGGGCTCAGCTTTGCTGGCAGCGTCAATCACAACTTTATGTGAAATTTCCACAATTTTTCCAGGCACACCAAGGTCGGAAATAACCGAAACAGCAAAAACAGGAATACTCATGTGCCGGGCAACAATGACTTCGGGAACCGTTGACATTCCAACAGCGTCAGCACCAATAATATGAAGATATCTGTATTCTGCAGTTGTTTCGAATGTAGGGCCGGTCACTGCAGCATAAACTCCTGTACGGAAAGGAATATCTGCTTCGCTGGCTATGCGGGCAGCAAGGTCAAGAATCTTTCGATCGTATGCCTCACTCATATCCGGAAAACGAGGTCCAAGTTCTTTATTATTCTTGCCAATTAGTGGGTTATCGCCCATCATATTGATGTGATCGGAAATAAACATGATATCTCCAACATCAAATCCGGGATTAAGGCCTCCGCTTGCATTTGACACCACCAGTAGCCTAATTCCCAGCACCTTCATAACTCTTATGGGAAATGTCAGCTCTGACATGCTGTAACCTTCATAAAAATGAAAGCGGCCTTGCATGGCCACAATTGAATGTCCACCCAAAGTCCCGATGATCAGCTGACCTTTGTGCCCTTCAACGGTGGAAACAGGAAAATGAGGTATATTCTTGTAAGGAATCTCTGTTTTGTCTTTAATTTCATTAACCAATCCACCAAGGCCGGTACCTAAGATGATTCCTGCTTTAGGATTTAAACCGGACTTACTCCTAATGAATTTGACGCTTTCGTTAATTTTTTCTAACATAATTCAAAATTTGATCATCAAATTGCTGTTTATCTTCTTTATGAATTTCTATTTCAATCGGGAGAAAATAAACCGGTAAATTCTTTGCAATTTCCGCCAATTCTGGTTTCAACATGCGCATGGCATCCTTTTCGGTTGTAACAAGCAGTTTATTGGGGCTGTAAAGATCGTTAAAATTTCCTTCAATCCTACGCAGATCAGCAACTGTGTAATTGTGGTGGTCAGGAAATTTTAATACACTCATTTCAAGGCAACGCTTTCGTAAATGATCTTCAATGGGATAAGTATTTGCAATTCCAGCAAAAAGCAAAATATTTCCATAATGTTTATCTTTAAGGTCAATAGATTCTTCATTCCACAATGATGTTAGCGCACCATATTTTATAAACGAAAAACAGATCTTCTGATGAGGTTTTGGCTTTATTTCTTCGATAAGCTGTCTTTTTAAAATTGGCGATAATACCGAAGGTGTTTTGGTAACTATAATTATATCGGCTCGGGAAGCACCTTTTTTGCTTTCTCTAAGTTTTCCGGCAGGTAATATGAAGTCACGGGTATATAAACGGTGGTAATCGGTAAGTAATATTGATAAACCGGATTTTACATAACGGTGTTGAAATGCATCGTCAAGCAGAATTATTGGTTCATCCTGTTTCAACCTAATAATTTCCTGAATACCATGCAGTCTTTTTTCATCGACAAATACACCGATGTTTTTAAATTTCCGGAAGTACTGCATTGGTTCATCCCCGATGGTTGAAGAATTATCTTTGGTAGATGCCTCCCTGAATCCCTTTGTCTTCCTGCTGTAGCCTCTGCTTAAGGTACTTACTTGGTAGTCTGACGATAATAACCGGATAAGGTACTCAACATGAGGTGTTTTTCCTGTTCCTCCAACCGTTAGATTCCCCACTGAAATTACGGGAAATGGAAATTCCTGTGATGGAAGAATTTTCAGATCAAAAAGAAGATTCCTAAAGGCCATCAGCAATCCATAAAGTGCAGCAAAGGGGATTAATAAAGTTCTGAGTATTTCCATGCAATAAAAATATTAAAATAAATTTATCTTTCAAAATCCCTGTTTTTTAGTAAATTTCATTGGAAACAGGCTGCAAACCATCATATATTTTTACTCAGGATCGCTGGCTGATTTAATTTACTACGGTAAAAATCATTAGTTTTACCATTTGCAAATAATCAATAAGCATGATCATCAGCGAAATTGTCAGACACATTGAATCCATTGCCCCTTTATCTTATCAGGAATCCTACGATAACAGTGGTTTACTTATTGGCAATCAGCAACTTAAAGCTAATGGCGCACTCTTTACGCTTGATGTTACTGAAGCTGTAGTGGATGAGGCCATTGACTGCGGATACAACCTGATTATTGCTCACCATCCGCTTATTTTCAGGCCAATAAAGCAAATTACCGGAAATACCGAAGTTGAACGCTGTATCATTAAGGCCATTAAAAATGACGTTGTCATTTACGCCGCCCATACAAATCTGGACAATGCACCCAAAGGCGTCAATGCAATGATTTGCAATAAACTGGGATTAAATAATGTCAGAATTCTTGCTTCTTCAACTGAAAATCTCAGAAAACTTGTTGTTTTTGTTCCACAAAGTCATGCATATAAAGTAAGGGAAGCCATGTTCGAAGCCGGCGCCGGTCGATTGGGCAACTACGATTCCTGTAGTTTTAACATAGAAGGAAATGGCACTTTCAGGGCTGGCAAAAATGCAAATCCTTATATTGGTTCAAAAGGAGAGATGCATTTTGAGGCCGAAGTGAGAGTTGAAGTATTGTGTGAAACCTATAATCAGTCTCAGGTAATTGATGCAATGAATGCGACTCATCCTTATGAGGAAGTAGCTTTTGATGTTTATCCTCTACTCAACGAAAATCACTATGTTGGATCAGGCATGACCGGAGAATTTTCAGAGTCAATGGATGAAATGACTTTTCTGAAAAAGGTAAAAAGCACTTTTGGCCCCGGATGCCTCAAATATTCTCCATTGATTTCAAGGAAAATAAAAAAGGTGGCAGTATGTGGTGGCTCCGGTAATTTCCTGATTTCGAAGGCAAAGGCATCAGGTGCCGATGCTTTTATAACAGGTGAACTTAAATACCATGACTATTTTCTTGCTGAAAATAACATTCTCCTGGTCGAAGCAGGGCATTATGAGACCGAACAATTCACGAAAGAATTATTAAATCAAATTATTAAAGAAAAATTTACTACCTTTGCAACCCGAATTTCTACAATCACAACCAATCCCATCAATTACCTGTAAATCAATATATTAACTCTGATTCCCATGGCAAAATCAACGTCAAAAGTTAAAGCTTCCGCTGGAAATGAAACCCTGAAAATACAAGAAACAGAAGATCAAAGCCAAATAGTAGCTCACGTTTCACTCACACAAAGTAACGTTGACGAAACTGAAATTTCAATCGAAAAGAAACTGATTGCACTTTACAGCCTTCAACAGAATGATTCACAGATTGATAAAATCCGAATTATTAGAGGCGAACTGCCTTTGGAAGTCGAAGATCTTGAAGATGAAATAATCGGACTTCAGACACGTATCGATAACCACATTCAGGAAATTGAAACGCTGAAAGCGTCGATAAGCGAAAAAGATAATGCCATCAAAGACAGTCATCAGCAAATTAAACGTTATGAAGAGCAACAAATGAATGTTCGCAATAACCGTGAATATGACTCTCTTTCGAAAGAAATTGAATTTCAGAATCTTGAAATAGCCCTTGCCGAAAAGCGAATCAAGGAATTTACGCATAGCCTGAACCTTAAGAATGAGGAAATTGTTGCAGCCCAGAAAGTACTTGATGAACGCAAAAATGACCTCGAAATAAAAAAGAGTGAACTTGCTGACATTGTAAGTGAAACCGAAAAAGAAGAGCAGCTTTTACATGTAAAATCAGAAGAATTTCAACGTTATATTGAAGACAGGCTGCTCACTGCCTACAAACGCATTCGCAAAAATGCCCGCAACGGTTTGGCAGTAGTGAGTGTTGAAAGAGATGCTTGCGGTGGTTGTTTCAGCTCCATCCCCCCCCAGCGTCAGCTCGATATCAGGATGCACAAGAAAATTATAGTTTGTGAATACTGTGGCCGTATTCTTGTCGATCATGGCCTTGCTGCCAGTATCAATCTTTAAATCCGGTTTCAACCCGGCAAATTACTACTAAAGGAAAGCCGTTTGGCTTTCCTTTTTTCATAACAAAATGAAAATCATACTTCTATCTACTTTTTTATTCATTTTAAATGTTAATGCTATCGCCGGCATTTACAATATGAATAAAAACTGCGAAAAAGCATATGATCATATTCTTAGCCTCAGGCTTACCATGGCCGAAGAAATGCTTCAGGCAGAAAGAATATCAAATCCGGATAATATTATTATTGATTATCTTGAAAATTATGCCGACTTCCTGAAGGTAATTATTTCAGAAGACAGGGGTCTTTACGAAAAATTTTCATCAGAAAAACAACAAAAACTGGTTCAATTCGAATCTGGCGATAAGCAATCACCCTGGCACCTGTATGCACAGGCTCAATTTCACCTTCAGCATTCGTTTGCATCGCTGCGATTCGAAGAATACAAAAGTGCCGCCATTGATATAAACAAATTTTATCGCTTACTGAACCGGAATATTGCGCTATTCCCCAATTTTCTCCCTAATCAGACAGCCATGGGGCTTATGCATGTATTGATCGGATCAATTCCCCAGAACTACCAGTGGATAACCCGTTTGCTTTATATGCAAGGCACGGTTGACCAAGGCATTGACTATATGCAGCGGGTACTCTCCCACCCCGATCTTGATAAAAATTTCTCATTTCTGAAAGCTGAAACTTTATTCCTGCTCACATTTACAACTTTCAATCTTTCTCAGGTTTCTGAGGAAATTAATTTTATTGAAAATTATCTGAATAATGCCGGTACTCAGGCTCTCATTGCGAAGCATCCCTTGCTAATATATGCCAAGGCCGTATTTTTGATGCATAACGGAAAAAACAATGAGGCAATTGAAACCCTGAAGCTAGCCCCGGTATCTAAAGAATATTATCCGTTCTACTATCTTCAATATCTTACAGGGCAAGCTAAACTCAACCGTCTGGATGAAGATGCCCGGATCTGGTTTTTGAGGTATATCAATAATTTCAGGGGGAAAAGTTTCATTAAATCAGCATATCAGCGCCTTGCCTGGATTTCTCTGCTTGAAGGAGATATGAATGGATACAATGAATATATGTATCGTTTGCGCCACAAAGGCAACATCATCATCGACGGAGATAGGTATGCTCAAAAAGAGGCAGAATCAAAATTGATACCTAATCCCTTGCTTTTAAAATCAAGGCTTCTTTTTGATGGAGGCTATTATGCTGAAGCTGAAAAGCTACTGGCATCCATAACCGTCATTTCTATATCAAACGATTACGAAAAAACTGAATATCATTACCGGAAAGCCAGAATTTATCACAATTGGGGGAAGACCGACAAGGCTAATAAAGAATATCAGCAAACCATACTTCTGGGGGAAAAACAAAAATGGTTTTTTGCTGCCAATGCGGCCCTGCACCTGGGATATATTTACGAGAATGAAGGAAATTTAAATCAGGCCCGGCAATACTTCAAAAAATGCCTTTCGATGAATTATGATGAGTATCGTACCAGCATTAGTCAAAAGGCAAGGGCAGGCCTCAGCCGAATAGGAAAATGACCGGTTTAAAAAAGAGAAAAGGCAGCTAGCAAATGAACTGCCTTTCAGGGATTATATGTTGAGTTAATAAAAATTTAATCCTTAGTATTTTATACCAACGGAAAGCAGAAATGAATTATTGAAAGTAGTGGTTGCTGCTGCGTTAACAAGGCCGTTATATAAATAGTATTCATCATCGTATTGAGAGCCTACCCAGGCCATATCAATATAAAAATTCTTTTCACGAATACCAATACCTGCTGAATAGGAATTCATAACCGAATTGGTACCATATCGATAAGGATTGGCTAAAATACCATATCCACCTCTGAAATTGATTGATCCATATCTCCATTCGGTTCCAAACCTGAGGTTATGAGCTTTCTGATACATGTTTCTTATGGCCTCATTTTCATCATAGAAGTCGTAATCCGAAGCACGCAGCCTTGCAGTTGTATAATCCAGGTATTCATAATCTGCTGAAATCACACCTGACTTTCCGATAATAAATCCAACACTTCCGATTGCACGCATGGGAGTATTCAACTCATAATCATAAATGCCATCGGCACTTGCTGAAGCTGTAAATCCGTTATCGTATTTTGCGCGCATGGTTGCACTGTAATTATCATTCATTGCTGAATAAAAAGTTGGAGTATGTATTGCTCCTCCAAGACGCAAATAGTCAGTTGCCCTGAAAATCATTCCGAATTTAAAATTTATTCCGGTACCGGTAGTTTCCAGAAAATCAGTCCTGGTCATGGTATTGAAAACGGTATTATCATCTTCCAGAGCCGTTTCGGTATAAGTAGCATTTTCAATATACCTTATATAAGGAACGCCAATGGTAGCTCCCAGGTAAAGCCGGTCGCCATAATTTGTTCCGAGGCTGAAAACCATTTCATTAATTGATCCTTTGCTGTCAATACTTTTACGCTGGTTTACCCCTCCATCGGGTTTATCAACACCATAACCCCAGCTTGCAGAATCCGTAATAAAAAGCAACTCAGTATCATATGCCAGTCTGGTGTTAAATTTGCCCAGATCTTCAGGATGAACGCCCTGTGCACTTTCCATATAAGTTGTAAGGAAACTTGACTGATTATTATCGCTTTCAATATTCACCCTGTTATTAAAATTAGCCAAACGGTTCATTCCAAAGCCAAATTGAATGTTTTTCCACATTGACTGTGAATTACTTCCACCCGGCGAACTGGCCATAACAATGCCAACACTACCAAGATTAAAATTATATCTGGAATCCTCTCTGAAGTTGCCGTTTAGAGTAGCTTCAGTCCTGGTAATTCCAATGGAAGGTGTTATAGAAATCTCTGAACTTCTGTATAATCCTATGCCTGCAGGATTATGACTGAGGGTTGTAAAATCAGCCCCAAGCGCTCCAAAAGCGCCTCCCATGGAAACAAATCTTGCTGATCCGGAGTAGTTTAACCTGGAGTATCGAAGGGCGTCAATTTCATTTTGGGTATAGCCTTCCAATGAAAATGCCAGAGCGATTATGAAGATTATAATAAGCTTTTTCATAATAATTTCAGTTAGTTAAATCAGTTTTGTGTAGAGGATAATTACCTGCGGCCACTTCCTGATGATGATCTTCCGCTCCCAGAAGAAGAGGAAGAGGAAGATGAAGATGATGACGACGAGGAAGATGAGCGAGAAGGAGCTGAATAGCTGCTTCCGGATGATGAAGATCCCGATGAGGATGATCTGGCAGGAGCCGAATAGGTGCTTCTGCTTTCATTTCTCGAAGGAGCTGTATAGGTCGGATTACTCTGTCTTTGCGGAGTAGCAACCCTTGGAGTTACCTGTCCGGGACGGGCATTATATGTTGGCGAAGAACCCTGTGAAGGAGTCGACTGCTGAGCCTCTCTGCCAACATTGGTTTCTCTTGTATTCCTGTATTTAGGGCTGGTGAACTCATTGCTTGATTTAGGCTGGTTGTAACCCGGTGCCCTGTATTCCTGTGGTGTCCTGCTTTGCTGACCTGATTGCTGACGAACATTTTGCTGTTCGTTTCTTTGGGTTTGACTCGGCACAGTATAACGGTAAGTATTGGCATTCTGAGCCCCTGTTACCGGCGATACAGAACGCGATCCTGGATTTTGAGGAGTGGACATTCTTACCGGTGCAACCTGATCGTCGGGTTTTACAGATTGTTGGGTACGCGAAGGACTTAAAGCAGGATTTGGAGTTGTTCTGCCAGGAGTAGTTGTTTCGGAAGTACGACCCGGTGTTTCGGTTGGCGTAGTTCTGCCAGGAGTAACGGTTGGCGTAGTGCGACCCGGAGTTACAGTAGGCGTAGTTCTGCCAGGAGTAACAGTTGGAGTGGTGCGACCCGGAGTTACAGTAGGCGTAGTTCTACCAGGAGTAGAAGTTGGCGTAGTGCGACCCGGAGTTACAGTAGGCGTAGTTCTACCAGGAGTAGAAGTTGGTGTAGTGCGACCCGGAGTTACAGCAGGCGTAGTTCTACCTGGAGTAGAAGTTGGTGTAGTGCGACCCGGAGTAGCTGTTCCTGTGCGGGTAGGTTCAGTGGTACGACCAGGGTTTGATACCCCGATTCCTGAAGTGTTTCTTGGGCTCACAATTCTTCCGCTGTTGAGTGCGGATTCATAGCGCTCACCAAAAGTAGATCCTCTGCCACTACCTGAGCCACTTCCCAGGTTAGAATTGCGATGACCGTAATAGTAGGAGTTATAATCGTAACTGTTGTAATAATATCCTGTTCCTGAGTAATATCCATCCCAGAATCCATTGTAGTATCCACTCCAGTATCCACCGTAACCATAAGGAGATCCCCATCCATAGTAAGGATAATCCCAGAAAGAATATCTCCTGTACGAAGGATATCCCCAGCCAAATGACACTCCATAGCTGGGATACCACCAGTTATAACCCATGTAAATGCTGGTTCCCCAACTGTATGGATTATAATCGTACCAGTACATGTTGGTATAATACGGTGAATAGTAGCTGTTGTAAAAAACATTCGAGTGGAAGCGGCGCAATCTGGCAGCGTAGGCATAATCATAGTAGTCGTCACTGCTGTAGTAATTGTTGGTGATGTATGTATTTCCAGTCGAAGGGTCCATATACTGATCACTTGCGGAATAATCATATCCTTCACCCTGATTGTAGACTGCTTCGCCTGAATTTCTATAGTCCTCAGAGTAATATTCCTGTTGATAGTTCTGTTCAGCTTGCTGGTCCTGCATATATTCTGCATCATTATTTGTAATTGGCTGAACGGTTACTTTAACGGGACTTGCTGCCACTGCATCTTTGGGTGAATAATAAAGATCATCGTAGGTGTTACGGGCCTGATATTGAGTTGAGCAAGCTGTCAGGAGCAGAAATGTTGCAGCTACGAATGTAAATAAGGTTTTCATATAAAGTCCTCCCTTTGATTTGCAGTGTTTGAGTTTCTGATGTTGATCAGATGTTTGAACTGCGTTAATTTTATTAATTTTGTGCCGCTTATGCGGGGTGTTATTCACACTTAAAAATTCACAAATACTATACCATAAATCATAAAATGGCAAAAGATTTTCCAACCCGGGCTGAGAATTACGCTCAATGGTACAACGATCTCGTTATCAAGGCTGATATGGCCGAAAATTCAGCTGTCAGAGGCTGTATGGTTATAAAACCCTATGGATATGCAATTTGGGAGAAAATGCAGGCTGCTCTGGATAAGATGTTTAAAGATACCGGCCATGAGAATGCCTATTTCCCGCTTTTCATTCCAAAATCATTCTTCAGCAAAGAGGCCAGTCATGTCGAAGGCTTTGCCAAAGAGTGTGCTGTGGTTACTCACTATAGATTAAAAAACGACCCGGATGGCAAAGGAATTATAGTTGATGAAAATGCAAAACTTGAAGAGGAACTGATCGTTCGTCCAACCTCTGAAACTATAATTTGGGACACCTACCGCACCTGGATTCAATCCTATCGCGACTTGCCTCTGCTTATCAATCAGTGGGCAAATGTGGTGAGGTGGGAAATGCGTACCCGACTTTTTCTTCGTACTGCCGAATTTCTTTGGCAGGAAGGACACACGGCCCATACGACTTCAGCAGAAGCTGTTGCAGAAACCGAACAGATGCTGAATGTTTATGCAGATTTTGTCGAAAACTTCATGGCGGTTCCGGTGCTTAAAGGCGTAAAATCGCCTAATGAACGCTTTGCCGGCGCTGTTGAAACCTACTGCATTGAAGCCCTGATGCAAGACGGAAAAGCGCTTCAGGCAGGAACTTCTCACTTTTTGGGACAAAATTTTGCCAAAGCATTTGATGTTCAATTCCTGAGCAAAGAGAATAAACTTGAACATGTATGGGCGACTTCATGGGGTGTTTCCACACGATTAATTGGCGCACTTATTATGGCGCATTCCGATGACAATGGTCTGGTATTACCACCAAAACTTGCTCCAACCCAGGTTGTCATCATTCCTATTTATAAAACAGATGAACAACTTGCTGCCATTACTGAAAAGGTAAATGAGATAAAGAAAAATTTACAGGCTAAAGGGATCTCGGTAAAATATGACAGCCGGGACACTTACAAGCCGGGATGGAAATTCAATGAGTACGAATTCAAAGGTGTTCCAATTCGTTTGGTTATGGGTCCGCGAGATCTTGAAAACGGAACTGTTGAAGTGTCTCGTCGCGACACTCTCGAAAAAGCCACTTATCAGCTTCGGGATATAGAAACAAAAGTGGAGCACTTACTTCAGAATATTCAGGATAACCTGTTTCAAAAGGCGCTTGATTTTCGCGAAAATATGACCACAAAGGCTGACACATGGGATGAATTTATTGATCTGCTGGACAATAAAGGTGGATTTATCCTGGCCCATTGGGATGGTACACCTGAAACCGAGCAGGAAATAAAAGAAAAGACCAAGGCAACCATACGTCTGATTCCGCTTAATGCAAAAGCAGAAGAAGGAAAATGCATTCTTACAGGAAAGCCTTCTTCAAAAAGGGTAGTTTTTGCCAGGGCTTATTGATCCAGTATACTTTAGTCAACTTTAGAACTTTTAGGGATTCCGGGCAGAATCCCTTTTTAGTTTTCTCCTTTTAGAAGTTTTCCACTGCCGGTGATGTCGGTTTTAATATAGAAAGGATCGCCATAATAATAAATATCGCCAACTGAGGTAATTTCAACCTCCAGAATATGTCTGGCGTTGACATAGCAATTGTTGGTGCCGCTGTTTCGAATATATATAATATTGGAAATCAATTCACTGCAATAAAAAGGTCCAAAGCTGTTTGCGAAAATTGTGGTAATCAGTGCCTTGCCTTTTACTTTCATATCAACAGTTCCATAATGCATGGCAAGTTTCAAATGGTTTACATCAAAATCGAGTTCAAACGAACCGGCTCCACCCCAAATGTTCACCTCCAGTGAATCCAGACTTATTTGTCCTCCGGTTTTTATATCGCCCGAACCTTCATATCGAATTTCGCGAAGAGCCGAAACTGTTGCATAAACAGTTATTTCGCGATCGAAGCTGCGTACCCAGTTGCACTTTAATGTATTACGGATAACCAGTGTACTATCGCTTATTTCAGTTTTGATTGCCTGAAGCAGATTTTTTCCTCCACTTACTTCAATAAAAGGAACACTACCGGGCAAAAGAACCAGGTTAATATTATCGTACAACTCTATGCGGTTATAAAAATCAGCCGGCCTTTCTTCAGTGATGTCTGCTCCGGTTTTAGTGAAACAATCATCAAGTTGCTCTCGGTTGCAGCCGGAAATCAGAAAAAAAGTAGAGAATAAAATATAAATTCGCACCACAACAGCACAATGAAAAATGGGATTTCTGTTTTTGGGCTTCATGAAAAAAAACAATACTTCCATGAGACTGAAACCATCATTTTTATGTCTGATTATTTTAGAGATTTGGCCTGACATTTTTTTATTCATGAATTAATTTAAAATTTCAATCTTTAATTCAATTAACACCTGAATGCAAGGTTACATTGTAGACTTTCTCGTCAAAATAGCAAGACAAACTTCCTACTTCAGATAATACCCTTGTTTAAATCTGTATCCAAGTCCGATACCAACAAAATCGGCCCTTGCAAAATGAGTTTTTAAAGTCAGGTTTGCAAAAAGGTTTTTATGCAGCAGATAGTGAATTCCAAATTTATAATACGACATTCCTTCACTTTTATCTTTTCCTCCCATATAGAAACCCAGGTTAAAGGCAAAAGAGGTACGGGCAAGCACCAGTTCATAAGCTGCACTAATGCCGGGCTTCGTCAGTTCCCTGCTTTTGTAAGGCTCTGTATTTGTGCGGGCAACCATAAGGGCATCAGAACCATCCCACGAAAGGTCGAAGCAAAGGCCGAGTTTATGTTTGTAATCAAGACTTTTCATGGCAGAAAAAAAACCGGAATAAATGGCAAATTTTTCTCCATCGGTATCACCCGACTCTTTGTATGCAAAGGTTGTTCCCAGTTTGAATTCTATAAAATCCTGTCCATCAAATTCATACATAGTCAAATCAGGTCTGATGCTGCGAAGAATGTAATCGTTTTCCTTATTTATCCTGAAAGCTGCACCTGCACTCAAAGCTGGTATATTCAATCCAAAATTAGGTGTTTTTGTTGATCCGTTTGAGAAGTGCATCAATTGCACCCCGGCCGAAAGTTGAATGTGTGGGCTGGGTTTCCACCGATACTCAAGCATTAGGTTAACCGCTGCATTCAGATGTGATCCAATTGCATTGTATTTATAATTGGTCAGCCGGTCGAATTTTTTGGTCAGGTATGCCATTCCTGCGCCCAGCCTGAAATTTAGCTCTTTTTTATTGTCCTTGTAAAATGGAAAACTAATGAACGGAAATATGGCATGAGCCTGACCAAGATCTTGCGAATTACCAAGCCAGGCATTATAATAGGTTACACCCAGTACCGGAAATTGATACAAAGATTCCCATTGCCTTTTGCCGTATGTAGCCTGAGCAACAGAAAATTCAAAAGCCGGAAAATGGCTGTTGTAAATTTCCATTTCCACGTGGTGAGCAATCAAAAATCCATAATTGGCACGCGGTTCAAACAATAAATTAGCTGCATGAAAACGATGCTGTGCAAATGAAACATTCATGAAAACCAACATCGACACAGCCAGGAGCGTGCAATTCAAAGTAATCTGTTTAAAATCTGTGACTGCCTTTTCCAAAACGAGCGAATGGTAGTTGATTTAGATATCAACAAAAATACAAAATCCTCACCCGCCAAAATGATTACTTTTGCAAAAGATATTTGCAGCAGAACATTACCAGGGAGCTGCCTAAACGCCTCTCAGGCTCTTTATTACTACATCAGGCCTGACCTTCAAATTTTGAATTTTATAATCTTATGGATCCAAGACTTAATGCATTCGGAAAACTGCTCAAAATAATGGATGAACTCAGGGCTGGTTGCCCCTGGGATAAAAAACAGACAATTGAAAGTCTTCGCTATCTCACCATAGAGGAAACCTATGAGCTGAGCGATGCCATTCTTGAAAAAGACATGAATGAGATCAAAAAAGAACTTGGCGATCTGATGCTTCATCTGGTCTTTTATTCCAAAATTGCGTCAGAGCAGAACGCTTTCGATATTACCGATGTGCTGAATGGAATTTGTGAAAAACTAATTCACCGCCATCCGCACATTTATGGTGATGTTACTGCCAACGATGCCGAAACAGTAAAAAATAACTGGGAAAAAATCAAACTGGGTGAAGGTGAAGCAAAAACCGTACTTGGCGGGGTTCCCGCTTCGCTGCCAGCCATGGTGAAAGCCTACCGTATTCAGGAAAAGGTCCGAGGCGTTGGCTTCGACTGGGATCATGTCGGGCAAGTATGGGATAAGGTACAAGAAGAGTTGAGCGAATTGCAATATGAAAAACTGAATGGGTCTCCCGAAAAAATCGAAGATGAATTTGGAGACCTCTTGTTTGCCCTGATCAACTATGCAAGATTTATCGACATAAACCCTGAAGATGCATTGGAACGCACCAATAAGAAATTTATCCGCAGGTTTAATTTTATCGAACAAAAGGTAAAAGAAACCGGAAAATCTATGCACGAAATGACGCTGGCCGAGCTGGATGTATTCTGGAATGAAGCAAAAGCACAAGAGCAGGGAAAATGATTGATTATCCTTTAAATATTGCAGATTACGACTATCCACTGACCGAAAACCGGATTGCAAAGTATCCGCTGTCTGAACGGGATTTGTCGAAATTGCTGGTTTATGATAGTGGCAAAATAACTGATTCATCCTTTTTGAAAATAAATGAGCACTTGCCAAACGGTAGTATGCTGGTTTTCAACAATACACGCGTTATAAGGGCGCGGTTGATTTTTCAAAAAGAAAGCGGCACACACATCGAAATATTTTGCCTTCAACCCGAGGGGAGTTATGGTCAAACCGGTGGTAAAGCCATCTGGAAATGCCTGATCGGCAATGCCAAACGCTGGAAATCAGGCAATCTGGCTCTCTCTGCAGGTGAAGGAATTGAGCAGGTTACCCTGATAGCTCAGCGGGGTGAACAAACTGCTGATGCCCACATGATAACATTTTTCTGGAACAATCCCGAAATGGCTTTTGAGCAGGTGCTTGAGCTTGCCGGAAAAATTCCACTCCCACCTTATCTTAACCGGGCTCCTGAACAAAGCGATATAGAGCGATATCAAACTATTTATGCACAATTTAACGGATCGGTAGCGGCACCAACTGCCGGACTACATTTTACTACAAAAGTGCTGGAAAGCATTGAAGAAATAGAATGTAGTTTCGAATATCTAACCCTGCACGTAGGTGCCGGCACTTTTAAACCAGTATCAGTTGAGGATGCCCGTCACCACAACATGCACGAGGAAGAACTGATTGTTGAAAAACAATTGATTTTAAAATTATTGCAGAATATCACGGGAAATATTATTCCTGTGGGAACTACATCCATGCGGTCTCTTGAAAGCCTTTACTGGTTAGGCTGTCGCATTCTGCAGGGAAATGAACCCGGCGACTATTTTTTCATTGACCAATGGGAACCTTATAAAAACGAAAGTAAAATACCGGCAACAGAAGCTTTACAGGCAATCTACGATTACTTCAGCCGGAAACATCTTCAGTCAGTTTCGGGCTTTACTCAAATTATGATTGTACCAGGCTATCGTTTTAGAATCTGCACTGCACTAATTACCAACTTTCATCAGCCTAAAAGTACATTACTTCTTCTGGTGGCTGCGCTCATAGGAGAAAATTGGGAAAAAGTTTATAAACATGCCCTTGAACACAATTACCGATTTTTGAGTTATGGCGATAGCTGCCTTTTCTTCACAGCAAACAACTAAATGCGAGGTCTTTACATTATCACCGGAGAGCAGGGAAGCGGCAAATCAGAAATGAATCAGGCCATTTGCACTGGTCTTAAAAGTACAGGGAAAAATGTTTCCGGCATTTATGCAAGAGGTATTTGGGAAAATGGCGAACGGTCAGGTTTTGTTATTGAGTCTATCCTTACTGGTGAAAGTATGGTGTTGTGTGAAAATAAATTCCATCCCGGATGGAAGCAATTCAGAAAATACTGGTTCAACCCTGATGCGTTTATTACAGGAAACCTATGGCTGACCAAAGCCATAGAATGCAATGCTGAAGTAATTATGGTCGATGAAATAGGTCCGCTTGAACTAAAGGGCGAAGGCTGGGCTGAAAATCTGCCCGGCATTTTTGCACAGTCCTTTAAACGTATCGTGATCGTTTCCATCCGGCCATCTTTAACAAAAGAAATCATTTCAACTTTTAGACTTCAACCCATCAGGATTATTGATGCTTCGGAGGATATACAGCAGGTTATCAACGAAATAACAAAAAATAAAATCGGATAAATTTTCTGAAACCGGCAGATCACAGACAAAAGCAGAAATAAATAATCCCATTGGATCACAGTTTCCTATTTTTACGCCTCCTTTTCCATTATTATAGAATGACAACCAAGGACACTACCTCCATTAAATTCAGCCGATCGGCTCACACAAATGAGTTGTGGATGATGGCTGCAGTTGCCGGTGGGCTATGGGCATCTTTTGAAATCATTATTGGGAGTTTTCTGCACAATATGCGAATCCCGTTTGCGGGTAGTTTTCTTGCGGCAACCGGTGTAGTGCTGATGATTTCTTTTCACAGGTTATGGCCCGTGAAAGGACTGATATGGCGTGCCGGATTAATTTGCGCCCTGATGAAATCAATTTCGCCGAGTTCACTAATCCTGGGGCCTATGATAGGGATTATGTCCGAAGCTTTTTTGCTCGAAATTTCAGTAAGGTTTATCGGCAGTAACATAACCGGATACCTGCTTGGCGGCATTCTTGGCGTTAGCAGTGCTTTAATCCACAAAGTTGTGAGTATTCTGATTCTGTACGGATATAGTCTCATTGAGGTTTATCTTAATATATACCGTTATACTGCCAGGCAGATCGGCATCATCAATCCCGATCCATGGTTGCTGGTGATGGTTCTGATCGGAGTGTACATAATTGGCGGACTGATAGCCGCTTTGATCGGTTTATCAATTCCAATAAGTAAAGTTGAAAACCATTCATTTCAATATCCCGGGACACTTCAAACGTCAGATAATCCACTGATTTCGACGGATCGTCATTTTTCTTTACCAATCATGATAATCTATTTTCTTTCAATTCCATTTTTTATCCTTGTTATTTCAAAATCATTACTTTTTGTAGCTTTTGCTTCAGTACTTATCTGGTCCATACTAACAGGAATGAGGTACCCGGGAGTTTTCCGGAGGTTTCGAAAACCGGTATTATGGTGGCAATTTATAATCATTCTGGTTATAGCGACCATATTCTGGGAGAAAGATTGCAGCAAATTTATATGTATGAGTCTTGAAGGATTAATGGCTGGTACTGAAATGACTTTAAGGGCAATGGTTGTAATCGTATCTTTTTCTGCCATCAGCATCGAAATCAGAAATCCGGTCGTACGTGCTTTTCTGGAAAAAAAAGGCCTGCAAAACCTCTATCAGTCGCTAACTGTAGCATTTTCAATCCTTCCTTTCATGATAGCAAACATGCCTACCGCCCGTCAGTTAATCAGGGAGCCACGAATGTCTGTCTCAGCAGCATTGCAGGGGGCCAACGAACTTCTTATCATGCTCAGGAAAGATCCTGAAGCAAATATCTAAAATTTAGAATAATTCTAAATAGAATTTTATTCTACTATTTATCAGAGCATTAACTCACAATTTAGACATATTTCAAATAAATTATTATGCATATATTTGATTATCAAATGCTTACTATTTGACACAAATCTTAAGATCTTCGATATATAACTATCGAATCTCAGTAATTTTGCGTCAAAACTTAAGCTACTTTCCCCGTAGTTATTTGCGCATATATCATTGACATTGAATAACTCACAGCTCTTATGGCAACTTCGCGAAGGCAATTCATAAAGATTTCAGCACTTGGAGCCGGCAGTCTGGCATTGGCCGGTACAGCATTTGAACTGGCCAAAGGTTCTTCAATACTGGATAAAATATCCGGTGCGAAAGAAACCGGGCCATTGCGCACACCCACATATTGCGAAATCTGCTTCTGGCAGTGCGCGGGTTGGGTATATAAAGATGCTGATGGAAATATTCAGAAAATCATTGGTAACAATGATGACCAGCATTGCAACGGTAGATTTTGTCCGCGCGGTACAGGAGGGATAGGCCAATATCATGATGAAGACCGCTTAAAAACCCCACTTATCCGCACCAGTGAAGGAGGAAAAGATATCTTCAGGGAAGCCAGCTGGGACGAAGCCCTGGATTACATCGCCGATAAAATGAAAAAAATTGCCGCTGAACATGGCCCAGAATGCCTGGCATTGTTTACACACGGGTCTGGTGGTGCTCATTTTGGCCATATGTTGAAGGCTTTCGGATCAGCTTCCATTGCTGCACCCTCATTTGCACAGTGCCGGGGGCCTCGTGAAGTTGGGTTTCTAACCACATTCGGTGATATAATTTATTCGCCCGAACGCATTGATATCCGCGACACACGTTGCATGGTACTGATTGGCACACATCTGGGCGAAAATATGCACAACGGGCAGGTACAGGAAATGTCGGATGCCATTGACAAAGGTGCTACCATAATAACCGTCGACCCGCGCTTTTCAACGGCAGCAAGTAAATCGAAGTATTGGTTGCCGATAAAACCTGCTACCGATATGGCTCTTTTGCTATCGTGGATAAATGTAATCATAGAGAATGAATGGTATGATAAAGATTATGTTGAACGCTATACGTATGGGTTTGCTGAATTAAAAGAGCATGTAAAGACTTTTACCCCGGAATGGGCTTATGGAATCACCACCATCGATCCCAATATCATCCGTGAAACGGCCCGTGAAATGCACAATGCCGCACCTTCGGTAATTGTAAACCCTGGCCGGCACGTAACCTGGTATGGCGACGATACCCAGCGTTTGCGGGCTGTGGCTATACTTACAGCACTGCTGGGCTCCTGGGGCCGACGTGGCGGATATTATAAACCCGAAAAACTACACCTGCCTAATTATCCTGTTCCTCCGTTTCCTGTGCCAAAACGTTTGCCGGCTGAAGCCTATGAAGGCAAATATAATCTGGCCAATGAAGTGGTAGCTAATGGATTGTGCGATGCAACAATTCCAACAGTAACAAATGAGTGCAATTTCAAAGCCTGGATTGTTAATGGAACAAATCTTCTGGCTGCGTTTCCCAATCAGGCTAAAACCATGGAAGCAATAAAGGCATTGCAATTGCTGGTAGTCATCGACACAATGCCGATTGAATTAACCGGATATGCAGATGTGGTGTTGCCCGAATGCACCTACCTTGAGCGATATGACATGATACGCAACTCAGGGCACCGTCAGCCCAATGTAGCATTGCGTATGCCTGCAGCTGAGCCAAAATACAATACAAAGCCTGCCTCCTGGATAGCCAAAGAACTGGCCGGAAAACTAGGTTTAAGTGCCTGGTTCCCCTGGAAAGACATGGAAGAACTGCTCGACTGGCAATTTAAGCAGGTAGGCACTTCGCTGGAGGAGATGAAACGAATAGGAGTTAAAAACTTCCCCCGTGAATTTGATGATTTATATTTTTCGCCCGGCGAAGAGGTAATCTTCAATACCAATACAGGAAAAATAGAACTCTATTCTACCGATATGGAAAATGAAGGGTTTGAACCGCTGCCTTTATATACTGCTCATGAAGAACCGCCCGAAGGTTATTACCGGCTTAATTACGGCAGGGCTCCGATGCATACATTCAGCCGTACAGCTAACAATCCCAACCTTACCGATCTGATGGATGAAAATGTGCTTTGGGTAAACCCAAAAGTTGCCAAACTCTGGGGATTGGAAAATGACCAAATGGTAAAACTTAAAAATCAGGACGATATAATATCAACCTTCGCCATTAAAGTAAGAGTTACAGAGCGTATTCGATGGGATTCGGTATATATGGTTCATGGATTTGGACATAATAACAAAAAACTCACACGAGCCCATGGCAGGGGAATCAACGACACTGAACTTGTAACCCGTGTTCACATTGATCCTGTTATGGGAGGAACAGGTATGAGGGGCAATTTTGTAACCTTTATTACTGATTTTGATATGGACGGAAAGGAGGCTGAAGCATGAGATATGCCATGGCTGTTGACACAAAAAAATGCGTAGGCTGCAGCGATTGTGTGGTGGCCTGCCAGACTGAAAACAACGTTCCTATCGGATATTGCCGCGACTGGATTGTTGAAGTAACCGATGGGACCTATCCACAGCTCGAGATCGAAATCCGCAGCGAGCGGTGTAATCATTGCGCCAATTCACCCTGCGTAAGGTGTTGCCCTACGGGAGCAAGTCATTATGCCAAAGGCGGTGTAGTTCTTGTCACTCCACACAAATGCATTGGCTGTGGAGCCTGTATTGCTTCCTGCCCTTATGATGCACGGTTTCCGCACCCCGATGGGTATGTTGATAAATGTACTTTCTGCCTGCACAACAGGGTGGAAAAAGGGCTGAATCCGGCCTGTGTTTCGGTTTGCCCTACCAAATGCCTGTATTTCGGCGATCTGGATGATCCAAACAGTCCGGTTTCTAAAGTGCTGAAAAACAGAAAAAACAAAACATTGATTCCTGAAGCCGGAACCAATCCTCATTTATTTTTCCTGATTTAAAAACAGACCAAGATGAGAGAAGAAATAATTACCAGCGGCAGGATGAATCATCTGATAGATCCGCAATTACACATTTGGCATTGGCACATCCCATTATATCTATTTCTTGGTGGTTTGGCAGCCGGAATATTATTCTTTGCAGCACTCTATACCGTTCTGGGGAAAGAAAAAGAATACCCCACCGCAGTAAAAATAGCACCCTTCCTAACACCATTTTTACTCATGGTTGGCCTTTTGGCACTTCTCCTTGACCTGAACCACAAACTTTACTTTTGGCGGTTATACACGACAATCCGGCTAGAATCACCTATGTCTTGGGGTGCCTGGACGCTGATGGTTGTAACACCGCTTTCCATCATTTGGTGCGCCCTGAACATTAAAACTATTTTTCCCAAATGGGACTGGAAATACAAATGGCTTTGGGAACTTGATAAGTTTTTCAGAAAAAACCTGATCATCATTTCATGGATTATGCTGATATTTTCGCTGATTCTTGGGGTTTATACAGGAATTCTGTTCTCTGCATTTAATGCCCGTCCTTTATGGAATACTTCAATTTTGGGCCCTCTTTTCCTGACTTCGGGCCTTTCAACGGGAGCCGCAGCCATTGTACTGATGAGTAAAAATAAACACGAGCGCCATACTTTTGCACGAATTGATCTGATGCTTATTGGCATAGAATTGTTTCTGATTGTGCATATGTTTATGGGGTTCCTGGCAAGCACCCAGGTTCATATTGAGGCTGCTTCTCTTTTCCTTGGCGGACCATACACAACGCCATTCTGGCTATTTGTGGTTACCCTTGGCCTGGCAACCCCTGCCTTGTTGGAAGTACTTGAATTGAAAGGATTTAAAATGCCTGTTTTTATTGCTCCGGTTCTGGTTATATTCGGAGGACTTATGTTCAGGTTTATTATAGCTTATGCCGGACAAGCAAGCCGCTGGCTCTATTAACAATATTTGTCAAATTAAAATTTTACCAAAATGTCGAAAATAAATAAATCTAAGTACATGAACCCTTACCTTGCAGGTGTTCTGCTGGGTTTGGTTGTGATTGCAGCCAACTTTATATCCGGCCGAAGTGTCGGGGCAAGCGGAGCAATTAAAAGCGCAATAGTAGCCGGTGTAGAAACTGTTGCACCGGCTCATGCTGAGTCCGCTACATTTTATAAAGAATTCAGTGAGGGTCACACAGGCAATCCACTAAATACATGGCTGGTTTATCAGATGCTCGGCGTTATTCTGGGTGGATTCCTTTCGGGAGTATTGGCACACAGACTAACCTGGAAAGTTGAGCACAATCCACGCATAACCTCCCGAACACGACTGATCTTTGCACTCGTCGGCGGAATTCTCTTTGGGCTTGGTTCACAGTTTGGACGTGGATGCACAAGCGGATCTGCTCTGAGTGGGATGGCTATTCTGTCATTGGGTGGCTTCATTTCAATGGCTGCCATTTTTGGAACAGCCTTTGCACTTGCCTATTTCTTCCGCAAACTCTGGATTTAATATTTACATAAACCCTCAAAAATATTTTATCATGGGACCATTGGTAATCAACGAAATAATCTCTGAAAACACTAACCTTTTACTTGCATTTTTTATAGGCATAGCCTTTGGATTTGTACTTGAACAGGGCGGTTTTTCATCAAGCAGAAAACTGGCCGGCGTTTTTTACGGCTATGATGCTGTTGTATTAAAAGTATTCTTTACTGGTGCAGTAACTGCCGCATTGGGCATGTTGTTCATGAGCCTCTTTGGATGGCTCGACCTGAGCCTGGTTTATGTAAATGAAACCTATCTCACATCAGCTATTTTGGGAGGCATTGTTATGGGGGCCGGTTTTATTATGGGTGGTTATTGTCCCGGAACCAGCTTTTGTGGAGCAGCCATCGGAAAAATTGATGCAATGATTTTCGTAATTGGCCTTTTTATCGGCGTATTTATTTTCGCAGAAGGATATCCCCTTTGGGAGGGAATATTCAAAGCCAATTTTATGGGATATCCCAAAATCTCTGAATTTTTAAACATTTCTGAAGGCTTTTTTGCCCTGATATTGGTAATTGCAGCAGTTACGATGTTCTGGGGAGCCGAATGGGCCGAAAAAAAATTCCCGAGAGAAGAATATTAATGGCTTTTAAAACGTTTAATAAAAAAATACGAATTATGAAAAAATTAACTTTCACTCCGCGTATGCTTCTCACAACCATTCTTCTGATTATGGGAGTGATTATTGCTGCAGTTCCAAAAAACACCACAACGCCATATAAACTGAGTGCCGATCAGATATTGGACGAAATTAAAAGTGGTACACAATATCTTGAGCCAGAGCAAATTGCTCAAATGCTGGTTGAAAAAGACCCATATCTGCAACTGATTGATACCAGGCCTCAGAGTGAATTTGAAAAATTCAACCTGAATGGAGCGATCAACATCCCCATCGATAATCTTTTATCTACGGAATATATTGAAGTTTTTGATCAGGATGTTAAGTTGAATGTTTTTTACAGCAATGGAAGCACTCAGGCAAATGAGGCCTGGATGTTGCTCAGGCAATTGGGTTATAGCAACATTTATGTTCTGCGGGGAGGATTGAATTACTGGGCTGAAGCCATTTTGAACCCTACTCCACCCACAGGGCTTAGCTCAAATGATGAAATCGCCCGCTATAATTTCAGGAGGGCTGCCGGGCAGACGCTTGGAGCCGAAGGGCTGGATTCTGCACCTTCCGAAGGCAATGACGTTAAAACCGTAAAAGTGCCTGCACCAAAGCCTGTCGGCAAAAAGAAAAAAGTGGCTGGTGGTTGTTCCTGATTTCAAATGAATCAAAGCTTTTCATCAATCTCCCTGAATCTGTTTAAAAGATCAGGGAGATTGTGTATTTTTGACCTCTCTAACCATTACGGCTAAGATGCCCGAAACAGTTACCAGCAAGAAAAAAAAACCTGCCGCCGAACCAGCCGTAGAAATGTCATTCTGGGGGCACTTAGATGCCTTGCGCGGCCATTTGTTCAGGTCGGTGATAGCAATTGTGCTTCTTGCCATTGTTGCTTTCGTAAACAGAGAATTTATCTTCGACAGTATCATACTGGCTCCGAAAAACCCCGATTTTATTACCAACAAGTTGTTGTGTAGGTTAGGAGAATGGCTTGGCATTCCGGCCCTCTGCCTTGGAAATATGGAGCTTCAAATCATCAACATAAACCTTTCAGGTCAATTTACTACCCATATGTACATCAGTATGTTTGGTGGATTGATAGTAGCTGCACCCTATGTTATCTATGAAATCTGGAGATTTATAAGACCTGCTTTGTATGACAATGAGCGTCGTCATTCACGTGGAGCTGTTATTGTAATGTCGTTGTTATTTATTCTTGGCGTTTTGTTCAGCTATTATCTGATAGTACCGCTTACACTTAATTTTTTTGGAACCTACCAGGTAAGTCAATCTATCAATAATCAGATAGCGCTCACTTCATATATCAGCACGGTAGTCTCAGTTACTTTTGCGCTCGGAGTGGTCTTTGAGCTTCCGGTTTTTGTTTATTTCCTTGCCAAAGTGGGAATAATTACCGATTCCTTTCTCAAAAAGAACAGAAAATATATGCTCATCGTACTTCTTACAATTTCTGCAATCATTACACCTCCCGATGTTATCAGTCAGATTTTGGTTTGCATTCCCCTCTACGGTCTCTATGAGCTGAGTATTGTAGTTGCAAGGCACGCAGGCATAAAGAAAGAAATTTCTGAGGAGGTGTAACCTTGCCAGTGCTGTTGCGTCAAAACAGGCAAACAAATCTCATTTACTATGTCAGAAACAAGATTATACCGTACTGTGCAGGGAAGAGTCATAGGCGGGGTGGCCGGTGGGCTGGCTGAATATTTTGGAATCGATCCCACTATCGTCAGGTTGATATTCGTATTGCTTGTAATTTTTGGAGGTAGCGGTGTATTGATTTATCTCATACTGTGGATTATACTTCCCGAAAAAAACAGTTACAACACCTATAACTCATTTACAACGAAACCTCCATCACCAAACTCCGAAGGATCTGGAGTAGGAGATGCTTACGATGGATTTGAACAGGGGAAACCATTTTATCCTGAAAATGAAATCAACCCCAACATTGCCGAGGTTCAACAACGAAAAAAAATGGAAGGTAGCCTGATTGGAGGAGTTATTTTGATTGTGCTTGGTTCCATGTTTCTGATTGAAAAATTTATACCCCGCATTGATTTTGGTGATCTCTGGCCGGTTTTGCTGATTGCTGTCGGACTGATTCTCATTTTTGGAAGTATTCCAAGAGGCAACAAAAATAAAGTAGCTGACCATCAAGAGGATAAAAACGATACACAAACTTTTTAATTCAAAAACCATGAGTTACAGAAAAATATTCTGGGGAGTGATGCTGGTGCTGATTGGCTCGCTGTTTATCCTCAAAAACACAGGAATAATTTATTTCGACTGGCTTACAATCTGGAGATTATGGCCACTTATTCTCATCCTTTGGGGTATTTCACTGATTCCGGTTAAGGATTATATGAAACTGGTTTTTTCAATTGCTGCCATTGGATTTTCCATCCTTCTGGTCAACCGCTACGATAAAACCGGTTATTACAGTTTTGGATGGAAAGACAGCGACCGGAAGCACCGTTTTGAATGGAATGATTCAGAAACAAATACTGAAGAGGTTTCAAAACAGGAGATGTTTCAGGCTTTTGACTCTGCGATTACCCGTGTTGAACTGAAACTAGAAGCTGCAGCCGGCGATTTCAGAATCGAAGAAGAAATACCAGTGGCCAAAATACTGACTTTCATGAAAGAGGGATCGGTTGGCAATTACAGCATGACTTCACGCGATGACAGTTCAAAAAGATTTATTGAATTAAGAATCAATGAGTCGAATATACGGATGAAAAACCTAGGAAACCGCGTAAGACTTGGTCTGAACGATTACCCTACCTGGGATTTTGATCTTGATATCGGCGCAGCCAACCTTGATTTTGATCTGAGCAAATATAAAGTCGGGAAACTGAAAATTGATGGTGGTGCTTCATCGATGAAAATAAAGCTAGGAGAAGCAATTGAGCTAACAGAAATAGAAATTGATGCAGGTGCGGCCTCTATCGACCTGAGAATACCCCAGGGTGCAGGCGCCGAGTTGAAAACCGAAACCGCACTCACTTCAAAAAGCTTCAAAGGATTTGACAAAGTCTCGAACGGATTATACCGGACCCCTAATTTTGAAACCTCAACCCAAAAAATATATTTAGATATTGATGCTGCTGTTTCAAGCCTGAATATTGAAAGGTACTGATGATCAGGTCATTTTAAAAGATATCCGGCAACCTTTACTGGTTCACCGGATTTTTTTTCACTCCTTCTCATAACTTATTCGCTCTCTGCGCCCGGTGCAACACACTCTTTGCCGAGAAAATTACTGAATAATCTACACAATTCCGTCGGTGAATCGGCATGAACCCAATGCGATGCTTTTTCTATGGTCAGAACTTCAGAAGCGGGAAATAGTTTTCTTATCACCGGCAGATCAATATCCTCAATATAATCCGATCTGCCACCTCTGATAAATAAAGTCTGCCCTTCATAAACATCGCTGCTCTCAACACCTTCAAAAACAAAATCCAGGTTAGCACTGATGGCTTCGAGGTTAATCTGCCAATCAAAATTCTGACGGGTTTTGCGGTATAGATTCTTCATTACAAACATTCGAATGCGCTTGTTTGGAATGCTTTCGATGAGTTGACGTTCAACATCATTGCGCGATTCAACTTTATCGAAATCAACCGCCATCATGGCACTGATCATTTCAAAATGCACATTCCTTCCGGGATATTTCCGGGGACTGATATCTACAACTACAAGTTTTTCAACAAGCTCAGGATGCTCAAGAGCAAAAGTCATGGCTACTTTTCCTCCCATGGAATGGCCTATCAATATTATCTTCTCAAGTTTGTGCTCCTTAATAAACTCATGCAGATCATCCGACAAAGCAAAATAATTGAAAGTCACGCTATGGGGCGACTTTCCATGATTGCGCTGATCAGGAATGAAAACCGAAAATTTTTCAGCCAGCTTCTTCCCTATGGTTACCCAGTTATCAGAGACACCAAATAGCCCGTGAAGTATAATCAATGGCTGACCCTCCCCGAAATGTCTGTAAAATAGTTTCATTTATTAAGCTGAGCTATGTTAACATTATAGAATACAATGAAATTGAAAGAAACTTTAATTCAAAGTACTTATCCAGGCTGGTAAAATTGTTTTTGTGCCTGATCCTTTGCAAAATTGAAATCAAACCGGCAGCCAGGGTTTTAGTTCTCTGAGATAAAGTTGAATGGTGGTTTCAAGCCCGAAATACAACGCGTCGGCAATAAGCGCATGTCCGATGGATACTTCAAGAATATCGGGTATACGCTGTACAAAATACCGGAGGTTGTCGAGATTGAGATCGTGCCCGGCATTTAAACCAATATTTGATTTTGTAGCTGCTTCGGCTGTTGCCATAAATGGTGCTATGGCTTTTTCTCTGTTTTTGAGATACGAGGCTGCATAAGCTTCTGTGTACAATTCAATCCTATCGGTGCCTGTATAAGCGGCTGATTCAGCCATTTTTGGATCAGGATCCACAAATATTGAAGTCCGGATTCCTGCCTTTTGAAATGTTGTGATAATATCAGTCAGATGGTTGCGATACTTTATGGTATCCCAACCCTGATTGGAAGTTATGGCATCATGAGCATCAGGAACCAATGTTACCTGATGAGGTTTTACCTCCAACACCAAATCGATAAAAGGCTGCTCAGGATTTCCCTCAATGTTAAACTCGGTTATTACCAATGGCTTCAGATCGCGGGCATCCTGATAGCGAATATGTCTCTCATCGGGGCGCGGATGCACGGTTAAACCCTGTGCCCCAAACCTTTCACAATCGATGGCGGCTTTAAGAATATCGGGCAGATTTCCGCCACGGGCATTCCTGAGAGTTGCTATTTTATTGATATTAACGCTAAGCTTTGTCATTTTAATAAGAATATATCGCAAAGGTACAAATTAACCTTTGAAATCGCCTTTTTTAAACATTATCCCAAGAATCGCTGAACTGAAAATCCCTTGATCTTTCTTAATGCAGATGATTTAAATGCTTAATTTTGTAGGATAAATATACATAGTGATGCTTGCAAAAGAACTTATTAGCGATGAAATTATGCCTCTGAAAACTTCTGACAGCGGATTGAATGCCCTCAACTGGATGGAAGAATTCAGGGTTTCTCACCTTCCCATTGTCAACGACAGTGATTTTCTGGGGTTGATTTCAGAATCAGATATTTATGAGCTTGGAAATTTTGAAGAACCTATAGGAAATCACCCTTTGGGACTCATTAAGCCATATGTTTATGATAATCAGCATGTTTACGATGTTATAGGACAGGTTCACCAGCAAAAACTCAGTCTCATTCCGGTGCTTGACCATCAGAATCACTATCTTGGTTCAATAACGCTTATTTGCCTGGTCAAATATTTTGCCAGGTTGGCTGCGGTTGACAACCCGGGAGGAATTATCGTACTCGAGATGGGAATAAGAGATTACTCTCTGAGCGAGATTGCCCGATTGGTCGAAATGAATGATTCAAGCATCCTTAGCTTATATGTTTCTACTCTGCCCGATTCCACCCGAATGGAAGTAACCTTAAAAATTAACAGGATGGATATTGGTCCAATCATTCAGACTTTTGACCGGTATAACTATACCATCAAGGCTTCATTTTTTGAGGGTGAATCAAGCGAAGCGCTTCGTGACCGTTATGATTCGCTGATGAAATTTCTTGAACTATGAGTTTCGGTCTTTCAAGACAAATTCATTTATTCCTTTCCCTCTTTTTATTAACAGGAGTTTCCATTTTTTCATTTGGAAGTAATCCTGAAGAAAAATTGTTAATTCAGGATGTCACAATAAAGGGCAATAAAAAAACCAAAGATTATATAATTCTTAGAGAGCTCGCTTTCAAAGCCGGAGATTCATTGTTTATAGCTGATATGAAGCAGGCAGTGAGTAAATCTGCTGAAAATCTTATGCGATTGCCATTGTTTCACTTTGTAAATACTGAAATAATTGAAAATTCCGGAAGCAGAACTGCTGAGATTATCATTGAAGTTACTGAACGGTGGTATATCTGGCTTTGGCCGGTATTCGAAATATCAGACCGAAATTTCAATGCCTGGTGGAAGAATGGTGATTTGAGCCGGTTATCCTATGGTTTATTTTATCAGCAGGAAAACTTCAGAGGAAGGCTTGAAAAACTTCACATTAGCGCAAAACTGGGATACCAGCAGCAAATCTCGTTGCTGTATGAAATTCCTTATTTCAACCAAAAAAAAACTCTGGGAGCCGGATTAATTCTTTCTGCCGGGCGTGAGCGTGAAACCGGTTATATTACCAGAGAAGACAAACTCGAATATTACCGGGCCAATGATTTCCTGAGACAAATGATAGAGACTTCCTTATTTTTAAGATTCCGGCCTCAGATTCATCATAGCCATACACTCTCAATTGGCCTGAGCAGGTATTTTTTCAGCGACACCTTGCTATATCTTAATCCTGATTATACTGGGATTAATAAAAAACAAACATCAATTCCGGATATAGGCTACCTTATGAAAGCAGACTACCGCGACAACAGAGGCTATCCGCTTAAAGGATGGTATGCCGATGTATTGGTCAACGGCTTTGGTCTGTTTCCTAATTCAGATTATAAGTTTTTTACATTCAGGTCTTCGGCCAGAATTCATATTCCTTTATACAACCGATGGAATACCGCTTTGGAAATGGCATCGAAATTTTCAACAACAGGGCTGAAACCCTGGTTTCTCAATCAGGCACTGGGATTCAACCGCGATTACATAAGGGGCTATGAATATTATGTGATAGACGGAGATAACTTTTTGCTAATGAAATCAAACATCAGGTATGCGTTAATTCCCGGTAATATTATTAAAATGCCAAAAATAAAAGCGAACCAATTCAATACCATACCCTATTCCATTTATCTTGGCATTTTTGCCGATGCCGGAATGACCTGGCCCGAAACCAAAGTCAACTCCAACCAACTTCAGGGCAAGTTACTTGGCGGAATTGGCATTGGTTTAGATTACGTAACTTATTACGATAAAGTGCTTAGGGCTGAGTTTTCAACCAATCGCGAACGGAAGACAGGTTTTTTCCTTCATTTTATGGCAGCAATCTGATAAAACAAGCCCTGCCTGTCGTACATTTGCAAAAAAGGAATGTAAATCCACCTGTAATGAGAATTGCCCTGTTTGGAAAAACCTTCAACGACGACCGCTTCTTCTATCTTCAGCAGTTGGTCGAAATTCTTGAGCGGAATAAAATCTCCATTATGATTTATTCTCCCTTTATGAAATTTGTTAAAGAGAGGATTAAATTCAAAGACAACCCTTTCATTTTTTCTGAGCATCACGAATTGCCGGGGAAAGTGGATTTTATGTTTTCTATCGGTGGAGACGGGACCATGCTGGATGCCATTACCCTGATCAGGGATTCGGGTATTCCCCTGATGGGAATCAATTTAGGACGGATGGGATTTTTATCAAGCATTTCAAAAGAGGAGATCAATCAGGCCGTGAATGCGCTGATCAGAGGGGAATATACACTGGAAAAAAGGGCAATGTTGTCAGTAGAAACGCCCCAACACCTGTTCGGTGAGATTAATTATGCACTCAATGAACTGACTGTCAATAAAAAAGATACCGGCTCAATGATACTGGTTCATGTATATATTGACAATATGCTGCTAAACTCATACTGGGCTGACGGACTGATTATTGCAACACCAACAGGTTCAACCGCCTATTCATTGAGCTGCAATGGCCCAATCATAACACCAGACTCCGAAAATTTTGTCATTACACCTATTGCTACACACAATTTAACAGTCAGGCCTGTCGTTATAACCGACAAAAGCATTATAAAACTTAAGGTTGAAGGACGAATGTCACAATATCTGGTTGGTTTGGATTCGCGCACAGCCATTATAGACGCCGACACTGAAATTATTGTTAAAAAAGAAACTTTTTATATTAATCTTGTTCAGAGAATGGGCGACAATTTTTTTACAACCATCAGACAAAAACTGCTTTGGGGAAGGGATGTAAGAAACTGATTCAACCTTGCGTTTTACGATTGCTTTACGGCTCATAATTTTTCTTACTTTTGCATGCCAAATCAGGTGCTTATGAGCCGGCTAAATCAAAAAAATAACCCGGCTCTCTGAAATATCCGGCCCGGGCAACTCCGGACATACTTTTGCTATGAAGAAACTTATTCTTTTTGTCATTGTAATTTTTGCTTATGCCGGTGCATTTGGCCAGCATTATGGCGAAATCGGTATTTTTGGCGGAGGCTCTTACTATTTGGGAGACCTGAATCCCGGCAGACAGTTTTTCCTTACCAAGCCCGCATTCGGGGGATTTTTAAGGCACAATTTTAACGATCGCACAGCCATCAGGGCAGGGTTTACTTACGGTACCATTCAGGGAGATGATCTGCGTTCAAAAGCTAACACCGACCGGGCTATTAATTTTACCAGCCATGTTTCTGATATTTCAGCCGTTTTTGAACTTAACTTTTTCGAGTATTTCATAGGCAGTCTCAGGCATTTTATAACCCCTTATATGTTTGCCGGGGGATCGGTGTTTTATTTCAACCCTAAAGCTGAATACCCGGGATTTAGCGATCAATTAGTACTTCACAACCTTCGCACCGAAGGCCAAAATCCCGGTGAAATGTATTCAAGATGGCAATTTTCAGTGCCATTTGGAATCGGATTCAAATATAGCCTGAATAGTTTTATGGGGATAGCTGCCAGCTGGACCATGCATAAAACCTTCACCGATTACATTGATGATGTAAGTACAACATACTATTTTGATCCTCAAGATCCTGATGATCCTAATAGACCTATCGATGAGCCGCCTAAAAGACCAAAAATCGAGGCGGAAAAAGCTTCTGATCCTACGGGTGCACACATGAAGGGTATGCAAAGAGGCGATTCAAGTTATGATGACTGGTTTTCATTTGCCGGAATTAGTCTATCAATAAAGCTCAATTATCTGGTAAAGGAAAAATGTCTTAACAAATTTTATTAACCTGATTAACAATTATTAACACCCCTGAAAAGCAACCGTATTGGAATACAGTCTACTTTAGTTTTGTGAATTGAACGAATGGATTTGAAAGAAAAAATAGACCTGCAGAAGTTACCTAAGCACATTGCCATCATTATGGACGGTAACGGGCGTTGGGCTAAGAACAGAGGCGAAATGAGGGTTTTTGGCCATCAGAACGGGGTGGAATCGGTAAGACAAACCTCCACCGCAGCTGCTGACCTTGGTATAGAATTTCTCACACTTTATGCATTCTCAACCGAGAACTGGAAAAGGCCAAAATGCGAAGTAGATGCATTGATGAGCCTTTTGGTTCAGACCCTTAATTCGGAGTTGGGAACCCTAATGGACAATAAAATACGACTGAAGGCCATTGGCAATATCAATCAATTACAACCCGAATGTTACAGGCAGCTGCTTGAAACCATGGATAAAACCAAACATAACAATAGAATGGACCTTATCCTGGCACTCAATTACAGTGGCCGCTGGGAAATAAGTCAGGCAGCTGCAAAAATTGCTGCCGAGGTTAAAGCCGGAAAGCTTGATCCGCAAATGATTGATCAGGATATTTTTAAAAATTACCTTGAAACACGCGATATTCCTGATCCTGAATTACTCATACGAACCAGCGGAGAATACAGAATCAGCAATTTTCTGCTTTGGCAGGCTGCCTATTCAGAATTATATTTTTCATCCAAATTATGGCCCGATTTCAGAAAAGATGATCTATACGAAGCCATACTTGACTATCAGAACAGGGAAAGAAGGTTTGGGATGATTAGTGAACAAATAAAACAAGTTGACAATAAATGAAAATAAAATCCTGCCTGATTGCAATTGCATTGCTTCTGTTATCAACTACTATCCATGCCCAGATCAGGCTTGGCGACGACCTCAGCGAAATTGACTATTCAAACCCAAGAGAATACATTATTGGAGGAGTTACCGTTTCGGGAGTGCAATATCTTGATCATAATGTACTCATCATGCTTTCGGGACTTCAGGTTGCTGATAAAATAGAAATACCCGGAGATAAGATTAGAAAAGCAATTGAAAAATTGTGGGCTCAGGGGCTTTTCGACAACGTCAGGATATCAGCAACTAAATTCACCGATGAACTTGTTTTTCTTAACATCGAACTTCAGGAGAGGCCCCGTTTGAGTAAGTTTTCGTTTAAGGGAGTCAAAAAATCAGAAGCTGACGATCTCAGGGATAAGATTAAACTTATGAAGGGCGATGTGGTTACCGAGAATGTGATCATAAGGACAACCAACATCATTAAAAAACATTTCAATGGCAAAGGCTTTCTTAATACTGAGGTCAACATTGAACAAATGCCTGACAGCGTTAAAGCCAACGAAATAAGTCTGGTAATAAATATTGACAAAAATCAAAAGGTTAAGATTGATCAGATTAATTTTATTGGAAACAGGAACCTGAGTGATGCTAAACTAAAAAAGACCATGAAGAACACCAAAGACAAAGGTGTGTTCATGCCTTTCAATGCTTTGGATGAATTTGTTTTCGGATTCCCTGTAAAGATCCTCTCATTCAATAAAGACACCATAATTCATAGCGCCAACAGGATTGTAAGCGATAATTTCAGATTGCGGATTTTCAAAACTTCAAAATTTATCAAAAGTGATTTTGAGGAAGATTTGAACAGCCTTATTGCCAAATACAACAATGAAGGATACAGAGATGCGGTTATTAAAAAGGATTCTGTTTATAAATCAGGAAAAAAAAATATCAATATCGATATTAAAATTGATGAAGGCAGAAGATACTATTTTGGCGATATCAGGTGGGTTGGAAATACAAAGTATTCTGCAGAACAATTGAATGAAGTTCTTAAACTGAAGCGAGGCGACATTTACAACCAAAGCGAACTTGATGCCAATCTTAACTATAATCCCAATGAGATTGATGTAAGTACGCTTTATCTTGACGATGGGTATTTGTTTTTCTCAGTAACTCCGGTTGAGGTAAGGGTTGAGAATGATACCATTGATATGGAAATGCGGATCAGGGAAGGGAAACAGGCAACCATCAATAAAGTTATTTTGAAGGGAAACACCCGGACAAATGATCATGTTGTGATGCGTGAACTCAGAACAAGGCCCGGACAAATGTTCAGCCGTTCAGATATTATCAGAACCACCAGGGAATTGGCGCAATTAAAATATTTTGATCCTGAAAAAATTGTGCCTACGCCCATTCCAAATCCAAATGAAGGAACAGTTGATATTGAATATAAGGTAGAAGAAACTTCTTCTGATCAGATTGAGCTATCGGGTGGATGGGGCTATGGCAGGGTTGTTGGAACCCTTGGCTTGTCTTTTAATAATTTTGCGGCCAGCAAAATATTCAAACCCAATGCCTGGCGGCCGATTCCTTCGGGCGATGGACAGAAACTCAGCCTGAGAATGCAATCCTATGGTAAGGGCTACCTGAGTTACAGTGCCTCATTTACCGAGCCCTGGCTTGGAGGCAAAAAGCCAAACTCTTTCAGCGTAAGTTATTATCATTCACTGTATTCTAACGGCCTTTCAAAATCGGCAGAAAATTATCAATCGTTCAAAATTGATGGATTTATGCTTATGCTTGGCAAAAGACTGGCATGGCCTGATGATTATTTTACACTGATGCAACGTGTTAGCATTCAGACTTATCGTTTGAATAACTATGGAAATATTTTCGCCTTTGGAAATGGAAACGGAAAATACAACAATTACAGTTTTGGGGTAACATTTGCCCGTAACTCAATTGACAGTCCTATCTTCCAGAGGTCAGGGTCAGAGGTTTCGCTCAGCCTTGATTTAACCCCACCCTACTCTCTTTTCAGCGACAAAAACTATAAATCTATGCCTGAAGACGAGAAATTCAAGTGGATAGAATATCATAAATGGAAATTCAATTTCTCACTCTACCGGCAAATTGTTGGCAATCTGGTACTTAGTGCCAGAACCAGGTATGGATTTTTGGGAGCTTATAATTCTGACATCGGAGTTACGCCCTTTGACCGCTATTATCTGGGAGGCGATGGTTTATCTGGCTACAACAATCTTGATGGAAGGGAGATCATAGGAATGAGGGGGTATTCCAACGAAAGTCTTACACCTGACTATTACATCAACAAAAATATTGGAGGCACAATTTATAACAAAACCACCCTTGAGCTCAGGTATCCGATTTCTCTTAATCCAAGTGCAACCATTTATGTCATGACATTCCTGGAAGCAGGAAATGCCTGGAAGGAATTCAAATATTTTAATCCTTTCTCCCTGAAACGGTCGGCCGGAGTTGGCGTAAGGGTTTTCCTGCCGATGTTTGGATTGCTTGGGCTTGACTGGGGATACGGTTTTGATGATGTGCCGGGATTGCCTTCTGCAAACAAAGGTCAGTTCCACTTCTCGATCAATCAGAGTATTGATTGATGAGTTCCAAAAAAACTTAAAGATTAACCCGGATTGTGTTCTGATTACGAACATGAGAATGAATAAAAAAATGTGGCAGGTTTTTTGATTAGAATTTCACGCATAAAAATAATAAATCAAACCTCAACTCAGAAAAAGGAGGAATCATTATGAAAAGGACTCTATTAATTGCGACTCTGTTCGTTTTTGCAAGTGTTGCAACATTTGCACAAAAATTTGCTTATGTTGACAGTGAATTTATCCTCGAAAACATACCCGAGTACTCTGATGCCAAAACCGAGATAGATGAACTTTCTATTCAATGGCAAAGCGAAATAGAAGCAAAATTTGCTGAAATTGATCAGCTATACAGGAATTTTAAAGCTGAAGCAGTTTTGTTGCCTGAAGACATTAAAAACAAACGTGAAGAAGAAATCATCAGTAAAGAGAAAATTGCAAAAGACTTGCAGCGTAAGCGTTTCGGAACTGATGGCGACCTTTTTAAACGCAGACAGGATCTGATAAAACCCATTCAGGAAAAAATTTACAGCGCCATCGAGTCAATAGCTGCCGCTGATAATTATGCAGTTGTATTTGACAAGGCCGGAAGTGTTTCCATGATGTATTCAAATCCAAGGTATGACATCAGTGAAGAAGTACTCGACAAAATGGGCTATTCCTATAAAAGCAGGCAATAACTCAACGAATTAGCGTGTTGTTACCACTTAATATTGAACATTATCACAATCAATCGTGCTGATTAAGTTTTTTTCCTAATTTTGCGCGGCAAATAAACCTAAACCCAATTGAATAAATGAAAAACATTCTTAAAATCTTTGTTGTACTTGTTATTAGCATGTCAGCACTCCAGGCAAGTGCACAAAAAACCCAAAAAATAGGTCATATTGACTTTGCCAAACTTTATGAAATGATGCCCGGACAGGATTCTATCCGTGCTGCCTTCACTACCTATCAGGAGCAACTTCAGGTTCAGTTCCAGGCTATGCAAACAGAATATGAAACCAAATTGAATGAATACCAGACGAATCTGGCTACTATGTCAAACATCATAAAACAAACCAAAGAAAAGGAAATCGTTGATTTACAACGCAGGATTCAGGAATTTCAGCAAACTGCCCAGGAAGACCTCCAGGATAAAGAAGTTGAGTTGACCTCTCCAATCATTGAGAAAGCTAGAAATGCTGTTAAAGATGTAGCCAAGGAGAATGGATACAGTTTTGTGCTCAATTCAACCGAAGGACTCGTTCTTTATTTTGAAGCTGCCGATGACCTGATGCCACTGGTAAAAAAGAAACTTGCTCTCAAATAACAGATCGCAACTTATTTTTAAAGCCATTCTCTTGCAGGGATGGCTTTTTTTATGTCAATTAAATAAAAAGCCTGGCAACATAAAGGGGCTGAAACTAGGTTCAATACGGATTATGCATTTATCGTTTTCGGAAAGTCATAACGTCAGAAAATATTCGCAAAAAGCAAATCGAGTAGGAGGAAAATAAAACAGTTTTCCTCCTGTTTTATTTTCCGACCTCTCACACCACCGTACGTACCGTTCGGTATACGGCGGTTTGTTAGAAAAGTGTTAACTGGTATTCTGTTTTCCAAAAGTAATAGTTAGTAAACCCAACATATTTCAAACGAGTAAAGTATTGGTTGTTAAGCGATCTTTGCAGAATTGGGCTGTGCGCAACTCTGCAATATGCTTTACGACTATTGCTCCATTCATAGGCTTTTTGCTTGGAGATGCCCAATTTGATCAGGTTGAGACGTTTGGTTTTCGGCTTTTTCCATTGTTTCCAAAAACACATACGGAGCCTCGTTCTGACCAATTGATCAAGTTCCTCCATTTTACTTTTCCCTTTGGCAATGCAAAAGTAGTTAACCCACCCCGGAATTGAAATCTCAAGCTTTTTAATCTTTTCTTTAGCTGGAGATGGGTCATTGCGTTTGGTTTTCTCTTTTATCTTTTTCTTTATTTTGTCTAAAGATTTTGGAGCAATACGTATTTCCCAGCCTTGGCTACTTTTATAGAATGAAAAACCTAAAAGTGTGCTATCCGAT